>NZ_QKNW01000001.1:1225530-1838295 GCF_009663395.1 Halosegnis longus | reverse complement strand
CGTGTAGACGAAGAACTTGATTGCGGCGTACTTCCGGCGTGCACCGCCCCAGATACCGATGAGGAAGTACATCGGGACGAGCACGGCCTCCCAGAAGACGAACCAGATGAGGAAATCGAGCGCGCCGAAGACGCCGACGAGCGACGCCTCCATGAACAGCATGAGCCCGTAAAACTGACTCTGGCGCATGTTGATTGGCGTCCACGACGCGAGAATCGCAAGCGTCGTGAGCAGCGTGGCGAGCACGACCAGCGGCATCGAGATACCGTCGAGCCCCATGAACCACGACACCTCGTAGCTCCCGAGGGTGAGCCACTGATACTGGCTCTCGAAGGCGATGTCCCCACCCAGCAAGGCGTTGCCCGTCCCGTCGAACGTGAGGTACATGTACAGCGAGAGGGCAAGCGGCACCAGCGAGATGCCGAAGGCGGCCTTCGGTGCGTACTCGTCGGGGAGGACGAACACCGCGAACGCGCCGAGCAGACACAGCGCGATGAGCAGTTCGATCATCATGCGAACCACCCCTGCATGACGCCGAAGGCGACAAGCAGCAGCGTCAGCCCCAGCGTCAACAGCGCCGCGTAGTTCGTTACGATACCCGTCTGGAGCCGGCGGAGCCGGTCACCGCTGAAGAGGCTCAGATTGGAGACGAAGTTGACGACGCCGTCGATGACGCCCCGGTCGAACCGGTCGGCGACGCGTGCGACGCGCACCGTCAACCCCTCCGCGAGCCAGACCTGATACTCGTCTTGGTAGTAGTTGTTGAATAGCACTGTCTTGAGAGAGCCGAGTTTGTCCGTGTGTTCGACCGGGTCGGGACCGCGGTACAGCGCGAGCGCCACCGCGGAGCCGGCGAGTGCGACGGTCAGCGAGATGCCGGCGGAGGCGAACAGCGTTCCGACCTCGCCGAGCCCGAACAGCTCACCAGCGCTGTAGCCGGCGAACTCTGCGTTCGTGATGAGCTCGTGGTAGTGCTCGCCGTTGAGCCCCTCCGGCCCGTAGTAGAGCCAGTCGTGGAGAATCTCCGGCACCGCGCTCACGACGGCGTGGACCGGCACGAGGTTGATGACGCCGACGACGGCCGCGAGCACGCCGAGGATGCCGAGTGGCACCTTGACGTTCCAGCGGACCGGTTCGGGGTCTTCTGCGGTCTCGGACCGCGGCTCACCGTGGAAGGTGAGAAGCACCATCCGGAAGGTGTAGAAGCCGGTGAAGAACACCGCAATGATACCCATCGCGTACGCGGCCAGCAGAATCGGCGAGCCGCCGAGCCCGTGGACCAGCGTCTCGTACAGCACTTCGTCTTTCGACCAGAAGCCGGAGAACGGGACGATGCCCGCGAGCGCGAGCGACCCGGAGAGGAACGCGTAGTAGGTGACGGGCATCTTCTCTTTCAGCCCACCCATGTCCCACATGTTCTCGTTGTGGTGCATCGCGATGATGACCGACCCCGCACCGAGGAACAGGAGCGCCTTGAAGAAGGCGTGGGTGGTGAGATGGAAGACCCCGGCCACGTAGCCGCCGCCGCCCAGCGCGAGCATGATGTAGCCGTACTGGGAGATGGTCGAGTACGCGAGCACCTGCTTGATTTCCTTCTTGACGACGCCCATCGTCGCGGCGAACAGCGCAGTGAAGCCGCCGACCAGCGCGATAATCGCGAGGGCAGTCGGGGACAGCGCGTAGAAGCCGTACATCCGGGCGACGAGGTACACGCCCGCGGCGACCATCGTCGCGGCGTGAATCAGCGCGGAGACGGGCGTCGGACCTTCCATCGCGTCCGGCAGCCAGGTGTGGAAGGGGAACTGCGCCGACTTCCCCATCACGCCGCCGAGGACGAGCAAGCCGAGAATCGTGAACCAGGTCTGCGGCTCGAAGCCGAACGTGTTGACGCTCGCCTCGCCGTTGAGCACCTGCTCTGCGATGTGTGCGAAGGAGTCTTCCACGCCGGGACCGCCGAACATGCTCGTGCCGAACGTCGCGAAGATGGCGACGACGCCGATGAGGAAGAAGTAGTCACCGAAGCGGGTGACGAGGAACGCCTTCTTCGCCGCCGACGGCGGGCCGGCCTCGCGGAACCAGAAGCCGATGAGGAGATACGAGCAGAGCCCGACCAGCTCGAAGAACATGAACGCCATCAGGAGATTGTCCGCGAAGACGAATCCGAGCATGCTCGCCGTGAACAAGCCGAGTTCGGCGTAGTACCGCGGGAGTCCCGTCTGGCCGTCGTCGTTCATGTAGCCGAGCGAGAACATGTGGACGAGGAAGGCGATGGTCGAGACGATGACCAACATCAGCGTCGAGAGCTGGTCGAGCAGAATACCGAAGGTTAGCTCGAACCCGACCATCTCGCCGCCGACCCACGTGTACAGCGTGTGCTGGTAGGCCCCGCCCGTGTGGACGGCGAAGAGTGCCCACAGCGAGAACAGCAGCGAGCCACCCGTCGCGACCATCCCGGCGACCGCTCCCTTCTTCGGGAGGTACTTGCCGGCGAACAGTGCGACGAGGAACGATACGAACGGGAGCACCGCGATAGCGGGTGCAAACTCGAATGCGAGTGATTCTGCCATACTGTTACCACCTCAGAGTTGTCGCGCGGGTCACGTCCACGTCCGCGAAGTTGCGGTAGAGGACGAGGATGATGCCGATACCGATGGCGACCTCCGCCGCGGCCAGCGCCATCGTGAACAGACTGAACACCTGTCCGGTGAGATTTCCGTGATAGAAGGAGAACGCGACGAGGTTGATGTTCGCCGCGTTCAACATCAGCTCGACGGACATCAGGAAGAACAGCGCGTTCCGTCGGGTCAGGATGCCGAACAGGCCGATACAGAAGATGAGCGTCGAGAACACGAGATAATACTCGACCGGAACGGCCATCAGCTGTCACCTCCGTCGTCGTCGCGGGTACCGAGCATCACTGCCCCGACGAGCGCAGCGAGGAGCGCCATGCCGAGCAGCTCGAAGGTGATGAGGAACCCGTCCGTGGCCTCCGCGAACGGCCCGGCTTCGAGATTGAGCATCGCGTAGCCGATCCCTTCGATGACGCTGTCGGCGTTGCCGGCGAAGGTCGCCGCGTCGGCGAAGTCAGCAGTCAGAAACACTGCCGCGAGCACGCCGAACAGCACGAAGGCGACGAGTCCGACCGCCTGCTTCGAGCTCGTGTGGAGCCGCGGGCGCGTCATGTCGTCACCTCGATTGTGCCGTCTTCGGTTCTGCGGACGAGCATCACGGCGAACACGATCAGGACGAGAACCCCGCCGATGTAGACGAGTATCTGCATCGTTGCGAGGAACTCGGCGCGCAACATCACGTAGTGGATCGCGACCGACGTGAGTGCCACCCCCAACAGGAGCGCACTGTGCCAGACATCACGAACCAGCACGACGCCGAGGCTGCTCGCTGCTGTCAACAGCGCGAACAACAGAAACGCCACTAGTTCGAGTGTTACAGCCATTAGGTGAATCTCAATCGCTTTGGGTTTGAACCTTTCTTTGTGTGCCTACGCGCGCGGGCGCAGTCGCGCGGCTCTCGGCTGGCAAAACCGCGAGAAGAAGTCGCCGGGGCGTTACTGGTAGTCGACTTCGCCTTCGCCTTCGCCGACCCAACCGCTGCGGTCGGGTTCGCGAGACGCGAGCGGGTCGATATCCTTGTACCACGGCACGTTCTTCAGCTGTTCCATGTTGTACGCGAGGTCGTCTTTCGTGTCGCCGGTGAACTCGAAGTTCTGCGTGAGCAGAATCGCGTCGACGGGACAGACCTCCTCGCACAGCCGACAGTAAATGCACTGTCCGATGTGGAGGTTGTACTGTTCGCCGTTGCGTTGGTCGTCCGTGACAATCTGAATCGTGTCGTTCGGACAGACGTTCTCACACTGGCGACACCAGATGCACCGCTCCTGTGAGAACTTGTGGACACCGCGGAACCGCGGTGACACTTCCGGCGTCTCTTCGGGGTACTCGACGGTGAACGTCTCGCCGCCGAGGGCGTGTTTCATCGTCGTTCCCATCGATTTGAGTAGTCCGATCATGGTGTTAGAGCAGCCCCACGATTACGGCCGTGAGCACGAGGTTGGCGAACGATAGCTCCAGTAGTCCCTTCCAGCCGATTTCGATGAGCTGGTCGATTCGAACGCGGGGAATCGCCGACCGGCACCACTGGGTGAACAGGTAGACGCCCAGAATCTTGATCACCATCCAGACGAAGCCCGGCAGGAACGGTCCCGCGGGGCCGCCGAGGAAGATGGTCGCGATGATGGCGCCGCCGAGGAAGATGTGGATGAACTCCGAGAGGTAACACAACACGAAGTACACCGACGAGTACTCCGTCTGCCATCCGGCGACAATCTCCGTCGGTGCCTCGGGCACGTCGAACGGATTCCGACCGACCTCCGCGAGGTTCGCGACCATGAACAGGATGAACGCGAACGGGTTCACGAAGGCGTACCACGACGGAATCGCGACGCCGCCCAGCGAGACGAGCGTCTCGCCCTGTGCGGCGACGATTTCGCTCAACTGGAGCGACCCGGCAAACAGCACGACGGAGACGCCGGTCACGACCAGCGGAATCTCGTAGGCGAGATTCTGTGCGACCGCACGCAGTCCACCGAGCATCGAGTACTTGTTGTTCGACGAGTAGCCGGCCATCACGAGTCCGACCGACGCGATGGAGGCCGTCGCGAACACGTACGCGAGTCCGGCCTGCGGGTCGGCAATCTGGAGATTCAGCCCGAACAGGTCACCCATCGGGATGACGGCGAACCCGAGCAGCGCAGACGAGGCCATCACGATAGGGCCGAGGTCCCACGCCGGGCGGTCGACGCCGTCCGGAACGATGAGCTCCTTCGAGAGCAGTCGGACGGCGTCGGCCACGATGATAAGCAGCCCGAACGGCCCGTGTCGGTTCACCGCGATGCGGTCGGTGAACGCGGCCGTGATCTTTCGTTTCCCCCAGATGCCCGAGACGGCGACGAGCGACATGAGGAATGAAATGATGAGCAGCGACGCGACTGCGCCGCCGATGAAGTCGGCGATCGGGCCCGAAATCGGGAGCAGACTGCTGATTGTCTCCGTGAACGTCATCGGTCGACCTCTCCGAGCACGATGTCGAGACTACCCAGCGATGCAATCAGGTCGGGAATGTACTCACCCTGGGACATCTCCGGCAGCGTCTGGAGATTCGAGAAGCAGGGCGAGCGGATCTTGAACCGCGCCGGCTTGTCCGTCCCGTCGGCGCGCATGTAGATGCCGAGTTCGCCCTTCGCACCCTCAACCGAGCGGTAGATTTCGGTGTCCGCGTCCGGCTTCAGGGTGCGGGGCACGTTCGACTGGATGTTCCGCTCGTCTTCCGGCCACTCCTCGAGGAGGTCGACACACTGCTCGATGATTTTGGCCGACTCCTCGACCTCGCGCATGCGGACGAGCACGCGCGAGTAGTTGTCACAGCCGTCCTCCGTGACGACGTCCCAGTCGAGTTCGTCGTAGTAGCCGTACGGGTCGTCGCGGCGGATGTCGTAGTCGACGCCGGAGCCGCGGGCGACCGGACCGGTCGCGCCGTAGCTCTTTGCCGTCTCGGGGTCGAGCACGCCGGTGTTGACACACCGGAGCTGGAAGATCTCGTTGGAGGTGATCATGTCGTGGAACTCCTCCAGCTTCCCCGGCAGCTCGTCGAGGAAGTCACGCGTCTGCTCGAAGAACTCCTCGCGCGGCTCCGGTAGGTCCCACGCGACGCCGCCCAGACGGAGGTAGTTGAACATCAGCCGCTGGCCGGTGAGGTCTTCGAGCAGGTTCTGCATGACCTCGCGGTCACGCATCGCGTACATGAAGATGGCCGTGAAGTCACCGTAGATGTCGAGCGCGAAGGTGGCGACCGCGAGCATGTGGCTCGCGATGCGACACATCTCCGCGGACATCGTCCGGATGACCTGTGCGTACTCCGGCACGTCGATGTCGGCCATGTCCTCGGCCGCACGCGCGTAGGCCCACTCGTTGAGGATGCCCGCCGAGATGTAGTCCCAGCGGTCGGGGTACGGCATAATCTGGTGGCGGTAGGTGCCGTTCTGACAGATCTGCTCCTCACAGCGGTGGAGGTAGCCGATGTCGCTTTCCACGTCGGCGACCGTCTCGCCGTCAAGCGTCGTCTTCAGGTGGAGCACACCGTGGGTCGCCGGGTGGTGTGGCCCGATGTTGAGGAACATCGTGTCCGACTGGGCGTCGGCGGCGTGGTCCTCCTGCAGCGGGTTCGCGTGCTCCGCGAACTCCACGACCTGCGGCTGTTCCTGGTCGTAGTCGAGCGAGAGCGGGTGTCCCTGCCACGTCTCCGGAAGGAGGATGCGGCGCAGGTCCGGGTGGTCGTCGTACTCGATGCCGACGAGGTCGTACGCCTCACGCTCGTGCCAGTCCGCGGTTCGGTACACCTCGTTTGCCGACTCGGAGACGGGGTCGTCCTTCGTCGTCGGGACGACGACGCCGACCTCCTGTGTCGGGTCGTCGTACTTGCGGAGGTGGTAGATGGACTCGTAGCGGTCCTCGTACTCCTGGGCCGTGACGCACGAACAGTGGTCGAAGCCGGCCTCGTCGCGGAGCAGTTCGAGCGCCGCCTGCACCTCGTCGGGCCGGACGACGAACGCCTCGGCGTTGACGTGTGACTCGCGGCCGATGGCGTACTCGCCCAAGAGCGATTCGAGCGCGTCGTAGTCGACGCCCTCGGCCGTTTCGCCGGTGTCGAGTTCCGGGGTGGATGGTTCTTCGAGACTCATTGTGATGGAGACTCCGCCCAGTCGTACCGCATCACGAGTTCGTCCTCGTCGATCTGGTCCGCGAGGTGCTGGACCAGCTCGTCGTCGTCGAGGTCGCCGAACTGTTCGAGCTCGTACGGCGAGACCGTCACGGGCGCGGACTCACCGTTCGCGATTCGCTCTTGCAGCTTGGCGACGCCGTAGACGAGCGCCTCCGGGCGCGGCGGGCAGCCGGGGACGTGGATGTCGACCGGGATGACCTCCTCTGCGCCCTTGATGACGTTGTACCCCTCCTGGAACGGGCCGCCGGAGATGGTACACGACCCCATGCCGACGACGAACTTCGGCTCCGGCATCTGGTCGTAGACGCGCTTCATCCGCGGGGCGAACTTCGAGACGATCGTTCCGGGAACGATAATCACGTCCGCCTGTCGCGGCGATGCGCGTGGCACACCGGCACCGAAGCGGTCGAGGTCGTGTTTGACCCCGTAGGTGTGCATCATCTCGATGCTGCAGCAGGCGATACCGAACTGCAGCATGAACATCGAGGAGCCGCGGACCCAGTTCATGAACTTATCGAACTTCGTGAGGATGAACGGCGACGAGCCGAACGCCTCGCGAAGCGTAGAGTTGAACCGGGAGTCGACGCCCTCGCCCATCCGCGCTTCCTGTGTCGTCTGTGGTGTGTTGGTGTTGTCGCTGCTCATGATTGTTATGCGCCTCCAGTCGTCTCGCGCGCACGGTCGGAGCCGATCCACCGAACCGCGCCGTTGCGCCATGCCCACACGAGTCCGATGCCGAGCACACCGATGAAGATCAACATCGGCAGGAGAGCGCTCCCCATGCCGAACTGGCTGACCGCATCGCTGTAGATGACCGTCCACGGGAAGATGAGGACGGTCTCGATGTCGAAGATGACGAACAACAGCGCAATCATGTAGTACTGGATGTTGAACCTGATGCGCGTGTCGCCAGTCGGTATCTCACCGGACTCGTAGACGGCGGTTTTTCCTTGCTCTGGCACACTCGGTCGGATAAGCGACGAGACGGCTATCATCGAGACGGGGATGACGATAGCCACCACGGCGAGCGCGCCAATAGCGATCCACGGATTACTCATCTGTCTGTATCATACTCTCTTTGGGCAAGGGCGTACATAAGGATTCATTCTCACGTGTTCACCGGATTCGTGTTACTCCCGTCTCCGACCGAACAGTTCGTGCCCGCTCTCGTGGAGGTCACGCGACACGTCGCCGACCGACTGCTGGAGCCGTTCGTGGTACTCGCGCAGGCGGTCGCCCAACTCGTCGTGCTCGCGTGCGAGTATCTGAGCCGCAGACAGCGCCGCGTTGAACGACTTCCCGGCGTCGACAGCCACCAGCGGCGCGCCGGTCGGCATCCCGATGACCGAGTCGACCGACTTCTCCTGGACCGGGACGCCGATGACCGGGAGCGGGTAGGCGATGCTCGCGGTCATGTTCGGGAGGTCGGCCGACTTCCCGCCCGCGCCGGCGATGAGCACGTCCAGCCCGCGGGCGGCCGCGGTCTCGGCGTAGGCGTACATCAGGTCCGGCGTCCGGTGGGCGGAGACGACGTACGTCTCGAAGGAAAACCGCGACTCGGGCGGGTCGGCCGGGTCGGTCTGCTCTTCGAAGCCGAGTTCGGTGAGCGCGTCGAACGCCCCCGACATCACGTCGAAGTCTGAGTCCGACCCCATCACGATACCCACGTCCGGAGTCGTCTCAGGCGAGCGGTCGGTGTCGGCTTCCGCACGAAGGTCACGAATCAGGGAGTCGACTGCGTCTACCATACGCGTACCCCCATCGGCGACCACCTTCGCCGTTGTGGTCTACCCGAACTGGAGCGTCTCCACCACGTCACGCACCGTCGACAGCGGCGGCTCGGTCTCCCCAACGATAGTGACGTGGCCCATCTTCCGGAGCGGCCGCACCTCCTGTTTCCCGTACCAGTGGAGGTGGGTGTCCGCGAGCGCGAGCGCGTCCTCGACACCGGTGAGTCGGGCGCGTGCCGGCTCCGAGACGGTCCCGAGGATGTTGGCACTCGCGGTCGGTCCACGGCGTCGCGTTGAGCCGAGCGGCAGCCCCACGACCCCGCGGACGTGCTGTTCGAACTGTGAGGTGACACATCCTTCGATGGTCCAGTGCCCGGAGTTGTGCGGTCGGGGCGCGACCTCGTTCAGCAGTATCTCGTTCGGTCCGTCGGCGCGCTCCCGCTCGAACAGTTCGATGCCGAAGACGCCGCGCCCGTCGAGTTCCGCGAGCACCGACCGGGCGACCTCGTGGGCGCGTTCGCGGGTCGCCTCGTCGGTTCGGGCCGGCGACAGCGACTCGCGGAGAATCTCCTCGCGCTGGACCGTCTCGGTGACGGGAAACGTCGCGGTCTCGTCCGCGCCGCGCGCGCCGATGACGGCGAGTTCGCGCTCGAAGTCGACGAGTTCCTCGGCGACCGCGCCGCCCTCGCCAGCGCCGACCTCCGCGAGCGCGTCCGCCGCGTCCTCGGGCGATTCGACGGGGACGTTCCCTCGGCCGTCGTAGCCGCCGGTTCGGGCTTTCACCATCACCGGCCAGCCGAGTTCGTCGCCGGCGGCGCGGAGGTCGTCGGCGTCGTCCACGCGCCGGAACGCCGGAAGCGGAACGCCGGCCTCGGCGAAGCTCTCGTTCTGGACGAGTTTGTCCTGTATCGTGCGGAGCGTCTCGGGAGCCGGGTGGACGGGCGTGCCGGTCTCCTCGCTCACGGCGTCGAGCGTGTCGGGGTCTGCAAGCTCGATTTCGTAGGTGAGCACGTCGACCCGCTCGGCGAGCGAGCGGAGCGTGTCGTAGTCGTCGAACTCGCCGACGAGCTGCTCGCGGGCGACGTGGTTCGCGGGACAGTTCGGCGTGGGGTCCGAGACGACGAGTTGGACGCCGAGCGGGCTGGCTGCCTCGGCGAGCATCCGTCCGAGTTGGCCGCCGCCGACGACGCCGACAGTCGGTGAATCCGCGGAGAGGTGCATACGCGAGTCAACCGACGGCGCTCGCTCAAGCGTTACGGTTGTCGACGTAGACGATCATGCCGTCGAAGTCGTTCCCACCCGTCGACCGGTGGAGGAAGGGGTAGCGCTCGTAGCCGTCGAGCCGCGGTTCGATGTCTTCGGGTGGCACCATCGCCGAGTCGTTCTCGCGACAATCGACCGTCCGTTCGAGCGTGCAGTCGCCCGGCACGACGACAACGGACGGCAGTTCGTCGGGAAGCTCTCCCGGCTGGCTAGCACAGTCGGTCGCCACGTCGTGAGCGGAGAGATACCACCCCAGCGGGAGCGTGCTGAACCAGCCGAGACACGCCGGCTCGCGCGGTGCGCTCTCTGCTCCGTCGACGAAGTTGCTGTTCCCGCCGCTGTACGCGAGCAAGTCCGTCCCCTCGGTCCGGGCGGCCGATTCGAGCGCGGCGCTCACCGCGGGTCGCATGTCCTGGCTCGGCTGTGCGAACTGGACGAGGCTGTTGTCCGGTTCGGTCGCGTCGGTGTAGACGCCGGTCGCGACGCCGGTTCCGACGGACGCGAGCAAGACGAGGGCGACCACGCCGACGATGGCGAGGCTGGTGTCGTCGTCGCGTTCGAGGGCGTCGCGACCGGCGTCGATGAACAGCCCTGCACCGACCGCGGCCGGAATCGCCAGCGGGACGAGCGCGTTCACGACGATCCACGCGTTGTTGATGTCCGTGCCAATCGCGTAGCCGGGAATCGAGACCAGCCCCCAGTAGAGACACGCGAGCACGAGCAGTCGCGGCCGTCCGCCGCCGTAGCGCTCGCGGACGAAGCCGACGAGCGCCAGCAGGAACAGCGACCCGGCGTAGCCGACGATGACCTGCATCGACAGCTCCAGCTGGCCGGCGACGGCGACCAGCGTCCGCGGGTCCGAGCCGCCGCTCTTCGAGAGCCACGAGCCGAACCCCTCCTGCACGGTGAGCCACGTACACCGGAGCGTCGTCCCGGGGCTGCTGCTGTAGAGCCCTGCCGTGCGACACTGCTCGACGACGGCGTCGTAGTTCGGGTTCGCGGGGGTAATCGCGAGGTCGCCGGCCGCGGTCACTCCGCCGCGCGGAGCGAAGAAGAACACCATCACGGCCACGAACACGAGCGCCGCGCCGACGAGGTGTCCGACGTGACCGGCGAGACGTGGCCCCCACGTCTGCTGGAGCCACGAGCGGAGACCGAACAGCCGGTCTGCGACCCACGCGGTTCCGGAGTCGTACCCGCGGTGGGCGGCGACCTTGTGGTGGACGACGAGCGCGCCGGCACCGAGCCAACAGAGCACGTAGACGAGGGCGTTCTCCTTCGAGGCGAAGCCGAGCGCGAGCGCGCCGGACCCGACGTACAGATACTCGACGCCGAAGCCGTCGTACCACCGGACGAACGCGACGAACGCGAGCAGACAGAAGCCGGCCACGAGCAGCGTCGAACGCATGAACCGTCCGAAGTAGAGGAGGACGGGGTTGGCCGCGAGGAAGAAGGCGAGCGCGACGGTCTCGCCGCCGGTGAGTCGGTGGCGGAGCCACAGCGCACACAGCGGGAGGAGTCCCCCGACGACGGCGACGGGGAGGCGGGCGATGAAATCGGAGTAACCGAACAGGCCGAACAGCGCCGCGTCGGCGTGTTGGATGAAGGGACCGTGGATAATCGAGCGGTAGTGGAACTGACCGGTCTCGGCGTAGTTGTACACCCAGTAGGCGACCCGCGCCTCGTCGAAGTGCATGATGCGGTGGCCCAAGAGGGCAAAGCGGGCGACGAGCGCGAGCGCCGTGAGCGCGAGGACGGCCACGGGAACGCGGTCGTCGGAGAGCGAGCGGTCGGGCATATCTGTGCCTCAAGCGAGGCGATAAGAAACTTTCTGGTCGCCCGTGACCAGCGGGCTTTACCCGCCGACACGAGAGTATCCGGTATGCGACGTATCGGCTTCGTGGTGAATCCAATCGCCGGCATGGGCGGGCGCGTCGGCCTGAAGGGGACGGACGGCAAACTCGCCGAGGCCCGCGAGCGCGGCGCGGAGCCGCGTGCACCGGACCGCGCGCGGGAGGCACTCGCCACGCTCGCGGAGTACGACGACATCGAACTGGTGACCTACGGCGGACAGATGGGCGAGACCGAGGCCCGCGAGGCCGACTTCGCCCCGTCGGTCGTCGGTACGCCAGAGGGCGACGAGACGACGAGTGCCGACACCCGCGCGGCAGTGGAGGCGTTCGTCGCCGAGGGCGTCGACCTCGTCTTCTTCGTCGGCGGCGACGGCACCGCAGTGGACGTAGCCGAGACGCTCGCCGACCTCGGTGTCGACGTGCCGATGCTCGGTGTTCCCGCCGGCGTGAAGGTGTACTCGTCCGTCTTCGGCGTCTCCCCGAGCGCGGCCGCCCGGCTGGCTGCCACCTTCGACCGCACGGAGACGCGCGAAGTGAACGACATCGACGAGGACGCCTACCGCGGCGGCGAGGTGGAGACGGAACTCCGGGCGCTCGCGACCGTCCCCGTCGGCGACGACCTCCAGTCCTCGAAGCAGATCGGCGGCGGCACGGTCGAAGGGTTGGCCGAGGGGATTGCACAGGACGCCCAGGCCGAACCGAGGGTGACCTACGTCCTCGGCCCGGGGTCGACGCTCGCGGCCATCAAGCGCGAACTCGGCTTCGACGGTTCGCCGCTTGGCGTTGACGTGTGGCGCGACGGCGAGGTGCTCGTTCGAGACGGCACCGAATCGGAGATACTGGCCGCGCTGGGCGAGGAGAACGAGATCGTCGTCTCGCCCATCGGCGGACAGGGGTTCGTCTTCGGGCGCGGCAATCTCCAGATATCGCCCGCGGTGATTCGGCAGTCGGAGACGACCGTCGTCGCGTCGAAACGGAAGCTGGAGGAGACGGGCGTGCTCCGGGTCGATACCGGCGATACAGCCCTCGACGAGGAGCTACGCGGCTGGACGCGGGTCCGCGTCGGCCGCTACGAACACCGGCTCGTGAAGGTAGTCTGAGACGACACGGGGGCAGTATATAACCTCCATTAGTCAACATTAAGGCGACTGGAACCCGGAGAGAATGTATGGAGACACGCAAGGTGCAACGGCTCGGCCCGTCGACGCTGGCGATGACGCTGCCGGCGGAGTGGGCGAAGGCACAGAACGTCGAGAAGGGTGACGAGGTCTCGCTCCGGACAGGCGGGAAGGGGACGCTGACGGTTCTTCCGGAGTCGGTCCAACAGGAGGAGTCGGAGGCAATCATCCACGCCGACGAACTAGAGGCCGACGCCATCGAGCGGGCGATTCTCGCACAGTACGTGCTCGGTCGCCGCGTCATCCAAGTCGAGGTGGCGGACGGCGGCACCCTCGATTCGGGCGTCATCAACGCGGTGTACAACGCCGAGACACAGCTGATGGGGCTCGGCGTCATCGAGGAGACGCCGGAACGCATCGCCATCCGCTGCAGCGTCGACCCCGAGGACTTCACCCTCGACAATCTGCTCGAGCGGCTGGAGTCGACCGGCTCGACGATGCGCAACGAGGCGGTGAAGGCGCTCGCCCACGGGAACCCGGACCTCGCACAGCGCGCGCTCAACCGCGAGCGGCAGGCGAACAAGATTTTCGTCCTGCTGCTCCGGCTCATCTTCACGGCCTACCAGAATCCGAACCTCGCACGCGCGGTCGGTCTCGACTCCGGCTTCCCGCTCATCGGCTACCGGACCGTCGCGAAGAACCTCGAACTCACCGCCGACAACGCCGAGGACATCGCCGAGATCGTCATCGACGCCGGCGAGAACACCCTCGACGTGGACGACGCGACGCTGCGGGAGATTCGCGAGTTCACGGACACGGTCAACGAGATGACCGAACTCGGCGTCCGGTCGGTCGTCGAGCGCGACTACGACCTCGCGTTGCAGACGAAGAAGCTGTTCCGCAACGTGGAGGACAGCCAGACGGAGATTCTGACCTCCCTCCCGGAGATGGACAACGACAAGCTCCTGCAGGTGCGTGAGGTGCTCGTCGCGCTCCAGCAGACCGCACAGTACGCGGTCAGAAACGCCGAAATCGCGACGAATCTCGCACTCGACACCAACTCCGAGTACGTCACGATTACGTAATCAGAGCAGGCCGCCGTCGTCGGTCGGCGTCGCCGTCGGCGTGTCCGTGCCCGTCGGCGAGGCGGTCGGCGTGGCGGTACCGTCGTCCGCCGGCGTCTGCTCGTCGTCGGTGGGGGTCGGAGTCGGCGTTCCCCCGTCTCCCGTCGTCTCGTTCGTCGCTCCGTTCGTACCGAAGATGTCCGTCTCGATGGTGCGCTCGTAGGTCAGCTCGTCGAGCGGGACGCGAATCGTGTTCCCGGTCGGGAGTTCGACGCGAGCGTAGAAGTCGATACGGAGGTCCGTCACCTGTTCGTTTTCGAGATGCGAGACCCACCAGTCGTCGAGGCGGCTGTTGTCGATCGTCGGAGTCGTCTCGATTGTCTCTGTCGTTTCCCCCTCGATGACGTACGGACGCTCGGTGACGCCGTCCCCGACCGGAATCCCGTTCATCGTGACGTTGTAGCCGACGCTGGTAATCGTGTACGGCTGTGTCTGTGGGTTGTACGCGTCGAACTCCATCGCAATCGGCGTCTCGGCGTCGGTCACCGTTCCCCACTGTGCGCGCGTGGCGTTCACGTAGAGGAACGGGTTCTCGATGAGGGGGTTGTCCGGGCCGGAGACGGGCCGGGTCTCGTCGGAGTTGAACTGCCCGATGAGATCGGTCTGAATCTCGCGCTCCTGTGTAAGCTGCGTCGAGCGCTGGCCCAACAGCGAGGCGGAGACGTTCGCGTCGATGGTGACGACGGTCGTCTCGTTGTTCCGGACGTGGCTCGCCCACCACGGCGGAATCTGGCTGTTGTCCATCCGGGTGGAGAAGGCGAGGGTCGTGTTGCCCGACCCGATTTGGAGGCCGGATTTGTTGCCGCTCGCCATCGGCACGTCGTTCATCCGGACGGTGTAGTCGATGCGGCTGTCGCCGAGTCTGACCCCGATGGGGTTCGGGTTCACCACGACGAGGTCCGTGTTGATGACGGTCGTTTCGTCGTCGACGGGACCGAAGCTGTTGTCGACGGTGCCGACGCTGGGCACGCCGATGACGCCGAGGGCGAACGCGCCTCCGACGCTCCCGGCGACGACTACGAGGGCCGTCACCGCGACCTTCAGCTTGCTCCCGAAAAGCAGCGTCTTCAGGCTCACATGCGTGAGGGACACCGGTGAGATACAAAACGCTTCGTCCCGCCGCGAACGTCGGGATTAAGTCACCCTCCTCGTATTGTGTGGTATGGACACTGCAGACGCCTCCGACCGTCGGCTCGGCTTCAGCCTCCTGTTCGTCATCGTCGCGTTCGTCGGCGCGGCCGTGATGCTCGTCGCCTCGATGACCGACCAACTCGCCCTCTCGGGGTGGGGCTTTGCCGCCGCGATGCTCGGTGGCGCGCTCGCGATTGCCGCGCTCCAGCTGTACGAGTAGCCGAGAGCGACGATATGTTAAGGCTGCACACCGTATGGACTGGTATGTCAGGGACGAGCGAAGACGAATCGGTGGACGAGAACGAGCGCATCCTCTCGTATCTCCGCGAGCGCGCCGCAGACGGTGAGCGCTACTTCCGCGCGAAACACGTCGCGGACGCCATCGGACTGACCGCAAAGCAGGTCGGTGCCCGGCTCCCCCGACTCGCTGAACGCTCCGAAGACGTGGACATCGAGAAGTGGGGACGCGCCCGCTCGACCACGTGGCGAGTGACACCGGAGTAGCGACGTTTTTCAGCCTACCGCGTTGAGTGGTGGCATGACCGTTCGTGTCGAGGAGAGCTTCGAGTTCGACGCACCGCCGGCCACCATCTGGGGGTTCATCGCCGACCCGGAGTGGCGCGCCGAGCCGATCAGCGTCGTGGACGAGTACGAGTCCACCGGCGAGCGGACCGCGACCTGGCACCTGAAGCTCCCGATTCCCCTCATCCGGCGCACCATCGCCGTCGAGACCGAAGACGTGGAGCGCCGCGAGAACGAGTACGTCAAGTTCATCGGCGAATCGCGGGTGATGCACGTCCAGGGGGAACACGAAATCGAGGAGACCGAGACGGGCTGTCGGCTCCACAACCGGTTCGTCGTCGACGGGAAGATGCCCGGCGTCGAGCGCTTCTTCAAGAAGAACTTCACCGACGAACTCGACAACATCGAACGGGCGATTCGCGACAGCATCGACGAATGAGAGTCACCTGCGCCCAGATTCACATCGAGAGCGCCGACGTGGCTGGCAACACCGACCGCGCGGTGAGCGCCATCGAACGCGCCGCGAGCGAGGGGAGCGACCTGGTCGTCCTGCCCGAGATATTCAACGTCGGCTACTTCGCGTTCGACTCCTACGCGCGAGCCGCCGAACCCCTCGACGGCGAGACGCTCACCACGATTCGAGAGACCGCACGCGACTGCGGGGTCGGGGTGCTCGCCGGCTCCATCGTCGAGGACCTGGCCGCGAGCGACGACGCCCCCGAGGGTGACCTCGCGAACACCTCCGTCCTGTTCGGCCGCGACGGCGAGCGGCTCGCCGTCTACCGGAAACACCACCTGTTCGGCTACGAGTCGGCGGAGACGGAGCTGCTCACGCCCGGCGAGGAGCTTTCGGTCGCGTCCTTCGAGGGCCACACGGTCGGGATGAGCACCTGCTATGACCTCCGGTTTCCGGAGCTGTACCGCGAACTCGCGGAGCTTGGCGCGACGCTCGTCTGCGTGCCGAGCGCGTGGCCGTATCCGCGAGTGGAGCACTGGCAGCTCCTGCCGCGTGCTCGGGCGGTCGAGAACCAACTGTACGTCGCAACCGCGAACGGGAGCGGCCAGTTCGGGGAGGCGGAGCTACTGGGTCGGTCTGCCGTCTACGACCCGTGGGGGACGACGCTGGCCGGCTCTAACGACGACCCCACGCTCGTCCACGCGACCGTCGACCCCGACACCGTGGCCGCGACCCGCGAGGAGTTCCCCGCGTGGCGCGACCGCCGTCGGTGAGCGTGAATACGAGGCTTTATCAGTGAGAACGCAGTACATCGAATTGCCAGACGCGACGCTTTTCTCGTCGCCAACGGCAACCAAATCGCCGCATCCGCGCCCACACGACGGGTCTGCTCGGCACCCGTCGTATCCCGCCTCCCCCTTCCGTTCACGCCGACGCGTACACTTGCTCCAGTAGTCGCACGTCCGTCAGTCCGTCTCTCCCGTCCGGCTCGATATCCTGCCCCGTGAGCACGGCGTGTGCGAAGTAGTCGAACTCCTCGCGGAGTTCCCCGCCGCCTGCGCCCTCGATTTCGAACCGCTCGTCGCCGGTCTCGACGACCAGCCGCCGGCCCCGGTTCGGCTGGAAGGCGTCGTACACGCGGACGGTTCCCTCGGTACCGTAGATGGTGTAGTCGGCGGTCGGGTGGCCCGAGAAGGAGGCGCTGAAGTTCCCGACCGCGTCGGGGAAGACGACCTGGAAGTCGACGTGTTCGTCCACGTCGCTGAACGGGCCGCTCGTCCGGGTGTGACCGGACACCGACTCGGGGTCCTCGCCGAGCAGGAACCGGGTCGTGTTGAGGAGGTAGACACCCACGTCGACGAGTGCCCCACCGCCCGCGAGCTCCTGGTCGAGTCGCCACTGGTCCGGCCCGCGCGAGCCGGCGAGCACGGGGAAGGTGAAATCGCCCGCGAACCGCGTCACGTCACCGATGCCACCGTCGTCGAGAAACTCGCGGAGCCGGCGGACGAGCGGGTCGGTCTGCATCCGGTAGGCAGTCATGAGGGGAACGCCGGCCTGCTCGCAGGTCTCGACCGCCTGTTCGGCGCGCTCGCTCGTCGCGTCGAGTGGCTTCTCCGAGATGACCGCCTTCCCCTGTGCTGCGGCCGTCTCGATGTGCGGGAGATGGAGTCGGTTCGGCGTGGCGACGTAGACGGCGTCGTAGCTGTCGGCCAGGTCGCCGTCGGCGTAGCCGTCGTAGTCGGTCGTCTCCAGGCCGTGCTCCGCGGCGGCCTCGCGGTTTGATTCGCTACCGCTCACGCCGACGGTCGGCGTCAGGTAGTCGCAGTCCTCGATGCTCGGGAGGACGACCCCGCGGGCGAAGCCGCCACAGCCGACGACGGCGAGTCGAATCTCGCCGTCGGCGTCGGTGTCCCAGTCGCGCTCACGGACGTTGGTGAAGCTCTCGTGCATATCCGGATGCTCGGCGGGCGGTCACAAAAGGGTGGGCCGTCGGGGGCGTGGGTAGCTATTTGACGCCCGCCCCGCTGAGGTCTGGTATGTATCTCGCAGACGAGGCGTGGCCGGACCTCCGGACCTACTTCGAACAGGAGTCGTTGGCGCTGATACCGCTCGGGTCGACAGAACAGCACGGCCCACATCTCCCCGAGTCGACCGACCACGTCATCGCAGAGTCGCTTGCGCGCGAGGCGGCCGCCCGCACCGGCTATCTGTGTACCCCGACCGTCAACGTCGGCATCTCCAGACACCACCGGCAGTTCCCCGGGACGATGTGGGTGAGTCCCGACGCCTTCCGAACGTACGTGCGGGAGCTGACCGAGAACCTCACCTACCACGGCATCGACCGCGTCGTCTACGTGAACGCCCACGGCGGGAACGTCGACGCGCTCCGAGAGGTGGCGAAGGACCTCCACGCCGACGGGACCTGCTACGCGCTGGAGTGGATGTGGGACGAGTCGATTCCCGGCCTCGTGGACGAGCTGTTCGAGCACAACGGTCCCCACGGCGGTCCGAAGGAGACGGCGATGCTCCAACATCTCACCGACCGCGTCCACGAGGACCGGCTGGCCGAGGCGCGCGACGGCGGGACCCGCGACGTGTGGAACGCGTCGGGCACGTCACAAAACGGGGCAGCGACCTACTTCGACGCGCGGGACAACAGCGAAAACGGCGTCTTCGGCGACCAGACCGACGCGACGGCCGAGAAGGGCGAACGGCTGTTCGAGGCGGCGACCGAGCAGCTCACCGAGCTGTCGGAGTGGCTGGCGGCGCGTGAGGAATCGTCGTTGACGCCGGCCGACCGCGTCGCGTCCGAGGAGTGACCGGCGATTATCTGGCGTAGAGCTTCGTGCCGAGCAGTACATCCGGGGTACCACCGTCGGGCGTGACGGCGACGTAGGGGTGGTCGACGGGACCGAACACGTCGACGACGCGCCCGACCGCGTCGAGCGACTCGTCCAGTGCCGTCGTGCCGATATCCACCTCGGTGTCGGCCGGCGGCCGGAGGACGAGCAGCCCCTGTGCCGTGGAGACGACCTCGCCGAGTCGGTTCACGCGCGGATAGCTCCGAGATACGCCGCGACAGCACCGAGCAGGTCTCCCTTGCTGGCGTCGTCTGCGTCCTTCACGAGCACGCGACCGCGTGGTTCGTACTCGCGAGGGTACTGTACGTCGCGCTCGATGACGGCGTCGTACCCCACCTGCTGGACCGCCTCCGCGATTTCGTCGACGGTGGGGGCAGCGACCGCGAGGTCCTGTGGCACGCGCCGACCCTCGGAGCGGGTCAGGTCGGCGTCGAACTGCGCTGGCCACAACACGTTCTCAACCATACCGGTTCGAGTCGTGTCTCCCTTATACGTCTTGTCGAATCACTCACTCCCGGCGCGCGAGCACGAGCGCACCGACGGCGAGCAGTGCGGCGACGACGCCGAAGCCTGGCTGTTCACCCGCGGTCGTCTCCGTGGAGTCGGTCGAGGCCGTCGCCGCCGGCGTGTCGGTCGCGGTCGCCGTGGTCGTCGGCGTCGCCGTCGCGACGGTCACGTCGCTGCGGGCGACGAACGACGCGTCAACGTCGGGGTGGAACCCCTCGGTCAGATTCCGCACCGCGAAGACGACCGAACGCGGCGCCGGCTGGTTCAGGTAGTCGGTGTTGACCACGACGGTCGCGTTGTTCTGTCCCGCAGTCGTCGAGGCGTACGGCTCCTCGGTGTAGATGTTTGCGAGCCGGGAGTTCACGACGAGCATCTCGGGGTTCGCCTGCAGGATGATTTCGTCGCTCACCTGCGGGTAGTCGGTCTCGTAGTCGAACTCGGCGAGGACGTTGGTCCCGCCGCTGGCCTCGATCATCGCCGAGATGAAGGTGTTCGTGTTGGCGACGTAGCCGCTGCCGAGCGGGTAGAGCACCCTCGGGCGCTCGACATCCGCGGTCGCGGTGCGGGCGGCCTCGACGTTGGCTTCCATCCAGGCGTTCACTTCGACGGCCGCCTCACAGTGGCCGGTGAGCCGGGCGATCTGTGTCGTCTTCTCGGTCACGTCCTCCAGCGTCTCGGCGGCGGCGAACTGATACACCGTGACGCCGGCATCACGCAGTGCGCGCACCGTCTCGGTCTGGGAGGCGTTCGGCGCGAGCACGAGGTCGGGTTCGGTGCCGACGACCCGCTCGACGGAGACGCCGAACCCGTCGGTCGCGGAGACGCTCGTCTTCGTCTCGAAGCCGTCGAGGTAGTCGGCGTTGGCCGTCACGCCGACGACCTGCTCGCGACCGCCGAGTTCCCAGACGGTCTGGGCGGCCGACGGATTCAGCGTCGTGATTCGGTCGGGCCGTTCATCGAGGGTAATCTCGGTCCCGCTCGCGTCGGTCACCGTGTACGGGAACGAACAGTCATCCTGTTGCGTCTGTGCTGTCGCGCCGGCGACGCCAGCCGGAATCGTGGCCGCGAGCACGAGCATCGCGACCAGCAGCGTGAGTCGTTGTCGCATCATCTCTACGACCGGGCTAACCCAATAAGTATTTGTCTAACCAAACTGGACTTGTCTACGTGCGATACCGTGGCCGGACAGCGAGTGCGGTCTCCGTGCTGGTGGGACTGCTCGTGGGCGTCGTCGTCGTGTCCGCGGGCATCGGGCCGGTCCACATCGGGCCGGTGACCGTCGCGAAGGTGTTCGCGAACGCGCTGGCGGTGCCGGCCGGTGTCAGAATGGAGGCGACCGCCTTGGTCGCGCCGTGGCACGCGGTCGAGTGGTACGCCCCGTTCGGCTACGACGTGGACCCGTTATACTCGACAATCGTCTTGCAGGTTCGACTGCCGCGCATCGCGGCCGGCGCGAGCGTCGGGTTCGCGCTCGCAGCCGCCGGCACCGTGATGCAGGGACTGTTCCGGAATCCGATGGCGGACCCTTCGATTATCGGCGTCTCCTCCGGAGCGTCCGTCGGTGCCGTCGCGGCCATCGTCGCCCCGTTCGCGCTCCCGTTCGGACTCGGTCTCCGGGCGTCCGCGTTCGTCGGCGCGCTGGTCGCGGCGGTCGTCGTGTACGCCATCGCGACCGAAGGGGGGCGGACGCCGGTGGCCACCCTCCTGTTGGCCGGCGTGGCCGTCCAGACGTTTCTCGGCTCGGTCACCTCGTATCTGATTCTCCGGAGCGGCGACTCCATCGAGGAGGTCACCTACTGGCTGATGGGCCACCTCGACGCCTCGCGCATCGAGGAGGCGCTCATCACCGGCGGGATTACCTTCGTGCTCGTCGCGGTCCTGTATCTGTACGCCGAGGACCTGAACGCGCTCCTGTTGGGCGAGACCGACGCCCGCTCCGTCGGCGTCGAGGTCGAGTGGACGAAACGCATCCTGCTTGCCGCCTCGAGCATCATCACCGGCGCGGCGGTCGCCATCTCGGGGGTCATCGGCTTCGTCGGTCTCATCGTTCCCCACGCGCTCAGGCTCATCGTCGGTCCCGACCACCGAATACTGCTGCCGACGAGTGCACTCGCCGGGGCCTCGTTTCTCGTCGCGGCCGACACGCTCGCGCGGTCGGGGCCCGCAGAGCTTCCGGTGGGTATCGTGACCGCCGCCGTCGGCGCGCCCTTCTTCCTGTATCTGCTCCGCAAGCGTGAGGTGAGCGAACTGTGATAGAAATCGACGGGCTGTGTGTCGACCGCGGCGGCGTGCGCGTCCTCGAGGACGTGTCGCTGTCGGTCGCCGACGGCGAGTTCGTCGCGCTCGTCGGCCCGAACGGTGCCGGGAAGTCGACGCTGCTCGGTGCCGTCGGTGGTCACCTCTCACCGGCGGCGGGGTCGGTAGCCGTCGACGGAGACGAAGTCGGGTCGCTGTCGGCGCGGGCGCTCGCCCGCCGGGTCGCGACCGTGCCACAGGAGACGAACTTCGGCTTCGACTTCTCGGTGCGTGACGTGGTGGCGATGGGTCGCCACCCGTACCGGTCGCGCTTCGGCGGCGACGACCCGGACGGCGCTGCCGCCGTGGAACGCGCACTCGACCGGACACAGACCGCACAGTTCGCCGACCGGTCGGTGGCGTCGCTGTCGGGCGGGGAGAAACAGCGCGTCCTGCTGGCCCGTGCGCTCACGCAGGCCGCCCCCACGCTCTTGTTGGACGAGCCGACCGCGAGTCTCGACATCAACCACCAGGTCCGGACGCTCGACCTCGTGGCGGGGTTAGAAGAGACGGTCGTCGCGGCCATCCACGACCTCGATTTGGCAGCGCGCTACTGTGACCGCGTCGTCCTCCTCGCCGACGGTGAAAGGCAGGCGGTCGGCACCCCCCGGGAGGTGTTCACGGCCGACCGGCTGGAGCGCGTCTTCGGCGTCGACGTAACCGTCGGGGAAAACCCGGCCACGGGAACCGTGACGGTGACGCCTACTGCGGGTGTCTCGCTCGGCGACGAGTCGGTTTAGCCGCGTGTCGAGCGCGCCTCGCGTATCTCGGCTCCGTCGCGGAGCTTGTCCTCGCAGTTCGGACACACTCGGACGGATTCCAGCTCGTTGGGCGCGAACACTCGGACATACGCCTCGGTGACGAAGGAGTCGCAGTTGGCACAGTTTGGCATACGGACGGGGACGGCGGCACCGACTTGTAGGTTTCCCCGCTTACGAGGTGAAGCTGTTGTCACACTCCAGACAGGTGAGTTCGAACCGGCCCGCCTCGGTCAACGAGAGACCGTGGCCCGTCTCCGTCTCGCACTCCTGACAGTAGACGATGGACTCGATTTCGTCCCAGTCGTGTTTCGACTTCGGCGCGCCGAGCGCCCAGCCGACGAGTTCGGTGTCGCCCGTGTTGGTGCCCTGCTGGAACTCGCCCGGCTCGAACCGGATGAGTTCACCGCCAGAGACGACGGCTTCGGTGTCGCCGTCGCGGCCGACCGTGAACGTCGCCTCGCCTTCCTCGACGTAGAACACCTCCTCCTGGTCGTGGTGAGTGTGAAGCCCGCCGGAGAAGGACTCGCCCGGCTGGAGCCGGAAGAAGTTCATCGCGAAGTCGCTGGTGCCGAGCGCGTCGGAGACGGGACGGCGCTCGCTGTGGACGCCGAGGGGGTTGTTCTGTATCTCGACGTCGTCGATGGAAGTGTGGTCCATACGCGAGCGTGTGGGGCCGGTCGCTTGAATCTTGCCGGCTTACGCGCGCGGGAACTGATCGATGGTGTCGGCCTCGAAGCTCTCCTCGTCGAACTCGTACTCGCCGTCGAGGAACGAGAGCACCTCCTTCACGTCGCGCTGGGCGTTCTGCAGACAGGTCGAGGCACCCGGCGAGGGCGTGATGTTGAAGATGATGTCCTCACCGACGATCTTGGCCTCACCCATATCGAGGGACTTCTTCGAGGTGTCGACGATCTGCGGGCGGACGCCGCCGTACCCTTTCGCGCGCTCGATATCGCCCTGTTCGACGCTCGGGACGACCTTCTGGACGTGCGGGAGGAACTGGTCGGTGCCGACCTTCGGCACGTCGTAGATGAGGTTCCGGATGACGTACGGGAGGAGGATGCGGTCTGAGAGCACGTTCGCGTAGCTGAGAAACGCCGACGGCGAGAAGCCGAACACGTCGAGGAAATCGCTCACCGTCGAGAGCCGACCGCGTTCGAGCGCGGGCACGAGCTTCGCCGTCGGCCCGAAGCGCGTGATGGAGTCGTCGTGTACGTCGGCGTCCCCGTGGACGGCCGCGAAGGGGAGCTTCTTCATCTGGAGGGTGTACACCTTCCCGTTCAGCAGGTCGTCGGCGAGGAAGAAGCTCCCCGCAATCGGAAGCAGGACCATGTCCTCACCGTAGCCGAGGTCCTTCGCCATCTGGAGGCTGTGTGAGCCGGCGGCGACGACCGCCGCGTCGGCGTCGAAGCGACCGTTGTCCGTGCCGATGGTGTAACCGGTCGTCGTGGGCGTCACGTCCTCGACGCGCGTGTCGGTGAACACGTCGACGCTCGTCTCCTCGTTTGCCGCCTCGACGAACGACTGGGCGACGGCACCGTAGTCGACGACGTAGCCGTCGGGCGTCTGGAGCGCCATCAGCTCGGTGTCGGGGTCGCGTCCCTCCACGACCTTCGGCTCGTGTTCTGCAATCTCCTCGCGACCGATAGCTTCCAGTTTGGGGAACAGGTCACCGAAGCCCTCGTCGTCGTAGCGGGCTTCGAGTTCCTCGACCTCCTCGTCGCCGACCGCGAGCACCATCTTGCTCCGCTTGTCGTGCATCTCGCGGTCCTCGTCGTGGTTCTCGAGGTAGCCGGCGAGCGTCTCGGCGGCCGTCTTGACCGTCGACGCCTTCTCCAGCGTGTAGTTCGTCTCGATGTCGCCGAAGTGGAGCGTCTGTGAGTTGTTCGTGTGGTCGGAGTTGATGGCCGCGATGGACGGCTCCTTCTCGACGAGCGCGATGGAGTCGATGTTGGTGAACTTCGCACTCGTGTACAGGAGCGATGCGCCACTGATACCGCCGCCGACGATGACGAGGTCGTACTGTCCGGACATGGTGAGCGTTATCGGTGAGTTGCAGCGACCAGGGAAAACCCGTTTCGGTTCGCGTTACACTGGCTCCGAAGAGTACCGCCGCTCACGGCTCAATGCGGTCGAGAGAAGAGCCGGAGGAGGGATTTGAACCCTCGGCCTATTCCTTACGAAGGAATCGCTCTGCCAGCTGAGCTACTCCGGCGCGCACCCGAGTATGGTACGACGGCGAGTAAAAGGGTTGCGAACCAAACTCACCGACGGCGGAGGCGGGCGTCGAGACAGACGTTCTCCTCGTGGGGCGCATACGACCGGACGACGCGTCGCGTCTCGACATCGACGGCGTACGCCTCGCCCGCCGCCTCGCGAATCGCACGCTCGCCCGGCCCGAAGGGGTCGGAGTCGTGCTGGATGTCGTACAGGTGGAGCACACACTCGTCGCCGGCCAGCGCGACCGCGGTGTCGAGGAACTCACTCGCCGTGTGGGGGAGATTCATCACGACGCGGTCGGCCCACCCCTCCCAGTCGGCCGCGACCTCGCGCACGTCTCCCTCAACGGCGGTGAGCGTGTCGGCGACGCCGTTCCGAGCGGCGTTCTCGCGCAGATACTCGATTGCTCGGGGGTTCAGGTCACAGGCGACCACGGATGCACCGCGACCGGCCATCGGGACGGCGAAGGGACCGACGCCGGCGAACATGTCGAACACCCGCTCGTCGGGCGTGACCTGCTCGACGACGCGGTGGCGTTCCGTCGCGAGCCGGGGCGAGAAGTACACCTCCGCGATATCGAGCAGCAGTTCGGTGCCATACTCCGTGTGGACGGTCTCGGTGTCGTTGCCGGCGAGCACGTCCCACTCGCGCACGCGGAGTTCGCCCTGAATCTTGGAGGCGCGATTGACGATCGTGTCGACGGGCAGCGAGGACGCCATCACCGCGTCGGCGATCGTCTGTGCGCGCTCGTCGTCGTCCTCATCGAGGATGACGATGCGGCCGAGCCGCTCCAGCGACGGCTCGAAGCCGAGGATATCCTCGGGGAGCGTCTGTGTCTCGCGGCGCGGGGCGTCGAACGAGACGACCTCGTGGTCGTCTGCAGCGGCGTCGGCGTCGGTGACAGGGATGTAGAGCCAGCCGTCCGTGACGGTGATATCGTACTCGTCGTGGACGAGATTCCGGTCGGCGAGGCTCGCCCGCGTCGTCTCCCCTTCCTCGGGCGGGACGCGGACGCACGGGACACTCATTGCCGGAGGGAGTGGACCGGCAGCGGTAAGCGTGACGGACGCCGGCCGTGAACGAGGCGCTTATTCTCCCGCCACCGGTGTACCGTGTATGCTCACGTTCGTCGGACTCGGCTTGTGGGACGAAACCTCGATTACCGTCGACGGCCAGCGCGCGCTCCGGGCGGCCGACGACGTGTTCGCCGAGTTCTACACCTCCCGGCTGATGGGAACGGACCCCGAATCGCTCGCCGCACACCACGGCGTCGATATCGACGTCCGCGACCGCGCCGGCACCGAACAGGAGCCGGAGCCGATTCTCGACGCCGCCGAGTCGGGCGAGGCCGTGTTTCTCACCGCCGGCGACACGATGATTTCGACGACGCACGTCGACCTCCGGCTCCGCGCCCACGACCGCGGCATCGAGACGCGCGTGATTCACGGCACGACCGCCTCGGCAGCGGCCGCGTCGCTGACCGGCCTGCAGAACTACCGCTTCGGGAAGGCGACGACGCTCCCGTTCCCGTACGCCCACGGCGGCGACGGCGTTCCGAAGTCGGTGTGTGACACACTGGACGCGAACCGCGAGCGCGGGCTCCACACCCTCGTCTATCTCGATATCAAGCAGGAACGCCAGGAGTACATGACCGGCGACGTGGCAGCCGACCTGCTCGCCGACGGGTACGAGGACGTGCTCGGGGTCGTGGTCTGTCGGGCCGGCTCGCCCGAGCCGCGCGTCGAAGCCGGACGGCTGAGCGACCTCGCAGACCGTGATTTCGGCGGCCCGCTCCACCTGCTCATCATCCCGGGAGAGTTACACTACATCGAGTCGGACGCGCTCCGCGAGTTGGCGGGCGCACCCGAAGAACTGACCGAGCCGGTCTGATTACTCCTCGCGGCCGCCGTCGGCGCGGACGCCGCCGCGTCCCGGCGGGTCACCGAAGTCGAACTCGTGTTCGTCGCCGGTGACGAGATACAGCAGGTCGGCGACGACCGTCTTGAGTTCCGGGAGGTAGCGCAGCGTCGCAAGCATGATAGCGACGAGCGCGACGACTGAGGCCGACTGGCTCAGAATCTTGTCGGCTACGAGGAACGAGACGTAGTAGGGGTCGCTCTGGCCGAACAGCGCGAGCACCTGCGGGACGAACACCTGGAACCACTGTTCGCCGAACGCGACGGCGATGAACACGTTCCGGACGAGGTTCAGCCCCCAGATGACGGGAATCGAGACGAGGAACGCCTTCGCCTTCCGGTCGAGTGGCGCGTCGACCGCGCTGATGAGCCCGGCGAAGATCGCCATGCTCCCGAGTCCGGTACAGGCGAGTTCGATCTCCGTGAGGATGCGGTGGCCGTTGGGGCGGACGAACAGGAAGACGCTCTGGAGGCCGTTGTCGTTGGCGACCAGCTCGGGGTGGTAGCCGAGCGCGTTCATCGCCCACTGGGTCTGGAGCGTCACTGTCCGAATCATCGGCTCGTAGATGGCGTCGACGGTCGTCGCCGGCAGGTAGATGACGCCCATCACGGCGACGGCCCGCGAGATGACGAACAGCGAGTCGCGGCCGTCGAGCAGTAGATAGCCGGTGTAGAAACACAGCGGCACGGCGACGAGTGCGAGCGCCGCCTCGATGAAGCTCGACCCGACGAACCAGAACTGCGGGACGAGCGTGCCCCAGAAGATACCGAAGACGCCCCACGTCGTCGCCGTCAGCAGTCGGCCCGCTCGCTCGTGGTAGTACATCGCGAGCGCGCCGGCGACGAAGCCGCCGACGGAGAGCCACGCGAGCGTCGCGGTCAGCAGTGAACTCGCCATTGTCTGCTTGTCGGCTTTCAGCGGTAAATCCTTGCTGGTCGGCTACCGCGGCCGTAGCTATCGCTGTGGGGTGTAGCGCGCGAAAGAAAAATCCAGTTTGGTAAACCGGGGAGGTCCGGTTAGTTAGCTATCGTTAGTTGCCGCGGCGGAGCGCGATGAGCGCTGCACCGGCGAGGGCAACAATCGCGACTGCGCCACCGAAGCCAGGCTGGCTTCCGGAGGTCTCAGTCGCCGTGTCACCGCCGTCGGTCGGCGTCTCCGTCGCGGGCTCCGGCGTCGGCGTGTCCGTCGCGGGCTCCGGCGTCGGCGTGTCCGTTGCCGGCTCCGGCGTCGGCGTGTCCGTCGCGGGCTCCGGCGTCGGAGTCGGCGTCGGGGTTGCCTCTGCAGCGCCGATCGTGCCTTCTGCCGAGAGGGCACCGTCAGCGAACTGCGGCGAGGCCGAGGCCGTCACGTCGAACGTCGTGTTCTCCGACGAGCCCGAGAAGTCGAACTCGGTCGCGAACGTACCGTTCTCCGTGACCGTTGCCGTCGCGGTCTTCAGGAACGCGGACGTGCCGGTCGCACGAGCGCGGATGTTCACATCCGTGCCTGGTGCGATGTCGGTCGTGCCGCTGATCTCCTGGCCGCTTGCGGCTTCGACAGTGATGTCTTCGCCACCGTTGAGCATACCTGCACGCTCAACGACGGTGAACGTCGAGGAGACGGATTCGCCGTCCTCGGCGGTCGTCAGGCCGCTTGCCTGCTCGACCGTGAAGGTCACGTCGAATTCCTCGTCGGCTGCTGCCGTGACCGTCTCAGAGTCAGTGTAATCGTTCGTCGGGTCAACGTCGTCCGTACGAACGAACTGGAGCTGGTCGGTCTTGACGTTCACGAAGACTGTCTCGTTGTCAGCGTCAGCGACGACGTTGAACGCGCCGGCGGCAACGCTGTCAGTGAGTGCGAGACGCTTCGGATCCTGGTTCGGCGAGGAACCAGTCTGGACAACACTCAGACTGAGTGCCGTATCGAGTGTCTCCGTCTCGCCAGCCGGCTGACTGACCTGGTCGGTCGTCAGGAGGTTGACGAGTGCAGCTTCTTGGCTGGAGACACTGCTCTTGTCGAGTTCGTTCTGGAGTGCACCGTAGACACCAGAGGCACCGATCTGGTGGACGAGCACATCCTGTGCGGCGATCTCATCGGACTGCGTGACAGCGCCGTCCTCGATGGCGCTGTACACGTCAGCCGGAGCCTCGGCGTCACCGAACGTGCTGCTCGGTGCCGTCCAGAGGTTCATCGAGTCCGTCGAGCGTGGCTCAACGATGAGCGTACCGACGGCGGATTCCTCGCCACCGATGTAGGCGGCCAGGTCGTAGTCCGTGTCAGCCAGCACGGCGCTGGTTGCTGCGTCGGTTGTGATGTCCGAGTCAACCTCATCTGCGGCGACGAACGTTGCGGTGTCGTCACCGGCAGCCGAGAACACGCCCTCACCGGTAGGCGTGCCCTTGTTGGTGAGGTAGGTGTTGAACTGGAGGGTGACTTCGCCGTCTGCGTCGTCACCGCTTTCTGCGTCGGTAACCTCGGCGGCTGCAGCGTAGCTCACGGAGTTCCCACCGATGAGAACCGTGGCGCTGTCAGCGTTGTCGAGGTCGATCGTGATTTCTGCAACGTCACCGCGGTCCTCGCGGAACACGGTCTCGCTGAAGGAGACGTCACCGGTGACGGCGGAGACCGAAATCTCGTCGGTCTCGGTCGTGATGCCGGTGCCAACGTCTTCAACTTCGATCGTGTAGTTGCCTGCTTCGGTCGCAGTCAGGTCAGCGGTAATCTGACCGTCGCCGTCAATCGTGAAGGTACCCGAGTCAACTTCCTCGTCAGAGGAGTCGAGGAGGGTAGCCGTCACGTCACGGTTGACTGCATCGGACGAGATGTCTGCGCTGACGGTTGTGGAGTCGCCCGTGAAGGAGATCTCCGTGTTCGTCGCCTCAGCCGTCAGGCCAAGACTACGAAGCGTCATGCGCTCCTCGTCCGAGCTGCTACCGAGGAACTGGAAGCTGTAGTCCTCACCAGCGGTGAGGTCGTCACGGGCACCGGTATCGATGACCGTCACGTAGCTGTCCGTTCCCGTACCGCGGGTGAACAGGAAGTCGTTGTCAACATCGCCTGCAGAGTTGTAGCGGAACGCGTCGATGCTCTCACTGGTCTCGTCAGAGATAAGAGCGATGCGCTCGCCGTCGTACGCGGCCGTTACCGAATCAGACGAGTATGCTGTTGTGTCCTCTGCGATCGAGGTGGACGTTGTGGTGATTGCGGCTGCATCCACGAAGGTATCACCGTTACCGTCGGTGGCGGACATCGTCGCACCGTCAGTGAGGTCCGATGCGATGCCGAGGACGACTGCGTTTCCGTCCTTGTTCGTGCTGTCAATCGTTACGTCGTTCCCGTCGGCGTCGGTCACGGTGAACGAGTACTGGCTCAGGTCGAACTCTCGATCGAACACGACTTCCACGTACGTATCCGTGGATGCAGTGCTCGAGTACGTGTAGGAACTCGACGTGGTGGAGAACTCAACCGGTGCCTGTGAGACGCCAAGCGGGCCGGAGTAGTCGCTACTCCCAGCCGTTGGGCCAGTTGTTCCAGTCTCGTCGGTGGTCGTTCCATCAACGACGAGATCGTCGCTCACGGATTCACCGCTGGAGCTGGGGTTGAACTGGATGTCACCAGAGTACGTCCCACTGCTCGGGTTGGTGAAGCTTTCTCCCTCAACCTGGAGCGTTTCGCCAGCGTTGACCGTCACTGAGCTGAACGTGAGAGTAACCGTTTCTCCACCGTTACTCGAGCTCAGGCTCACACTGCTGACGGTGGTCTTGACAGTCCCGTCCGTGTTGTAGACCGTGACTGTGTAGTCGGAACTCGACCCAGTGCTGAACGAGCCATCGAAGTCCGGGCTCGAAGCACCACTGAAGTCAAGTTCGACACCGCCTACGCTCTTTGCGTCTTGTTCACTCTGAATCTGTGCTGTAACCGTCGTGGTCGCACCCGGGGCTGTGTTAGCCACGGTATACGAACCACCGGTAGCCGCAGACGCTGCTCCCGCGAACGCGATGGTGCCTCCAAAGACGGAGACGACCATCAGCGCCGTCAGGATCAGGCTGCGAACCTTTGTGTTTGTGTCTGTCATGTTTAGTCTAGTACCGATCGGCAACGAGACGTTTCACGACCGCGGGCGGAAGGCCCGTGACCGATACTTCGTGCTGTTACCATAGGTAGGGGTACACACGAACAGAACACTCATTGATATAAATACTTTGTGTCCAAAACAGCCGTATGTTATAGCGTAACAAGGCCGTCTGCGGGCGGTACAGGCCGTCTCGTGGATGTGGGCGTCTGACGGACGTGCGACGGAAAAACAGGCTGTTCGCAGGGGGATTCAGTTCGTGACGTGCTCTTCGAGCAGTTCGATCTGGTGACCTTCGTCGTCGGCGGTGAATGCGTAGAGGTTGTCACACTCCTCGGGCGAGCGGTCGGGAGCCGATTCGCGGGTCGTGAGTTCGTCCCATGCGCCCGCGAGGTCGTCGACCTGCACGGCGAGGTGGCCCCACGCGTCGCCGAGCGTGTACGTGCGCCCGTCGTAGTTGTAGGTTAGCTCGACGCTCATCGCCTCCTGCGGTGCGTCCGACGGCCGCATGAAGTAGTTCGCGAAGGTGTCGGCCTCCCAGCGGCCCGACAGTTCGTACTCGAAGACGCGGCTCCAGTAGCCGATAGCGCGGGTCGCGTCCTCGACGCGAATCATCGTGTGGTCGAGCGAGTACAGCGGGCCGAAGTCGCGCTTGACGATTTCGATCTCGTGACCGTCGGGGTCCTTCACGAACGCGTAGCGATTCCCGCAGGACTCGGGGTCGCGGTAGTCCTCGACGCCCTCGTCCATGAGTTCGTCGTAGCGCTGCTGGAGTTCGTCCTCGGGGACGCGGACGGCGATGTGGCCCCAGCCGTCGCCCAGCTCGTCGGGTTCGGAGTCGTGGTTCGAGGTGAGTTCGAGCACGGCACCGGCGTCGTGGGCGTCCTCGGGACCGAGATAGACGTTGGTGAAGGTGTCGGCCTCCCAGCGACCCTTCTCCTCGTAGTTGAGGTGGGTCTGGTACCAGTCGAGGGAGGTTTCCAGGTCGGCGACGCGCATCATCACGTGGTCGAGTGGTGCGTCCATATCCGGCGTTTGGCCGGTGTGATTGAAAAGCTACGTGTGGCGGAACGGTGACTCGCCAATCACTGCGAGTCAGTGGGAACGCTGACTCGCCAACCACTGCGAGTCAGTGGGAATCTGACCCGCCAACCACTGTGGGTCGGTAGAACCGAACTACTCCTGTTGTGCTCGGAAGGCGGGCCAGTAGTACCACCACGCGAGCGCGCACGCGAGGAGCGACCCGACAGGGAGCGGCGTGTACCGGAGTCGGTGCGAGAAGCTGAAGGCGACGCCGACACCGGTGAGACCGGCCAACAAGAGCGTACCGCCGGTGAATCGCGGGTCGCCGCGGTCGAAGGCCGCGCGGACGCCCGCGCTCGCGAGCGCAAGAAGATACAGGAGGATGCTCGCGGGCCACAACTCTGGATTGCGCGGGATTCCACCGCCGGAGAGGAAGAATCGCCACGTCGGAATCGCCCGGAGCGTCTGGGCTAAGCCGGGGTTGTAATCGAGGACGAAGAGGGGAAACAGTCCGTTGAGCACCGTCGCCCCGCGGTCGATGACGAGGACGGTCCACGGGACGAACGCGAGCGCGAGAATCGCGAGGAATCGGCGGCGTGGCGTGCCGGGCAACATCACTTGCGAGCGACGATTCGGAGCACGTCCTCGTCGGCGAGTTCGTGGGTTCGGCCCACCTGTTGTTCGTCGTGTTTGGCGCTCTCGCCGCTGACGCGGCCGAACCGGAACCGCTCGTCGAAGTCGCCACCGAGCTTGTCGAGCACGTCCTCAACGGTGTTTTCCTCTTCGGTGATGACGAGCGGCTCGTCGTAGTCGACGCCGCGGCCCGGCTTGTCCATGTAGATGCGAATCAGGCCCAGCGAGTCGAATATCTTCTCCTTGAGCGCGTCGAGTCCCTTCTCTTCCTCGGCGGAGATGAAGACGGCGTCGTCGGGGTCGATACCGCGCTCGCGGAGGTCGGCGTTGACGGTGTCGAGGTAATCGGGCTCGATGAGGTCGGCCTTGTTGACGGCGACCGCGGACGGCAGATAGACGCGGTTGTCCATCAGCGCGTCGACCAGCTCGTCGATGTCGAGATTCTGCTGGATAGTGATATCGGCGTTGACGTAGCCGTACTCGCGACACACTTCCTTGATGGTCGCCTCGTCGAGGTCCACGCCCTTGGCGGTCGTCACCTTCAGCCCGCCCGTGTGGCGTTTCGTCACCGAGATGCTCGGCGGGTCCGTGTCGAGTCGAATCTTGTTGTTGTACAGCTCCTCGGCGAGCCGGTCGTACTGGTCGATTTCGAACACCGAGAGGACGAACAATACGAGGTCCGCGGTCCGGACGACCGACAGGACCTCCTGGCCGCCACCGCGCCCGTGTGCTGCGCCTTCGATGAGGCCGGGCACGTCCATCAGCTGGATGTTCGCGCCGCGGTACTGCAACATGCCGGGGTTCACGTCGAGGGTCGTGAACTCGTAGGAGCCGACTTCGCTCTCGGCGTTGGTGAGCGCGTTCAGCAGGGTCGACTTCCCGACGGAAGGGAATCCGACGAGGGCGACCGTGGCGTCGCCGGTCTTCTCGACGGCGTAGCCACCGCCGCCGCCGGAGCCGGACTGCTGTTCGAGCTTCTCCTTCTTCTCCGCGAGTTTGGCCTTCAGCCGACCGATGTGTGCCTCGGTCGATTTGTTGTAGGGCGTCTCCGCGATTTCGTCTTCAATCGCCTCGATTTCGTCTTCGAGCCCCATCTATCCGTAGTCGGCTGGTGGCGGGCAAAAGCCTGTTCGTTGTGGTCGTGGCGAACGGTTTGCTCGCGCGTGGGCGAACGGTTTACGCCACTCGCGCGCGTCGGTCGGGATATGGAACAGCGTCGGCTGGTCGGGAATCTCCTCGTCGGTGCGTTGTTGTTCGTCGCGGTAGCACACACGCTGCTCGCGACGTTCGCCTTCGAGACGGGACTGCGTGACGTGGGGCTGTTCGCCATCGGTATCCTCGCACTCCTGCTCGTCGTCGTGAATCTGTAGCGACGCTTTCGGTGGCTTAATACACCGGAACCGACAAATAAAACATAATGGCCGACCCGCAGACCCTTCGGGACAGCACGCAGATTCGCCTCCCGTGGGAGCAGTTCGACCCGGTACACGAGGACGTGGAGTCGAACTTCACCGTCACCGTCGTCGACGCCGGTGACGACGCCCGGATTATCGGCAGCCCGGTCGAGATTAAAGACGTGAACGCGTTCCTCACGCGACACGGTATCAGCGTCGCGTAGCCGCTGAAAAACAATCCTTAAACGCGCGGGCCTGATTCTGTTCGATATGGCTGGAAACATCGAAGTACTCGTTCCCGGTGGCCAGGCCAACCCAGGCCCGCCGCTCGGTCCCGAACTTGGTCCGACGCCCGTCGACGTGCAGGCTGTCGTGGAGGAGATCAACGACCAGACTGCTGCCTTCGACGGCACCGAAGTGCCCGTCACCGTCTCCTACGAGGACGACGGCTCCTTTGATATCGAGGTGGGCGTCCCGCCGACGGCCGCCCTCATCAAGGACGAACTCGGCTTCGAGACCGGCTCCGGTGAGCCACAGGAGGACTTCGTCGCCGACATGTCCGTCGAGCAGCTGAAGACCATCGCCGAGCAGAAGCTTCCGGACCTGCTCGCGTACGATGCGAAGAACGCCTCGAAGGAGGTCGCCGGCACCTGTGTCTCGCTCGGCGTCACCATCGAGGGCGAGAACGCCCGCACCTACGACGAGCGAGTCGACAGCGGCGAGTACGACGACACCTTCGACGCGTAACTCTCACAGAAGATATTTGTCGCGAAGCGGCCACCACAGCATGATGGCCCTCCGCGACCGTCTCCGAACCTGCTACGACCAGCATCCGCTGTTCGTCGCCCTCTCCGCGCTGCTCGTCGGGCTCCATCTCGCGTACCCGTTCGTCGACTGGTGGCTCCGTGCCGCCGACATCGCACCCCCGTTCAGCTTCTGGGACTTCGGCGTCTACGACCAGGCCGTCGAGGCGTGGCGGACGAACGACCACATCTACACCCGCAACGAGGACGGCGGCTACCACGGGAGCTACCTGTATCCGCCCATCGTCCTGGTCCTCTTCCGACCGTTCGCGGCCCTCGGCCGCGGGACCGGCGACCCCCTGTGGATCGCCTGTAGTCTCCTCCTGTTGTGGAGCGGGATGGTGCTCCTCGTCGAGCGACTCGCCGGGCGACGGTCGTGGCCGGAGCGGTTGCTTCTGTTGTGGCTGCTCGTCGGCTACCAGCCGCTCCTGCTCGCGATGAAGATGGGTCAAACCGCGGCGTTCACCGCTGGGTTACTCTGTTTCGCGTTCGTCGGCCTCGACCGTGGAATGGAGTCGCGGCCGGCCCGCTTCGCCAGCGGCGCGTTGACCGGCGTCGTCGGCGTCGTGAAGTTCGCGTACGCACCGGTCGGGACACATCTGCTCGCGAACCGTGACCGCTTCGTCGGGGCGGTGGTGGCCGGACTGGGACTAGTCGGTCTCTCGCTGCTCCTCTTCGGTGTCGAGGTGCACCGGACGTATATCGAGGTGCTTGCCTGGGGAGTCAATCGGAGCGGCCTCTCCCGGTCGCCGGCGCTGTGGCTTTCCCCCTACTTCAAGCCGTTCGGCTGGCTGGCGAGTTCGCTGTGGCTCCGACTGCCCGCCGTGCTCGTCGTCGCCGCGGCCGCGCTGCTCGCGCGCGACCGCGACCGCGAGACGTTCGCGCTCGGACTCGCGGCGTTCCCGCTGCTCACGACGCTCGCGTACACGTACTATCTGGTCGCTCTGCTCCCGGCGGCGGCGATACTGATTCACGGCGAACTCGAACGCGGCGGACGGCCGGTGGTTCCGACCCTCGGGCTCGGGCTCGCGGCCGTCCACGCGTACGGACTGCTCGCGATTACGGAAATCGTCCCGGTCGCGGTTCCAGCGCTCGACCGCGCGCTCGTCTACTTCCTCGCGCAGCCGGGAACGTGGGGGTGTCTCCTGCTCGCGGGTACGGCGTTCGTACGGGTCGTCGACGGCATCGAGCGGCCGCTGTCGTGGTGAGCTACGGCGCTTCGACGGACTTATCAGTCTCATGGGCCTCGAACGACGTGAGACAGGCATCGCCTGTTTCACACCGTAGTAGCCGAACGGCTACGACTACGGAGGTGAAAGATGGCAGAATCAATACAAGACGCAGTCTCTCGCGCACTTGAGGAGGCACCTGAGCGGAATTTCCGCGAAACGGTCGACCTCGCTATCAATCTGCGCGACCTAGACCTAAACGACCCTAACAACCGTGTGGACGAATCGATCGTTCTCCCACGGGGCACGGGACAGGAGACTCGTATCGTTGTGTTCGCAGAGGGTGAAACAGCCCTCCGCGCGGAAGACGTCGCTGACGACGTGCTCGACGGGGACGCCCTCGAAGAGCTCGGTGGCGACGACGACGCCGCGAAAGACCTCGCCGATGAGACGGACTTCTTCATCGCCGAGGCGAACATGATGCAAGACATCGGCCGATATCTCGGGACCGTTCTCGGTCCGCGCGGGAAGATGCCGACCCCGCTCCAGCCCGACGACGACGTCGTCGAGACCATCGAACGGATGAAAAACACCGTTCAGGTGCGGAGTGGCGACCGGCGGACCTTCCACACGCGCGTGGGCGCAGAGGACATGGACATCGACGATATCGTCGACAACATCGACGTCATCATCCGTCGGCTGGAGGCAGACCTCGAGAAGGGGCCCCAGAACATCGACGGCGTCTACGTGAAGACGACGATGGGACCGGCATCGGAGGTGCCAACCTGATATGAGCGCCGAACGAAAGACGAAGACGATTCCGGACTGGAAGCGAGAGGAGGTCGACGACATCGTCGGGATGCTCGACTCCTACGAGTCCGTCGGCATCGTCAACATCGCCGGAATTCCGTCCCGCCAGCTGCAGGACATGCGCCGCGAGCTTCACGGCTCCGCGGAGCTGCGTGTCTCGCGGAACACGCTCCTGAAGCGTGCGCTGGCGGAGGCTGACCTCGACGTGCTCTCCGAGCACGTCCACGGACAGGTCGGCATCATCGGGACGAACGACAACCCGTTCGGTCTGTTCAAGACGCTCGAAGCGTCGAAGACGCCCGCGCCGATCGGCGCCGGCGAAATCGCACCGAACGACATCGTCATCCCCGAGGGTGACACCGGGGTCGACCCCGGTCCGTTCGTCGGTGACCTCCAGCAGGCCGGCGCGGCCGCCCGCATCATGGACGGCTCCATCCAGGTGACCGAGGACTCAACCGTCCTCGAAGCCGGAGAGGAGGTCAGTCAGGTGCTGGCGAACGTGTTGACCGAACTCGGCATCGAGCCGAAGGAGGTCGGGCTCGACCTGCGCGGCGTCTACTCCGACGGCGTCGTGTTCTCGCCCGAGGAGCTGGAGATCGACGTGGACGAGTACCGCGCGGACATCGAGTCCGCCGTCGCTGGTGCACGCAATCTCTCGGTCAACGCCGTCTACCCGACGGCCCAGACCGCCGGCATCCTGCTGGGCAAGGCGAGCGGCGAAGCGAAGGCGCTCGGTATCCACGCGGCTATCGAGTCGCCGGACCTCGCCGACGACCTCGTCGCGAAGGCCGACGCACAGCTTCGTGCGCTGGCCGTCGCTATCGACGACGAGGAGGCCTTACCCGAGGAGCTTCGTGACATCGAGGTTCCCGAGGAGCCGGACGAGACGGAGGAGGACGACGCAGACGAACAGAGCGGTGACCAAGATGCGGACGCGGATGCCGACGCCGACGACGCCGAGGATGACGACGACGATTCCGACGGCGGCGAGGGCCTCGGCGCGATGTTCGGGTGATTAATCCATGGAATACGTTTACGCAGCACTCATCCTGCACGAGACTGGCGAAGAGCTCAACGAAGACAACCTGACGGCCGTGCTCGAATCGGCCGGCGCAGACGTCGAGGAGTCGCGAGTGAAGGCACTCGTCGCGGCCCTCGAGGACGTCGACATCGAGGAGGCCGTCGCAGAGGCGGCCGCCGTCCCGGCTGGCGGCGCATCCGGCGGTAGCGCCGGCGGCGACGAGACCGAGGACGACTCCGAGGAAGAGACCGAGGAGACCGAGGCCGAGGAAGAAGAGGAAGACGAGGACGACGGCGACGACGGCGGTGAGGGTCTCGGCGAACTCTTCGGTTAAGATTCCGATTCACTTCTCTTTGTTTTCGTCCGCCCAGTGGCGACGCTCAAGTAGGAAGCCGCGGCCATTCCCGCCGTGCTCGCCGACGCGTTCGCGTGGAGTCCGACGGTCACGGCCACAGCACTCGGCTTCACGCTCGCCGGGATTGCGCTCGGTACGCTGTCTGGACTCGTCCCCGGACTCCACGCGAACACGATGGCGCTCGTCCTCGCCGGGGTCGCGCCGTCGCTTCCGGGACCGCCACGGTACGTCGTCTGTGCGATGCTCGCGGCCGGCGTCGTCCACACCTTTCTGGACGTGGTCCCGACGCTCGCGCTCGGGGTACCGGACCCCGCGATGGCCGTCGGTGCGCTCCCCGGCCATCGGCTCGTGATACAGGGTCGCGGCCACGAGACGCTCCGCCTGTCGGCACTCGGCTCCGGACTGGCTGTCGTGTTCGCCGTCCCGCTCGCGGTGCCGGTGACGCGCGCGATGGTCGCTGCGTACCCGATCATCGAGCGACACCTCGGCGTGCTCCTGCTCGCAACGGCGGCACTGCTCGTCGTCACCGAGTCGAGCCATCAGGCCGCGGTCGCCGGCGTCGGCTGTTTCTGTACAGCCACTGCACTCGGCGCGGTGACGCTCGATATCCAGCCACAGGCACCACTCGCGAGTGGGAGTATCCTGATGCCGCTGTTCACTGGACTGTTCGGCGCGCCGGTGCTCGTCGACGCGCTCGCCGGCGACGGCGTCCCCGAACAGGGAGACGCCACGCTCGCAGTCACGCCCCGGGTGACAGGAACCGTCGCCGGTGTCGGGACACTCGCCGGCGCGGCCGTCGGCTACATTCCGGGCGTGTCCTCGGCCGTCGCGGCGACGGTCGCCCTGCTCGGCGTCCCAGCGCGACTCGGTGCGCGAGGCTTCGTCATCGCCGTCTCGGCAGTCAACACAGCGAACACCGTCTTCGCGCTGTTTGCGCTCGTCGCGCTCGGGTCACCACGGACGGGCGTGCTCGTCGCCGCCGACTCGCTGAACGCGCCGGTGTCACTCGGCCTGTGGCTGCCGGCAGTCGCGGTCGCGGCCGGCGTCGGCGCGCTCGCCGTTCCGGTGCTCGGCGACCGCTATCTCACCGTCGTCGGCCGACTCGACTACGCCCGACTGTCGGTCGCGACGCTCGCGGGCTTGGTCGTGCTGACGGCACTGCTGACGGGGCTGGTCGGTGTCGGGGTCTTTCTCGTTGCGACGCTGCTGGGACTCGTACCACCGCGGTACGGCGCACGCCGCGTCCACCTGATGGGTGTGCTCACCGGACCGCTGGCGCTCGGAATATAGAAGAGAGACGCTACTCGGACGGTTCCGCTGCCGGGTGGACGATACCGCCGAACATTGTGTCGACGTTCGACTCCTCGTCGATCTGTTGTGGGTGGACCGCGACGGCGACGATGAAGTCGTCACCGTCCTCGAACTTCGAGATGTGGACGTTCACGTCGACCGACGTGCCGCCGTTCATCTGGGCCTGTGCGGTGAACTTCGAGACGGTGCGCTCGCTTCCGAGGATGCTCGTCGTGCGGTTCGACTGGAACTGGAGGTCGTTGAGCGAGCCGTACTGCTCTTGGAACCGCTGGGCGAGCTGTCGGTCGCTCAGCTCACCGAGCGGGTTGAACGACTCGCCGAGCACCTGCACCTTCGGCGAGGAGAGCACCGTCACGCGGGCGACCTGCTGGTCGGAAAACAGGGTCTCGGCCGTGCGACCGTACTCCGCGAGGTAGTTCGTCACCGAGACGTTCCGGGTCTGGCCCGCGACCTGGAAGGAGCGTTCGACCCCCTGTGACGTGCGGCGGGTCTCCTCGTATCCGGTGTCACTCTGTGCGCTGTCGCTCACGGCGACGGGGCTGGCGTTGAACTCCAAGGCCTCGTTGCCGAGGAGAAAGCCACAGCCGCTCATCGTGACGAGCGCGGCCACCGCGACGACTGCCATAATGCGTCGTGTATCCATCGGGAGAGTCGTACTCGCGAGACGAATATAAATAAGGGGGCTTACAGCCGGTAGGTCGTCCCGTCGTCGGTGTCCTGGATCTCGATGCCGAGCGCTTCGAGTTCATCGCGGAGCTGGTCGGCGCGCTCGTAGTTGCCGGCGGTGCGCTCGTCCTCCCGCACGTCGAGCACCAGCGAGACGAGTTCGTCGGCGAGCGTCGCCGTTCCTTCGCTCGTCCCGGTGAAGTCGAGACCGAACACGTCCTCGCCGAACGTCTCGAACGTCTCGATGGCCCGACGCAGCCCGCGGTAGTCGTACGCGTCGTGGTCGTCGAGGTGGGTGTTGACGGTCGACGCGAGCGCGGAGAGCGCGGTCAGCGCCTCCCGCGTGTTGAAGTCCTCGTTCATCGCGGCGGTGAACGAGTCGCGGGCGTCCTCGACACCCGCATGGAGGGTGTCGTCGGTGACGGTAGTGTGGGCCGCCGACGAGTCGGCGGCGTCGTTCGCCCGTCGGTAGGCGCTCTGGAGCCGCTCCCAGCGTTCCTCGGCCTCGTGGATGGCCGCCTCCGAGTAGGTCTGCGTGGAGTTGTACGAGGCCGAAAGGAAGAACACGCGGAGGGGGTTGACCCCGAACCGCGGGACCGCGTCCGTGACCGGGACGAAGTTCCCCAGCGAGGAGGACATCTTCTCGTCGTCCATCTGGAACAGGTCGGCGTGGAGCCAGTAGCGAGCGAACTGCTCGCCCGTCGCGGCCTCAGACTGGGCAATCTCGTTTTCGTGGTGTGGGAAGACGAGGTCGCGACCGCCCATGTGGATGTCGATGGAACTGTCGAGGTGCGTCATGCTCATCGCCGAGCACTCGATGTGCCAGCCGGGACGCCCCACGCCCCACGGGGACTCCCACGTCTCGCCGTCGGGCGTGTCAACGTCGTACTGTCGGTCGGCGTGGCGGTGGTCGGCGACGGCCTCCGAATCGACGCCGCCGGCCTTCCAGAGCGCGAAGTCGGCGGGGTTGCGCTTCTCGCTCCGGTCGCCGTCTTCCTGTGGCTCGACGGCGTCGAGGGTCTGGTTCGAGAGTTTCCCGTACCCCTCGAAGCTGTGCACGTCGAAGTAGACGGAGCCGTCGGTCTCGTAGGCGTAGCCCGCCTCGATGAGCGTCTCCACGAGGTCGATAATATCGGGGATGTGCTCGGTGACGCGGGGGTACACCTCGGCGCGCTTGAGGTTGAGCGCGCGCATGTCCGCGAGCAGCTGGTCGGTGAACGTCGTCGCGACGGCGCGCTCGCTGTCGCCGAGGTCGTCCTCGCCGATGCGAGCGACGATTTTCTCGTTCACGTCAGTGATGTTCTCGACGTGGCGCACGTCGTAGCCCAGGTGGTCGAGCCACCGGTGGACCACGTCGACGTGGACCCACGTCCGCGCGTGGCCGAGGTGAGCGAAGTCCGAGACGGTCAGCCCACAGTAGTAGAGAAGCACGTCGTCGGGGTCGGCTGGCTCGAACGGTTCTAGCTCACCGGAGAGCGTGTTCAGCACGCGCAGCGTCATACCGGCGGCTACCGGGGGTAGCGGTTTGAGTGCGTCGCTTCGGGTCAGATGTCGAGCGTCTCCTCGACGGCTCGCAGCGCGTCGACCCCGTCGGACTGATCGACGAGACAGACGAGGTGGCCGTCGCTCCCGCCGGTCGCCTCAACGTCGATTCCCTCGACGGCGAGTCGCGCGAGCACCGGCCCGAGGTCGGTCGCCGCCACATCGCCCGAAATCGTGATGGCGGTGAGCGACCCGTCGACGGGACCGAACGCGGCGTCACCGACAGTAAGGAGCGCGTCGGCCACGTCGACCGGTCCGAGTCCACTCTGCATATCGACGCGTGGCGGCGAGCGATCGGGGGGTTCGGGGGGTGAGAGGTCTTCGGCGTACCGGCGGAGCGCGGCTGCGACGGCCTCCTCGTCTTCGTCACCGATGTCCAGATACCGGGCCGCGGCGGTGTAGTTGACGACCCCGGCGGCCAGTGCAGCATGGAGGAACGGTTCGCGCCGGACGGCGGCGCGCGTCTCGCTGGCGAGCGTCATACCGTTGTTTTCTCACAAGGGGGAATAAAACGTATCGGCACGCCGCGGCGACACGCTGAAGCGCGCGCCGCCCGTGGTTCGGGTATGCAGGCTCTCGTCGTCGTTGCACACGGGTCGCATCTGAATCCCGACTCATCGACACCGACGTATCGCCACGCGGACACCGTCAGAGAGACGGGCGTCTTCGACGAGGTCGCGACCGCCTTCTGGAAGGAGGAGCCGTCCTTCCGCGAGGTGCTTCGCACCCTCGACTCCGAGGAGGTGTACGTGGTGCCGCTGTTCATCTCGGAGGGGTACTTCACCGAGCAGGTGATTCCCCGCGAACTCCGCTTAGAGGAGTTCGATGTCGAACAGTGGGACTCCGACGGGACGAGCGCCTCCTCGACGACGCTGCGTGCCAGCGACGTGGACAAGACCGTCCACTACTGTGGACCCGCCGGCACGCACGACGCCATGACGGATGTCATCGTCCGCCGCGCCGAGTCCGTCACCGGCGACGACGAGGTGGGCGAGGGGTTCGGACTCGCCGTCGTCGGCCACGGCACCGAGCGCAACGAGAACTCCGCGAAGGCAATCCGGTATCACGCCGACCGCATCCGCGAGTCGGGTCGGTTCGACGAGGTGCACGACCTCTACATGGACGAGGAGCCGGAGGTGGACGACGTGAGCGACCACTTCGACACCGACGACGTGGTCGTCGTCCCCCTCTTCATCGCAGACGGCTACCACACCCAGGAGGACATTCCCGAGGATATGGGACTGACCGACGACTACCGGACGGGCTGGGACACGCCGACAGAGGTCGACGGCGTGAACATCTGGTACGCCGGCGCGGTCGGGACGGAGCCGCTGATGGCGGACGTACTCCTCGAGCGCGCTCGCGACGCCGGCGCGGATGTCGGCACGGCCGTCGAGGAGGTCAGAGAACAGACCCGCGCGGGTGCCGATTAGAGAGGATTCTTCACCGCCCCGGTCCAACGACACCTATGACCGCGCCAGCAGTCGCACGACTTTCCAGCGCCGTCCGCGAGCAACCGGTCGCGTGTGACGGGCTTCACGCCGAGTACGACGGCGACTACCGGCTCTCGATTCCCGACGCCGGGGTCGAGGAGACGGGGCTGAGCGAGGAGGCGTTCGAGACGCTCGCCGCCGACCACGAGGCGTACGTCACGAACTGGGCCTACTGGAGCGAGGACCGCGCCGACGCCGACGACGCCTTCCTCCGCTGGCTCGAAGCCGCCGACGAACTGTCCGTCCCCGAGCGCTACGAGTCGCTCCGTGCAGGGATGACCCGCTCGTGGGGCGAACTCCGCATCGAGGCGCGACTCGACGACGGAGAGCGTCGCTACGAGATTCGCCACGCCGACGACGTCGGGGCGGATGGCCTCGAAGCACACGACGAGCCGCTGGACGCGCGCTCGCTCGTCACCTACGACGACGACGGTCGCTACCGGCCGCTGAAGACCGCGCCGTCGCTCCCGCACGGCTGGGTGTTTCCCGAGCAGACCGGCCGCGAGTGCGTCGAGACGGTCGAGTACATCTACCCCGCGACGGTCGCGAACTGGTATCTCGAACGGCAGGGCGAACTCGACATCGACCACTGGGAGTCGACTATCGGTCGCCAGAGCGGGATTTACGGCGTCGTCAAGACGTGGAACCGGGGCGACAGCTACGAGCACGTCAACTGGGTCGCGGAGGCGTGTTGTGACGACTCGCAGTGTGTGAAACGCCGGGAGTGGCAGTACGACGATGAGACCGACCTCGACGTGCCGGGCGGCGACGGCGAGTTCCCGTGTCGCGAGCCGTGTTCGCTCGTCATCGCGGCCGCGCGCAAGTGGACGCGACTGGAGGGCGAACAGGAACAGACGTACGAGTTCACCCTGACGCCCAGCGAGAAGGAGCAGGTCGAGGAGATCATCGACGCCGTCGCCGACGGGCGCGCCGACGAGATTCGGGAGGCGGACACCTCGGACCCGGCCAACCGCTACCGGGCGCGGTATCTCCGGGCGAAGCGGTTCGACGACGACGGGAATCTGAGCGGAACGTCGACCGACGCTACCGAATAGCGAACAGCCCGGCCGCGAGCAGCCCCGCGAGAACGGCGAAGACGGCGAAGACGACGAAGACGACGTTCGCGGCGGAGGCGACGAGCGCAGCCGCGAGGAGGAGCAGACACAGCGTCGCCGACGCGACCGCGCCGACGGCGAGGGGGTCGAGGCCGCCGAAGACGGTGTCCGGTTGAGACCGCGACGGCGTCGAGAGGTCCGGGTCGACGCGAACTGTGTTATCCGCGGCGTCGATGACGACGGAGACGAATCGGGTTTCCGCGCCGTGGCCGACGACGATCTTGAGCCGGCCGCGGTGTCTGGTACCCGGCTCGGCGTCGATATCGACGCTCACGTGTCTGGTGGTGCCGCCGTCGAGATAGTGGTTGGTGGCGTCGATTCGACCGACGGTGGAGAGCTGGTCGCCGAGGTGGAGATGGGCGTGGGTCGACTCGCCGTGGTTGCGGAGCACGACGAGGAAGGAGTCGTCCGTCTCGAACGTTTCGGGCACGTCGAGCGAGTGGACGCCCGTCCGGTTGATTTGGACGACGAGTCGGTCGGTCACGGTCGCGGAATGACGCGCTCGTTACAAAAGTGTCTCGCCGCTCAGGCCTCGCGCATATCCGGCGGCAGGAGGTTCGGGATCCCGTCCTCGATGGGGTACTCCTCGCTGCACTCGGTGCAGACGAGCCGGCCTTCGAGCACCTCGTCGTCGTCGCGGCGAATCGCCTCCAGTTCGAGGTCGGACTTGTCCAGCGGACAGCAGACGATGTCCAGCAGAGACTCTTGCATACGTGAACCGAGTGGTGTCGACACAAAAAGCGTGCCGGGTTACCAGACGTCTTCGGCGACGACCGTCTCCTCGCGGCCGGGACCGACGCCGACGCAGTAGACCGGCGTGTCCAGCTCCTCGCTCACGTACTCGAGGTACGCGCGGGCGTTCGCTGGAATCGCCTCGTACCCCTCCTCGGCGACGGCCGCGGAGTCGAACGCCGCCCAGCCGTCGAACGTGCGGAGGTTCGCCTCACACCGGCTCCACTCCTCGGTGGTGGCGGGCATCGTCATCGTCTCCTCGCCGTCGAGCGTGTAGCTGTGTCCGACTTTCACCTCGTCCAGTCCGGCGAGCACGTCGATGTGGTTGATTGCGAGGCCGGTGAACCCGTTGACGCGGGCGGAGTGGCGGAGCATTGGCATGTCGAGCCACGCGACGCGGCGCGGGCGACCGGTGACGGTACCGTACTCGCCGCCCTCCTCGCGGATGTAGGTCGCTATCTCCTCGTTTTCGCCGCTGCCCTGCTCGCCGTAGCCGGGGGTGTCACCCTCGACGCCGCCGAGTTCGGTCGGCATCGGCCCGGAGCCGACGCGGGTCAGATACCCCTTCACGATGCCGAGTACCTCACCCTGTCCGACGACGCCGGGGCTGGTGCCGGAGCCGACAGCCGCGCCCCCGGCGGTCGGGTTCGAGGAGGTGACGAACGGGTAGTTCCCGTGGTCGATGTCGATGATGGTGCCCTGTGCACCTTCGAACATCACCTGCTTGCCCTCGCTGCGGGCGTCGGCGATGAACTGGCCGGCGTTGACCGTCTGGCCGGCCAGTCGCTCGCCGTACGCGCGGGCGTGTTCGTACATCGCGTCCACGTCGAGCGCGTCGGGGTTGTCGAGGTCCTCGACCGGGACGCCGAACACGTCCGCCACGATGGCGCGCTTCTCCGGAACGACGCGTTCGAGTCGGTCGCGGAGCACGTCGGGCGCGAGCAGGTCACCGACGCGGATGCCGCGGCGGCCGGCCTTGTCCTCGTAGGTCGGGCCGATACCGCGGCCCGTCGTGCCGATTTCGTCGTCGCTCTCGCTTTTGGCCTTCTCCTCGATGCCGTCGAGGACGCGGTGGTACGGCATGATGACGTGTGCGCGGCGAGCGACCCGCACGTCGGGGTCGAGTCCCCGCTCGCGGAGCTCGGACAGTTCATCGAACAGCGTCTCGGGGTTGACGACGCAGCCGTTCCCCAGAATACCGACCTTGCCGCGGACCGCGCCGGAGGGAACGAGCGAGAGCTTGTACTCGTTGCCCTCGTGGACGACCGTGTGACCAGCGTTGTCGCCGCCCTGGTATCGGACGACGATATCGGCCGCATCGCCGTACACGTCCACGATGCCGCCTTTCCCTTCGTCGCCGAGCTGAGCGCCGACGATTGTGACAGTCATTACGGTCACAACTCTGAATCGCCGACTAAACCGGTTTCGGTACGCCACTGGACGGCTGCCACGCCACGGATTCACAAGGGATATAACCACCTCGGGCGAAGACGTCGTGTCGAGTCGGTGCCGGCCGGTAGGGTAATGTTTAAAACCCGTTAACACAAGTTAACAAATGCCATGATAGACCGACTTGAGAAGGAAGTCGATATGCTGGAGCGCCATTTGCAGGTGCTCAAGATGGTCATCGAGAACGAGCCTATCGGTATCGTGAAAATGTCCAACGAGACCGGGTACCCCCACCACAAGGTCCGCTACTCCCTGCGCGTGCTCGAAGAGGAGAACCTCATCGAGCCGTCGAGCCAGGGGGCGATTACGACCGAGACCACCTACGAGTTCGTCGACGACCTCGACGGCAAGGTCGACGAGATCGTCGACAAGCTCGAAGGGATGAAGATCGACGACACGCCGGAGATCGAGTCCTAGAGGTCCGGCACCGAGAGATGGAACCCGTCGTCGCGTGATTCGACGAGCGCGAGGTGGTAGCCGCGTTTTCGCGACTGCTTCACGTAGCTGAGCCGCGAGTCGCGACTCAACAGACTCCCGCTCGTCGCGTCGCGTGCGGTCTCCAGTGCGCCCGGCTCGAAGAAGGCCGCCGAGACGAAGAAGGCCCCCGCGAACGTCGACTCTGCTTCACACACCAGCCCCGAATCCTGGACGAGCGACGCCATCTGTCCGTCCGAGACCGGCTGGCGGGAGGCGTCGAGGTCGGCGACGAACAGCGGGTCGCCCATCCGGTCGCGACAGACGATATCGAAGCCGATGTCCACCTCCTCGTTGCCGTCGGGGACGGCGACCGACCCCGCGAGTTCGATGCGGTCGATGTCCGGCAGCGCGTCGTACAGCTCCGAGAGCTTGCTCGTCGTGTCGGTCTCGCGAATCTCGAAGACGAGCCGGCCGACGAGCCACTCGGCAAACCGGTACTGCTGGGTGGAGTAGAGCCACTGCTCGAACGGCTCGCCGTGGACGGTCGCCCCCTCGGTCTCGAACTGCGTGTGGTGGACGAGTCGGAGATTCTCCGCGAGTTCCGCGGGCGACCCGTCGCCGTCGTGAGCGGTCTCGACCGTCGTCTTCCCCTTCGAGTCGTACCGGACGAAGAGGTTCGTCCCGCCGAACGCCTCCGGGGCCGGCAGCGACGGCCCGTCGGTCGCCACGTCACCGAGTTGCGATTCGAGCTCGTCCACTCGCGACTGGAGGGATTCGACCTCCCGCTTGAGGTCGTCCCGCTCGGCTTCGAGTTCCTCGCGGGCGGTCTCGGCCGCCGCCAGCTCCTCGCGGGCCGTCTCCAGTTGTGCGCGCGCCTCGTCGCGCTCGGTCTCCGCCGTCTCCAGCGACTCCCGGACGGTCTCCAGTTCCGAACGAACCGCGTCGAGTTCCTCGGCGTCGGGCTGGGTCGACTCCTGTTGGCGCGTGGACTGTCGGGTCGTCGCCTGCTGTGTGCGCGACTGGTCCCGCTGTTTCCGTTGTCGGGGCGTACGGGAGTTGCGGGTCGACTGCGCCGAGGTGCTTCCTCCGGTTCGCTCGGGGTCGACGGACGGAATCGACCGGGCGGCGAGCTGTTCGGTCGCGGACGTGCGCTGTGTCGTCGACGCTGAACGCGTCGGCGACGACGACGGCGCGTTCGGAACGCCCGCGTCGTCGCTCGACGCCGCGGCGTCGTCACCGACCAGTTCCTCGCTGTCCGGCTCCTCGTCCGGCTCGGTGACGCGAGAGACGGCATCCGTCGGCGGGGTTTCCTCGGCCGGCGTCTCTTTTATGCGGGTTTCCTCCGTCGCCGGCTCGTCGGCTGGAGTGGCGGGCGCTGGGTCGGTGTCGGTCGGGCCGTCCGACTCCTCGTCCGGCTCGGTGTCGCCCTCCGTGTGCGCCTCACTATCGGCAGGGGGTGACTCCTCGTCGTCGTCTGCATCCGCGGTGACGGAGCCGGCGTCCGGGTCGGTGTACACCTCGGTCCCGGTGTCGTCTGCGACAGGCTCCGCCGTCGGAGCCTCGTTGGGGGCCTCAGAGTCCGGCTCCGACTCCACGTCGGGGGCGTCTCCGGCCGCCCCAGCGTCGTTCGACTCGTCGAGAGATGCCGTCGCGGCCGGCGTCGATTCCGGCTCCGGCTCCGCCGCGTCGGGAATCTCGACCACGTCGATGGACGCGGCGACGACCTCGTAGAGACCGACCTCGTCGTGGGCAGCCTCGCGGGCCTCCTCGTCGGTGCGCAGCGTCTCGCTGCTGCCGACGAAGGCGGCGTGCATCGACCGGCCGGCCTGGTAGACGGTGTAGTAGTCACCGGAGAGGACGTTCTCGGAGAGTTCGACGTAGCCGGTGAAGCCGCCGTCCTCGAGCGTCTCCTCCACCTCCGAGAGGGGCGTCTCCTCCGTGTAGTATGTTCCGCGCTCCTCGGTGTCGCCGAACTGCATCGCGGCCAACAGCGGGAGCGAGGGGTGGGGAGATTCGTAGGCCGTGAGCGGTGCATCCTCGAAGCGCTCGATGTCGCCCGGCGTCGGGCCACCCTCGGAGTGATCGGTGACGGAGACGGCGGTGCCGTTGACGAAGAGGAGCCACGAGTCGCCCGTCGAGACACCGCCGGAGAAGCCGGCGTCGGCGAGGTCGTGGAGACCGGGGTAGCCGTCGTCGACGCGGCGGGTCTGCCAGTCAGCGATCGTATCGACCCAGTTCATACCCGAACCAGCGCCACCACGCGCAAATACGTTCCGGCTACCTCCCCGGGAGCGACCGGGAATTTTAACACCGGTGTCTGGCACACCTCGGACGAAATGGGCACAACCGGGGACGAGACGGACGACCGCGACGCGCTCGTCGAGTACGGCATCGACGACAAACCGCCGCTGGACAGGGCGCTCCTGTTGGGCGCACAACACTACCTGACGATGATCGGGGCGAACATCGCGGTCCCGCTGCTGCTCGCGAACGCGATGGGGATGCCACAGCAGTTTCGCGCGCAGTTCATCGGGACCTTCTTCGTCGTCTCGGGCGTCGCGACGCTGGCTCAGACGACCATCGGGAACCGGTATCCGATCGTCCAAGGTGCACCGTTCTCGATGCTCGGACCGGGACTCGCCATCGTCTCCTCGAACGCCTTCGTCTCCGGCGTCGGCTGGGAGACGAAGCTCCTGTTCTTGCAGGGAGCGATCATCGCCGCGGGCGTCGCCGAGGTGTTCATCGGCTATCTCGGCCTCGTCGGCCGGCTCCGCGAGTATCTTTCCCCCGTGGTCGTCACGCCGGTCGTCACCCTCATCGGGCTATCGCTGTTCGACGCCCCGCAGGTGACGGCCGCAACGAACAACTGGTATCTGCTCCTCCTGACGCTCGGACTCATCGTGTTGTTCTCACAGTATCTCGACAAACAGTCGCGCGTCTTCGGGCTGTTCCCCATCTTGCTCGGTATCGTCGGCGCGTGGGTCGTGGCCGCGGTCGGCTCTACGACCGGCGTCATTCCGTCGGGTGATCCCGCCTACATCGACCTCAGTCTCATCGCGAGCGCCGATCCCATCCAAGTCGTCTACCCGCTCCAGTGGGGCGTCCCGGAGTTCGGCGTCTCGTTCGCCATCGGGATGTTCGCGGGCGTGCTCGCGTCCATCATCGAATCGTTCGCCGATTACCACGCCGTCGCCCGGATGTCCGGCGTCGGCGCGCCCTCGGCAAAGCGCATCAACCACGGCATCGGGATGGAGGGTCTCGCCAACATCTTCTCCGGGCTGATGGGGACCGGCGGGTCGACCTCCTACTCCGAGAACGTCGGCGCAATCGGGCTGACGGGCGTCGCCTCCCGCTACGTCGTCCAGATCGGCGCAGTCCTCATGCTCGTGGCCGGCTTCGTGGGCTACTTCGGCCAACTGGTCGCGACGATTCCAGACCCCATCGTCGGGGGACTCTACATCGCGATGTTCGGGCAGATCGTCGCGGTCGGGCTCTCGAATCTGAAGTACGTCGACTTGGACTCCTCGCGCAACATCTTCATCATCGGGATGGCCATCTTCGCCGGAATGGCCGTACCACAGTACATGGGCGGGCTGTCGGGGTACACGGCGCTCCAATCGGGCTTCGCGTCCGTGCCCGTCCTCGGGTCCGTGCTCGGGACGGAGGTCGTCGCCCGGACGGTCTACATCGTCGGCGGCGTCCAGATGGCCGTCGGCGGCGTCATCGCGTTCGTCCTCGACAACACCGTCGCGGGGACTCGCGAGGAGCGCGGGCTGCTCGACTGGGAGCGCATCGCCGAGGGCGACGACGAGTTCCAGACGTTCCTCGAACGCCTGCGCTCGTGACACCTGCTCACACGGCGTCTGCGAGGCGTATCATTTATTCACGAGACCGCGACAGTAGTGGTAATGACGACGCTCACCCCCCTGTTCGGTGGTTCTGCGGCCGGTGCGGCACTCGCTGCGGTCGGTGGGACCATGGACAGCCCGCTCATCACCGGCATCGGCGTGCTCTCGGTCGCGCTGCTCGCCGGTGCGATAGTGCTTGCCGCACGGACGAACGAACTGCCGGTCGACGCGTCGCTGCAGTAGCTACGCAGACGGCCACTTAATCGAACAGCCCCGCGACGGATTATCCTCGAGGCTCACGTCCTCACCCGAGAGCACCGCGTCAATCGCCTGCCGTACCTCGAAGCCCGGCTCGCCCGACGGCTCGTCGTCGGGGTTGAGCGCGTCGTCCAGCCGGCCGTGGTAGGCGAGTCGCCACTCCCCGTCCTCGCGTGCAAACAGGAACGGGTCCGGCGTGCAGACGGCTCCGTAGGCCTCGGCGACGCTGCCGTCGTCGTCCCGGAGGTAGGCGTCGTAGCCGATGGTGCCGTCGTCGACGAGCTCACACATGCGCTCGTAGGAGTCGTCCGGATACTCGTCGGCGTCGTTGGGATTGATGCCGACGACGGCACAGTCGTCGTACTCCTCGGCAATCGCGTTGAGCGGGGCGAACTTCGCCTTCGCGTACGGACAGTGGTTGCACGTGAAGACGACGAGCAGGGCGTCGTTGTCAGCGAATGAGTCGGGCGTGTAGTGTGCGCCCTCGGTACCGACGAGTCGGAAGTCGGGGGCGAGGTCGCCGCGCTGGAGCTGTGAGTCGGAGTCGGTCTGAACCATACCGGTCCGTTGTGGCGGCGCGGGCAAAACTGCTGTGTGGCCGGCGGCTTTACCACCGATGCTGGTGTAGAACGCCCATGGTAAATCGCCGCAAAGCGCTTCTCGTGGGAGGCGTCGTCCTACTCGTGGCGGCGGCCGGGCTGGGAGTGTACGTCTTCCAGTTCGCCCAGAACTTCGAGAGCCCGACCGTCGAGTCGGTCGACTCCTCGTTCGGTGACGTGACGAACGAGACCACGACGATTCGCAACGACATCACGATACAGAACCCGAACGACCGGTCGATACCCGGAGCCGCGACGCTGGGGTTCACCGTCCGGATGAACGACGTGACCGTCGCCGAGGGGTCACAGGGCGGCGTGGGGCTCCCGGCCGGAGAGAGCACCCTCTCCGTCGACGTTCCGCTCCGAAACGACAAGATTCCCGAGTGGTGGGTCACCCACATCAACAACGGCGAGACGACGACGCTGGTGACGGAGCCGCGCGTCTCGCTGCCGGGCATTCCACAGAGCGTGGAGCTGTCGGCGACCGAACAACGGCTCACGACCGACCTGCTCTCGTCGGTGACGAGCGACGAGTCGCGTGAGGTCGGCGTCGGCAACGACACCATCCTTCGCGTCTCGAACCAGCGCGCGAGCTGGGGTGAGGCGACCGCCGAGTCGACCCCGCTACAGGTCCGGACGGACATCGAGAACATCCACGACTACCCCATCCAGCTCGACGGAACGGCGTACGCGATTGAGATGAACGGCGTCACCGTCGGGGAGGGGACCACGGAGGATTCGTTCAGTCTCGTCCCCGGCGAGTCGGGGACGTTCACCGCGAACCCGGCCATCGACACGCCGCGGATGGCCGAGTGGTGGCGGAGCCACATCCGCGCGAACCAGACCACCGACCTCTCCGTCCGGGTGTACGGGCTCGTCGAGCGCGACGGTGAACTGGAGCGCGTCCCGCTGACCATCTTCGAGCGCAACGCTCGCCTCCAGACCGACCTGCTCGGTGCCGGGACGACCGAGGTGTCGACGATTCCCGGCGCGGGTGAGGACACGAGCTTCGACCGGCCGGAGCTCGTCGACCGGTCGAGCGAGTGGGGTGCGGTGACGGACGCGACGACGGACATCGAGACCGAACTCGTCGTCTCGAACCCGAACGACGGCGAAGTAGGGGACATCGTCACGCTGGACGTGACCGAGCGGACGACGATCAACGGTGTCGAGGCGGCCAGCGGACAGGCCACGTTCGACGGACTCGAACCGGGTAACAACACGTACACGCTGACGAGCGAGTTCCGCCACGACAGCGTGCCGGCGTGGTGGGCGCGCCATCTCAACCGTGGGGAACAGTCGACAGTTATCACACAGGCGAACACGACGGCCGATATCGGTGTGACCCGACTCGACGCCCCCGAACCCGAGGAGGAACGCACGGTCGGGACGGACCTGCTGTCGAGTTTCGAGAGCAGCGAACCGCGAACCATCGAACAGCAGGGCCGGACGGTCGCGACGATAGAGCGGACGAGCGCGCAGTGGGGAACGGCGACGGAGGCAGTCGCACCCCTGCAGGCTGAAGCCGAGATTCGCAACGAGCGGTCACAGCCGATTACCATCACGGACGTGACCTACACGGTCCGGCTGAACGACGTGGTGTTGGCGGACGAGAAGGTAGTGCGCGACGAGAACGGCGACCCCGAGGAGTATCTCATCGGAACGGTCGGCACGACGACCATCGACCCGACGATGGAGTTGGACAACTCGAAGATGGCCGAGTGGTGGCCGACCCACGTCCGGAACGGCGAGAGCTCCACGCTGACGACGGAGATGTACGTCACCGTGGAGACGGCCTTCGGGTCGAAGCGCGTCCGGCTCGACTCGTTCAGTCAGGACCAGACGGTCGAGACGGACTTCTTCGGCGAGAACTGAGTCGGAAGGCGGTTTTCTGACGGGAGAGCGGGCTGGACCGACGAGCGGGAGCGGGCGACGGAGGGGCCGAGCGTCAGCGGTGTCAGTCTGCGGTGGCGCGGCCGGCGGCCTTGATGTCCTCCGGGACGGCACCGGTGGTGTCGACGCCGCGGCGGGCGAGGCAGTCCACGAGCCGGGACTCCTCGACACCGGCCTGCTGTGCGGCCATCGACAGCGTGTACGTGTCACTCTCGTAGAGCGTCACCGCGGTCTCCAGCGCATGCGTGTGCATACCTGCTCGAATACGGGGGAACATAATAAGAATATCGTGAGATAATATATCACTGTATGGTAATTATTGACATAGCCCCATCGGCGAAAATGTGGAAAGACGCGGGGGTAACGCCTGTCGGCGACGCAAGGGTTAACCGGACGCTGGACCGCGTCGGCGTATGGACGAGCGTGCCGCAGTACTCGACCTTTTGCGGGAGAACGCCCGCTACACGACCGCCGACCTCGCGCGGATGACCGGGCTCGACGAGTCCGCCGTCGAGGAGACCATCGCCGCACTGGAGACCGACGGTGTCGTCGCCGGCTACACGGCCGTCGTCGACCCGTCGAAGCTCGACGACGAACCCGTGCGTGCACACGTGGAGTGTAACGTCACGCTTGACCGCGAGACCTCCTACCGCGACATCGCGCAGCGACTCGCGGGCTTTCCCGAGGTCGCCTCGCTCCGGCTCATGTCCGGCGACTACGACTTCGCGCTCGACGTGGAGGCCGACTCCATGGGTGAGGTGTCGCGGTTCGTCTCCGAGAAGGTCGCCCCGCTGCCCGAAATCACACAGACGGTCACCCACTACGTGATGGAGACGTACAAGGAGTCGAACCACCGGTTCGACACCGAGGAGGGGGACGAACGCATCAGCTACTCCCCATGAGCGAGACACCCCTCCAGCCCTCGGACCGCGTGGCGTCGGTGCCCGAGTCGGGGATTCGCCGCTTCTTCGAGGTGGCCGCCGAGATGGACAACGTCGTCTCGCTGGGCGTCGGCGAACCGGACTTCGCGACCCCCTACCGGGCGCGGGAAGCCGCCATCGACTCGCTCCAGCGCGGGCGGACCTCCTACACCGCAAACAAGGGGATGGTCGAACTGCGCGAGCGCATCGCCGACCACGTCACCCGCTACGACCTGAACTACGATCCCGACGAGGAGATCATCGTCACGGCGGGTGCGAGTGAAGCGATCGACGCCACGTTCCGTGCGCTCGTGAATCCGGGCGACAGCGTCGCCATCGCACAGCCGGCGTACGTCTCCTACGAGCCGGGCGTCCGATTCGCCGGCGGCGAACCGCTCCCGGTCGAGACCCGCGCCGAAGACGAGTTCGTCCTCACGCGCGAGCGACTGGAGGCCGCAGGCGCACAGGAGGCCGAGCTGCTCGTCTACTGTTACCCGAACAATCCGACCGGGGCGACCATGACCGAGGACGAACTGCGGGAGGTGGCCGCGTTCTGTCGCGAGCACGACATCGCGGTGATGGCCGACGAGATATACGCCGCGCTCACCTACGAGGGCGACCACACCTCCATCGCGACGCTGCCGGGGATGCGCGAACGGACCGTCGTCTTCAACGGCTTCTCGAAGGCGTACGCGATGACGGGGATGCGGCTCGGCTACGCGCTCGCGCCGGCACACGTCGTCGAGTCCATCAACCGCATCCACCAGTACACGATGTTGTCGGCCCCGACGACGGCCCAACACGCGGCCATCGAGGCGCTCGACAACTGCGAGCCCGACGTGGAAGAGATGTGTACCCAGTACGACCGCCGGCGGAACTTCGTGCTCGCTCGCCTCGACGAGATGGGCATCGACTGCTTCGAGGCGACGGGCGCGTTCTACGTCTTCCCCGAGTCGCCGTGGCCCGACGCCGGCGAGTTCGCCGAGGCCCTCCTGCAGGCAGAGCAGGTGGCCGTCGTCCCAGGTGACGCATTCGGCACCGGCGGCGAGGGACACCTCCGAATGTCGTACGCCTCCTCGATGGACGACCTCCGCACCGCGATGGACCGCATCGAGCGGTTCCTCGAATAACCTTATATTCTTAGTATGGTATAGATAGTAATACCAGGATTGTACGAACGTTCAAGTAGATACGCGGCCTCGTGGCGTAACACGATGAACGACCGGGAACGGGAGAGCCTGAAGGAGATCAGCCACACAGCACCGAACGGAGACGGCGCCGACAGCGTCTGGGAACGCGGCAACGAGCGCGACGAGTAAGCTCCTCGCGGTAGATTCAAAAGGACGACACACCGAGTAGAGATATGTCCGAAATCCGTATCGACCTCCCCGACCGCATCGACTCGGAGATCGACCGATTCGTCAACCAGGGCGAGTTCATCAACCGCGACGAGGCGATCGAGGAGCTGCTCACCCTCGGACTGACGGCCTTCGACGTGGACGAGGACACCGGCCGCGAACCGGGCGAGGACCTGTTCACGCAGGCGACCGACGACCAACACGACCCCGCCGCCGACACCGACCCCGAGGACGAGTACACCCTCTGAGGGTGCGCCGTCCGCTCCGACTCCCCGACGGCTGGACCACGGACACCGTCCGGGCGAACGACATCACCGTCCGCACCTACCGGACGGGTGCCGGTCCCCCGCTGCTTCTCGCACACGGCTTCTACGAGAGCGCCCGCTGTCGCCGGCCCATCGTCGACGCGCTCGCCGAGCAGTTCACCGTCCACGCGTACGACGCCCGCGGCCACGGCCACACCGACGCCCCGGCGACCGGCTACCAGATGGCCGACCGCGTCGCCGACATGCGCGAGGGTATCGCCGCGCTCGGACTCGACGCGCCAGTCGTCTACGGCCACTCGATGGGAGCCGCGACCGCCGCGTGGCTCGCGACCGAAGCCGACCTCGACGCCCTCGTGCTGGAGGACCCTGCGCGCTTTGCCGACTCGGAGCCGCCGATGAGCGCCGACGAGCGACGGCGGTTCGTCCGCGACCGCGTCCACGAGTGGCGGAGCCAATCGCTCGCCGAGCGCGTCGACGCGCTCGAAGCCGAAGGCGAACAGGCCCGACGCCGCGCGGTCGCACAGGGCGAGTGCGACCCGCGCACGGCGGCGCTGGCACACGCCGGCTACCCCGTCACGTCGGACGCGTTCGGCGACATCGACGCGCCGACGCTCGTCCTGAAGGCCGATGCCGACGACCGTATCCGCCAGGAGGAACGCCGGCTTGCCGGGCCGCTCGACGGCCCCCTCGTCCATATCGACGGTGCGGGCCACACCGTCGTTCGTGACGAGTTCGACGCCGCCGTCAGCGAGGTTCGCGCGTTCGTCGAGCGGCGAGGGCTGGCGTAGCCGGCCTCGACCGACGGGTGCGTGTCGTGCCAGCACTTATCACACGAGACTGCATAGCTCGTGCACATGTCACGACCGAATCGAACGCCCGTCTCACCCGGGTCCGAGGACCGAGCGATACCACACTGGCACTCGCCCGACGCCGAGACGCTGGACGTGACCGACGGCGACGGCGCGTACATCCAGACGGCAGACGGCGAGGAGTATCTCGACTTCATCGCCCAGCTCTACTGTGTGAACGCCGGCCACGGCAACGAACGCATCAACGCCGCCATCCGCGACCAACTCGACCGCATCGCGTACGTTTCCTCCTCGAAACACAACGACGCGCGCTCGGCGTTGGCCGGGCGGCTCGCCGCGGTCGCGCCCGTCGACGACGCCAGCGTCTTCTTTTCGGTCTCCGGCAGCGAGGCGAACGAGGCCGCGATGCAGCTCGCGCGCTCGTATCAGGACGCTCCGAAGGTGCTCACCCGATGGCGCTCGTACCACGGCGGCACCTACGGCGCGGCGAGTCTCACGGGCGACCCGTCGACGCGCGCGACCGTCGAACGGTACGCCGCCACCTCCGGGACCGCGCGGTTCATGCCACCCCTGCCGGAGTGTTTCGACGCCGACGCACCCGAGGCGTTGGCCGACCAGGCGGCCGACCATCTGGAGTGGGTCATCCGGAACGAGGGTCCCGACAGCATCGCCGCGCTCCTGACCGAACCCATCGGCGGGACCAGCGGCGCGTATCCGGCCCCGCCGGGCTACTTCGAGCGCGTCCGCGAGCTCTGTGACGAGTACGACATCCTGCTCGTGGCCGACGAGGTCATTACGGGGTTCGGGCGGTGTGGCGACTGGTTCGGCATCGGCACCGAGGGCGTCCGCCCGGACATGATCACCTTCGCGAAGGGCGTCACCAGCGCGTACGTTCCGCTGGCCGGCGTCGTCGCGAACGGCGCGTTGAGCGACCACTTCCGCGAGGAGGGTATCGCCGTCGGCCAGACGTTCGCTGGCCACCCCCTCGGCTGTGCGGCGGGACTGGCTGCGATGGACGAGTACGAGGACGGGCTCATCGACAACGTCCGGGAGTTGGCTCCCCTGCTCGAAGACCGGCTCCGGGAACTCGAAGCCGAACACGACGCCGTCGCCGACGTGCACGGGCGCGGCTTCCACTGGGGTGTCGAGTTTCGCGACCCCGCTACCGGCGAGCCGTTCGTCGACCCGATGGTCGAGAACGGAGACGAAGATAATCCCGTGGCCGAGACCCGCGAGTACGCCCGCGAGCACGGGGTCTTGTTCGGCGGTGGTCGTCCGGACATCCAGAACATCATCTCGCCGCCGCTGTGTGTCGACGAGTCGGATATCGACCGTGCGGTGTCGGTCCTCGATAACGCTATCGGGGCGACGTTCGAGTGAGAAAGTCCGGGACTGGTCGGAGTGAAACGGAGCGAAGGAGTGGACTTGCAGGGATTTGAACCCTGGGCCTTTCCCCTGCCAAGGGAACGATCTACCACTGATCTACAAGCCCGCGTGCACTCCATCGTATCCCGCTTTCGAGTATAAACCCATCGAACCAGAGAGGCGGGAGTAACAACCCATAAGTACGCGAGCGGGAGAATACGTTGTAGGAACGGCACAGCCGCAAATCCGACCTGCCACCGGTTGTGTGGCTTGGGATTGCGGACGTGCGAGTAGACCTCGCTGTCGCGGCTCGTGTTCGTTCAATCAATCTATGGCACGAATGCATACCCGCCGTCGTGGCTCGTCCGGCTCGGACAAGCCCGCGGCAGACGAGAACCCGGAGTGGAGTGACGTAGACGCAGACGCCGTCGAGGAGCGCGTCGTCGAACTCGCCGAGCAGGGCGACGACCCGTCCCAGATCGGCATGAAGCTGCGCGACGAGGGCGTCCAGGGCGTTCCCGTCCCGGACGTGAAGCTCGTCACCGGCAAGAAGGTCGGCGAGATTCTCGACGAGCACGACGCCGCCCCCGAGGTCCCCGAGGACCTCCGGAATCTGCTGGCGCGTGCGGTCCGGCTGCGCGACCACATGGACGAGAATCAGACCGACTACCAGAACAAGCGCGCGCTCCAGAACACGGAGTCGAAGATTCGACGCCTCATCGACTACTACCGCGGCGACGAGATCGACGAGGAGTTCACGTACTCGTACGAAGTTGCCGTCGAGATTACCCAATAGATGACACAATCCGGTCGTCCAGCACAGTCCGCCCCGGCCGAGAGCCTCGCGGCCGCCTGTCGCGACGCCGACTTCGTTCGGCTCCAGGCGACCGCCGACGGCGACGCCCTCGCGGCGCTCGGCCAACTGGCGGCTGCGCTCCACGCGACCGACACCCCGTTTCACGCCTCAGTCAGGGCGGTCCCGGATATCACCGTCACCGACGGTGACCTCACCGTGTGTCTCGGAGCCGACGCCGACGCCGACATCGCGCTCACCGACGAGCCGCTGTCGGCGACGGCCTACACCGCGGCGGACGACATCGGGACCGACGCCGACGCCGTCCTCGCGCTCGCAGGAGCCGTCGCGGCCGGCTACACGCCCGGCGAGAACACGCCGCTGTACGAGCCGGCGACGGCGAAGCTCGACCGCAGACCCGGCGTCGCGGTGCCGGTCGGCGGCGACACGGAGACGCTCGTCGATGGGCTCGCCCACTCGACGCTCGTCCACGCCGGCTTCTCGGCCGCACGCGACACCGCGGCGGCACTCGTCGGCGGGCTCGACGCCGAGTCGCTCGATTCGGAGACCCACCGGCGAATCGCGTCGGCGGTCGCGCTCCGCGCAATCGAGGACGCACCCGCCCACGCCGCAGAGCGCGTCGAGCGCGTCCTGCGTCCACACGTCGGCGGCCCGTTCGCGACGGTCGGCGGCTACGCCGACGTGCTCGACGCCTGCGCCCGACGCCGGCCCGGACTCGGCGTGGCGCTGGCTATCGACGCCGCGCGCGCCGACGAGGAGCCGAGACGCGCCGACGAGGCGCTCGACGTCTGGCGCGACCACGCGACGGCGGCTCACACCGGCCTGCGAGCCGGAGAGACCGCCCGCCACAACGGCTTGTTCGTGGTTCGGGTCGCGGAGACGGCCCCGCTGGGGACCGTCGCCAGGCTCGCACAGGCGTTTCGCTCGCCGGAGTCGCTCGCGCTCGCCGTCGACGGTGAGCGGGCGGCGCTGTCGGGGGAACACGCCGGCGAGCACGCCCGGCGCGTGGGCGAGCAGGCGGAGGCGACCGCGACGGGGCGGACGACGACCGGCTACATCGAGGGGATCGACGCCGACACCGCCGAGACGGAGGTGCGTCGCGCGGTATGAAGCGCGCGACCGTCCGGACGACACACGAGCGCGCGGCCGCGGTGGCCGCGGCGCTGGAACCGGACAACACCACGGAGATGGAGACGACGGTCGACGGCGAGGTGGTCGAGACGACCATCGCTCGCGAGACGACCGGCGGCCTCCGCACGTCGGCGGACGACTACGTACGGAATCTGATAGTAGCAGACCAGACGATTACAGACACAACATCCAACAATGAGTGACCGAAGCGTATCCAAGCAGAGTCAAGAAAAGAAGTGGTACACCGTCATCGCCCCCGAGCAGTTCGACCGGGCGGAGCTCGGTGAGACCACCGCAGACGAACCAGAACAGCTCTACAACCGAACCATCGAGACGACCCTCGGCGAGCTACAGGACAACGCCAGCGAGAACAACACGAAGCTGACGTTCCGCATCACCGACGTCGGCTCGGACGCCGTCTACACGGAGTTCGTCGAGTACACGCTCACGCGTGATTACCTGCGCTCGCTCGTCCGACACGGCTCCTCGAAGATCGAGTCGTTCGAGACGATTCTCACGAGCGACGACTACCGCATCCAGATTCAGCCCGTCGCCTTCACGACTAAGAAGGCGGACCACAGCCAGGAGCGCGCCATCCGCCGCACGATGACGGACATCGTGCGCGAGACGGCACAGGAACACACGTTCAACGAAGTCATCGACAGCATCGTCGAAGGGCGGCTCTCCTCGGCCATCTACGCGGAGGCCAAGACCATCTACCCGCTTCGCCGCGTCGAGATTCAGAAGCTCACGCTCGAAGCACGCCCGGAAGAGGTCGCAGAGGAGGAAGACACCGCGGTCGACGTGGACGAAGACGACGTCGAGGTCGAGTAACGCAGCGTCTTTTCCGTTTATTCGACGACGATAGTGCCAACCATCCCGCCGTCCTCGTGGGGGATACAGAAGTACGGGAACTCGCCGGCGACCTCGAAGGTGTGCTCGTACAGGTCACCGGAGGCGAGTCGTCCCCGACTGCTCCCCCAGAAGCCGTCTCTGGCTGCCGACTCGGTGTCGGCTCCGCCCGAGGCGAAGAAGTCGGCCCCCTCGGGGAGCGCGTCCTCGTAGGCGGTGACGGAGTGGCCCCGCGAGCTCGGATTCCCCCACACGACCGTGTCGCCGACGCTCACGGTGTAGCTGGTCGGGCGAAACTGGTTTGCTGTCATCCCGATGTCGTAGTCCTCTTCGGACAGGCCGCTGGAACAGCCCGCGAGGCTCGCGGTTGCGACCGTCCCCACCGTCGCGAGAAGAGTCCGGCGCTTCATTACCGTTTGATTGGGGATACGGGGCTAAACGTTCCGTGGTTCGACCGTCGAAGCGAACCGCATAAGGGAGCGACCGGCGACCCAGAGATATGAAGCCACGGTTCGTCGGCAGGGTGTCAGCAGCCGACATCGTGACCGTCACCAACGCGGCTATCGGCTTCGTCGCCGCCGCCGTCGCCACCGTGGAGCCGACGCTCGCGGCACGGCTCATCCTGCTGGGCGCGATTGCCGACGGGCTGGACGGCGTGGTCGCCCGCAGATACGGCTCCTCTGAGGCCGGCGCGTTCCTCGATGCGCTCGCCGACGTGTCGACGTTCGTCGTCGCGCCCGCTGTGCTCGTATTCAGTCTCGCCGGCGTCGGCTCCGGATTCACGCTCGGAGCCGCAACAGTCGCCCCGCTCGTCGCCGGTGGCCTGTTCGTCGCGGCCGGCGTCCTCAGACTCGGGATGTACGCCGCCTACGACGAGGACGACACCACGACAGAAGGCGTCCAGACGACGCTGGCCGCGACGCTGCTCGCTGCACTCCAGGTAGCTGGCGTCACCGCGACCGGCAGCGTCATCTACGGCGTCGTCGGCCCGACGATTGCTGTGGGCGCGACGGTCGTGCTCGCGGTCGCGATGCTCGCACCGATCACCTATCCGGACCTCCTTGCCGGTGACGCGCTGATTCTCGGCGCGGTGCAGGCGTGTACCGTGTTGTTCCCGTCGGCGCTCCGGCGGGCCTTCCCCATCGCGTTGCTCATCTGTGCGCTGGCGTACGTCACGCTGTCGCCGCGGTTCTACTGGCGTGAGTGAAGGGAAACGCTCTTTTCTGCAACTCACGGAGAGAACGGTATGAGCGACGGGAGCGACGAGACCGACGAGACCGACGCGCCGGCCGACGAGGAGACGGCCGTCGACGTCACGCCCGAGACAGTGGACGAACGACTCGACGAGGCCGAGACGGCACTCGAGGCCGCCGAGACCGAGGCCGACCTCGACGAGGTCGAGGCGACGCTCGACGCCGCCGAGACGCAAATCGAGAACGCGTCGTTTCCCGAACCGGACGACGAGGACGAAGAGCCGCCGGCAGAGCGGCTCACCGGGCGACTGGAGGAGCTTCGCGGCCAGCTCGAGGCACAGCGCGGCCCCTACGGGAGCGACGTGGTCGACGCCATCGAGGCGGGCAGCGAGACCATCACCGACACCCGCTGGACCGAAGACGGCGAGCCGGACGTAATCGCGGCGACCGAGACGCTCACCGAGAGCGTCACCAGCACCCTCGACACCAGCGTCGAGTACGGCTCCGACTTCCCCGAGGATTACACCGCCGCCCTCGATAGCGTGGCCGAGGCCGTCGCCGACGCCGACCTCGACGCCGACGACGACGCCGAGACCATTGCCGCGCTGTTGGAGGCCACGGACGCGTTCGCCGACGCGCTGGAGGCCACAGAGGAGTGGGACGACCTCACCGTCGTCGAACAGCTCACCGTCGAGGGGTTCTACGACCGGCTCGACTCGGACAACCGCAAGGACTTCCCGCCGGAGTTGGGCGTCGTCCGCATCGCCGAACAGGAGAACGACCCCGAGCGCATCCTGACCGCCTTCGAGACGTTCGACTCGGAGTTCATGCAGGACAACTGCGTGGAGGCGTTCCGCCGGCTCGGCGCGCCGGAGGCGTACGACGCGATGGAGGGGCTCGCACAGCGGCGTGACCGACCCGCCATCGAAGTGCTCGGCAAGATCGGCGACGACGCGGCCTGCGAGATGCTCCACGACTACATCAGCGACGAGTCGAACCCGCCGCTCCAGAAGACCGTCCTGAAGGCGCTCGGCGAAATCGGCTCGCCGGAGTCGACACAGCCGGTCGCGAACCGGCTCGTCGCCGAGGATTACGAGGTCCGGTCGCAGGCCGCCCGCGCGCTCGGTCGCATCGGCGACACCCGCGCGGTCGAGCCGCTCGGCGACGTGCTCGCCGAGGAGGAGCGCGACGGCGTCCGCGCCGCGGCGGCGTGGGCACTCGTCCAAATCGGCACGGAACGCGCCCTCGAAGAGGCCGCCCAGTACGTCGACGACCGCTCGTTCCTCGTGCAGTCGGAAGCCGAGAAGGCCGAAGACCACCTCGGCGCGACCGCGGCCGCGTAACTTTATCACCGGAGCCGCGCCACCCGTCGCGTGGCTCACCTCCGACTCGTCCTCCTCGCGTGTCTGCTCACCGTCGCGTCGGGAGCCGGGGCTGTCGCGGTCGCGGCCGACGAACCGACCGCCGAGGACGGTCCGCATCCCGCGTTCGCGTCGGTCGCCGCGAACCCGCTCGCGGAGAACGACCGCGGTGAGTACGTCGCGGTGACTGTGGGTGAGGGGACAAACCTCTCTGCGTACACGCTCGACGACGGGGAGGAACGACTGGGGCTGCCGGCGGTGAACGCGACCGGAACCGTGATTTTGACCGCCCATCCAGAGGCGGTCCGGCGACCCGGGAATCGAAGCGTCGTCGAGGTCCCGCTCCCGCGGCTCTCGAACAGCGGCGAACGGCTCCGGCTGCAGCGCGACGGCGAAACCGTCGCCGCGCTCGCGTACGAGGACGCACCCGAAGCCGAGGTGTACAGTGACGGACGGTGGCGACCGGTCGGCGTGACCGAGTATCCGGTCGTCGACGGCACGAGCGGCGAGGCGCGCGGCTTCGTCTTACCCGACGCGCCAGCGGCCGCGCTCGCGCCAATCGAGCAGGCCGACGAGCGCGTCCTGCTGGCCGGCTACACGCTCACCTCCCGGCGCGTGACCGACGCACTCGTCCGGGCACACGACCGCGGTGCACGGGTGCGGGTCCTGCTGGAAGGCGGGCCAGTCGGCGGCATCACGAGTGAACAGGCCGCGCGACTGGACCGACTTGTGAACGCGGGAGTCGGGGTCCGGGTCGTCGACGGGCCGACGGCGCGCTACCGCTACCACCACGCGAAGTACGCCGTCGCTGACGGCCGGGCGACCGTCCTGACGGAAAACTGGAAGCCGTCCGGGGTCGGCGGCACGTCGTCGCGCGGCTGGGGCGCGACCGTCGCTGACGAGGCGGTCGTCAGTCGACTCGCGGAGACGTTCGCCGGCGACTTCGGGTATCGGGCGGCGATCCCCTGGAGAGAGTTCCGCGAGGGGGAGACGTTCACCAGCGAGTCGCCCGTCTCGGGGTCGTTCCGGGCCCGGACGGAGCCCGCGACGCTCGACTACGAGTCCGTGTCGCTGCTCACCGCGCCGGACAACGCCGAGCGGGAGGTGGTTCGCCGTATCGAGCGGGCGGAGTCGTCGGTCCGCGTACTTCAGATGAGCGTCGGAAGCGTCGACCAGTCGCTCGTCGCGGCAACCGTTGAGGCGGCCCGCCGCGGCGTCGAGGTCCGGATACTGCTGTCGGGTGCGTGGTACGTCGAGGAGGAGAATCGCCGCATCGTAGATCGGCTGAATCACATTGCGGAACGCGAGGGACTCTCGCTCACGGCGCGGCTCGCCCGCCCGCAGGGGTACGAGAAGGTACACGCCAAGGGTGTCGTCATCGACGAGACCGTCGTCCTCGGGAGCATGAACTGGAACGACAACTCGGCGCGGGAAAACAGAGAGGTGCTGCTCGCAGTGTCGGGGGCTGCTGTGTCGGACTACTACCGGAACGTCTTCGACCGCGACTGGCGGGCCAGCGGGAGCGGTGGCGAGCGCCCGGCTGGGCTAATCGCGGTGCTCGGTGTGCTCGGAGTCGGCTGTCTGCTCGCGGCGCGGCGACTCCAGTTCGAGTGAGCTACCCGCACCGCTGTTCGCAGATGCGGTCGATGATGCGACCCGTCGAGAGCACTTCCTCGTCGGTCTCGTGTGGCGTGGCGCGAACGACCTCGCAGTCGATGCCGCGGTCGGCGAGCGCGCGGCGGATGGCGTCGTCGTCGTGGTGTTGGTCGTGGCCGAGCACGATGACGTCCGGGTCGATGCGCTCGATGGGGACGAAGATATCCGACTCGTGGCCGAGGTGGGCCTCGGTGACGGGGTCGAGCGCATCGACCATCTCCCGGCGCTGGGTGTCGGGTAAAATCGGCGGCTCCTTGTGGGTGACGTTGGACCGGCGCGCGAGGATGACGTGGAGTTCATCACCCATCGAGCCGGCCTCACGCAGGTAATGAAGGTGGCCGGGGTGGAGGATGTCGAAGGTCCCCTGTGCGACGACCGTCGTCATCGTCCCTCCAGCTCGGCGTCGATATCAGCCTGCGTGAAATCGAAGAAGTCGTCGTCGGGAAGCTCGACGTCGAGCACCTCCAGCTCGCGGTGGTCGCCGCTCCGGTCGAACGCGCGCCAGTCGTCGGGACCGTAGGGCGCACCGAGGATGACGTGGACGCTGCCGTTGCCGAACGTCTGGAGGTCCTGGTCGGAGGGGCGAAGCACGCCGTTCGGGTGAGAGTGGAGCGAGCCGACGGAGCGTGCGCCGGTCGGAATCATGTCAGAACGGACGGTGGCGCTGACGGGCGAGGAGGTCGTTCCGGGGATGATGAGCACGTCGGTGACGACGGTGCCGTCGCGGTCGAGCCCGAGGTCGCGGGCGTCCTCGCCGCGGAGGAGCCCCATGTACTCGTCGGGGTGGGTGTCCTCCGCGGCGGAACGGGCAAACGAGAGGGCGCCCTCTGCGATACCGATCACCGTACTCGACCGGAACAGACGCATACGCAGATTCGGGTCGGCGCAAAACTAAGGGTTCCGATAGGCGGCGTCTCGGCGGCCCCTGCCGGGAAGTGAAACGCTTAACGGGAGAAAGGCCGCAATACTCACTAATGGTTCCATCTGTTGATGCTGGAGAAAGTCCCAGCACGGGGGCTGCCGGCCCCACCGTCTACGCGCTCGCCGACGGCTGTACCTTCGCCGACGTGGAGGAGGGCGCGCTGTATCACGCGACCGTCAACGGCGTCGTCGAGTACGGCGTCTTCGTCGACATCTCAGCGCACGTCTCCGGGCTCGTCCACGACTCCGTCCTCGACGGCGAGTACGAGGTCGGCGACGAGTTCGTCGTCGAACTCGCCGAAATTCGCGAGGACGGCGACTTGTCCTTCCACGAGGCCGACCCCGCCGACCCGGTCACCGTCGAGGTGCGCCACGGCGAGAACGTCGGCGTCTCCGACCTCGCCGACTCCGTCGGCCAGGCGGTCCACGTCGAGGGCGAAGTCGTCGGTATCAAACAGACCGGCGGGCCGACGCTGTTCCAACTGCGTGACGGCTCCGGTGTCGTTCCGGCTGCGGCCTTCGAGGAGGCAGGCGTCCGCGCGTATCCCGACATCGAGATCGGCGACATCGTCCGCGTGACCGGCGACGTGGAGACCCGCGAGGGCGCGATTCAGGTCGAGGTCGACGAACTCGCGCGACTCGACGGCGAGGAGAGCGACGAGGTCCGCGAGCGGCTCGAAACGCAGTTAGACGAGACGGCCGCGCCGGCGGAAGTCGAGCCGCTCATCGAGTGGGAGGCCTTCGAGCCGATTCGCGAGGAGCTTCGCGGCGTCGCGAAACGGCTCCGGCGAGCAGTGCTCGACGGCCGCCCGATCCGGATGCGCCACCACGCCGACGGCGACGGCATGTGTGCGTCCGTCCCGGTCCAGCTCGCGCTCCAGAGCTTCATCAGCGAGGTGCACGAGGACAGCCAGGCACCACAGCACCTGTTCCGCCGGCTCCCCTCGAAGGCCCCGTACTACGAGATGGAGGACATGACGCGGGACCTGAACTACGCGCTCGAAGACCAGGAGCGACACGGCCAGAAGCTCCCGCTCCTGTTGATGTTGGACAACGGCTCGACGGAGGAGGACACGCCCGCCTACCGCGCGCTCGCCCAGTACGACATCCCGATTGTCGTCGTCGACCACCACCACCCCGACCCGGAGGCCGTCGAGCCGCTGCTCGACGCCCACGTCAATCCGTACCTCCACGACGAGGATTACCGCATCACGACGGGGATGATGAGCGTCGAACTCGCGCGGATGATCGACCCGTCGCTCTCTGCCGACCTCGAACACGTTCCCGCGGTCGCGGGACTCGCCGACCGCTCGCAGGCCGACGCGATGGACGATTACCTCGCGCTCGCGAGCGAAGCCGGCTACGAGAAGGACGACCTCCACGACATCAGCGAGGCGCTCGACTACGCCGCCCACTGGCTCCGCTACAACTCCGGTGACGCCGTCATCGAGGACGTGTTGAACCTCGGCGGCGACGCCGAACGCCACCACGACCTCGTGGAGTTCCTCGCCGAGCGCGCCGAGCGCGACGTAACGAAGCAGGTCGAGGACGCGCTCCCGCACATCGACCACGAGATGCTGTCGAACGACGCGCACCTCTATCGGGTCGACGTGGACGAGTTCGCACACCGGTTCATCTACCCCGCGCCGGGGAAGACGACGGGCGAGATTCACGACCGCAAGGTGCAGGAGACGGGCGACCCGGTCATCACCATCGGGTTCGGGCCGGACTTCGCCGTCCTTCGGTCCGACGGCGTCCGCCTCGACATCCCGGAGATGGTGTCCGAACTGACCGAGGAACTACCGGGGGCGGGCGTCAGCGGCGGCGGCCACCTCGTCGTCGGCTCCATCAAGTTCGTGCCCGGCGCGCGCGAGGAAGTGCTCGACGCGCTGGTCGAGAAAATGAGCGATGCCGAACTCGACGACGACCTCCGTTCGACGCTCGTCGAGTAAGTGCCGCGGTCGGGTGGGCTTTTACGCCTCGACCACGTTGTGTTTGTATAGAATGAACCCTGAGCACGTCGTATCGGCCGGGTCGGGGGCCGATTCGGTCGCTGCCGTGCTCGGCGAGACCACACAGCCCGCGTATCAGCTTGCTGCCGGTGGCAACATCGCGTGGTGGAACGAGCAGTTCGCCTCGGTCGTCGGCTACACCGACGAGGAGCTCTCGCAGTTGGACGCACCGGACCTGTTTCCCGCCGAGACGTGGGACCGGTTCGAGGCGCGGCTCGCCGGAGCAGACGAGACGACCTACTGGACCGACAAAATCGACATGGTCCGCAAGGACGGCGAGCAGTGTACACACCACCACACGACGAACCTGACGCAGAATGGCGGAGAAAGCGTTCTCACCGGAATCGTCTCGGTTGCCGACGGCGATCTGCCGCGCGCAGAACTGCTCGAGGCAGTACAGCTCGCGACCGACCGCGTCATCGCAGCCAAGACGCGCGAGGAAATCGAGCACGCGCTGTGCGAGACGCTCGGCAACGCCGGTCTCTACCGGGCCGTCTGGGTCGGCGAGGAACGCGACGGGCGACTCGAACCGGTAGCAGCAGCGGGCCCGGAGACGGTGTCCGTCGACGCGTTCGCCGGTGAGTGGACGGAAGCCGACGAGGCGCGTCCGGCGCTGGTGACCGCACAGACCGGGCGGATATCGACCATCAGAGATATCCCCAACTCGGAGCTTCCCGACGGTCCCCGTGCGTTCACCGCCGACCACGGGTTCCACGCCGGCTGTTCCGTCCCGCTGGTCGCCGACGGGACGATATACGGCGTGCTCACCAGCTACACCGACACGCCCGACCGGTACGGGGAACTCGAGGAGACGCTGTTGACACAGCTCGGCCGCGTCGCCGGGTTGGCAATCGGCTCAGTCCAGACGGAGCGGCTGATGCTGTCACAGCCTCGCATCGAACTCGAGCTTCGGCTCAAGAGCGACGCCATCCCGATTGTCCGGTTCGCGAAAGAGACGGGCGCGACCGGCGAGCGCGAGTGGATGACACAGGAGGGAGACGGCACCATCGTGCAGTACTACACCATCGAAGGGGCCGCCCCCGACCGGGTCGTGGCGGAGATGGAGAACACGGACAACGTGCAGTCGTCACGCGTCGTCGACGCCGACGCGAACCTGTACGAGGTGCGCTTCGACGAGTCGGCCGCCGGCATGTTGCTCGCGGCGGGTGCCGAGACGCGCCGCATCGAACTCGACCCCGACGGCGCGACCATCGTCGCGACCGCACCCGAGGGGACGGACGTGCGGGAGATACTCGACCGGATACGCGAAATCTACCCCGAGACGGAGCTGCGCGCCAAACGGACGCTCTCCGAGCAGGGGCGACGCGACCAGCCGGCGTGGCTGGATTCGACGGAGCTGACGGACAAACAGACCGAGATGGTCGAAGCCGCGTTCGAGGCGGGCTACTTCGAGTGGCCGCGTGACGTGACCGCAGAGGACCTCGCCGAGCGTCTCGGCATCTCCGCGGCGACGCTCCACTACCATCTCCGGCGGGCACAGCGACAACTGGTCGAGGCGTATCTCGACTAGATGTAGTCGTGTTCGGCGAGTCGCTTGACCGCCTCGCGGAGTCGCTGTTCGCTCGCGGCGTAGGATAATCGCGCGTAGCCGGGGGTCCCGAACGCGCTGCCCGGGACGGTCGCGACGTGGGCGTCCTCGATTGCACCCTCACACCACGCCTGGTCGTCGTCGTCGACCGGGAGCATCATGTAGAAAGCACCCTCGGGCGTGGCAACGTCCTTGTCGTGTTCTGCGAACAGCTCCAGCAGCATGTCGCGCCGCTCGTGGAACGCATCGCGCATCTCCGCGACGGCCTCGTCGGTGTTGGTCAGGGCTTCGAGCCCGGCGTACTGGACGAAGTGAGTCGCACAGGTGACCGAGTGGCTCTGAATCTTCGCGGCCTGCTCGTGGAGGTCGGCGGGAAGCCCGACGTAGCCGAGCCGCCAGCCCGTCATCGAATAGGCCTTCGAGAAGCCGTTGAGCGTAATCGTCCGGTCTTCCATCCCGTCGAGGCTGCCGAGGGAGGTCATATCCGTCCCGTAGGTAATCTCCTGGTAGATTTCATCGGAGAGTGCCATCACGTCGTGTTCGACGGCGAGGTCGCGGACGCCTTCGAGGGCGGCGTCGGAGAAGACCGCGCCCGTCGGGTTCGACGGGCTGTTGACGACGATGAGCGAGGTGTCGTCGGTGACGACCTCGGCCAGCTCGTCGAGGGCGGGTTCGAGTTGGAACTCGTACGGCGAGAGGTCGACGCGCTCGATGGACGCGCCGGCCATCTTCGCCATCGCCTCGTAGCTCACCCACGCCGGGTCGAAGAGGACGACCTCGTCGTCCTCATCGAGCAGGGCCATGAACACCTCGAAGAGGGCCTGTTTCCCGCCGGGCGTGACGATGAGCTCGTCGGTGCCGTAGGAGAGGCCGTCGGCCTCGAACTTCTCGACGATGGCCTCCCGGAGCTGTGGAATCCCGTTGGAGGGAGCGTAGCCGGTGTGGCCGTCGTCGATTGCCTGTTTGCCCGCCTCGACGATGTTCTGGGGCGTCGGGAAGTCGGGTTCGCCGACGGATAAGTCGACGACGTCGACGCCGTCGGCCTCGAGTTCGCTGGCGAGGTTGGAGATGGCGATAGTGGCGCTCGGTTCGACACGGGTGACGCGGTCTGCGAATGTCTGGGTCATAGGTCTTCGAGTTCTACTGCGAGGTCGATTGCGCTGTCGACGACATCGCCGCCCTTCGGAATACGTGCCTCGGCGTCGGCAACACTCATCCCCGGGCCGGTGACGCCGTAGGTGACCGGCGTATCGCGGTCGAGGGATACGTCCGTCAGCCCCTGTGCGGTGGCGTCGGCGATGACGCGGTCGTGGTCGGTGTCGCCGGTGATGATGGCACCGATGACGGCGACGGCGTCGATGTCGTCGCGGCGAGCGAGTCGGTCCGCGGCAAGCGGCGCGTCGTAGGCACCGGGCACCGGAACCGTCTCGGCGATGGTGGCGTCGCGCTCGGCGGCGGCGTCGCGCGCGGCGGCTTCCATCTCGTGGGTGATGGGCCGTTCCTTGTTGAACTGCGCCACCACGAGTCCGAGCGTGACCATGCGTTCGCTTCCGCCGGGGAGATGAAAGGCCTGCCGCTCGACGCAGTCCGCTCGGCGGCCCCGAACCGCTAGTGCGAAATACACCCCACTCGTAGCCGCCGCGTATGAGCGAACGCGAGCAGGAGCTGGACGAGACGGCCAGCGGGCGGCTCGCCGACATCGTCGCGCTCCAGCCGACGAAAAACGGTGAGCTACAGGACCGGTGGGGGATGGAGTCGGGCAGCGAGGTCCACCAGTATCTCGAAGGCGAACTGAAGCGATTCTACTACCGCGACGACAACAGCCTCATCCGCGCGACCGACGAGGCGGCCGAACTCGTCGACGTGGAACCGGGCATCGAGGGTGACGGCGACGCGGGCGGTCCTCGCGTCGTCCGCGTGCCCGCCCTACAGGTCGGCATCATCGAGGTGCTCGCCGGACGTGACGAGGAGCCACAGAGCGTCGTCAGCGTGCTGCACGACCTGCGCGATGCCGGCTACGACCCCGAAGTCGGCGAGGTTCGCTCGGGGCTCCGCTCGCTGGAGAGCAAGGGCGTCGTCACCTCGATCAAAAAGACCGTCCCGACGTTCCGGCTCGCCGTCGACCGCGACGAACTCGAAGTCGAGGAGCGCGACGACTAGCGGCGGCGGTCCCGCTGGCGGGCCAGCAGTCGTTTGTACCCCTTTCCCGGGCCGCCCTCGATCGGCCACCCCTTCGACCGCCACGCCGGCGGTTCCGGCGCGAACGACCCGCAGGCGTGGCGACACTCCGCGCTCGTCACGTGGCGACCCTTCGCCCGACAGTAGGGAAGCGGGATGTCCGGGTCCCGAAGTTCGAACTCGCGGCAGTCGGGTCGCATCGTGTCGACGTACGACCGCCAGCCGCGCTCGTAGGCGCGTTCCGCGATCTGCCGGCGTTTCTCCCGTTTCCACTCGACGCTCGCGTACTCGAACCGCGCCGCGCTCAGGTCGTGTTCGTCCCCGTCGGGTCGGTCGAGGATGCGCGTCCCCGGCTCGCCGGTCGCGAGCGCGGTCGCGTTCCACGCTACGTCGACCGTCTCACCGACCGCGAGGATGCCGGCCTCGACGGGAAGCCGTTCGTACAGCGCCGGCGCGACCTCGTCGTCGGTCGCCTCCGTCGCGACCCACACTTCGTCCGCCAAGCCGAGTGCCACGTCGCGCTCGATTTGGTCGGCGAGCGCCGTGGCGGCACTCGCCGAGAGGTCCGGCTTGTTCTCGATAGCGACGACGCGGTCCACCCAGTCGGGGTAGCGGTAGCGGCGGCGAATCTCGATACGGTTGCCGTTGCGGCGCGTGTCGACGAGACCTCGGTCGTCCGCGGCGTGAATCGTCTCGCGGACGTGGTTCCAACTGTAGCCGGGGTCCGGGAGCACGTCGCGGTAGTAGCCGTAGCTTGTCGGCGCGTTCGTGAGCACGTGGAGCATATCGGATTCGAGCCGTTCGTCGCCGAAGACGCCGCGCGCCTCCAGTGCCGCCGGGTCACACTCGAAGATGAGAGTGTCGTAGCGACGCGACCGAATCCCGAGCTGGCGGGCGACGAGGACGGCGGTGTCGCCGCGCTCGCGGGTCGGTGGCCACTGCTGTTCGGCCCACCGACAGACGCGAAGTTCGAAGATGAACTCCGGGTCGTCCACTACTCGTCGTCGGACTCGCCGACGCGCTGTCCGACCGACTCGATGTCGTCGCTGGTCTGTGGCTCGTCGTCGGTCGCCACCGACGCCTCACTCGCGGCCTCGGCGTCTCCGTCGTCGTCCGTCTCCGGAGGCTCCTCGTCACCCTCCTCGAAGTACTCGTCGAGAAACTCGTGGGCGTCGTGGAGAATCTCGCGGGGACCGTCCTGCGTGATGGTGTTGATGGCCTGTTCGTAGTCGCGCCACTGCATGTCGCGGTGTTCCTTCGAGAGTTCGGCGGAGGCCTCGAAGGATTTCGCGACGAACAGGTGGACCGTCTTGTGGATGGTGTTGCCGTTCGCCTCGAACACGTAGTCGTAGTCCTGGCGGAAGCCGTCTAAGAGCCGGAAATCCTCGATACCGGCCTCTTCCGTCACCTCGCGGATGGCGGTCTGCTGTAGCTCTTCGTCCCCCTCGATGCCGCCTTTGGGGAACTCCCAATCGCCGGGTCGCGACTTCAACAGCAGATACTCGCGCCGGCCACGGGTATCCCGAAAGAGGATGGCTCCCGCACTCGTGGCCTCTATCATTATCAACGATACTCCACCGTGGCTTAAAGGGGTGTCGGACGCCCGAACAGTGGGGCCGAGCCTTATGCCCGGTCGCGCCGACGAGTGGGTATGGACACTGCCGGAATCTACGCCCGCGAGAGCGACCGACTCGGCCGCTGTGTGCAGTTCGGCTACGCATCCGAGCGACTGCTTTCCGTCTCGTTTCCCGAGACGCCCGACGACGACGCGAGCGACGCACACCCGCTGCTCGACCGCATCGAGCGGTATCTGGAAGGCGAACCGGACGACTTCGACGACGTAGCCGTCGCGCTCACGCTTCCGACCGACCAGCGAGCGGTGCTCGAATCGCTCCGCGCCGTCGGCTACGGCGAGAACACGAGCGTCGCCGCGCTCGCCCGGATGACGCCGGACCTGAACGACGACGAGGACGACGACCTGCGGGCCGTGCGGGAGGCGCTCGCCGCGAACCCCGCACCCCTCGTCGTCGGCGACCACCGGGTCCGTGACGGCCCGAGTGCAGCCCCGCCCGAGGTCGTCCAACAGCTCCGAGCGCTCGAAGGATTATAACAGAAGACGTACCACCGACCCCGTGTGGTGAGTTGCCCACACCGGCTTCGCGGTTGCGGGGGTCACCGGTGTGGCGTCGCTTGACCTCCCTGTTTGCCCCTGACACCAAGCCCCTCAAACACGACGAGTTCGACGGTGTTGACAAGGTAGTGGGCCACGACCACGACAACGAGACTTCCGGTGAGAACGTAGCCGATGGCGAGCAACAGCCCCAGCAGTCCCGTAACGAGGATGCCGACCCGGCCCTGTGACTCGTGAGCGAGGGCGAACGCGACGGAGGAGACCGCGGCGAGTGCCCACGGCGACGCGTCGAACCCCGCCGCGAACACGCCGACGAGGATGCCCCGAAAGAGGAACTCCTCGAAGCCGGCGACGAGCGGAAGCGTGCCACCGAGCAACAGCAGCCACCCGCCAGGAGTCTCCGGCGTGAGGATTCCCCGAAGCTGTTCGCTTGGCGCGTAGCCGTATCGCTCGGCCACCAGCCCGGCGGCCGTGTTCACCACAGAAAGCGCCAGTCCGAAGCCGACGCCGACGGCGACCGTCTCGGCTGAGACGGCGAGTCCGAACGCCGAGGCCGGAATCGCCGCGAAGAACGCCGCGACCACGAGCAGACACAGGAGCAGTCCGTGCGTGACGAGCACGTTCACGAACAGCGCCGTGGCCGACAGCGACGGCTCCGGGTCCGGCGGCGCGTCGCGGTCCGGCGCGAGGTGGTCGCTCCCGTCCGGAAGCGACTCCAGCCACTCCACCTCGGCGCGGGTCGGAAAGCTGGCGCTCACGCTCGTCGCGTGAGTGAGCGCCAACAGGAGAAGCGTGACCGCGGTCGCGACGCCCGCGAACGCGGCCCAGTTCGACACGCTACTGCGGGCTGGGCGAGCCGCTCGGCTGCGTCTCGCCGGACTCCAGGGCCTTTCCGGTGATGGAGCGAAGCCGGTCGACGAGCGAGTCCTTCTCGGGTTCGCCGGCGAGTGCGACCTCGAGCACCTCGGAGATGTGCGAGACGGGCACGATCTCCACCTGGTCTTTGAACTCGTCTTCGATCATCACGTCCTGCTCGTTCGCCTTCGGGATGATGACCGTGTCGACGCCGGTCTTCGCGGCGGCCTCGATTTTGTGCGTGACACCGCCGACCGGCAGCACGTCGCCGCGGACCGACAGCGAGCCGGTCATGGCGACGTTCTGCTCGATGGGGATGTTCTCCAGCGCGGAGATGACGGCCGTCGCGACCGTCACCGACGCGGAGTCGCCCTCGACTCCCTCGTGGGCCTGCACGAACTGGATGTGGATGTCCTTGTTCGAGATGTCCTCGTCGGAGAACTTCTTGATGATGGCCGAGACGTTCTGGACCGATTCCTGGGCGATCTCCTGTAGCTTCCCGGTGGCGATGACCTCGCCCGGTCCCTGCGACGGCGCGACCTCCGCCATGACGGGCATGACGATACCGGAGTCGTCGCCCATGACGGCGAGCCCGTTGACGCGGCCGACCACGTCGCCCTGGTTCACCGTCATGTCGTAGTCGTTGCGGCGCTCGATGTAGTTGTCCGCGAGCTGCTGTTCGATGGACCGCGAGCGGTCCTTCGCCTCCAGCACTTCCGCGCGGTCGGTGAACTCCTTGTCCTCGGCGCGGGCGATGTCGCCCGCGACGCGGACCAGGCCACCGAGGTTACGCAGTTCGAGCGTGAGGTGGTCCTTCCGGCCGGCACGGCGCTGTGCCTCGAGGATGACCTCCTGCATCGCCTCGCGGGTGAAGGCCGGCAGTCGGCCGTCCTTCTCGACCTCTTGCGCGATGAAGCGCGCGAGCTTGCGGCGCATCTCCGGCGTGTCCTCGATGGTGTCGTCCATGTACACCTCGTACCCGTACCCCTTGATGCGCGAGCGGAGCGCCGGGTGCATGTTCTCCATCGCGTCGAGGTTCCCGGCCGCGACCATCACGAAGTCACACGGGACGGGTTCCGTCTGGACCATCGCGCCCGAGGAGCGCTCGGACTGGCCCGTGATGGAGAACTTCCCCTCCTGGATAGCCGTCATCAGCTTCTGCTGTGAGCGGATGTCGAGGGTGTTGATCTCGTCCACGAACAGGACGCCCTTGTTGGCCTTGTGAATCGCGCCGGCTTCGACGCGGTCGTGGCTGGGCGTCTCCATCCCGCCCGACTGGAACGGGTCGTGGCGAACGTCACCGAGCAGCGCACCGGCGTGGGCACCGGTCGCGTCCTCGAAGGGCGCGGTCTGCTGGTCGGCGTTGTTGATGAGGAGGTTCGGAATCATCGCGTCGCTGCCGCGTGAGGTGTACTTGAACGCGATGTACACCAGCGCGGCCGCGATGATACCCATCACCGGGTTCTGGAGAATCAACAGCGTGTAGCCGAAGATGACCGCGATGATGATCCACATGAGGAACGAGCGCATCTGGTTGCGCTTTTGTGCTTCCTCCTTGTGGGCGTCGACAATCTGCTCGCCTTTCCCGGCCGGCACCGTCCGGACCTTCGGCTCGTTGCCGTCGTCGGGGTTGTGGTAGACGAGGATGTCCTGCAGCTCCTCGCGGGGGAGCAGTTGGCTCATCGCCTTCGCGAGCATCGACTTCCCCGTCCCGGGGGAGCCGATCATCATGACGTGGCGGCGCTGCTTGGCCGCCTTCAGGATGATGTCGCGGGCGTGGTCCTGTCCGATTACCTGATCGACGAGCCGGTCGGGGACGCTGATGTCGGCCGACGTGTCGAGTTGGAGCCCGCCGAGGAGGTTGTCCTCCTCGTCGTCGGCGATTTCGACGCCGGCGTCGGCACCGACGTCGCTCCCGAGTTCGTCTCGGTCCTCGACCGGGGCAACGTTCCCGTTCGGGTCGTTCGTGTTGTCTCGGCCCGTCGGCGTGCTGTCGTCCTCCCCGAACGAGTCCTCGTCGATGTCGAGGTCGTCGAACGGGTCGTCCGTGTCGGTATCGTCGCTCATACAATTGTTTCGTTACTATATGACACGGCCCGTCGACTGATATACTTTCTCCCGGTGTCGAGTCGCCAATCGGAGAAAACCACGGGACAGAGCGGCGATTTACCCAGCCGCGGGACACCGACCCGCGACACGCCGTACTTATACTGGTGCCGGTCAACTCCCGGATATGAACCGCGGGTTCTACATCGGCCGATTCCAGCCCTACCACGAGGGCCACCACGCCATGGTCGAGCGTATCGCCGGCGAAGTGGACGAACTCGTGTTGGGTATCGGGAGCGCGGACCAGTCACACACCGCCCGAAACCCCTTCACCGCCGGCGAGCGCATCATGATGCTCACGAAGGCGACGGCCGACCTCGACATCTTCACCTACGCCGTCCCCATCGAGGACCTCAACCGAAACGCCGTCTGGGTGAGCCACGTCCAGTCGATGTCGCCGAAGTTCGACGTCGCCTACTCGAACAATCCGCTCGTCGTCCGCCTGTTCGAGGAGGCCGGCGTCGAGGTGCGCTCCTCGCCGATGTTCCGCCGCGAGGAGTTCGAAGGGACCGAGGTCCGCGACCGCATCGCCAACGGCGGGGAGTGGGAGGAACTCGTCCCCGAGTCGGTCGTCGAGACCATCCACGAAATCGACGGCGTCAACCGACTCCACGAGATTCTGGACTCGGACACGTGATTACCCTCGCAACCGACTTCGGCGAGCCGTACCCCGCCGCGATGAAGGGCGTCATCGCGCGTCGCACGGACGCCGACACGGTCGACATCGGCCACGACTTCTCCCGACAGGCACCACGCGAGGCGGCCTTCTGGCTCCGCTTCGTCCTGCCGGAGTTTCCACCCGCGGTTCACTGTGCGGTCATCGACCCCGGCGTCGGCACCGACAGACAGGCGCTCGTCGTCCGCGCCGGCGACCACGCACTCGTCGGGCCGGACAACGGCCTCCTCTTGCCCCCGGCGCGGGCGCTCGCCGACGGCGACGACATCGAGGTGTTCGCCGTCCGCGTCGAGGACCCGGCGAGCAACACCTTCCACGGGCGCGACGTGTTCGCGCCCGTCGCCGCCGACTGCCACGAGGTCGGCGTCGCGGACCTCGACCGACTCCCCGCGCTCGTCCGCACCCGCGAGTACGAGGCGTTTCGACTGCCGGAGCCGACGATTCGCGACGACGGCGCGACCGGCGAGGTGCTCGCGGTCGACGGTTTCGGAAACGTCGTGACGAATCTGCCCGGCGACCTGCTCGACGGCCGCGAGCAAATCCGCGTCGGCGGTCGGGAGTACCCCGTGGTCCCCGCCTACGCCCGCGCCGATGCCGGGACGGCCCTCGTCACGGTGGGCAGCCACGAGCGAGTGGAGTTGGCCGTGAATCAGGGGCGCGGCGACGAGCAGTTCGGCGTCACCACGGGCGAGCAGGTCACGCTCGCGTGGGATTAAGACTCGATGCGCTCCTCGACCGCGTGGAATCCGTCGCGGATGGTCTCGCGCTCGAAGTAGAGTAGTTCGAGAGAAACGACCGCGACGGCCGCCAAGACGACCGTCGTGAACGTTCCCGGCTCGTTCGTCGCGAGGTGGTAGAGCAAGACGGGAAAGAGGATGCTCGTCCCGACGACGCCGACGGCGGGGACGAGCGTCGAGACGTACCCGTCGCGCTCGCGGAAGGCAAGATAACTCATCGCGCCGAAGACGGCCATGAACGCCAGCGAGCCGAAGGAGGTAATCCCTTGCAGCGAGCCGACGGCGGCGAAGCCGGCGGCGACGGTTCCGAGCACGACGACGGTCCGCGTCGGGACGCCGTCAGTGCCGGCCCGGCCGACCGCGTCGGGAAACAGCCCGTCACCGATCATTCCCTTGGTGAAGTACGCCGCCGAGAACAGCGTCCCGTTGACGGCAGAGCCGGTCGAGAAGATGGCCGCCGCGGAGACGAGCGTGAAGCCGACCTGTCCCATGAACGGCTCGGCGGCGACGGCGAGGGCGGTCTCCGGATTCTGGAGAATCACCTCCGTCGGGGCGAGCGACGTGACGACGATAGCGATGAGCCCGTCCACGACGACGGTGACCGCGATAGAGAGATAGATTGCCTTCGGCAGTATCTCGCGCGGGTTCGCGATCGCCTCCTGGTCGTACATGAGCAGTTGCCACCCCTGAAACGAGACGAACGAGACGGCGAGGGCGTAGTACGGCCCGACGGAGGTGAGCCGGCCGAGACCGAAGTCGAGACTCCCCGTCCGGTTCCCGTAGTAGAATCCCCAGAGCCCGAACACGAGCAACACGAGCAGCTTCACGGCGACGAGCGCCGTCTCCGAGATGCCGGACGCGCGCGTCCCGAGGACGTTCAGTCCGACGAACAGCCCGATACCGACGACGGAGGCCACGGGGCGTGCGAGCGGGTGTGTCGTGCCCAGCAGTTCGACGGCGAAGCTCCCGAACGCGAACGCGTACATCGCAATCGCGCCCAGGTAGCCGAACAGGAGCGTCCAGCCGACGACGCCCGCGACGGCTCCGTTGCCGGTGAACGCCTGGATCTGCGTGACCGAGCCGCCGCGGCGGTCGCTCAGGTCGTTGAGCCGGAGATACGAGTAGGCCGCCGCGGCGGAGACGAGACAGGCACCCGAAAAGGAGAGCCACGCGGCCGCGCCGGCGATCTGTGCAACAACACCGAGGACGGCGAAGACGCCGCCGCCGATCATCCCACCGAGCGCAATCGAGGCAGCACCGACCAAGCCGAGTCGTCCGTCGTCGCTCATATCTCCGGCGTCGAAAGCAACCTACATTATGCTGGGTGGTGGTCGAACCCAGAAAAGTCCGCGTCGGTCTCGACGGCCCGCGGGAGCCGCATCGGCGTCACGCTCACGTTGCCGTCGAGGACGGCGTGACGGTCGGTCTCGGGCGCGTCGATGGACTCGCCGGTGAGAAACTGCTGCCAGCCGGGGTCGCGAAGCGCCACGCCGTCCTCCTCCTGTTCTTCGGTGGGTGCGTGCTCGATGGCGTACTCCCGGGTGGGTCGCGTTCGGTGAATCTCGGGGTCGTCGGGGAAGGCGGGAACGTTCACGTTCAGATACTCCGCCTCGCCGAGTCCGTCGGCGAGGACGCGCTCGGTGACGAACGCAGCGACCTCGGCCGGCGTCTCGAAGGCGTCGGGGTCGGGATGGGGTGGCTCGGGGCTGGTGTGGTCTGCCGTCGAGACGGCGATGGCGGGCAGTCCGAAGTGGACGGCCTCGATTGCCGCGCCGACGGTGCCCGAGCGTTCGAGGATGTGTGCGGAGAGGTTCATCCCGTCGTTGATGCCGGAGACGACGATGTCGGGGTCGATATCGAGGACGGAAATCGCGACCGCGACGGCGTCGGAGGGCGTTCCCTCGACGGCGTAGCCGCGGTCGGTCTCCTCGATACCCGTGGGACCGGCGTGCTACGTCATATCGCGGCCGGCCCAGGATTGGTTGTCGGCGGGGGCGACGACGGTTACGTCTCCCACGGCTTCGAGCGCGTCGGCCAGCGCGCGGATGCCGTGGGCGTCGATACCGTCGTCGTTCGTCACGAGAATCGAGGGGTCTGTCATACCGAGTCGACGCCACGGACGGAGATGTGGGTTTCGACCCCCGAACGTCCACATTTAACCACGGGCGCGTCCCACCTGCGGGCATGAGCGACCTTCCCGAGGACTTCGACTGCACGGTCACCAACTGGGAGTACATCTACGACCTCTGTCGGACGGTTTCGAACGAGGTGAAACGCGCGGAGTTCGAACCGGACGTGGTGGTCGCGCTCGCGCGGGGCGGCTGGTTCGCCGGTCGCTGTCTGTGTGACTTCCTCGGGCTGGACGACCTGACGAGTCTGAAGATGGAACACTACGTCGGCACGGCACAGAAGTCCGACGGCGCGAGCGTCCGGTACCCGATGCCCGAGGGGAGTGTCGAGGGGAAGGACGTGCTCATCATCGACGACATCGCCGATACCGGCGGCAGCATCGAGCGCGCCTACGAGTACGTTACCGACCGCGACGCCGGCGAGGTCCGAACCGCGACGCTCCAACTGCTCGACACCAGCGAGTTCCAGCCTGATTTCGTCGGTGAGAAGCTCGCCGAATGGACGTGGGTCGTCTACCCGTGGAACTTCATCGAGGATATGATCGACCTCGTTTCGGGCGCGATGGAGGTGACCGAGGGGGCGACGTTCACCAAAGACGAGATTCGCGACGCGCTCGCAGAGGCCCACGACATCAAGCGCATCGAGATGGAGATCGCCCAGCCGAACCGGATGGGCGAGGTGCTCGCCGAGATGGAGCGCCGCGGGGAAGTCGAACGCACCGCGAGCGACGAGTGGCGACTCGCCTGAGTTAGGAGTATCGCCGAGTCAGGATGCGTGCAAACACTGGGACCGTCCTCGTGAACGTCGCTCCGTCGAGCCTGATTGTCGTATCGACAGCTCGTGGCGTGGCCTCGGCGAGAGTTTCGAGTGACACCTCGACGGGGTCACCGACGAGTCGTCCGTCGCGGTCGAGGGTCTGTGTCAGCGTCACGAACGCGACCGCGCGGGCGTCACCGTCGTAGCTGTCCGGAGGGGTCCCGAACCCGGTTTGCGAGTCGATATCGAGTTCCGACGTAACCGATTTTCCGACGCGTTCTGCCGCCAGTTCCGTGCTCTGAATGTCACTCCACTCCGCGACGGAACGCGTCTCGTAGTCGGTCGGCTCACCGCCGCTGGTGCTCGTCGCGTAGCGAACGGTGTCGTTGTCCGGAAAGTACTCGATACCGTCCTCGTAGCCGGGGGCGTCCGTGACCGTACGCTCGGCGGCAGCGACGGCAGCACTACCCCGTGTCGTCCCACCTTCGACCAACTCCGGCGTCGACCGTGAGCCGAGACAGCCGGCAAGCGGTACACTGGCCACGACAGCAGCGAGGAAGCAGCGACGATTCATACCAGAACACCCGGCTAAGTTGATAAGTGTCTTCGGTCGAGACAGGGCCGTTTTTGTCGGTGACCGTCGAATCGCGGATATGATTGGCTTCATCGGAGGCTCCGGTATCTACGACTCGCTCCCGCTCGAAGACACCCACGAGGAGGACGTGACGACGCCGTACGGCGACCCCGCCGCACCGATTACGGTCGGCTCGATGCCCGACGGCACCGAAGTCGCCTTCCTCCCCCGTCACGGTCGCGACCACGAGTACTCACCCACGAGCGCGCCATACCGCGCGAACATCTACGCGCTGAAGTCGCTGGGCGTCGAGCGCGTGCTCGCCTCCAACGCCGTCGGCTCGCTGCGCGAGGAACTGGAGCCACAGACGCTCGTCGTCCCGGACCAGATTTTCGACCGGACGCGAAACCGCCACTACTCCTTCTTCGAGGAGGGGTGTGTCGTCCACATGGAGTTCGCACAGCCGTACTGTCCGCACATGAAATCGCATCTCGCGGACAGTGCCCGCGACGCCTCCGAGGCTGAGGTCGTCGAGGACGGCACCTACGTCTGCATCGAGGGGCCACAGTACTCCACGAAGGCCGAGTCCGAGCACTTCCGCGCGTCCGGCTTCGAGATTATCGGCATGACCGCCATCCCGGAGGCCAAACTCGCCCGCGAGGCCGAACTCTGTTATGCGACCGTCGCCGGCATCACCGACTACGACGTGTGGAAAGACGACGCCGAGGTCACCCTCGAAGAGGTGCTCGACAACGCCGCCGCCAACGAGGAGTTCATCAAATCGACCATCCGGAAGGCCGTCGAGTCGATGCCCGAGGAACGCGAGTGCGACTGCGGTCACGCCGTCGAGGGAGCCGTCAACACGCCGACCGAGGCCATCGACGCCGAGACGCGCGAGCGGGTCGAGTTGCTCGTCGGCGACTACCTCTGATTCCAGTCGCCGTCCAGATACGGCACCACGAGGTGGCGCGCGACGAGCAGTCCGGCGACGCTACCGACGAGAATCGACCCGACGTAGAAGATCCCGCCGGCGGGCGTGACGGCGATGAGGAGGTTGGCGAGAAGCGTCGCGAGGACGGCCGCGATGGCCACGTCACGCACGTTCATTGCGCACGGCTCCGGGCGCTCCGCGTCTAAATTTATCGCCGCCCGTCAGTCGTCGGCGACGGCCTCTGCTTTCTCGGAGACGGCCGCCGGGTCCTGAATCCACAGGTCGCCGAACAGGTCGTCCTGTTGGAGCGAGACCTGGCCGCGGTGTGCTAAGAAGAGCAGTCCGAGGAACGTGTCGACGCGGCTTCCACCGGCCCCCTCGATTTCTGCAAACAGCAGTTCGTCGCGCCCCTTGTCGTACTGTTGCTGGCAGGCGAGATACACGTCGGAGACGATATCCTCCATGTGCTCGTCGTGAGCCGTTCCGAGCGCGTCCGCCTCTCGGGGCTCGTCGTCCATCCGGAAGTCGTCCCCACCGTGGTACGAGAGCGTCTGTGTCCCCCGTGCGTACCCGCTCGCGGAGTCGGAGGTGTCGTAGCTGCGCGACTCCTTCAGTGCCGTCTCGCGCTCCCGGTCGCGGAGTTCACGCACCAACTCGTCGAGCGTCTGTGGCGTGCCGCGGGCGTGTTTCCGGTCGAGCCGGCGGTCGATTTCGCTTTCCAACGCGGCGAACGGGTCGTGGTCGTCGTCCATCGGCGCGTCCCACGGCTCCTGTTCGGGGTCCGGCTCCGGCTCGTCGTCGGCCACCATCGCGTCGGACTTCATCCGCAGGAGGACCGAGGCGTAAAACAGCGCGCGACCGCCGGCCCGGAGGTCGGCCTCGTCCAGCCGGTCGAGGAACTCCTCGGTGACGCGGACGATGTCGATGTCCCACGGCTCGATTTCGCCGTCTTTCGCGAGCTGGACGAGCAGTTCGACCGGCTCCACCTCGTCGTCGTCCGACTCCGTCACGTCGAACTCCGAGAGGACTCCCTCCTCCTCGCGGTCTCGCTTTTCGTCCTCGTGCCCGGCGATGTTGAGCGGGATGTCGTCGTCGCGCATCAGTCGTCTGCCGGCACCCCCTGTTCGCTCAGGTCGATACCGGTGACGGCCGAGACGTTCTCATCGAGCATCGTCACGCCGATGGCGCGCTCGGAGCGTTCGAGCAGCGCCGACCGGTGGGAGACGACGATGAACTGGGCGTCGCCCGCGAGGTCGTCCACCATCTCGCCGACCATCTCGGCGTTGGCCGCATCAAGGAACGCGTCCACCTCGTCGAGCGCGTAGAAGGGCGCGGGGTTGTACCGCTGGATGGCGAAGATGAACGCCAGCGCGGTCAGTGACTTCTCGCCGCCCGACATGGCGTCGAGCCGCTGGACGGGCTTGTCGCGCGGCTGCGCCTTCATCGTCATCCCGCCGTCGAAGGGGTCCTCGGGATTCTCCAGCGTGAGCTCTCCCGAGCCGTCGGAGAGGCGCGCGAAGATATCCTGAAACTCCTCGTTGATACCCTCGAAGGCGTCCATGAACGTCGCCTGCTTGCGCGTCTCGAACTCCTCGATGCGCTCGCGGATGCCGTCGGCCTCTTCCTGTAAGGTGGCGCGCTGCTCTTCGAGCGTGTCGAGGTCGGCCTCCACCTCGTCGTACTCGTCGATGGCGAGCATGTTCACCGGCTCCAGCTCTTCCATCAGGTTTTCCAGCTTGGTAATCTGGCCCTTCACGCTGGAGAGGTCGGGAATCTCCTCGGCGTCGTAGTCGCCGACCTCGCCTTCCAGCTCCTCGAGTTCCCACTCGAGCCGTTCGCGCTCCTCGCGCAGGTCGGCGATGTCGCTCTCGATGTTCGCGACCGTCGTCTGCTGTTCGTCGCGGGCCTCCTTCGCCTCGCGAACCGTCTCGCGCAGCCGCTCGCGTTCCTCCTTCAGGTCGGCGAGTTCCTCCTCCAGTTCGGCGACTGCCTCGCGTTTCTCCGCCAGGGTCTCCTCGCGCGTCTCAATTTCGGCCTCGAACTCCTCGACCTTCCCCTCGGCGTCGGCCTTCTTGTTCTGTGCCGACTCGATGGTGTCGTGGAGGTCCTCGATGGCGTCCTCGGCGTACTGCTTTTCCAGCGAGAGTTCGTTCAGGTCGCCGTCGATGGCGTCCATCCGGTCGGTGAGGTCGTCGATGTCCTCGCGAATCGCCTCGGCGCGCTCGTTGAGTTCACGCACCTCCGAGTTCTCGAGTTCGGTCTGGCGCTCCTCGATTTCGGCTTCGAGCGTCTCGATTTCGTCGGCCTTCGCCTCTAGCTGCGACTCGATGTCTTCCATCTCGGCCTGCGTCTCCTCGCGGGCCGACTCGATATCGTCGAGGTCGGCTTCCAGCGACTCGATTTCCGCCTCGACGGCGGCGAGCTCCTCGTCTTTGCGCTCAATGGACGACTCGATGTCGCGCACCTTGTCGGCGGCGTCGCTCTTGCGGTCGCGGGCGTCGTCGAGCCTGTCGTCCACGTCGCGGATGTCCTCGCGGATGGAACTGCGCTCGTCTTCGAGCGACTGAATCTGCTCGGCGACGCGCTGGAGCTGTCCCTCGCCGCCCTTCTCGAAGGAGTAGCGCGACCCCGAGGTGGAGCCGCCGGTCATCGCGCCGGACTTCTCCACGAGGTCGCCCGACAGCGTGACGAGCCGGTAGTCGCCCATCAGGTCGCGGGCCGTCTCCATGTCCTCGACGACGAGGGTGTCTCCGAGCACGTAGGAGAACACCTCGGCGTACTGCGGGTCGAAGTCGACGAGGTTGTAGGCGAAGTCGACGACGCCGGGCATGGCGGGCGTCGACCCCAGACCGCGGGAGTGCATCTCCGTCATCGGGAGGAAGGTCGCGCGGCCGGCGTTGCGCGATTTGAGGTACTCGATGCACCGCTGGCCGACGGAGTCGTCGTCGACGACGACGTTCGCCATCCGCCCGCCGGCGGCCGTCTCACACGCCTCGGCGTACTCCGGCGAGACGGAGCCGAGTTGCGCCACGGCACCGTGAACGCCGTCGAGGTCGCCGTTGAGAACCGTCGAGACCGCACGGCCGAACGAGGAGTCGCCCGACTCGCCGGCCCGTGCCTCGATTTCGGCGTACTCCTGCTGTTTGCTCGCGATCTTGTCCTCGATGTCGTCGAGGTCGTCCTGCAGGCTCGCCTTCTCGGCTTTCAGGTCGTCGACGACCTCGGAGATGGTCTCGAGATTCGCCTCGGCCTTTTCCAGTTCGGACTCCAAATCCGAGCGCTCGGCTTCGATGTCGGGTATCTGTTCGCGGGCCGTCTCGATGTCCGATTCGGTCTCGCGTTTCTCGCTGGAGCGTCGGCGCGCGTCGTCGAGCAGGCGGTCCTGCTCGCGCTGGAGTTCGTTCTTCTCATCCCGTAGGGCGTCGAGTCGCTCGCGACGCTCGTCGATAGCCGCACGGAGCTCCTCGTACTCGGTGTCGAGTTCCGCAATCTCGGCTTCCACCTCGTCGAGGGCGGCCTGCTTCTCCTCGCGGTCGGCCTTCAGCGACGCCTTCTGCACCTTCTTGTCCCGGATGTCGCTTTCGAGGTCATCGACCGTCTCCTGTTTGCGGTCGATTTGGACGAACGCCTGCGAGCGGCTGTTTTCCGCCTCCTCGATGCGCTCGCGTTGCGTCTCGATTTTGTCCTCGAACCGGCTGATGTCGCCTTTCAGCTCCTCGATGTCGCGTTTGATTTCGAGCTGTTCGTCCTCGCCCTTCTGTTCGATGTCGCGGTTGAGGTCGGCGAGGTCTTCTTCGAGGCGGGTGACCTTTCCTTGCCGCTCGTCGAGTTCCCGCTTTTCCGTGTCGAGTTCGTCCTCGCGGGCGTCGAGGTCGGCTTCGGTCTCGGCGAGCGCCTCGCGTTTCTCCTCGAGTTCCGCGGCCTTGAGATACCCCTCGTACTCCTGTTTCTGCTCGCGAAGCTCCTTGTACTGGAGAGCGGTTTCGCGCTCCTCGGACAGCTGGTCGAGCCGGTCGCGCTTCTCCTCGATGCGGAGGTCGGCCTCGTCGACGCGCTCTTGGACGGTCTCGAGTTCCTCGAAGGCGTCCTCTTTCTTCGCGTCGAACTCGGCGACGCCGGCGATTTCGTCGATGATGCCGCGGCGCGCGTACGGCGACATGGTGATGATCTCGGTCACGTCGCCTTGCATCACGACGTTGTACCCCTCGGGGGTGACGCCGGCTTGGGCGAGCAGGTCCTGGATGTCAGAGAGGTTGACCGAGCGGTCGTTCAGGTAGTAGTAGGAGTAGTAGTTGTCCGGCTCGGTCTGTTTGACCCGGCGGCGGACCCGAATCTCGTCTGTGTCGCCGATATCCTCGCTGCCGGCCGCAGAGACCACCTGCTCGCGGGTGAGGGTGTCGTCCTCGTTGTCGAGGATGACCTCGACGGTCGCCTCGCGCTCGCCGGCGAAGCTGTCGTCGTCGCTGTCGCCGGGGTCGAAGATGAGGTCCGTCAGCTTCCCCGCACGGATGCCGGAGGTGCGGGCGAGACCGAGCGCGAACAGGATGGAGTCGATGATGTTCGACTTTCCGGAGCCGTTCGGCCCGCTGATGGTAGTGAAGTCCTCGTAGAAGGGGATTCGGGTCTTGCGCCCGAAGCTCTTGAAATCGTCTAAGACCAGCTCTTTGATGTACATGCGGGGAGGGTGGCCGGCTTACGCGACGATGATTTCGTCGCTGCCGGCGCTTTCCTCATCATTCGACTCCGACTCCTTAGCTTCCGCGTCCGTCGACGCGCCGGCGTCGCCGTCGACGATGTCGGAGCTGCCGACCACGTCGTCGAGGTCCGAGCCGAGGTGGTCCTCGACGGCGTGGAGTCGTTCCTTCGTCTCCACGAGTTCGTCGGTCAGGCCCGCGACGGTCGCCTGCAGTTCGGTGACGGTCTCTTCGAGTTCCTCCACGCGATTTCCACTCATAGCTCTATTCGCACACTACAGACGTATAAATCCGCGTCAGACAACGGGTCAGCGAACGGAGTCGAGCAGCAGCTTCTGCTCGACCCGCTTGACCTCGTGTTGCACGTCGCGCACGGCGTCGATGTTCGCCGAAATCGACGAGACGCCCTCGTTGACGAGGAAGCGAACCATCTCCGGCTTGGAGCCGGCCTGTCCGCAGATGCTCGTCGCCACGTCGTGCTCGCGACACGTCTCGATGACGTCACCGATGAGCGACAAGACGGCGGGGTGGAGTTCGTCGAACCGGTCGGCGACGTTCTCGTTGTTGCGGTCCACGGCGAGCGTGTACTGGGTGAGGTCGTTCGTCCCGAAGGAGGCGAAGTCGATGCCGGCCTCACACATCGACTCGACGGTGAGTGCCGCCGCCGGCGTCTCGACCATCACGCCCCACTTCCGCTTGTCGAGGTCGATACCCTGCGCTTCGAGCAGTTTGCGCGCCTTGAGTACGTCCTCGGCGTCGTTGACGAGCGGGAGCATGATTTCGACGTTGTCGTAGCCCATCTCGAACAGCCGACGGAACGCCTCCAGTTCGTGGGCGAAGGTGTCGGGCCGGTCGAGCGAGCGGCGAATCCCGCGGTAGCCGAGCATCGGATTGTGCTCGTGTGGCTCGTCGTCGCCCCCCTCTAGCTGCCGGAACTCGTCGGTCGGCGCATCGAGCGTGCGGACCCGAACCGGTCGGGGGTAGAACTCGTCCGCGACGCCGCGGACCCCCTCGACGATTTCCTCGATGTACGCCTCCTCGCCGTGGTCGTCGATGTACCGTTCGGGCGTCTTGTTCGTCGATAAAATCATGTGCTCCATGCGGAGCAGGCCGACGCCGTCGGCCCCGGTCTGTGCGGCGCGGTGGGCCGCCTCCGGGATGGAGACGTTCACCTTCACCTCCGTGGCCGTCATCGGCTTCACGGGGTTTTGGGGCCGCACGTCGGCGTGTTCTTCGGTCTCCTCCTCGGGTTCGGCCTCGCCGGCCGTCACCGTCCCCTTGTCGCCGTCCATCGTGACGGGCTGGTCGTCTGAGAGCGTCTCGGTCGCGTTGCCCGCCCCGACGACGGCCGGGACGCCGAGTTCGCGCGAGACGATGGCCGCGTGTGAGGTCATCCCGCCCTCGTCGGTGACGATACCGGAGGCGCGTTTCATCGCCGGCACCATGTCGGGTGTCGTCATCTCGGTGACGATGATGTCACCCTCCCCGACCTTGTCGAGCTGGTCGAGCTTGCGGACGATACGCACCGGCCCGGCGACGATACCCGGCGAGGCACCGAGCCCGCGCACGAGCACGTCCCCGTCGTTCTCGTCGGCGGCCGACTCCGCCGACTCGTCTGCGTCGTCGGGAATCGTCGTAATCGGTCGCGACTGGAGCATGTACACCTCGCCGTCGACGAGCGCCCACTCCACGTCCTGCGGGCTGTCGTAGTGGGCCTCGGCGCGGTCGCCGAGCTCGGCCAATCGCTCGATTTCCTCGGGTTCGAGCACCGGCGCGGTGCGCTTCTCCTCGCTCACCTCGCGTTCGACCGTCTCGCCCGTCTCGGGGTCCTTCTCCATCAGGAGCTTCTTGTCCGCGACGGTGTGTTCGAGCACCTCGCCCGTCTCGCGGTCGATGACGTAGTTGTCCGGCGAGACGGAGCCGGAGACGACGGCCTCGCCGAGCCCCCACGCGGCCTCGATGATGAGCTTCGGTTCGCCCGTCGACGGGTGAGAGGTAAAGAGCACGCCCGACTTCTCGGCGTCGACCATCCGCTGGACGACGACGGCGATATCGACGGCCTTGTCGTCGAACCCCTGCTCGTTGCGGTAGTAGATGGCCCGCTGGGTGAACAGCGAGGCCCAACACTCCTTGACGCGCTCGATGAGCGTCTCGCCCTGCACGTTGAGGAACGTCTCCTGTTGGCCGGCGAAGGAGGCGTCCGGCAGGTCCTCCGCGGTCGCCGACGACCGGACGGCGACGAAGGCGTCGCCGTCGTCGAGGTCGGCGTAGGCGTCGAGAATCGCCTCGCGCATCGACTCGGGCATCTCGGTCTCGAGGATGAGCTGTTCGGCGCGCGCTTCGGCCTCCGCGAGCGCGCCGGAGTCGTCGGGGTCGACGTCGACGGCCGCGAACAGCTCCTCGGCGATGCCTGTCTCCTCGATGAACGAGCGGTAGCTCCCGGCGGTGACGACGAAGCCCGGCGGCACCGGCAGTCCGGCGCTCGTCATCTCACCGAGCGACGCCCCCTTCCCGCCGACGGCGGCGAGGTCATCCGAGCCGAGTGCGTCGAGCCAGCGGACCACGTCCTCCGCGCCCTGTGTCATTACCTGAGCGTTCCTATCCCGCTACCTTAGGTCGTTCGGATAGCGACAATCGCTACGCCTCCAGAATCTCGTCGTCGTCGTCCGCAGGCAGTTGTATCTCGCCGTCGAGGGCTGTGACGGCGGTCCCGCCCACCCGGACTCGACCCTCGGTCGTCGCCGCGCTCGCGTCCACGCGGACGAGTCCGTCGCGGTCGAGGAAATGCCCCTGCTCGAACAGCATCTCCTCGGGCGTGGGGTCGAACGCGCCGAAGCGGTCGAGATACGCCCCGCAGGCCCCGGACGCCGTCCCGGTCACGGGGTCTTCCGGGATGCCGGCACTCGGGACGAAACACCGACCGTGAAGCGTCGACTCGGCTTCGAGCGTGTCGAAGGTGAACGCGTAGATTCCCCGGCAGTCGTGGTCCGCGGCGAGTGTCTCGATCGCCGCCATGTCTGGAGCCATCTTGCTCAGGTCCGAGAGATACTCGACGGGAACCATCAGGAACGGAAGGCCGGTCGAAGCGCGCGCGAGCGGCAGGTCAGCGCCGAGCCCCGACAGCCCGGTCTCGCGAATGCCGAGCGTCTCGGCCACCTCGGCGTACGTCACGTCCACCTCCGCGACCTCAGGCTCGTCTTGTCGCATCCAGACGGTGTCGCCGTCGAGTTCGATGTCGAGGACGCCGACGTTCGTTTCGAGGGTGTGGGTGCCGTCGCCGAGTTCGTCGGCGAGGAAGGCGTGGCTCGCGATGGTCGCGTGGCCACAGAGGTCGACCTCCTCGGTCGGCGTGAAGTAGCGGAGCCGGCGGTCGGCCGCGTCGCTCTCGCGTACGAACGCCGTCTCCGATGCGCCGAGTTCACTCGCGATGGCCTGCATCTGCGCGGCGGAGAGGTCGTCGGCGTCCGGGACGACCCCGGCGGCGTTGCCGGCGAACGGTTCCTCCGTGAAGGCGTCGACGAGCAGGGCGCGGCGGGTCATGCTCGGGTCGTCGCTCCGGCGTGCCAGAAAGCTTGCGTCTCTACCACCACTCGGTGTGAATCCGTTCGCCCTCGTCTGGCAACACCGGCCCGACGACCGGAATCTCGACGCTGCCGCGCTCGAAGATGTCGGCCGACGGTACCACGAGGTCGTTGTTCGCCACCTCGCCGGCCCGCTCCGCGGAGACGGAGTACACGACGCCCCCGAGCTTCGCGATGTAGATACCGCCCGAACACATCGCACACGGCTCCGTGCTCGTGTACATGACCGCCTCCCTGCACTCCTCGCGGGTGAACGCACTCGCGGCCCGCTGTGCGAGCGTTAACTCCGGGTGCCGGCGGATATCGTCGGCGGAGTTGACGGCGTTTCCCTCCTCCATGACGACCTCGCCGTCGCGGACGAGCACGGAGCCGAACGGCTCGTCGCCGCGGTCGCCGGCTTCTCGCGCTAGTTCGAGGGCACGCTCCATGTGCTGTTCGTGGTCGAGTGCGTCGATGTCCATACGCGACCCTCGCGGGCGACGGACTTGAGTGTGGGCGAGTGCCGCGGCTACCGAGTTGAAAAATGAAGAAGACGACCGGGATTAGCTCGACGAGATGACGTCGTCGATACGGGCAATCATCGTGGCGGCCTCGGTCGCGGATTCCACGGCCTCGCGCTTGACGGCCGCGGGGTCGAGGATACCGGCGTCGACGGGGTTACCGACGTTACCGGACTGGCCCTCGGAGATGAGCCCCGCAACACCCTCGCTGTCGTGGCGGTTGCGCAGGTCCACGAGCGCGTCAATCGGGTCGACACCGGTGTTCTCCGCGAGCGTGCGCGGGAGCACGTCGACCGCATCGGCGAAGGCCTCAACGGCCAGCTGCTTGCGCCCCTCGACGGAGGTCGCGCCGGAGCGGACGGCGTCGGCGATGGCGATTTCGGTCGCGCCGGCACCCGGGACGACACCGCCCTCGGTGAGTGCTGCGATGACGACATCGAGCGCGTCGTTGAGCGCGCGTTCGAGTTCGTCGGCGACGTGTTCCGTGCCGCCGCGCACAAACAGCGTGACGGTTTCGGCGTTGTCGCCGCCCTCGACGAAGGTGAGGTCGTCGCCGCCGTAGCTCTCGACGTGGATGGAGTCGGCGTGGCCGAGGTCGGACGATTCGAGGTCCTGCAGCGAGCCGACGGTTGTCGCGCCCGTCGCGCGAGCGATGGCGGAGGCGTCGTCGTCGGAGACGCTCTCGACGGCGAGCACGCCCTCCTTGCCGAGGATGGAGGCGACGCGGTCGGCGATGTCACCCGTGACGAACGCCACGTCGACGCCGGCGTCGACGAGCGCGTCGGCGTAGCCCGCAAGCTCCTCCTCTTCGGCGTCGAGGGCCTGCTCGAGCTGGCTCACGTCGGTGACGTTGTACTCGGCGTCGATGTTGGCCTCCTGCAAGTCGAGGTCGAAGTCGAGGACGGCGACGTTGGCGTCCTCGACGGACCGGGGCATCGCGGCGTGGGCCGGCTCCTCCTCGGAGATGACGCCCTCGACGAGTTCGGTGGCGGACGCGCCGGCACCCGTCTGGGTGCGGAGCGCGATGTCGTTGCGCGCGATGCCGTCGCCGGTCTCGGCGTGGCGGACGGCGGCGACGACGGTCTCGGCGAGCGACTCCGCGTCGATGTCGCCGGTCCCCTTCCCCGTCATGGAGGAGGCGGCGACCGACTGGAGCAGGTCGTCGTCGAGCTCCTCGTCGAGCACGATGTCGTCGACGGCTTCGAGCGCGAGCTGGCTCGCGGCGTGGTACCCTTCGACGATGGTCGTCGGGTGTACGTCGTCGTCGAGCAGGTCCTCGGCCTGCGCGAGCAGTTGGCCGGCGAGCACGGATGCGGTCGTCGTGCCGTCGCCGACCTCCTCCTCTTGTGTGGAGGCGACTTCGACAATCATCTGTGCCGCCGGGTGTTCGATGTCCATCTTCTCGAGGATGGTCGCCCCGTCGTTCGTGATGACGACGTCTCCGGAGTCGGAGACAAGCATCTTGTCCATCCCGCGTGGACCCAGCGTCGTGCGGACCGTCTCGGCGACGGCCTTGCCGGCCTGAATGTTCGACGACTGCGCGTCCTCGCCGCGGGTTCGCTCTGCGTCCTCGGAGAGAATGAACATGGGCTGTCCGCCCATCGCGCGCTGTTGCTGTTGAGCCATAATCATCTGATATGTGGTCTGCAGTTCTATATAAATGCTGCGCTCCGGTGTGGAGCGAACCACCAGACGGGAGGCGTGTGAACACGCCCCACGTCAGTCGCGGCGGTCGTGGACGGCGACCGCGCGGTCGGCGCGCGCCGAGAGACCGTTCGGATTTCGGCGGGGGGTCCGGTCGCCCAGTCGCGCGCGGATGCCGCTCGCCAGCCCGCCGAGCGTGCCGGTGAACACGTCGCGGCCGTTCCCCGCCCACCGCGAGGGCGTCCCCTCGCCGCCGAGCACGTCGCGTGCGGTATCGGCACCGTCGGCGACGGCGTGGCGAGTGACTCGATAGGCGACCGTCGGGCGGAGCCCGTAGTTCTTCACGAGCCGGTAGGTGAGCGACCGGTAGCGCCACTGCCAGTTGGGTCCGTCGCCGCCGTCGGCGAGGACGGACGGCTGTACCGCGGTGTCGCTGCGTCTGGTCGCGGTCATCGACGGCTCCCAGCGGACGGACTCCCCGATTGCGGCGAGCCGGTGCGCGATGTCGCGTGCCCCACCCACGTCGAGCGACTCGTCGAAGCCGTCCAGTTCCGTGAGTACGTCCCGCGAGAAGGCGGCGTTGCCGCCGTCGAGATAGGTGACTTCGCGCCCGCCGATGGTCCGTGATTCGGGGCCGTCGGGAGCCGGCTCGTCGGGGGCGTGGACGGGTCCGGTCGTGGCCGTGGCGTCGGCGAGACCGCGCTCGACGGCGTCGGTCCAGCCGGCGTCGACGGCGAGGTCGTGCGAGACGAAGGCGACGGCGTCACCGCGGGCGCGCTGAATGCCGGCGTTGCGGGCGACGTTCACGTTCCGGGCGTCGATTTCGACGAGCACGTCCACGTCGTCGCGCTCGCGACACATCCCGGAGGTGCCGTCGGCGGAGGGACCGTTCACGACGATACACTCGGTCGGGTCGGCGGCAGAAAGCGCGTCGAGACAGGCCGCGAGCTGGTCGCGGCTGTTGAGCGTCGGCACGACGACCGAGAGCTTCATACCCGGCTTGCGAGGCGAACCGGCAAAAACGCGCCGGTGTCGTCGCTCACTCCGAGACGGTGGCGTTCCAGTAGGAGACGGACGCGAGCGGCCGACCGAGCGGCGTCTCGCCGACCGCCTTGTCCAGCCGGCGGACGGGCTTGGCGAGGGCGTTCGGCACCTGCCGGTAGAAGCCGTACGGCGCGACGAAGTCGTGTTCCGAGCCGGCGAGGGTGAGTCCCGCCCCCGAGAGCAGTCGGGACACTTCCTCGTCGCTGTAGAGTCGCGACCCCATCGGGAGCAGCCAGTTGTAGATGGAGCGCGTGGAGTTGCGCTTGAACGTGTCGAAGAACACCTGCGAGTTCGAGACGCGGGCCATCTCGCCGAGGAACGACGCCGGCGTGTCCGCGAGGTGGAAAAACCGCATCCCGAAGACGGCGTCGAAGTGGTCGTCCGGGAACGGGAGGCGGGCGGCGTCGCCGCGCATGAACTGGAGGTGGTCTTCCACGCCGAGTTCGCGGGCGCGCTGGCGGCCCTGCTGGAGCATCGGGGCGGAGATATCGACGCCGACGATGTCGGCTCCCGCCTCCGCGAGCATCGCCGTGAATCGGCCCGTCCCGCAGGCGACTTCGAGCACCTTCTTTCCCTCGAGCGGGGCGAGCGCGCGGAGCACGGCCTCACGCTCCCGCTCGTCGATGAGCTGTCCGCCCCGGGAGAATCGCTTGTCGTCGTACTCCTCGGCAACGTCGTCGGCCTGGTACCACTCGGCTCCCTTCACTATGCGCGACTGCTCGCGCCTGACTTATGAACGTATTGAACCGCGGTGTGGAGTATTTATCCCCCGCCGCGCCGAACGCCGGCCATGGCAGAAGTCGAGATACACGCCGACGCGACGTTCGACGAGCCGACGCTCATCGAAGGGTTACCCGGCGCGGGGCTGGTCGGGAAAATCGCCGCCGACCACCTCGTCGAGGAACTCGACTTGGAGTGGGTCGGCTCGTGTTACTGTGACGGGCTTCCGCAGGTGTCCGTCTACCGGGGCGAGTCGATGGAGACGATGCCGCCGGTGCGCATCTACGGCGACGACGACCGCGAGTTGCTCGTGCTCCAGTCGGACGTGCCCGTCTCCCCCTCGCAGGCGTCGGCGTTCACCGACTGTCTCGTCGGCTGGCTCGAATCCGAATCCGTCTTTCCGGTGTTTCTCTCGGGGCTCCCCGAGGAGAAAGGTGAGGTGCCGGGCGTCTACGGCATCGCGACCGGCGACGGAGCCGACCGGCTGGCCGACACCGACGTGACGCCCCCGGAGCAGGGTGGTCTCATCTCCGGCCCGACGGGTGCGCTCGTCCACGCCGCGAACAAGCGCGACCTCGACGGCGTCGCGCTCATCGCCCAGAGCGAGGTGCAGTTCCCCGACCCCGAGGCGGCACGCGCGGTCATCAGACGCGCCATCGAACCGCTCATCGGTGTCGACATCGAGACCGACACGCTCGTCGAGCGGGCAGAGGAGATTCGCGCCGCCCGTGAGCGACTCGCCCAGCAGGTCCACGAGGGCGACGACGAGTCGACCAAGGCGACGGCAATCCGGGGGTTCCAGTAATGAGCGACGACGCCCTCGACCAGTTCATCCGGAAGGCCGACCGCGCGTTCGAGGAGTACGACGAAGGGTACGCCGACCCCGACGCCACGCTCCGCAAGCTCCGCAGCTACGTCGACGAACTCAAGCGCGAACGCGAGAGCTAACGGGAACCGTTAATCCGGTCCGGTCGCTTGCTCCGGTATGTCACGCTTTTCGGACCGGGTGGAGGCCATCTCCATCTCGGGGATTCGCGAGGTGTTCGAGGCCGCGAGCGACGACGCCATCAATCTCGGCTTGGGGCAGCCGGATTTCCCGACGCCGGCGCACGCGCGCCGCGGCGCAATCGAGGCCATCGAAGCCGGCGAGGTAGACGCGTACACCTCGAACAAGGGGACAATCGGACTGCGCGAGGCCATTGCCGAGAAACACGCCCGCGACAACGACCTCGACATGGACCCGAACGACGTCATCGCGACCGCCGGCGGGAGCGAAGCCCTCCACCTCGCGATGGAGGCCCACGTGAACGAGGGCGAGGAGGTCATCTTTCCGGACCCCGGCTTCGTCGCCTACGACGCCCTGACGAAGCTCGCGGGCGGCACCCCGAAACCCGTCGCGCTGCGCGACGACCTCACGCTCGACCCCGCGGCCGTCGAGGAGGCGATTACCGACGACACCGCCGTGTTCGTCGTCAACTCACCGGCGAATCCGACGGGGACGGTGCAGTCGCCCGAGGATATGCGCGAGTTCGCCCGCATCGCCGACGAGCACGACGTGCTCTGTCTCTCGGATGAGGTGTACGAACGAATCATCTTCGAGGGGGACCACCGCTCGCCGATGGAGTTCGGCGAAAACGTCGCCGTCGTGAACGCCTGCTCGAAGACCTACTCGATGACCGGCTGGCGGCTCGGGTGGGTCACCTCGACGACCGACCGCATCGAGCGCATGCTCCGGGTCCACCAGTACGTGCAGGCCTGTGCGTCGGCACCGGCACAGTACGCCGCCGAGGCCGCCCTCTCCGGCCCGCAGGACGTCGTGGCGGAGATGCGCGACTCCTTCCACGAGCGCCGCGACGTGCTACTCGACGGGCTTGCCGACATGGGGTTGGAGACGCCGACGCCGCAGGGAGCGTTCTACGCGATGCCGCGCGTCCCCGACGGGTGGATCGACGCGGTCATCGACGAGGGCGTCGTCGTTGTCCCCGGTGAGGCGTTCGGCGAGCACGGCGCTGGCCACGCGCGTATCTCCTATGCAGTCGACGTAGAAACGCTGAAGGAGGCGCTCGACGCGATGCGGGCGGCGACCGACCGCGTCAGCTAACTCGCGGTCGAGACGATTTTGACGACATCCCCTTCCGTGAGTTCGTGGTCCTCGCCGACCCGGCGGTCGGCGCGAGCGTCGACCGCGTGGAGGTAGCCGTCGCCGATATCCGAGTGGACGGCGTACGCGAGGTCCTTCGGGGTCGCGCCGGTATCGAGTAAGAACGCGTCCGGGAGCACGTTCCCCTGTCCGTCCGTCCAGCGTGTCTCGTTCTGGACTGGGTAGGCCGTAATCTGGTCGAGATGGTCGTAGACGGCGGTGTCGAGAGCGGTCTGGACGCCCGTTCCGCCGAACTGAGCCATCACGTCGCGAATCTGGTCAAGCCCGTCCGCCTGTGCGTCGGACACGTCACCCCGAATCTCGAAGTCGGCGTCGCCGGTGTCGTAGTCGATGACGCCGGCCTCGCTCGCGGTTCGGAGCGCGAGTTCACCCTCCGCCGTGCAGGGGACAACCGGACCGGTGGCGGTCTCACGGAGTGCTTCGATGTTCTCCTCGGGGGCGATGTCGGCCTTGTTGGCGACGACGACGATTGGCTTTGTCTCACGGCGGAACGCCTCGGCGAGTCGTTCGCGGTCCTCGTCCTCCCATGCCTGTGGCGCGTCAGGATACTCAACGCTCCGGAGGACGCGGGCGACGCTCGCGGTCGTCCCGCCGACGCCGGTGAGCACCTCCGTCAGCGCGTCGTCGATATCGAAGTCGGGCGAGCGGGACTGCCGGGTGACCGTCTCCCAGTTGTCCGTGAGGATACCCGCAATCCAGAGGTCCATCTCGCGTTCGATGAACTCGACGTCGTTCGTGGGGTCGTAGCTGCCCGTCTCGACCGGTTCGCCCTCGGCGTTCGTGCCGCCGGCGGCGTCCACGACGTTCAGTATCACGTCGGCGTTCGAGAGCGCGTCGAGGAACTGATTGCCCAGTCCCTTCCCCTCGTGGGCACCGGGGACGAGCCCGGCCACGTCGAGCAGTTCGACCGGGACGTACCGCTTCCCGTCGTGGCAGTTCTCGTTGCCACACCGCTCGTCGCGGTCGAGACACGGACACTCCGTGCGGACGTGCGTGACGCCGCGGTTCGGGTCGATGGTCGTAAACGGGTAGTTCCCGATGTCCACGTCGGCCATCGTCGCGGCCTTGTAAAACGTCGATTTACCGGCGTTCGGCTTGCCGGCGAGCGCGACCGAGAGCATACACCCGGTATCGGGGGGCGATAGAAGGGCCTACCGCTTTTCCGCCTCGGCGAGCGCCCCGGCGAGACCGTCGTCGCTGTGGCCCTCCTCGGCGTCTGCCGTCTCCTCGGCGTCGGGAATCGCGACGGTCTCGGACGGCTCCTGGTTTCCCGTGTCGTCCGCATCGCTGGTATCGGCCGCCTCGTCGTCTTCGACCCGTCGGACGGCCTGTTCGACCTCGACGACGGCGGCTTCGACACCGGGACGCTCGTCGTCGGTTTCGCCGTCGACGCGGACGATGGCCGGCTCTACGTCGTCTTCGCCGGTGTCGGTGACCGGAATCTCGCTGCTGACGACCTGAATCTCGCCGCGGGCGCGGAGCGTCCCGTCGATGGTCGCGCGGTCGTCGAGTTCGAGATGTTCACAGGCCACGTCGCCGCGGATGTGGACGCCGGGACCGATGGTGACCGTCCCGCCGCGAGTCGTCACGTCGCCGTGGACCGCGGTGTTCGCACCGATGGTGATGTCGGATTTCGCGCGGAGGCTCCCGAACAGTTCGGTGTCGGTGCCGATGTCGAGTTCGGTCGCGCGGATGTTGCCGTGGAGCCGACAGTTCGACCCGACGCTCGCGGGGGTGGAGACGCGCCACGCGTCGTCGGAGACGTGCGACGAGCGCGGGATGAGCACGGGGTCGGCTTCCCGGTCGGCGTCGAGCGTCTCGAACACTTCCTCCGCTGCTTCCTCCTCGCCGAGTCGGAGCAGCTGGGCGAGATAGATGAACAGGAAGACCACCGTCGGTACTGGGTTGCGGATGACGATCCAGCCGTTGGCCTCGAACCCCTCCTCGATATCCACGTCGTCGCCGATGTCAATATCGCCAGAAACCATGAGTTGGCCGGCGATGTGGACGCGCTCGCCGAGGTAGGCGTCTTCGCCGACGAGGACGTTCCCGTCCACGTCACACCACATGTCGAGTCGGCAGTCGCCGTCGGCCTCGATGTCGCCGCCGAACTTGACGCGCTCGCCGGCGACGACGTTCTGGCCGCGGACGCCGAACTCGACGGTCGACTGCCCGCCGACGATGATGTCGCCGTCGGCGACGAGGTCGTGTTCCTCGACGTGGGTGCCGTCGGGGATTGCGAGTCGGTCCAGCGGGTCGGACCGGAGTGACATATCTGTGTCTGGATATGCCGACACATAATCCCTCCGGGGCGTCAGACGGGCGTACGACGCGCCGGAGCGTGCGGCTTTTGCTCGCGCACGGAGTACGGGAGCTATGACGATTCTCTCCTTCGACGAGCAGGGTGTCGACGTGGTGTACGAGGGGACGGAGTTCCGATTGGAGAAGCCGCTCATCGAGGACGCCACCCAGAAGGACTACCCGGATGTCACCGACCACGAGGTGCTGAAGCTGGTGGAAGAAGAGCCGTCGCTGTCGGGGGAGCCGCGCCGCGTCAGCGATATCCTCGCCTGACCGGAACCACTAAGCGAGTCGCTCCGAACACGATGGTATGGCACCCGATATCAGCGCGTACGACCACCCGTCGTGGCGAGCCATCCTGAGCACGGCCGCGAGCTACGGCGTCGTGCTCGCCGTGATGACCGTCCTGCTGTTCGGTATCCCGTACGCGCTGTTCATGTTCCTGTAGCGCCGGCTTGGCGAACAGACAGCCCACGCACCGCTCGGTAGCAGGTGGGCTGTGCTCCCGCCGTGGCCCACTACCGCCAGTCTCGGGTGATGGGCGGTTTGGCCGCGGCTTCCTATTTGAACTGTACGCAGAGCGTTGCGGTGGCGGTCTGCCCTGGGACAGTGTCGACGTGCAGCGGCGTGCGGCTTGGCGCGCCTCGTGCGCGCCGTCGCTCGCGCGAGGGACGACGAAGCGAACGCAGTGAGCGACGGAGTCGGCTGGGGAGGCTCGTGGACGCAGAAAGCATCTGCTCGCGAGCAAGCGCGAGCGAGCGGTTCACCGGCGCGAACGACGTGAGCGCCGGCTGCGGTCTTTTCATGAACGTTTTGCAGCCGAGCGGTGCGCTACGCGCACCCGAGGCTGGAAAAGGTTCTCATGCGAAGGTCTTCGAGACCTCGCTGGACTCCTCGTCCTCGTGGTCGATTTTCGCCCACGCCTGCTCGAAGTCCTCCGTGCGGACCTCCGTCCGGTCGTCGCGAATCGCGAACATCCCGGCTTCCGTACAGACGGCCTTGATCTCCGCACCCGACGCGGTGGCGGCGATGTCGGCGAGTTCCGCGAAGTCGACCTCGTCGGCGACGTTCATGTCGCGGGTGTGAATCTCGAAGATGAGCTCACGCCCCTCGGCGTCGGGCTTCGGCACCTCGATGAGCCGGTCGAAGCGACCCGGCCGGAGGATGGCGCGGTCGAGCATGTCGAACCGATTTGTCGCGGCGATAATCGAGATGTCGCCGCGCTCCTCGAAGCCGTCCATCTCGGCGAGCAGCTGCATCATCGTGCGCTGGACCTCGGCGTCGCCCGACGTTTTCGAGTCGGTGCGCTTGGAGGCGATGGCGTCGATTTCGTCGATGAAGATGACCGCCGGCTGGTGCTGGCGGGCGAGTTCGAACAGGTCACGCACGAGCTTTGCACCCTCGCCGATGAACTTGTGGACCAGCTCGGAGCCGGCCATCCGGATGAACGTGGCGTCCGTCTGGTTCGCGACGGCCTTCGCGAGCATCGTCTTCCCCGTCCCCGGCGGACCGTGGAGCAGGACGCCGCTCGGGGCGTCGATACCGACGTCGTCGAACATTTCCGGACTCTTGAGCGGGAGTTCGACCGTCTCGCGGACCTCCTCCATCTGGGCGTCGATGCCGCCGATGTCCTCGTACCCCACGTCCGGCTTCTGTTCGACCTCCATCACGCGGGCGCGAACGTCCGTCTCGTCGTCGAGTTGCTTGACGATGGACAGGGAGTTGTTGACGGCGACGCGGTCGTCTGGCGAGAGGTCTTCCCGGAGTTCGTCGGTCACGTCCGTCAGCGCCTCCTGGTTGTTGCCGTGCTGTTTGATGACGACGCCCTCGTCGGTCAGCTCCTGGACCGTCGCGACGAACAGCGGCGACTGCTTGAGCTTCTTGTTCTCGTGGGTGAGCCGTTCGAGCTTCTGTTGGTACTTGTTGTTCTCCGCGTTCGCGTCCAACAGCTTGTCGCGCATCTCCTCGTTTTGCGCCTCGATGGTCTCCAGCTGCTCGCGCAGCGAGTCGAGTTTCTCCTGCTTCGAGTCTCCCTCGTCGTACGGGAGATCAATGTTCTCGACAGTGTCAGTCATTACTCTATGTAGCGCGTGTACTTATAAGAGGCTTCGGGTGGCACGAAATCCGACCGTTTCGCGCCGCCCTCTCCGGATATCACCCGGTTACGCCGTGGTTACTGTATGTTCCATAGTAATCTTTATTGAGAAAGTATTATTTGTTCGCATCCACTCGTGTGGGTAATGAGCGCCACCGAATCCGAGCAGACAGACGACGCCGACGGCTGGGAAGCCGTCCGCGAGCTCCCGCCGAGCGCGAAGCTCGTCGCCAAGACGTTAGAACACGAAGACAGGCTCACGCAGTCGCAGTTGGCCGACGAGACGCTGTTGCCGACCCGGACGGTCAGATACGCCCTCTCCCGACTGGAGGAGTGTGGCGTCGTCGCGTCGCGATTCTCCTTCACCGACGCGCGAAAACGCGTCTACACGCTCGCTATCGAGTAGCCGCGTCGAGTCGCTCGCGAATCGCGCCGAGCGACACGTCCGCCCACGCCTCGATGTCGTAGCTCACGTCCACCAGCCGCTCGCACGCCCCCGCTCGCTCGATCCGGAGCGCCAACAGGCTCGCCTCGCGAAAGCGGTCGAGTGCGGCGGCGACGAGCGCGTCCCGCTCGGGCGTGCGCGGCTCGATATCGAGGATGTGTGGGAGGTCCTCGCCGCCGTCGGGAATCACCGGAAACGCCGTCGGCCCGACCGCGATGCGGCGCTCTCCGTCGCGCTCGTACGGGACGAGCGTGTACGCCCGGACGGCCGCCCGCACGTCCGTCTCGGGAATCGCCTCGCCCAGCCGGTAGCCGAGTTCCTCGCGGGCGCGGGCCAACTCCGTCGGCGAGAGTTCGCCGAACAGGTCGACCACGCCGGCCACCTCGTCGGGCGAGAGGGTCACCGGAGCGCCTCCACGTCTCGCCGGGCGGCCTCCCGCACCTCGTCGGGCGAGACTGGTGCGTCCGTCCACGCCGGTAGTCGCGTATCCTCGCCGGGCGGGTGAACCGAGTCGGCGTACTCGGCCACCTGTCGGCGCTCGTCCTCGCGGTCATAGGAGAGCCCGTTGAACGCCGCGTCCGTCGCGTACGCGCGGGTGAGCCGGGTCGCCGCCGTCTCGTACCGGTCGGGGAGCGTCTCGTAGTCGGGCGCGACCCCGTGTTGCTCGACGACACGCAACAGCGCGGCCGCCACCTGGTCCGCCATCGTCGTCAGGCCGGCGGGCCCGGAGACGGCGCGGTGGTCGTGTTCGTGTCGACCCAAATCCACCTGTGCGCTCCCGCCGAAGCCGGCGGCCGCGTAGGCGTCACCAAGCGTCCCGACTTCGAGCCCCCAGCCCCGCTGGACGCGCAGCGACCGCACCGTCTCGCTCGTGGCGGCGAACTCTCCGGCCAGCGCGTACCGGAACGACTCCAGATAGCCGAGCACGTCGGCGTCGTTGTCGGCCGCGAGCGCCCGGACGAGCGGTCGGTACAGCAGGCGGAACAGTCGCCCGTACAGTTGTCCGTTTTCCACGCGAGCGTAGTACCCCTTCGAGAAGGAGTAGCCGTGGTCGAGCGGGAACAACAGTCGAGGGACGTGCTCGGCCGAATAGCTCGTCGCGTCGGCGTCGTGGACCGCGACGTACGGCGACTCGGCTGCCACGCCGAGCGCGAGCCACACGTCGCGTCCCTTGCCGCGAGTGCCGTTGAGGTCCTCGTCGGCGAGCAAATCACCGAGTCGCGGCCCGTCACACCACAGCGGCTCGATGTCGAGCGCGAACTCGTCGAGCCAGTCGATGACGGCGGGTGCCGCCGTCGCGTCCGCGCGCAGCGGGACCACCACCCGGTCGGGCGCGACCGACTCTAAGGCCGTGAACACCTGTTCGGCTGCCAGCGAGCCGTGTTCGCGTTCGGTCATCGGGACGACGACGGCCGCGCGGTTCGTGGGTGCGGTCGGGCGTGCGTCGCCGAAGTCGTGGAGCGTCGTCACCTGCTCCTGCACGTACTCCATTACCGGACACGACGGCCGGGAGACGTTTATTGGTTCGTCTCTGTGAACCGCCGCGCCGGGAGCCGGTCTGCCCGGTAGAGCACGAAGACGCCCACAAAGATAAGCGCCAAGCCACCTGCCAGCCCGGTGAACAGCGTATCGAACGCGTAGCCGGCGTCCGTGAGTCGCCCGACGACGCCGCCACCGAGCGCCTGTGGGATCATCATCGTCGCCGAGTAGGCCGTGTACGCCGACGCCCGGTGTTGGTCGGGCAGCGACCCGAGCAGATACGTGTCGACCGTCGGGAACAGCAGGTGGATGATGAAACCGGTGGCGACGGTGATTGCGACCAGCGGCCACAGCCCCGCGACGTGCGGGAGCACGAACAGACAGGCGATGAAGCCGGTCGCGATACTCAACAACAGCGGCACGTTCGAGACCCGGTCGGCGAGTCGGCCGCCGACGAAGAACGACGGCACGCCCGCCCCGAACAACACCGACAACAGCAGACTCGCCGTCGCGGGGTCCAGCTGCTTGGTCTGCATGTACGTCGGATAGAAGTTGAACAGTCCGTTCCAGACGAAGCCGAGCGAGCCGGTGATGAGGATGCCGGTCAACACGATGGGGAGTTGCGCGCGGGTGGCAGCCAGCAGGTCCCGGTCCTCGCTCCCCGCGTCGGGCAGGTCGGTGCGGCGGGCGATGATGAACAGTACCGTCGTCACGAGCGCGGCGACGACGGCGATGGCGGCGAAGGTCGCCCGCCAGTCGTCCGTCACGGCGATGACCGCGAGCACGATGACGGACGCGAGCGCGGCGGCCATCTGTGAGGCCATCCCGTGGATGCCGAGCGCGTTTCCGACGCCCTCGGGGAACAGTTCGGCGACGAGCGGATTGGCGGCGATGAAGTAGACGCCCGAGGCTAACCCCATCAGGAAGGCCGCACCGGCGAGCAGCGGAATACTGGGGGCGGAACCGGCGACCGCCGCGGCCAGCGTCAACACGACGCCGGCACCGACGACGACCCGGTGGCGGGCGACCCGGGTGAGCAGCCAGCCGGTCGGAATCCGCGGGAGCGCGCTTCCGAGCCACGCGGCGCTCGTGACGACGCCCAGCGTTCCGGGGGTGACGTTGAAATCCGCCGCTACCGGCTCGATAAGCGGCGCGAAGACGACACGCGCCAGATTGACGAGGAACACCATCGAACACAGCGATGCGAAGAGCCGACGACGGGACACACACCGGCTCGGTCGGGCCGCCGTTAGAGGCTGTCGAAGCCGACCCAGCGGTTTTGACCCCTCGTCCCGAACGCCGGGGTATGGACACCGTTCGACAAGGGCTACGCGCCGGCGACATCGAGAAAGACACCTACGAGCGGCTGACCTGCGCCCACTGCGGGGAGTCGCTCGCGACGCGCGACACCGACGACGGCGTCGGCAAGATTCGCTCGTGTCCGGACTGCGACCGCGAGTACAAGGAGCTGTAGCCGGGACCGAACGGCCTTTCGCATCTGTGGGCGTTGTGTCGGTATGGAACTGCTGACAGTTCGTGCTCCAGTCGGTGACCGCGCGTGACCGGTCGCTACCGGAACGCCGGCTTGTTTCTCACGCTCGCGGTGCTGTTTGGCCTCTCCTTCATCGGTATCAAGACCGGCCTCGACGCGCTGCCGCCGCTGTTCTTCGCCGGCCTCCGGTTCGACATCGCCGCGCCGCTGCTGCTCGTGTTTGCTGCCCTTCGCTACGATGCGTGGTATCCGACCGACCCGCGTGACTTTCTCGCCATCGCGGTCGGCGGGATTGCGCTCATCGCCGCCAACAACGGGCTGTTGTTCTTGGGCCAGCAGTCGATTACCCCCGCGACGGCGTCGGTGATGTACGCGCTGAACCCGATTCTCGCCCCCGTCTTCGCCATCGGCATCCTCGGTGACCGACTCGACGCCCGCGACGCGGTCGGCGTCCTCATCGGCCTCGTGGGTGTGGTCGTCATCGTCCAGCCGACGCCGGAGACGCTCACCGCCGGCTCGACCGTCGCGAAGCTGTACGTCCTCGGTGCCGCTGCCGGTATCGCCGTCGGCAGCGTCCTGCTCCGGCGCATCGAGCCGCCGCTCCCGAGTCTCCCGATGGCCGCGTGGTCGATGGCGCTCGGAGCCGTCATCCTCCACGCGAGCAGTCTCGCGGCCGGCGAGGCGGTCGTGACCAGCGGCACCCGCGGTGTCGTCTTCGCCGTCCTGCTGGTCGCGATTCCCTCCACCGCGTTCGCCTACCCCATCTACTACCACCTGCTCGGCGCGATCGGCCCGGTGCGGACGAACCTCGTCGGCTACGTCGTCCCCATCGTCGCCGCGCTGGTCGGGCTAGTCGTGCTCCAGCAACCGATCAACCTCGCCACCGTCGTCGGCTTCTTCGTCGTGCTCGCGGGCGTTTCTCTGCTGGAGCGAGAAATCGTCGCCGAGGAGCTGGCTCGGCTCCGGTAACTACTCGAAGACGGCGTCGAAGCCGTCCGCGCCGAGCGGGGAGTACTCCCCGGCGGCGACGTTCTCCGCGACGTGCGCTACGGTCCCCATCCCGACGAGGGCGCTCGTCACGCCCGGCGCGGACCGGGCGAAGTTGATGGCCTTCTGTGCGGTCGTCTCGCCGTCGAGTCGCTCCGCGACCCCGTCCGGCAGTCCACCCTCCACCGCAAGTTCACCCTGCAGCAGTGGGGCGCTCGCGAACACGTCGAGGCCGGCCTCGTGGGCGAACCACAATGCGCTCTGTTGGCCCTCCGGTCCGGCGTGGCTCTCGACGGTGAACGCGTCGGCCATCCGGACGTTGAAGGGGAGCTGGAGCGCCCGGAGATGCGTCGATGTCGTTCCGGCGGCGTCGGAGGCCGCCCGCGCCCTGCGCACGAGTTCGGGCAAGGAGAGATACGACTCGTGGGTCGCGGGCACGCGCAGCCCCTCCCACGTCGCTACGCCGTAGTGGTTGATGTCGCCCGCCGCGGCCCGCTCTTCCAGCCGCGTGAACGCCGCCTCGATCATGTCGTAGACGGTCTCGGAGTCGTGTTCTTCCAGTTGCATCTCGGGGTTGTGGAGATAGTAGAGGTCCACCGACTCGACGCCGAGATTGTCGAGCGACCGGTCGAGCGACTCCCCCACGAAGTCGGGGTCGAGACAGTTCCCCCGGACGAACTCGTAGTCGGAAAACTCCTCGCGCACGTACCGTCCGGGGTCGTCGGGACGCTCGCCGTCGAACGGGACGAAGCCGCCCTTCGTCGCCAGCAGTACGGCGTCGCGGTCTACGTCGCTGTCGGCGATGGCGCGGCCGACAACGCGCTCGGAGCGCTGGTGGCGGTAGTTGATTGCCGTGTCGATGACGTTGACACCCGTCGCCAGCGCCTCGCGGACGGCGGTGTAGTAGGCGTCGTCGCGCTCGTCGGTCGCGTCGCCGAGGTAGGTGCCGATACCGACCGAGGAGACGAGGCCGTCGCCGAACCGACGGAAGTAGGTGCGGGCGAACGACTCGTGGAACTCGTTGCGATATTCCCACGACGCGTCGCGGTTCATACCCCGCGTTCGGGGCGACGGAGACTAACGGTTGCGTTCGCGATACGCCGCCACCGCCGCGGCGTACCCCTCTCGATACGTCGGATAATCGAGTTCGTACCCGACCTCGTGGAGCAGGTCGTTACTGACGCGCTTGCTCGTGAGAATCCGGCGTTGGGCCGGCTCCGAGAGGTCACCCTCGTCGAGTCGCTCCTGTTTCGTCCGCTTGTCCGGACGTGGCACGTCACACTGGTCGGCCAACCAGTCGGCGAAGTCGTGTTTCGAAGCCGGTTCGTCGTCGGCGACGTTGACGACCGACGGCTCGACGCCGTCGAGCAGGTGCGCGACCGCGCCCGCCGCGTCGTCGCGGTGAATCATGTTCAGATAGCCGGCCGTCACCGGTCCTTCCAGGTAGCGGTCGAGGCGGTAGCGGTCCGGGCCGTACAGCCCGGCGAAGCGGGCGACGGTGCCGTCGATGCCGCGCTCGGCGGCGTATTCGGTGGCGATGCGTTCGGCTTCCGCGAGCACGGCGGTCTTCTCGGTCGTCGGCTCGATTGGCGTGGATTCATCCACCCAGTTCCCATCGTGGTCGCCATACACGCCCGTCGAGGAGGTGTAGACGAGCTGGTCGGGCGAGGATTCGCGGTCGGCGAAGGCGTCGATAGCCGTCTCCAACCCCTCGACGTACACCTCGCGGGCGGCCTCGGCTCCTCGGCCCCCGGAGGAGGCGGCGAAGACGAGCGCGTCCACGTCGGGTATTTCAGCGAGTGCGTCGGCGTCGGTCACGTCGGCTTCGACGGCCTGTGCGCCGGTTTCGCGGACAACGTCGAGCTTCGACCGCCGGACCCCGATGACCTCGTGGTCGGGCGTGAGTTGGCGAGCCAGTTCCAAGCCGACGTAACCGCAGCCCAAGATTGCGACTCTCATTTGCCGCGTGTTCGGGCGGGCGGCCCTTAGCCGATTCGTCGCCGGCGCGGACCTCCTGTCGTGGTTCTTTTGCCGCCGGCGCGTGGGGCCTGCCGTATGGACGAGCTACTGGACGTGATGGATATCGCCGCCGACGCCGGGTTGGAAGGTGCACTCACGTGGCTGTTCCGGCTCGTCGGTCTGCTCGCAATCCTCGCGGGCATCGCGCTGTTCGTCGTCACCGACGTGACGGTGCTTGTGCCCGCCGCGCTCGTCGTGGTGGGGCTGTTACTCGTGATTGTGCCGGGCATCCTCGTGCAGGTGGCCGAGGTCGCCGGCTGAGTCGTCGGGCACGAGTGAGTGGTGACGATCGGGGTGAACAGTCGTCACACGCTTATTGCCGCGTGGCCGCAAGTGTGGGCCAATCGAAGTATGGCCGATTCTCCAGTATTCTCTCACAGAGCGGTCAGGGCGGGGTTTGCCGCCGGCGGGTCCGCGTTCCTCGCTGTCGTCGGCTACCTGCTCTGGAACGTCGGTCAGGTCGGCCTCCGTGGGACTCCGCTGGCGTTCCTCGCGGTGCTTGTCACGCCCGTCATCACGCTCTCCGTTGCGACGCTCGTCTGGCGTGTAGGGATGCCGGATGAACCGACGCCGGTCTACGGTGCCATCGCAGGGGCCGCCACGGCAGCCGTCTCCATCTCTCTCTTTAGGGCATTCATCGGCGTCTTGGCCTCGATAACAGACGGGTCCGCGAGCACGCTCGCCGGGTCGGTGTCCGAGGCCATCTCCTTCGCTGGGTCTTTCGCCGTATACGGCGGACTGTTCACCCTCCCGGTCGTCGTGCCACTGGGCGCTTTGCTGGGATACGGGTACGAGTGGTACGTCGCCAGAACGCAACCGTGATCGATCGTTGGGGCTCGGTTGAGATCCTCGGGATTTGAGAGGGAGACGCGAGAGAGACAGAGAATGCAGTGGACGAGCGACTACTGTTCGTTCCGCCGTTTGAACTATAGAACGGTCAGTAGCTAGGTTGCGTATTCCTCAGACGTGACGAACAGAACGATGAGTGCCAGTCCAGCAGCTGTCGCCGACAGCGGTTCCCAATTCCCTGTGTTCGCAACGTGGTAGGTGGCTGCACAGACCAATAGGATACCCGCCAGAGACACGGCGATTTCTACTTTTTCGTCTACAACGAGCTTCGGTATTGAACCTTCACTCATGTGTAGCGTGACTGATATGTCGAATTGTAATCCTTGTGCTTTCTCGGAGGGTTCGAGTCATCATCTGTCCTTAGCGATTTGCGTCACAGTTTGGACAGTGGGGATACGACCGGCACGTCCCCGATTATCGAGGTGAGCCGCTGTGTACGCCAGGCAGGTATCAGCGCCCGAGACCGCGAGTGGAACAGCGTTTCAGACCGTCTGTGCCTGAATCGTCGCGTGAAACAGTGCGAACTCCCGCAGCGTCATCGGGAACCGCCCCTCGATTTTCGACTGGACCTCGCGGGGTTCGAGTTCGTCGCCGGCGTCGGCCGCCAGCGCCTCCACGTCGAGCACGGCCTGTGACATCCCCATCATGATGGCGTCCCGCGAGAGCGCGACGATATCGCCGGCGTGGTCGTCCTCGATGACGGCGAGAATCGCGGCTGCTTCCTCGACGGTGAGTTCGGGCTGGTCGCCGGCGACGAGGTCACGGAGCGTGGCTTCGGGCACGTCGGTCTCGGCGGCGATGGCGTCGACGCCGACCGACTCGACGCCGGCGGCGAGTTCGGCTACCATCGCGTCGTACAGTTCCGTCCCCGAGTGGTCGCCCGGGTCAGCAACGAGGTCGTGGAGCATACCCCGGCTTCGCGACCGACGGCTAAATGCCTTCGAGTTCGGTCACGACAGCAGGTACGCGGCCCAGCCGGCCAGCGAGAACGCGCCGACGCCGGCCAGCGCGTAGCTGTACACCGGGTGGCGGTCGCCGTGAATCCGGTAGCCACAGTAGACGGCTCCCAGCCCGGCTATCGGGACGGCGAGCAGCGAGAGCAGCGCGCACACCACGCCGGCGAGCAGATACCAGTCGGCAGTCTCGTCGAGCACATGTCGACTAGCCAGCCCGAGGCTATGACGCTATCGCCATCCCGCAGAGCGCTCGTCCGCGTTGCCGTCCACGTCGCCGACGCCCTGTCCACCGGGCGGGACGACGACCACGACGGCCGTCCGGTAGGCGAACGTGACCGCCGTGGCCGTACCCGCACGCGCTGGCTCTCCGTCGCCGTTCCAGTCGATACCGACGGCGCGACCGTCACGGACGTAGGTGAGCCGGCGTCCCGGCCCGCCGTCGGGGACGCTGACGCTGAATCGGTCGTAGCCGCCTCGAACCGAGATGTCCCAGACGTTCATCGTCGCGTACCACTGCGAGGGAAGCGGCGTCACGGGGAGTCCACTCGGCACAGCCGCTAGCTTGCCCGTTTTCGACTCCAGTCGCTCGCGGACGGCAGTCGTCGTCTGATTCGCCGCGCGCCCGACACTCTGTTTCGCCAGTTTCCCGACCACTTGCCTCGCGCGCTCGACGTGTGGCGTCACGGACGACTCGGGGACGCCACGACCATCAGTGGCTGCGGCCCGGAGCGACCGTCGCAGGTCGTCGCGGTCGGCGGGCCCGTCGAAGGAGCCGGGGGAGCGCCGAACTGCTACGGCAGCGACGGCGTCGGGACCACGGTTTTCGGTGACGGCGAGCGCGCGCTCGGCGACCGTCTGCCACGCTCCGAGTCCGGTTGCGACGATTCGGCGACGCTCGCTACGGGAGTCACCCACGCCGGCCCGCCGGAGCACGCGGCGCATCCCGCGCCGGCGTCTGGTCACTGCGGCCTCAACGTCGGCTTCGAGCGTGTCGTGAGTCGCGAGTTCCTCGCCGGCCGCGAGCGCACGCGCTGCAGACCGGAGCCTGACCCGGTCGCCGTCGAATAGCTTCCCGACGAGTCCGTCAGCGGCATCGCCGTACGGCACGGTGAAGATGTTCGTGTTGCGCGCGGCGAGCGGGCGGACGCTCCCCTCGCGCAGCGAGTCGGTCTGCGTCCGGTTCACCGACGCGAGCGTGAGGTACGCCGGGGCTCCGTCCACGTCAAGCGAGTAGGGACCACCGACGCCCGAAATCGAACGGCTCGTCGGCGTCGTGACCTGCGAGCGCGCCGTCATCATCGAGCGCAGGCGGTCGAGACGCAGTCCGCGTGCCGCGAGCAGGTCGGCAAACCGCTCTTTCACGCCGTTGCGGTCGTCGGCCCGGCGTTCCAGTTGTGCGATGACCGCATCGAGATACGCACCGCGTGCAGCGACGCGTGCGCGGTCCGCGACGCCGTCGTACGCGTCGGGAGCGTCCACCAGCTGCGCGCGCCGCGCTCGGAGCTCCGCCGCGAGTTCGCCACTCGGGTTCACCTGATACGTGCCGAGTGCGCCCCGCTCGACCGCGACCGAGACGTTCGCCACCTGTTCGCGCAGCCGGACGATGTCGCGGTACACCCAGTCGCGCAGTTCGGAAGGTCGTTCGCCCCGAACCGTCGTCTGGGTGGTGTCGTCGCTTCTGGTCCGGCGCGCGAGCGCGTCGACTGTTCCTTCGTCACCGAGTAGCTGTGTCCTCGCCCGGCCTTCGATAGCTGCGAGGTTCGGGCCGTCGAGTGCGCCACCGCGCTCGTGGACGGAACGTATCGGAGCAGACGGCGCGTTCCCGCCGTCGTGGCGAGCGACGAGCCGTATCGAGACGCGGCGCGTCTCCGTCGTCGTCTCCACCGTAGTGCGCGCCGTGTGATTGCGTCGCCACCGGCGCTCCGTCCGCGTCGTCTCGGTGACACGGCGGGCAGTCGTGGCGAGGCTGTGCCACGGCTGCGTGGGGGAGCCGGCGGTCGGTTCCACACTCGTTACCGTTGTTTCGTGCGTCTGTTCGGTCCCGACCAGCGTCCAGTTTGCCCCGGTAGGGCGTGCGTGCCCGGTGGTCGTCGTCGCTCTGTCGGTGACGACACGTCGGCGTTCGACCGTCGCACGGTACGGTGCAGCGAGCGCGGTCTCGAGGTCGGCCGCGGCGAACCGGTCGAACGCCGTCGTCGCCTGTTCGCCGACGGCGACGTTCAGCGTGGACTCCGGCGTCGTCGATGGATTCGCCGCTGTCACCGGGTCGAGCGTCGACCCCGGTGTCGCGGCGTCGACGCCCGCGAGGAGCTGTTGTATCTGCTGGCCGGACTGTCCGGTCGCGGCCAGCAGGTCGGTTCCTGCGGCGCGAGCGGCGGCGACCCGGACCGCACGGCGACCGGTGTCGTCGGCCGCGCCGAACGTCGCCCGCTGCTGGGCGAGAAGCGCGTGGTTCGTCGCTACGGCGACGTGTTGATTCGAGACGACGTTGGCGATTGGCCCGCCGCCGTACTGGGTGAGTCCGCGCGCCCACGCCACCCCGTACAGGCGCGCGGTCGCACGGCGCGCCAGTCCCGGCTCGGTCGCACCGCTGTCGAGTCGCTGCTGGTAGCTCGCCGTCCGTTCGTGGAGGGCGAACACCGGTGTCTGGACGGTCACGGTCGGCGAGACCCGGTACGTATCGACGACGCGACCGTCGCGCGTCGCCGTGAGCGTGACGTTCGCGACGGTCGTTCGAACGGCCGTCGCGTTCGCTCCCACCGGCTCGACCGTCGTCCGTGCGAGCGCGGCGGCGATATCCGTCGAGTCCTGCAGCGGCGGCAGCGACGGCTCGACGGTGAGCCCGCGTTCTGTCGTCGCCGAGAGTCGGTCGCGGACCGCGAGATACGTCCGGAGTTCGAGCGCGGCCCGGAACGGGGTGCCCGTCGACGCGAGCGTCCGACCGAGTGTCGTGTTCGCCGGCGCGACGACTGGCGACGCCGCTGCATCCCTCGCTGCCGCCCGAGTCGCGTCGTGGACGACCCCACCGAGCGAGGTGCGGCTCTGCTCGACGGCTGCCTCGGTTGCCGGCTCGCGCGTCGGTGTCACCGCACCGAGTCCGGCCGTGATGCTCGCACTCCCGACGAGGAGGACGACCCCGAGCAGTGCGAACGGTACGCGGGCGCGCTCGTTCACGCCGACCACCGCCGAACGACCAGCGTCACGCCGGGCTGGAGTGCCCGAGCGGCCGCCTGCGGGGAGTCGAACCGCTCTCTGAGCTGCGTTTCGTAGCGCCGTTGGAGTGTCTCGCGCAGTCGGCTATTCGCCGCCGTCGCGTTCTGCGCCGCGACCGCATCCTCGACTGACACGCCGAGGTGGCGACCGGCGGCTTCGTACCGCGCGACTGCGAGCCGGTCGGTCGGATAGTCCGCCGCGAGTGCGTTCTGCATCCCCGTAGGGGGCCACAGCCGTTCGGTCGTCCGTGACGCTGCGACGGCCGCGACACCGGCGTAGCCGAAGTCCTCGGCCGCACGGCTCGCCTGCCGCCGCGGCTCCCCGGCAGTCGCGACCCTCCGGGTCTGGCTGGCGACGGTCGCGTCGGCGGGCGGGACCGGGCCAGCGGCGGCCGTTCCACCGATAGCTGCCCCGGGGAACGGCCGCCAGCGAGCCACCACCTGCGTCCGCGGGGCGGTGGCGTTCACGACCGCGGCAGCGACCCGCCGCTCGAACTCGTCGCTCGTGTGCGTCAGTTGGCGACCGTCGACGGTCGCGTTCCGGACGGCGCTGCGGGCGAGAAGCGACGAGAGCCGACCGCTCGCTCGCCGGTCACGCATCGACTTCGGAGCGTGCTCGCCGGCGGGGGCGACGAGTCGGTACTCGATATCGGTCGTCGTGCGCTCCACGACCGTCGCGGCGGCGTCGGCATCCGGCGGCTGCGCCGGTGTGGTCGGGAGCGCGAGCGTCGTCGCGGCCGCGGAGACGAGCACGAGACAGACGAGCACGTCGGCCGTCGTGGAGAGTCCGCGGCTCACCAGACGGTCACCCGGATTCGGCCCGCGTCGACGGTGCCGTTCGCCCGCCGAATCGGAAGTCGCCGGCGGGCGTGGCGCACACCCTCTTCCGGTGGCGTCGGCCCGACGCTCCACGAGCGGCCGCGAACCGCGAGCGAGACGTGGGTCGTCTCGCCCACCGAGAGACCAGCGAGCCGTTGCGGGTCGGCGACACCGGCCGGGGCGAGGTCGTCGGTCACCGAATCGAGCGGCGGCGCTGGCGAGGGGGTCGCCGGAGCGAGCACGTCACCGAGCAGCCCCCCGTACGCCGAGAGCGCGAGTCCGACGGCCGCGACGGCGACGAGCGCTGCGAGCGGGTCGGTCTGCCCCCTATCCGACGAGCGTGACACGCGTCTCACCCCACGTTAGCTGTCGTGCCGAAAGCGACTCGGGAGCGGGTCGCCACGCCGGAGTGCGAGCACGCGCCTGCTCGACCGCTGCGGCGAAGCGACCGGGACCATCGAACGCGCGCCGCGGGTCGGCACCATCGAGTACGGCCCGCAGTGGTCCGCCGTGCACGGGAACGATTGGCCCGGCGTCGAACCGCGCGTGCGAGCGCCCACGGTCGGCCGCGAGCGACAGCCCGCGGGTCGTGAGCCGGAGCCGCGCCGCGTCGATATCGACGGTCGTCCGGCCGGCGTAGTCGCTGTCCGCGACACCGTCGACGACGGTCGCGGCCGCCCGCGCATCCGGCGGCGGCGCGGTCGGGAGCGCGAGCGCGACGGCCAACAGTCCCGCCGCAGCGAACGAGACGCCGACCCAACTGTACCATCCCTCAGCCGTGTCGAACATACGGCGCGTGGCCCCGGCTTCTGATATAAACCTCGACACCGGGAGGAGGTCAAACGAGCAGCCCGCCGGCGACGGCCGCAGTCAGGTACGTCGCCGTCGCGGCCACGAGTGCGAGCCCGACGCGATAGCCGACGACGGAGCGGTCGAAGCCGCGTTCCAGCCCGGTCGCGAGACCGGTCAGGACGACCGCGAGTAGAAGCACGTAGACGCCGACCGCGACTGCGAGTCCGGCCTGCGGAATCGTCTCACCGAGCTGTGAACCACCGACCCGGCCGGCGAGCGCGACCGTCACGCCACCGACGAGTGGACCGAACAGCGCCGCCGTGTTCCCCATCGTCCCCGTAGCGTGGCGAATCGACCGCCGAGTCTCCGCTTCGACACGGGCGAGCGCGGCGAGGTGTTCACCGGCCGCGACGAGCGACGGGCCGGCCGGCTGGCCGGTTCGGGCCGCAGCGACGAACAGCCGAGCGACATCCGCGACCCGACGGCTCGGTATCGTCGCGAGGGGCGTTCGCTCCCCACACAGCGCCGTCTCGATGCCGACACCGAGGGCCGCTCCCTGCCGGTTCGCCCGCGCGAAAGCCTCACTTGCCGGCGAGTCGAGCGTCTCCGCCGCCGCGTCGATGGCCCGCTCGACCGGCGCACCGTCGCGCACCCGACGGCCGACGCCGTACAGCACGTCCGGAAGCCCGGCATCGAGCGTGGCTGTCTCCGCCCGGAGCTGTCGGTACGGTCGGTAGTAGACGGCGAGAGCCGTCCCGAGTCCGACGCCGACGACAGCCAGTGGTGGAGTCCAACTCGGAAGCAGGAGGGAGGTAACGACGGCGGCACCGGCGGCGGCAGCGACTCCGGCCCCGAGTGCGCGCCACGGTCGGTCGGGAACAGCGGGATGGGTAGTCGGAATCCGCGTCGACGGGAAGGTGACCGGTCGCTTCGTCGTGAGCCACCCGCCGGCTGCGAGCAGTCCGGCCGGGAGCACGACATCGTAGACGACGACCACGGCAGGAAGCGAGACGGGGAGGCCCGCGACCCCGGCGGCCGGGAGTCCAGCGACGAACGCCAGCGGCAGGAGGACGCCGAAGGCGTAGACGGCGGTGACCGGCCCCCGGAGGGCGGCGGCGTCTTCGGCCGCCTGCTCGCGCACCCCATCGAGGACGGCGTCGAGCGCCCGGTCGATAGCCGCTGGTCGGTCGTCGGTGTCCGTCCGGGTCGCGTCGGCGAGGAGGCGAATCCCCCGCCGGAGCGGCGGGAACGAACCCCACCGTCCGAGAAAGTCGTCGACGCCGGCGGTTCCGGTCGCCCGGCCGCGACGGACCGAGGCCGCGAGCGCGCGGTCGAGCGTCGTCGTCGGATTCGTCGCGGCGACCGCAACAGCGACCTCCAGCGTCGGCGTCACGCGGAGTCGCATCGCGGCACGACACACCAGCCACGGCGCGCCGCCGAACGCTCGCCGTCTGACGACAGTCGCAGCCATCGGGGGGAGGCGGGTGGTCGCCTCGACAACTGCCGCGGCGAGCGCGAGCGTCGCGGCGAGCGCGAGCGGGCGCACACCCGGTGGCATGAGCAGCGTTACCGCGACACCGAGGGCGACCAGAACGAGCGCCGCTCCGTCGCCGGCTCGACGCCACGTCTTGGCATCGACTCCGATGCCGAGCAGGTCGAGCGCGGCCGACAGGTCGGCGTCCGGGTTGCGGTCGAGCACTCGGGGAGAGCGTCTCGCCAACCACAGGATCATCGGGCGACTCATCGGAACGTCGCCGCGCGGCCGTCGATTGCCTCGCGCACGTCGCTGTAGGTCTCGGCCGGCCGGGCGAGGGACGCGACGACGGCACTGTTACCGCGGTCGATGCGACCCGTTTCCCCGGGAGAAAACAGCGGGGCGAAGGCGGGGTCGTCGCGACCGACCACCTCCGACACGTCCGCGACGCGACGGCCGTCAGTTCGTTCGAGGGTCACCACGAGGTCGGTGTCGGCGAAGGCGGTCGGAGCCACCCCGAGGTCCGTGGTGACGCGCTCGCGCACCGTCTCCGGGTCCTCCCCGTGAATCGTCCCGAGCGTCGTGCCGTCCGCGCCGACGCGCATCGCCTCGTAGAGCGCGACCGCTTCGTCGCCGCGAACCTCGCCGACGGCGATTGCGCCCTCGCCGAGTCGGAGCGCGGTTCGGAGCGCCTCGGTCGGTCCCATCCCCGAACCGTCGCGCTCGACGTGCAGCCGCTGACAGTCGTGGCCGGCCTCGCGCAGCGAATCCACCGGGAGTTCGGGGGTGTCCTCGACGACGACGGTTCGGGTGCCGGCGTCGAGTTCACCGAGCAGTGCGCCGAGCAAGGTCGTCTTCCCGACGCCGCGCCCGCCGGCGACGAGGATGGACGCACTCCGCTCGACGGCGACGGAGAGCAGGCCAGCCACCGCCGGTGTGAGGGTGTCGTTCGCGACGAGGTCCGCGAGTCGGAACCGGTCGCGACTGTCGGCACGAAAGGTGAAGCCGGTCCCGTCGCTCACGGGGTCGGTGACGCCCGCGACGCGGACGGAGCGCCCGGCGACGGTGACGGCGGCGTCGAGCGTCGGACTCGCGCGCGAGAACGCCCGCCCGCTCTCGCGACGAAACTGCGAGGCGAGCGCGTCGGCGGTCTGTGGAGTGAACACGACGTTCGACCGGACGGCTCGGCCCTCGTGTTCGAGTCTGACCGGGGTTTCGCCGACCGGTGCGGACGCGAACACGTCGGTGACGGCCGGGTCGGCGAAGACGTCAGCGAGCACGCCAAACCCGCGGGTGTGTTTGTCCAGGACAGCGGCGAGCGTCTCGACGGGTTGGTCGTCGCTCGCCACGGCTCTGACGGCGCGGCCGGCGGCCCGCTGGCCTTCGAGTGCGTCGGTCACGAGTCGCTGGCTGGCGGTTTCGAGCGTCGCCGTCGCGGCTCCGTCGAGCGTGAGTTCGACCGGCGTGAGATGATACATCGGCAGGTCCGCGTCCGGGGCGTCGTACAGTCTGACCGTCGCGCCGGTGTCGAGTTCGTACCGGTCACGAAGCGTGGCTTCCGGCGGCGGGCGTTCGACGACGCGCTCGGTCGCGAGTATCGGTGCGACCTGCGGCCGGAACAGCGTCTCGTACCCCTCGGTCGCGGTCGCACACTCGACGAGGCCGGTCTCGGCGGCGATAGTAGCGACCGGGCCGGCCCGACCGGCGGCGAGCCGTGCAGCGTCGAGGGGGTCCGCGAGCGCGCGGTCCGCGAGTGGCTCGTCGTGGAAGTCGGCGCGGGCAGCGAACCGGCCGGCGGCGACGAGCAACGGCGTCGCGGCCTCGTACCGGCGGTCGAGCCCGGCCGAGCGAACGACCACGAGGTCGGCGTCGCGGTCGCGGAGCGCACCGATAGCCGTCGCCCGACAGTTGGACTCGGTGGCGAGGTCGCCGTCGTCGGGGCAGTCGCTCGCGTCGAGCCGGAGCGTGTCGTCCACGAACTGCGCCACGCAGTCGCAGTCCGAATCGTCGCCGAAATCGAACATATCAGCCGGTGGTCCCGGCATCCGACTTGAACGTCCGGAGCCGAATCCGCACCTTCCCGTCCACGCGGACCAGCCCGAGTCGGAGGCGATGGCTCCCCGCGGTGAGTCGGACCGAGCGAGCGAAGGGCAGGTCGGTCTCGACGCGCCCCCGGCGCGCGTCGTGTTTCCACCGGAGCGACTCGTTGTGTGGACCGACCCCGAGCCGGATGGTCGTTCCCGCCGGCACCCGGAGCCTGTGGATTCGCACCGCGCCCGGTCGTTCCGGTCGGGTGGCGTCGTTGTGCGTCCGGAATCTCGCCGTCGTCTCGCGAAACTCGATGAGTTCGTTCTGTGTGAGGGTAGCGGCTCGCTCGGTGCGGGCGGTCTCGGCGGCTGGAAGCCCGACACCGAGGAGCGCGCCAGCGAGCAGAACGGCTACCGCGAGTCGAACAATCACGACACGAGCGCTCGGAGCCGAGCGACCAGTCGTGATACCGGAGAGGTGGTCCGGGTGGATGTCGGCGGCGCAGGCTCGGTCGGCTGCTCGCGAGCGAGTGCGAGTGCACGCTCGGCGACCCGTTCGGTCTCTCGGTCCACCCGCCGGGCATCGTCGACGTGTGCGCGGACGGCGGTCACCTCGCCCTCAACGTCAGCCAGCCGCGTTTCGAGCGCGTCGATTCGCGCCTCGACGGTCGCGAGCCGCTGTTGGAGGTCGGCTTCCTCGGCGAGTGAACCGGGAGCCGTCTCGGAGTCGGTGAGCGTGCGTTCGACGGCGGCGAGTCGTTCATCGAACGTGTCAGCGTTCACGCCGTCGGTGGCCGCGCGTTGGTATTTGAGTCTGAGGAGACACAGACCATCTCGTCAGGGTGGACCGTTCTCAGCAGAGGAGTCTCCCCGGATACATCACAGCGGACCGGTTAGCGACCGTAGAGGAGATACGCGAACGCAAGGAAGCCGAGGACGAAACCGCTTACTCCCCCACCACCCACTCACGGATCGATCAATGATGATCAGAATAACACCGATGCAGACACTTCCGATGACGGGGAGTGCACCGGTTTGCCACTCTTCGACGAGGGAAGCGCTATCTAAGTACGTGACCAGCCAGCCCAACTGAACCGAGTCCGGGAGGACGAACTAAATCGGCTCCTCGTCGTTACTCACCACCACCCAGCGTAGAGAGGAGATATCGGCGAGCGACGAGGAGCACGATGAGGGGCGGAATTAACACGAGAATGCCAGCGGCCATGACGAGGTTCCACTGGACGAAGCCCTCTGCACCGGTCCCCTGGATGTACCGAAGGCCGACCTGAGCGACTTGATTCGTGCGGTCGATAATCGCGACAAGTGGCCACAGGTACGCGTTCCACGTCGAGATAAACATGATTGCCGTGACGCCAGCGATCATCCCCTTCGACATCGGGATGAGAACGTTTGCCAGAAATTGGATCGGGCCAATTCCGTCCAGCTTGGCTGTCTCAACGACCGATGCAGGGATTGAGCGGAACTGCTGTCGGAATAAGAAGACGGCTGTCGCACTGGCGATAAACGGGGAAGTAAGCCCCGCAAACGAGTTGAGCCAGCCGATATCGGCCATTAGTTGATACAGCGGGACGATTCGGACAGGGAGTGGCATCAGGAGCGTAAACAGAATTGCATAGAAGATGAGCGACTGAAACCGGAAGTCGTAGTACACCAGTGCTGTCGCAGCGAGCAGCGAGAAGACGAGTTTCCCGACGATAACGACGGTCGCCATCACGAACGAGTTCCACATATACTGTCCGAAGTTGTACTCAAACAGTACCGTAGTGTAGTTCTCGACGAGTGCAGACCCCGGGAAGACGTTCGTAATTTGGTACACAGCGTTCGTCGTTTGTGTACTGTACACTGCAGCCAGTGCAATTGGCAAAATCAGTACCGAGATGATGAGCCAGAGTGCTCCGTGCGTCGCCAGTTGGCTGTCACCGGTCGTCGTCGACAGCCGCTCGTTGACGGTGTCTGGGACGATCGACACGTCAGGCACCCCCGTAGTACGCGTAGCGGTCAGTGACACGTAACTGAACGTACATCAACACGGCAACGAATCCAAACAGGACGACAGACTGTGCGGAGGCGTAGCCGAATCGTTGGTTCACGAAGGCGTCCTGGTACAGATTGAACATCAACACGTTCGTGGCGTTGCTCGGACCACCGCTTGTCATCAGATCGATGAGGGCGAAGCCACCGAAGAACGCTCCGATCGTCTGGATGACGATCAGAAACACGAGCACAGGCGAAATGAGGGGGACGTAGATGCGAAACAGCCGCTGGAACCGTCCGATCCCATCCAGCTTGGCTGCATCGGTAATTGAGTCGGGGACTTGGTTGAATGCGGCTGTCATGAAGATGATACTGTAGCCCAGCCCCTGCCAGACGGCAGCAATAATGACAGCCACTAGGGCGAGGGCCCCGTTTGTCTGCCACGCAAATTGAAAGCCCGTCAACGCTTCAATCGCCCACGTAACAACGCCAATCCGGGGATTGATAAGAAAATCAAGGACAATACCGGCAACAGCCAGCGGCATCGCGTATGGCCAAATCGCGGCCACCAAGTAGAGATCCGTGAATCGGTTGGCCTCATGGATGAGGAACGAGATGATGAGGGAGAGAAACAGCGAGGCTGTCACCGTGGCTGCAGTGAACAGTATAGTGACAATCAAGCTGTTTCGGTACGCTCCGGACTCGAACAACTGTACGTAGTTTTGTAGCCCGACCCACTCACCACTACCGAGCACTCGCAGCTGATAGAAGCTCAGTTGCACCGTTTCGAGAAACGGATAGTAGAGAAAGACCGAGATGAGCGCGAGGGTGGGCAGGAGTAGTGCCGCTGCCTGCCAGTTGCTCGTGAAGACCTGTAGTCGAGAGTGTTGCTCGGCCATCTACTCAGAACGTGGATCGGCGTCACTTGCCCGCGCCAACACGTCGTCAACATTCGATTGCGTCGATGACACGACATCTTCGACGCTGCTCCCGCCGTAGAGTCGGTCCAACCCGTTGACGATTTCGGTCCGCATCTCACCGTGGTCGTAGGTGAATGCGCCGGCTGTTGCGGGCGTCTCCGGCCGGCTTGCGAACTGCTCGAACGCACGACGGAACTGGGGTGAGTCCTCGTAGAATCCTTGCTCTTCTGCAATCGAGATCGCCTCTCGGCTCAGCGGGTAGTAGCCAGTCGACATGTGCCACTCTGCTTGCTGTTCGGGTTGTGACAGCCAAAGCATGAGTTCGGCGGCTGCTTTCAGTTCTGCGCCGTCGATGCCTGTTGGCACGAACAGTGCGCCGCCACCGATGATAGGTCCCTCTCGTCCATCGGTCGTCGCTGACGGTACGGTTCCGACACCGTGCTCAAAGCCGGCTTCTTGGGCCCCATCCGAGAGGGCGGCCAGCGCGGCTGATGAGTCCATCTGCACTGCCACCTGTCCATTGAGGAATGCCTGTCGGGCCTCGCTCCAGTCAGCGGACAGCTGGTAGCGATCCGACTCGTACATGCTGCTGTTCCACTCGTACATCCGCTGGGCCGCGTCGGAATCGAAGTACGACGCCGTCGCAGGACTCGCCCGGCCGTTCTCGTTGTTGATGACGTTTTGCCCTTGCATCGCGAAGAACGTCTCGTAAAACCAGCCGAGCTGTGGCCACGTGACGCCACTGCTCATCTCTGTCTCGGCCATCACAGCATCGGCGGCGGCCTGCCACTCGTCGAACGTCGTTAGTTCGACATCGTCGGGATGTGAGGCCAGTCCGGCTGCTTCGAACGCAGAACGATTGTAGCTACACGCGACCGTTGAAACGCCGAACGGAAGCCCCAGCAGCGTATCATCAATAACGTAGTAGTTGCTGACTGCGCTGACGAAGTTACTGCGGTCAATCTCTGGACCGATGAGATCCTCAGCTGGAATCACGACATCTTCTGCCCACGCTGGGAGCGTACTCACGGCGTTGAGGTGAACCAGTTCTGGTGGACTCCCGGCGGTCTGTGCTTGTTGCGTCTGGTTCCAAACCTCGTTGTAGTTCCCCTGATTCGAGACCGAGACGGTAATCGAATCGCTCTGTTCGTTGAATCGGTCGACGATACCTTGGACGAGATCTTCAGCGCCGATCGAAATCCAAAACTCCAGTTCAACGTCTTCGCCCGCCTCTCGGTTGCCGAGGTTCTCGAAGTTGATTTGCTGGGCAGCGTTGCCACCGCCGGTTCCACCACCGAGGCTGGAACAGCCCGCCATCCCAGCGAGACCGACTGTTGCCGCCAGTCCAGTGGTTTTCAGTACGGAGCGCCGTGACTGCTGTGCGTCCATCACACCGGTGAAGAGTAGCCTATCAGTTAGACCGTTTATATTTTATATACTTCTTCGATGATAGGTGTATTACCACTATGACGCCTCAGGACGGGTATATACTGATTGCCGCATCTATCAGGCGGTCTGTGCCACCTTGTCGGCCGCGTGGGCAACTATCTCGCCGTCGGTATCAAACAGGTGCAGTCGGGTCGGGTCAACCACGACGCGGATACTGTCGCCCGCAGTGACGTTCGGTCGCTCGCTAGTACGAATGCGAATCCGTTCGTTCGCTACTGTACCATGCAGTACTACTGAATCACCAAGCGTCTCGTGAAGCGTCACGGTCATCTCGACCGGACCAGCGAAGGAGTCATTCTCAGCCGCTTGTGCAAGATAGAGGTCCTCTGGGCGAACCCCGAGTACTGCGTTTTCAGGGGCTGTGAACGGCATATCGTTCGTGGTCGGGAACGGACTGGTGAGGTGTCCTTGAAGCGTAGCCACTGTTGGGCGGCTCCGACCCTCAACATCCACCGGTAAGAAGTTCATCTGCGGTGAGCCGATGAACTCAGCAACGAACCGGCTTGCTGGCTCGTCGTACAGTACTTGTGGTGACTCCACCTGCTCAATCTCACCGTCGTTCATCACTGCGACACGGTCACCAAGCGTCATCGCCTCCGTCTGATCGTGGGTGACGTAGATGGTTGTCGTACCGATCCGCTCGTGTAACTGCGTCAGCTCCGCACGCATCTGGTCACGGAGCTTCGCGTCAAGATTCGACAACGGCTCGTCAAGCAGGAACACGTCTGGTTCACGGAGTAACGCTCGCCCCATTGCAACGCGCTGTTTCTCACCTCCGGACAGTGCATCTGGTGTCCGATTCAACAGATCGCCAATGCCCAGCGTCTCACCGACATCCTGCACGGCCTGCTCAATTTCGTCGTCGCTCATCGAGACGTGTGAGTCCAGTCCGAACGTCATGTTTCGCCGTGCCGTCATATGGGGATACAGCGCGTAGTCTTGGAACACCATCGCGACGCCGCGGTCTTTCGGTTCAACGTTCGTGACGCGCTCGTCTCCGATACTGATATCCCCTGACGTCTGTGATTCAAGTCCGGAGATCGTTCGCAAGAGCGTACTCTTTCCACAGCCGCTCGGTCCGACAAGGACGAGGAACTCTCCGTCCGGCACCGACAGTGAGATGTCGTTTACCGCAACGGTCTCACCGAACTCTTTCTGGAGCGACTCCAGTTCTATGCGTGCCATCACTCACCCACCCGCGCTAATTGACTCACGGTCATGTTCGAATCATAGATCCGACGTGGCATTCAGCGAATTATTTCACCGCGACTTCTAATCTGCTTGTAATAGTTCTCGGTTACTCACAATACCACTCTGAGAGCTGTATACTGACGCTTACTTCCCTCGGTTAACGAACCACCACGGAACGATTCGACAGAGAGCGCGGCTATATGCAGTATATATCAACTAACCGACCAATTCATATATCTGCCGCAATATCGGCTGCTATGGAGATTGTTGCCCACCGAGGCTACGGGGATGTGTATCCAGAGAACACGTTGGCGGCGTTTGAACAGGCCGCAGAGACAGCCGACTGGATTGAGCTGGACGTTCGACCGTGTCGTACCGGTGAGCTCGTCGTGTTCCACGACGAGTGGTTAGGTCGACTGACCAATGCCACCGGTCGCGTGGTGAACGCGAGCTGGGATGAGTTGCAGACACTGGAGATTTTAGACTCTGGTGAGCGGATTCCGCGGTTAGACGAGGCACTCCAGACGATTCCAGCGGACACTGGCGTCGAAATCGAACTGAAAGAGTGGGGACTCGTCGAGGACGTACTCGATGCTGTCGATGCGATTGACAACCCAGTAACAATTATCTCCTTTAGCCCACTTGCACTCCACGCCGTCGCGGAGGCGACAACGGAGATACCGCTTGGTCATGTCCTCTATCATGGACTGTACGAAGATGCGCCAGTGCTTGGATTAGACACCGCAGCACATCTCGGTTGTAATACTGTTCACCTGTTCCACTCGATGGGAGCCGATGCAGACGTAGTCGAGACAGCGCACGACCGCGGGCTCGTTGTCCAGACAGCAACACCGGAGGAAGGACCGACGCCAGAGGTGCTTGAAGAGTATCGCGATATCGGCGTCGACCGAATCAGTGCTGACCGGCCATTCGAGTAGGAAACGGCTCATCGACTCTGTATGCGTCAGTCACTCCGTTAATTATGTACTGTCGTTGAGCCAGAGAAGTGCGTCCACTCCAGCGCAGAGACAGCACACGAGAGGTATGACACTGCGAGAGATGGCCGCTGACGCTGTTCGTCTCGGCACACGTCCGGCGAATTAAAATTCAATATCAACTAATGTGTTCAATACGCTATGTCTAAGCCCTCTACAGAGCCGGGGTGGCTCCACAGAGACGACGAGCGCTCCCGGACGCTCCGACTGCTGTTCGTGGCTATTATCGGGTCGCCGTGGCTGCTGTTGCTCGACCCGGCCCGCGAGGTCACGCACCCAGCCGTGACGGCTGCAGCCGTCGTACTCGGTGGGTTGTGTGGCATCGGGGCGATTCTCGGCTTGGCAGACGTTGACGACGGTGAACTCGACGACACGATCGCTGTCGTCGGCACGCTCGCCGCCATTACCGTGGGGACGGTCGTCGTTTGGGTGGTCGTTCCGTCGAGCTATCTGAGCGCTGTCGTCCAGTTCGCAATCGCGTTCACGTGGGCAGCGGTCACGACCCAAATACTCCGATATCGAATCGGGTAGATGAGGGTAGCGTACCGGGTGACCGGGACAACACTAATTGTGCGACACATTGAGTATATCACATGAAAGTCGCCCTTATCGGCGTGGGTCAAGCCGGCGGCAAGCTGGCCGAAGCCCTCTCGCGCGACCCGCTGGCGGCCGATTCGGTCGTCAGTTCGCTCGCCATCAACAGTGCGCGAGCGGATCTCTCCTCCATCGGTCTCGATACCCTCCTCATCGGCGCGGAGCGTGTCAACGGCCACGGCGTCGGCGGCGACAACGAACTCGGTGCGACGGTGATGCAGGAAGACGCCAACGAGGTCGTCGACGCCGTGTCGGGCCGCGTCGGCTCCGACTGTGAGGCCATCATCATCACCGCTGGGCTCGGCGGCGGCACCGGGTCGGGGGGTGCGCCAGTGCTCGCACACGAACTCAAACGCGTCTACGACGTGCCCGTCTACGTGCTCGGCGTGCTCCCCGGCCGCGACGAGGGGGCGCTGTACCAGCGCAACGCCGGCCGGTCGCTGAAGACGCTGGCGCGGGAAGCCGACGCGACCATCCTCGTGGACAACGACGCGTGGCGACAGGCCGGCGAGTCGATGGACGAGGGGTACGCGGCCGTCAACGAGAAGATTGCACAGCGCGTTGGCCTGCTGCTCGCGGCCGGCGAGTTCGACGCGGGCAGCGTCGCCGCCGAGTCCGTCGTCGACAGCTCCGAGGTTATTAACACGCTCCGCGAGGGGTCGCTCGCAGCAATCGGATACGCGTCCGCGGAAAGCAGCCCCGACGCCGACGCGAATCTCAACACCATCACTTCCGTCGCACGGAACGCGCTCCTGACGGGAACGAGTCTCCCGGACGCCACGACGGCCGAGAGTGGCCTGCTCATCGTCGCCGGCCAGGCCGACCGCATCAGCCGCAAGGGGGTCGAGGCGGCCCGAACCTGGCTGGAGGACGAACTCGGCTCGATGCAGGTACGCGGCGGCGATTACCCGCTCGACTCCGAGCGGCTGGCCGCGCTCGTCCTCTTGGGCGGTGTCGAACGGTCCGAGCGCGTGCAGGCGTTCCTCGACCGGGCGAGCGAGGCGAGCGTCGCGGAGGAGACGCCCGACGCCACGGAGTCGCTGGTGAACGACGACCTCGACGACCTGTTTTGAGCAGGCGCTGTCGGGTGCTCGACCGGTGAATCCGACGCCCACGGGACACCGGAGCCGACGGGGATGAAACCCATCCCCGCTCGACTCACGTCGAGGGCACCACGTCGGGAAAACCCCGACACGTCGGAGTTAGAGTAGGGTGAGTAATACTTTTCGACCGCGCTAGACGAGCGACGCGCCGTCCAGTTCCGTGCGGTCGGTCTCCATCTCCAGCAGGTCCAAGATCGTCGGCGTGATGTCGAATAAGTCCACGTCGTCGATGCGAGCGCGGTCGTCGTCGACGAACAGACACGCGTTCTCGAAGGAGTGCATCCCGTTGCGCGGCCCGGTGGTGAACACCTCGTCGTTGCCCGCAAAGCCGGCCTTCAGGTCGTAGCCGTGGGTCGGAATCACCGTCAGGTCGGGCGCGATGTCGTCGTGGGGACCACGGTAGGCATCTTCCTTCGTGACGACGCGCTGGGCGACCGGCTCGCCGGTCGGCCCTTCCAACTCCTCGATGGCCGCCTTTAGCTCTGCGCGAACGTCTTCGTACTCCGACTCGGGGACGGAGCCGCGCGGCTCGCGCCCTTCGAGATTCAGATACAGCCGGCCGGGGATGAACGAGTACGCGCGGGCCTCCTCGCTGATGTCGGCGAGCGAGTCGTGGTCGTCCGTCTGGTAGGAGAGCCACCCCTCGTCTTCGAGCCACGTGTTGAGGTTCACCTCGTACTGCTCGGTCGTGAAGCCGTGGTCGCTGGCGACGACCATCGTCACGTCGTCCGGAAGTTGGGCGCGCAGTTTGCCGAGATACTCGTCGACCTGTTCGTAGAACTCCAGGAACTCCTCTTTGTACTCGCCGTCCTGCTCGTAGTCGCCGAACAGGAAGTGGTTGACCCGGTCGGTCGTCATGAAGACGCCGAAAAAGAGGTCCCAGTCGTCCTTGTCGACGTACTTCGAGAACGTCTCGTAGCGGGCATCGAGCGTCGCGTAGGCGTTCTCGATGAACTCCGTCTTGTCGGCCTGGTGGCCGAGCTTCGCGTTCGTGTCGATGCGGTAGTTGGAGTTTTGCAGGTCGTCGCGCAGCTCGTCGGGGTAGGCGGCCTTCTCGACGCCCGGCGAGAGGAACCCAGAGACCATCCGCTGGACGTCGCGCTGTGGCGGGAACGTCACGGGGACGTTCATCACGGTCGCGTCGCGGCCGGCGTCGGTGACGCGGTCCCAGACGCGGGTCGCCTGCACGTCGCGTCCCATCGGCACGTAGGTGTCGTAGCTGCCCACTTCGCGGTCCTGGAAGCCGTAGACGCCGGTCGTCCCCGGATTCACGCCGGTCGTGAGCGACGGCCAACAGGCCGACGACTCCGGCGGGACGATGGAGTCGATTGCGCCGCCGGCACCGTCGTTCGCGAGGTCGGTCAGATTCGGAAACCGGTCGGGGTTATCGGCGATGAGACTGTACGGCACACCGTCGATACCGAAGAAAGCAACACGCGGACCACCGTCACCGCGTAGTCGGTCGAACAAGCCCATAACCTCGGTGAACGCTCTACTCACAAGAAGTTTCGTTTCACGCGAAGCCCGGCCGGGTCTCCGCGGTCGTGGCAGACGCTGCACGTACCGACAGCGGCCGCCCGCCCCGACGCGTCAGTCGTCGTAACAGGTCGGCCCCTGTGCGACGGACGCGTCCGGGTGGTCGTCCGGATCTCTCGTGTCGTGTGGAACGACCGTCGGATGACGGATACCGAACGTCGCGCCCTTTTTCGCTGCCATAGTCACGTCGTACTAGGCGTATCAGCCGGGTTAAACCCATCCATAATCATGATAAATCCCGCCGAAGACGGCGATTACTCCCACACATGAACGCGGCGTCGCCGCGAGAAGCCAGAAACATCTGCCGCGAGCCCTAACGACGTCGACAATCGCGCCGTTCATAGTCGTTTGCCTCCACTAGCCGGTATGAACGCGCGAACCCTCCGCGCCCTCCAGTTCGCGACGGTCCAACTCGTGGGCATCGTCGCGGTCATCCACATCGTCGTGGGGTTGGAGGTGCTCGTCTCGCTCGTCGCGAACGGGCTCGTCGGGCAGTATCTCGGCGAGTACGCCGCCCAGCGACCCCGGCCGCTGCTGTTCGTTCCCTCGGGGCTGGCGATTCTCGTCGGGCTCGGGCTCGCCGGCCGCGGCACCATCAACCGCCGCACCGCCTACCAGCTCGGCATCCTCGCGATGGGAGCGTACCTGCTCGGCTGGGTCGGCTGGCACACCGTCCTGAATCACGGCTTCGCGCTCACCGGCGAGGTTCCGCCGACGAGCAACCACGACGCCGGCGGCGTCGTCGCCGTCGTCCTCGCTCACATCATCGACCCGATTGCCGAGACGCTCCGGAGTGCGGCCGGCGAACAGGGGTCGGTGCGGACGCTGTTCGGCGTCGTCGCCGTCGGCCTCGAACTGCTCGTCGTCGGACTGCTCGCGGTGCTCCTCCGATACGACCCCGACGCACAAGATGCCGGCATCAACTTCGGACTGACGCTCAGCCCGCCCGAACGGTAGCTACGGCAACTCCTCTCGCAGAAGCTCGTTGACGGTACCGGGGTCCGCAGAGCCGCCCGTCTTCCCCATCACCTGCCCGACGAGGAAGTTGATCGCGCCGTCGTCGCCGGCCTCGTAGTCGGCCACGGCGTCGGGATTCTCCTCGATTGCCTCGCGGACGGCGGCGACGACGGCGTCGTCGTCGGTCTTGCCGAGGTCTTCCTCCTCGACGATGGTGTCGGGGTCGAGCCCGTCATCGAGCATCCGCCGGAGGACGGTCTCCTCGGCGTTTTTCGTCGTGATCTCCTCGTCCGCGACCAGCGCGATGAGGTGTTCGAACTCGTCGATGCGGTCGCTTACGTCGGCAATCGTCATGTCGCGGTAGTTGAGTTCGCCGAGGAGGTTGTCGGCCACCCACGTCGCCGCGAGGCCGGCGTCGAACCGGTCGGCCACGTCCTCAAACAGGTCCGCGACGGCCTTCCGGGAGGTGAGCTTCGAGGCGGCCTCCGCCGAGAGGTCGTACTCGCGCTGGAAGCGGTCGCGTCTCGCGTCCGGGAGTTCGGGAATCGAGATCTCGTCCTTCCAGCCGGAGACGCGCAGCGGCGGCAGGTCGGCCTCCCGGAAGTAGCGGTAATCCTTCTCCTCTTCCTTCGAGCGCATCGAGACGGTGATGCCGCGCGACTCGTCCCAGTGTCGCGTCTCCTGTTCGACCTCGCGGCCGCGGCGAATCGCGTTCTTCTGGCGAGTCTCCTCGTAGGCGAGTGCCTTCTGGGCACCCTTGTGCGAGGAGATGTTCTTCACCTCGGTGCGGTTGGCGGCGTCGAGCGTCTCCTGTGGAATCGAGCCGTCCTCGCCGATGTCCTCGCGCTCGACAATCGAGAGGTTCGCGTCGATGCGGAGCGACCCGTCGCGCGTGGAGTCGAAGATGCCGAGATACTCGAGTACCTCCTCCAGTTTCGCGAGGAAGGAGCGCACCTCCTCGGCACCGCGGAACTCCGGGGCGGTGACGATTTCCATCAGCGGCGTCCCCGCGCGGTTGTAGTTGACGAGCGTGTAGTCGGCGGTGTCGATGGAGCCGCCGGCGTGCTGGAGGCTGCCGGGGTCTTCTTCGAGGTGGGCGCGGTCGATGGTGACGGCCCGCTCGTCGCCGTCGACGCGGAACGGCAGCGTGCCGTCCGCACAGATGGGGGCGTCGTACTGCGTAATCTGGAAGTTCTTCGGCAGGTCGGGGTAGTAGTAGTTCTTCCGGTGGAACCGGGTCTCCTCGGGGATGTCGGCGTCGATAGCCTTCCCGACCTTGACGGCGGCCTCGACGGCTCCCTCGTTGAGCACGGGCAGCGCACCGGGGAGACCGAGACAGGTCGGGCAGGTCCGCGTGTTCGGCTCCTCGCCCTCGGCGGCGTCGGTCGAACAGCTACAGAAGATCTTCGTCGCCGTCTCCAACTGGACGTGGACCTCCAGCCCGATGACGGCCGAAAGCTCCTGTTGGGCGGTCTGTGCGGTCATTAGATTAGGGTTCGGGGCCGGCGAGTAAAGCATAACGGAGCACCGTTCGCGACGAGTCGCCGACGACTGTCGTCTCAGTCCGCCCGAACGCGGGTAACCATTATTCCGGGGCGGGCAGATACCCGGGTATGAGCAACGAAGAGGCAACACTTGCAGACCTCGATACCGTCGTCCACGAACCCGACGACGCGTTCGTCGAGTCCACCAACGTCTACGACTTCATGCAGACGTACGGTATCGACGACTACGACGAACTCGTCGAGCGCACGACGACCGAGATGCCGGGAGAACCCGACAGCGGCGTCGAGTGGTTCTGGGGGGAACTACCGGAGTATCTCGGCATCGACTGGCAGCGTGAACCCGACGCCACCCGCGACAACAGCGACGGTCCGCAGTTCACCGACTGGTATCCGGGCGGACAGCTCAACATCGCCCACAACACCGTCGACCGCCACGCCGCCCGCGGCAGCGACACCCGGAACAAGGTCGCCTGCATCTGGGAGGGCGAGGACGGCGAGACGCGAGAGTTGACCTACCACGAACTGTATCGCCGGTCGAATCAGGTGGCGAACTACCTCGACAGCGTCGGCATCGAGGAGGGGGACACGGTCGCCCTCTACATGCCGATGACGCCGGAAATCATCGCCATCCTCTACGGCTGTTTCAAGATCGGCGCGATTGCCGTCCCCATCTTCTCGGGGTTCGGCGTCGACGCGACGGCGACCCGCCTCGAAGACCCCGAGGTGGACGTGTTGTTCACCGCCGACGGTTTCTCGCGGCGCGGTTCGCGCATCGGGCTGAAGGACAGCGCCGACGAGGCGCTCGCACAGGCCGACACCGACGTGTCCAGCGTCGTCGTCTACCGCCGGTTCGCTGACAGCGAGCCGTCGATGACCGGCGAGCGGGACCTGTTCTGGACGGAAGCAATCGAAACGCAGGACGACGAGTTCGACACCCGGACGCTGGACGCGAGCGCCGAGTCCATGCTGCTGTACTCCTCGGGGACGACCGGCCAGCCGAAAGGCATCGTCCACACGCAGGCGGGCGCACAGCTTCAGTGTGCCAAGGAGGTGTACTTCGGGTTCGACCTCAAACCCAGCGACCGCTTCTTCTGGGTGAGCGACATCGGCTGGATGATGGGACCGTGGACGCTCATCGGCACCCACACCTTCGGCGGGACGATGTTCATGTACGAGGGTGCGCCGGACCACCCACAGCCGGACCGCTTCTGGGAGATGATCGACCGCCACGACCTCACGCAGTTCGGGATTTCCCCGACCGCCATCCGAGCGCTCCGCAAGCAGGGCGACGAGTGGCTCGACGGCCACGACCTCTCGTCGCTGCGCATCCTCGGCTCGACGGGCGAGCCGTGGGACCCCGAGTCGTGGCAGTGGTTCTACGAGCACGTCGGCAACGAGCAAGCGCCGATCGTCAACATCTCCGGCGGGACCGAAATCTGTGGCTCCTTCCTGATGCCGCTCCCGATTTCGGATCTCAAGCCGTGTACGCTCGGCAAGCCCGGACTGGGGATGGCTATCGACATCGTAGACGCGACCGGGCAGTCGGTGGCCGACGACAACGAGCGGGGGTATCTCGTCGCGACCGACTCGTGTCCCTCGATGACGAAATCGCTGTGGTCGGGTGACGAGCGGTATCTCGACGAGTACTGGTCCCGATTCGGGGATATGTGGGACCACGGCGACTGGGCACAACAGGATACGGACGGCTTCTGGTTCCTCCACGGCCGAGCCGACGACGTGCTCAACGTCTCGGGCCGGAAGGTCGGGCCGGCGGAGGTGGAGGGTGCGGCCATCGACCACGAATCCGTGAATCAGGCCGCCGCGGTCGGCGTCCCCGACGACACCACCGGCACGGCGGTCGTGCTCTACGTCATCGTCGAGGACGGCGTGGACGAGACCGACGCGCTGCGCGGGGAGATTCGGTCGCTCATCGGCGAGGAGTTGGGCAAGCCGTTCCGCCCGCGCGAGGTGTTGTTCGTCGACGAGTTCCCCAAGACGCAGTCGGGGAAGATTATCCGCCGAGCCGTGCAGGCGACCTACACCGACGAGGACCTCGGCGATATGTCCTCCATCGAGAATCCGGGGGCGCTCGACGGCTTGGAGAACGCGCGTTAGGCGGCCGGCCGCGGCGCGGTGCGCCCGGCGAGCACGAGACAGCCCGCACCGAGCAGACCGGCGACGCCGGTCACGAGGAAGACGAGCGGGTAGCCGTCGGAGGCGGCGACGGTCGTCGCGAGCGGTGGCGCGGTGAGGCCGGCCAGCGCGAACGCGGTCGAGGCGACACCGTGGAGCGTGCCGATGTTGGCGACGCCGAACAGGTCGGCGACGAGCGGGGACAAAAGCGCACCGTTGCCGCCGTAGCCGACGCCGAAGACGACGGCGATAGCGACGATACCGACCGGCCCGCGGGCGAGCGGGAGCGCGAGCAGACACGCGCCCATCAGGGTCGAACAGGCGACGAAGACCTTGACGCGGCCGAGGCTGTCGGAGCCGTAGCCGATGGCGAGTCGGGCTCCCGCCGTTGCGAACCCGAGCGCGCTGATTCCCGTCACGCCGGCCCACCGAATCCCGAGCCCGTCGGCGTAGGGGACGAGATGGTTGATGAGCACGAACAGCGTGGCGTACACCCCCGCCCACCCGAGCACGACGAGCGCGAACGGGAGCGAGAGGATGGTGTCGCGGGCCGGCGGCCCGCTGTCGGCGTCACTGCTCGGCACGCCGTCGGGAAACTCACCCGAGCGGTCGGCGTCTACGTCGCTCGGCCGGGCGAGGACGAGGGTCGCGAGCAGCAGCGCCCCGCCGAGCCCGACCGCGAGGAGCGTGAAGGCCCGCCGCCAGCCGACCGTCTGCGTGAGCCGCGAGGCAGCAGGGACGACGGCAATCAGTCCGGCTCCGAGCCCGGCGGCCGCGATGCCGTTGGCGAAGCCGCGGCGTCGCCCGAACCACGAGGGGATGCTCGCGTACGCGACGACGTAACAACAGCTCATTCCGGCTCCCGTCACGACGCCGTACGCGAGGGTGAACACGAGGATGCTGTCGGCGCGAGCCGCGAGCAGCAGTCCGCCGGGCAACAGGAGCGTACCGACACCGAGCATGGCACGCGGGCCGAACCGGTCGAGCAGTCGGCCGAGCACCGCGCCGCCGAGATACAGGGTCGCGGTCTGGACGCCGAAGACGAGGGAGATACGGGCGGGCGTGACCGGAAACGTCGCCGCGAGCGCGTCGAAGAAGACGCTAAACGAGTACGTCAGCCCGAACAGCGTGCCCGCGGCGAGGAAACACGCGCCGGTGATGACCCACCCGTAGTAGAACTCCATCGCCGCGAGTCGTGACCGCACGAGGGCGAGTCACACAGCGCGGATAAAAAGATTGGCTCGCTACCAGATGTCGGCGGGGCGGATCGTCGCGTCGTCCGGTCCCGACCCGATCCCGAGCGTGCCGACCGTCTCGTCGTTGGGCACGACGAGCGTCGCGCCGGCGACCAGCGGGACGAGCAGGCCGACGACGGTGCCGGGGTCGGTGAGCGGCGTCCGAATCACGACCTCGTCGCCCGCGTCGAGTCCGTGCTCGGTCGCGGTCGCGACGGCCGCATCGAGCAGGTCGGCGTGGCTGTATGTCGTGTCGGCGGTGCGGAGCAGTGGGTCGTCAGGCGCGACCGGGTCCGGGGGGAGCGTGGGGTTCTCGCTCCACACGTCGCGCTCCCAGTAGGAGACGGCGGGGTCGTCCGGTTCCTCGCCGTAGCCGACGAGTCGCGTGCCGGGGGCGGTGTCGAACTCCCTGATGCGGCCGGTGGGCGCGACGAGCGCCTTCGTCCCTTCGGAGAGCGTGTCGGGTTCGAACTCGACGGTCGCACCGAGCAGGCCAGCACCGAGGAAGGAGAGCACGGTCTCGGGGATGGGGTCGCCGGCGATGGCGACGGCCATCCCGCCGCGGACGCCCTCGTTGCGGAAGAACAGGCCGGATTTCCACGCGGTCGTGAGAAAGCGCCGGTAGTCGTAGCTACGCTCGGACGGCGCGTGCAGGTGTGCCAGATGGTCGCTCCGGCGGTCGCGGGCGAGCACGTCCGCGAGCGTCTGGAACTGCTCGGACATGCGCGAGGGTTGGACCGGGAGCGCGAAAAGGGGTGTGTTGAGTGGCTAACTGCGGCAGGCCAGCAACGCACCAACGAGCATACGTCGAGCGAAGCGAGGCGTTTCCCCGAGCCGACCGCAGGGAGGCTCGGCTGCGGTTTTTGATGCAGATTTTTGCAAGGAGTGGTGCGCGAAGCGCACCCGACGCAGCAAAAAGGTGCGCTAGAAGGAGTTCTTGATTTTCTCGAAGAACCCCTCGTCCACGTCGACCTCCTCGCCGCCGGCCTCCGCGAACTGTTCGAGCGCCGCCTGCTGTTCGCTGTTGAGGTCCGTCGGCGTGACGACCTGCACGGTCACGTACATGTCGCCGTGGCCGCGCCCGCGAAGGCGGGGCATCCCCTTCCCCTTGAGCCGGAACCGCTCGCCAGACTGCGTGCCGGGGTCGATGTCCATCTCGACGGGGCCGTCGAGCGTCGGTACCTCGATGCTCGCGCCGAAGACGGCCTTCGGGAACGAGACCGCGGCGTCGTAATGCAGGTCGTCGCCGTCGCGTTCGAAGTCCGGGTGCGGGTCGATGGCCACCTCGATGAGGAGGTCGCCCTTCCGGCCGCCGTTCTCGCCGGGGGCACCTTCGCCGCTCATGCGGAGGGTCTGGCCGTCGCGGATACCGGCCGGCACGTCGACCTGGAGCGTGACCTCGCGCTGGACGCGGCCGTCGCCGCCGCAGGTGGAACAGGTCTCCGAGTAGAGCGTGCCGTCACCCTCACAGCGAGGGCAGGTCTGGCGCTGCTGGACGCGGCCGAGCGGCGTCTGCTGGACGCGGGTCGTCTGGCCCTGTCCGTTACACTCGGGGCAGGTCTGTGCGTCGGCGTCGGGCGGGTGACCGTCGCCGTCGCAGTCGGGACACGCCTCGGGGCGGGTGACGGTGAACTCCCGAGTGATGCCCTCGTAGGCCGCCTCCATCGAGATGTTCATCCGGGTGCGGAGGTCACGGCCCTGTTGGGGGCCGCCCTGTTGGCTACCACCGCCGCCGAAGAACTGGTCGAAGATGTCGCCCATCCCGCCGCCGCCACCGCCGAACGGGTTCCCCTGACCGCCCATGCCACCCATGCCGCCCATGCCGCCGCCGGCGTCGGTGCCGCCGCGTTTCTCTGCCTGCTCGAACTGCTCGTGGCCCATCTGGTCGTACATCCGGCGCTGTTCCTCGTCCGTGAGCACCTCCTTGGCCTTCTTCGCTTTCTTGAACTTCTCTTCGGCGTTGGGGTCGTCGGACACGTCGGGGTGGTACTCGCGAGCCTTCTCGCGGTACGCCTCCTTGATTTCGTCCTCGTCGGCGTCGCGTGACACCCCGAGCACGTCGTAGAAGTCCTGACTCATTACCTGCCGTAACTCGCCGAGACGTTTGAAAGGAACGGGTCCCGACGGTCAGTCCCCGACTCTTTTATCCGATTATCGAGTAGCCTCGTGTATGTCCGAGACAGAACTCTCCGAGGAGACGCTCGAACGGCTCGACGCCATCCGCGTCGAGGGACAGAGCTACGACGACGTGGTGTCGGAACTCATCGACATCTACCACGCCGAGGAGCTGACGCTCCAGCACGGCGGCGACGCGCTCTGAATCGCGAACGTTTCTCGCCGGCAGTAGCGACAGTCGCTACTGGTCGGCGACCGACTCCACCACGACGCGGTCGATGAATCGACCGTTGCGGTCGGCTTTCTCCGCCCGGAGTTCCTCCAGTTCGCTCCGGGTCGCCCCTTCCGCGGCCGCGAGCGCGTAGACGACTTCGAGCACGTCCGCCAGCTCCTCGAGCGTGCCGTCCTCGCGGTACTCGGCGATCTCCTCGTCCAGCTTCGCGTTCAGTCGCTCGACGTACTCGGCGTCGTCTGCCGTGTGGGTCGCGACGCGTTTCCCGTCGCGACGCAGCAGGTCGGGGACATCGTCGCGAACGAGCTTGTCGTACTCTCGACTCATACCCGAGGGTACGAGTCGGGGTAGTTCACGGTTGGGGAAGAACGTCAGCGAGCGGGCTTACTCTTCGTCTTCGTCGCGTTCCTCGTCGTCGACGTCCTCGAAGTCGGCGTCGACGTACTCGCCGTCCTCGCCGTCGCCCTCGGGACCGGCACCGCCCATGCCGCCGGGACCAGCGCCGCCCATGCCGCCCATGCCACCGGCACCGCCGGCGGCCTGCTGGCCGGCCTCCTGCTGGTACATCTGCTTGCCGATCTCCTGGAGTTCGCTGCTGAGTTCCTCGGTCACTTCCTCCAGTTCGTCGGTGGTGGCGTCCTCGTCGTCGAGCACGGCCTCCACGTCCTCGATGGCGTCGTGGATGTTGTCGATGACGTCGCCGTCGAGTTCCTCCTCGTTCTCTTCGAGCAGGCTCTCGGCGCGCTGGACCGCGCTCTCGGCGTCGTTGCGCGCTTCGATGCGCTCGCGACGCTCCTTGTCCTCCTCGGCGTGCGCCTCGGCTTCCTCCTGCATCTCCTCGATTTCCTCGTCGGAGAGACCGACGCCACCCTCGATGGTGATGTCCTCCTTGTTGCCCGAGCCTTTGTCCTCGGCTTCGACGTTGACGAGACCGTTCTCGTCGATGTTGAACGTCACCTCGATCTGCGGGGTGCCGGCGGGTGCCGGCGGGATGCCCGTCAGCTGGAACGCGCCGAGCAGTTCGTTCTCCTCGGCGATTTCACGCTCGCCCTGGAAGACGCGAATCTGCACCTGCGTCTGGTTGTCCGCCGCGGTGGTGAAGATCTTCGACTCCTCGGTCGGGATGGTAGTGTTCTTCTCGATGAGTCGCTCGAACAGCCCACCCTTCACCTCGATACCGAGCGAGAGCGGCGTCACGTCCAGCAGGACGATGTCGTCCACGTCGCCCGAGAGCACGCCACCCTGGATGGCCGCGCCGAGCGCGACGGCCTCGTCGGGGTTGACGTTCTTCTTCGGCTCCTGGCCGGTGATTTCTTCGACCTTGTCCTGGACCTGCGGCATCCGCGTGGAGCCGCCCACGAGGATGACCTCGTCGATGTCGGAGGCGTCGTAGCCGGCGTCCGACAGCGCCTGCTTGGTCGGCTCGACGGTGCGGTCGGTGAGGTCGGAGGTGAGCGACTCGAACTTCGCCCGCGAAATCTTCTGTTCGAGGTCCTTCGGCCCGGAGTCGTCGGCCGCGATGAACGGGAGCGTGACGGTGGTCTCCTTCCGGCTGGAGAGTTCCACCTTCGCCTCCTCGGCCGCCTCGGTGAGCCGCTGGAGCGCCTGGCGGTCCTCGCGGAGGTCGATGCCGTGTTCGGCCTCGAACTCGTCGGCCAGGTACTCGATGATTGCCTCGTCCCAGTCGTCGCCGCCGAGGTCGTTGTCACCGTTCGTGGCGACGACCTCGTAGACCCCACCACCCAAATCGAGGACGGACACGTCGAACGTCCCGCCGCCCAGGTCGTACACGAGGACGGACTGGTCGGTCTCGTCGTCGAGCCCGTACGCCATCGCGGCGGCGGTCGGCTCGTTGACGATGCGTTCGACCTCGAAGCCGGCAATCTCGCCGGCGTCTTTCGTCGCCTGTCGCTGGCGGTCGTTGAAGTACGCCGGCACCGTGATGACGGCCTTCTCAACGTCGTCGCCGAGATACTCCTCGGCGTCGCGCTTGATCTTCTGGAGAATCATCGCCGAAATCTGCTCGGGCGTGTACTCCTCGCCGTCGATGTCGACGGTGTAGTCTTCCTCGCCCATGTGGCGCTTGATCGAGGAGATCGTGCGCTCTGGGTTCTGGACGCCCTGGTTCTTTGCCGGCTTCCCGACGAGTCGCTCCTCGTCGTCGGTGAACGCCACGACCGACGGGGTCGTCCGGTCGCCTTCCGCGTTGACGATAATCTCGGGGTCGTTACCCTCCATCACCGCGAACGCAGAGTTCGTGGTCCCGAGGTCGATACCGAGAATCTTGTTGCTCGTCATTACCACTCGTTACCGGGCTAAACTGATTAAAAGTTGCGTGATGGGGAGACACACGGATAGGCACGACGGGGCGTCTCCGTGCGGTTTTCACGCTCTCGTCTGCGAACGACCGACACGTATAAACAGAACCGCTAACTCACTCGGCGACCGTGACCTGCGCCGGCCGGAGCACCTTGCCGGCCATCTCGTAGCCGGGGCGGTGGAGGTCGGCGACCGTCCCCTCGGGCGCATCGCTCTCGACGCGCATCAACACCTCGTGGCGCTGCGGGTCGAGGTCCGTCCCCGCGTCGGGTTCGATCGGGTCGACGTTCTCGGCGTCGAGCACCTCGTCGAACTGCCGGAGCGTCGTCTCGACGCCGTCGCGAATCTCTCCCTCCTGGTCGAGCGCGCGGACGAGGTTGTCGCGCACGTCGACCAGCCGCTCGACGAGGTCCTCGGTGGCGCGCTCGCGAGCCTGCTCTGTCTTCTTCTGCTGGCGCTTCTTGAAGTTCTGGAAATCCGCCTGCTTGCGCGTGAGCTTCGATTCTAGCTCCTCGCGTTGCTCCTCGCTGGCTTCGAGGTCAGCTTCCAACTCCTCGACGCGCTCGCGCAAGGTCGCGATCTCCCGGGCGGTCTGTTCGGGCGACGCCTCCTCGATGCGTGCCACGAGGTCGGCGTCGGGCTCTGGAATCTCGTGTGCCGCCTGCTCGTCGCTCATACCACCAGAGAGGGGTGGCGCGCGTATAAGCGTGTAGAAACAGTGATACCCGACGGCCCACACCCGGACGTATGCGCGACATCGAACGGTATCTCAACGTCAGGAGCGCGACCGCGGCCGACGTCTCGGCCGACGGCACGCTCGCCTTCCTGCTCGACACGACGGGCACCAGCCAGCTCTGGACGATGGACGCTCCCGGCGAGTGGCCGGTCCAGCGCACCTTCTTCGAGGACCGCATCACCTTCGCCGACTTCGAACCCGACGGCGAGACCATCGCCTTCGGCATGGACGAAGGGGGCAACGAACGCGCCCAGCTCTACCGGCTCGACCCCGACGGCACCATCACCGAGTGGACCGCGATGTCCGAGGCGAAACACCGGTGGGGCGGCTGGAACAGCGACGGCTCGCAGTTCGCCTTCGCCTCGAACCGCCGCGACGAGGCCGTCTTCGACGTGTACGTGCAGGACCGCGACGCGACCGGCGACGCCGCCGACCGCATCTTCGAGGGCGACGGCTGGCTCTCGCTCGCCGGCTGGTCGCCCGACGACGAGACCCTCCTGTTGCACGAGGCCCACTCCTCGTTCGACCACGACGTGTACGCCCTCGACGTGGAAACGGGCGAACGAACCCACCTCACCCCACACGAGGGGTCGGTGCGCTACAGCGGACTGGAGTGGGGTCCCGACGGCGAGATCTATCTCGTCACCGACGAGGGGCGCGACCTGCTCGCGCTCGCGCGGCTCTCGACGGACGGCGACCTGACGTACGTCCAGACGGACGACGACTGGAACATCGACGGTGTCGCGGTCGACGAGGACAGCGGCCGGGCCGTCTACTCCCGCAACGTCGACGGCTACACGGAGTTCACGGTCGGCGATATCGAGCACGGCGACCTCACGACCCTCGACACGATTCGCTTCGACGGGGTCGCTAGCGGCGTCTGCTTCTTCGAGGACGGGAATCGGTTCGCCGTCACGGCCACCAGCGACACCGACAACGCGAACGTCCGGGTCGCGACCGTCGGCGGCGACACCGTCCGATGGACGAACGCCTCCACCGCGGGGCTTCCCCGCGAGGGCTTTCAGTCGTCCGAGCTGGTGCGCTACGAGACCTTCGACGACCGCGAGATTCCGGCCTACGTCACCCTCCCCGAGGGAGCCAGCGAGGACTCGCCCGCGCCCGTCATCGTGGACATCCACGGCGGGCCGGAGAGCCAGCGGCGACCCTCCTTCTCGGCCGTGAAACAGTACTTCCTCGCACAGGGGTACGGCTACTTCGAGCCGAACGTGCGCGGGTCGACCGGCTACGGGAAGGCGTACACCCACCTCGACGACGTGGAAAACCGGATGGACTCGGTGCGCGATATCCGGGCCGGCGTCGACTGGCTCGATGCCCACGACGCAGTCGACGAGGACCGGCTCGTCGCGATGGGCGGCTCCTACGGCGGCTTCATGTGTCTCGCCTGTCTCACCGAGTACCCCGACCTCTGGGCCGCCGGCGTCGACATCGTCGGCATCGCCTCCTTCGTCACCTTCCTCGAAAACACGGGCGAGTGGCGGCGCAAGCTCCGCGAGGCCGAGTACGGCTCGCTGGCCGAGGACAGGGAGTTCCTCGAATCCATCTCGCCGCTGAACCACGCCGACGAGATTCGCGCCCCGCTGATGGTGCTCCACGGCGCGAACGATCCGCGCGTCCCGGTGGGCGAGGCCGAACAGATTGCCGAGAAGGCCAGCGAACACGTTCCCGTCGAGAAGCTCATCTTCGAGGACGAGGGGCACGGCTTCGCCAAGCGGGAAAACCGCATCGAGGCGTACGCCGGCATCGCCGATTTCCTCGGCGAGCACGTCTGAGTCGGTTGTTTCTCAGCATGCGAGAGCGCGGGTAACCGGGCGCTACACACCGGAGTCGGTCGTGAAGAGTCAGCGGGATTTATCCGGCTTGCGCGACTGGCGACGGTATGGCAGGGGCGACTGCGCGAGAGCGAGTGACGGCTCGGCTCGCGCAACTCCGTGGGAGCTACGACAACTTCGACATCCAGCAGACCACGGTCAGCGTCTCGCCCGAGACGTTCGCCGACATCACCGGCGACGAGGAGACCGTCCTCGCCGAGGTACACGTCGAGAACAGCGACGGCGACCGGCTGCTCATCAACGGAACGACCGGCTGGCACGCGCCGAGCACGACCGTCTCGACGGGCCAGTCGCTCGGCGAGACGGTTCGCGACACCGTCGCCAGACAGACCGGCGTCGTCCCCGACATTCAGGCGTTAGAACAGGCCGCCATCGTCGCACTCGGCTGTGAGTCGAGCGACGACGAAGCCTACCAACTCCAACTCCAGTTCTCGGCGATTCCAGAACGCGGCGAGCCGCGGTCGCCGGCCGCGTGGCGAGCGCCTTAGAGCACGCCCGTCACCGTCGCGGCCTCGATTGCTGCGCCTTCACTCATTCCGTCACCCAAAATCGTGTAGCGGTCGCGAATCTCGTGGGCAGAGGTGACCGCCTCGATGAACGTCTCGCCGTCGATATCGAGTTCGTCCGTCGTCACGGGGGCGTCGATGCTGGCGAGCGCGTCCCGCACCTGCGTCCACTCGCCGTCGTTGCCCGAGTGGAGATACTCCGTGACGATGCTCGCGACGCCCACCTGGTGACCGTGGAGCGCGGCGTCGGGCGCGAGCCGGTCGAGCTGGTGGCTGATGAGATGCTCCGCGCCCGAGGCGGGCCGCGAGGAGTCGGCAATCGACATCGCCACGCCCGAGGAGACGAGCGCCTTCGTGACGAGCCACGCCGACTCCTCCAGCTCTCGTTTCACCGAGTCGGCCCGCGAGACGAGCATCTCGGCGGTCAGCTGTGAGAGCTCGCCCGCGTACTCACTGTACTCGACGTTCTTCAGTCGGTTCGCGAGCTGCCAGTCTTTCACTGCCGTGTAGTTCGAGATGATGTCCGCACAGCCGGCGGTGGTCAGCCGCCAGGGCGCGTTCGCGATGAGTTCCGTGTCGGCGATGACGGCGAGCGGCGGGTCGGCGGCGACGGAGTGGCGGGTGTCCCCCTCCGGGACGGAGCCGCGCCCGGAGACGATACCGTCGTGGCTGGCGGTCGTCGGCACGGAGACGAAGCCCACGTCGAGTTCGTCGGCGGCCATCTTCGCGATGTCGATGGGTTTCCCGCCGCCGAGTCCAACGAGATAGCCGGCTTCCTCGGCGCGGGCCGTCTCGATGACGCGCTCGACCGTCTCGAATCTGGCTTCTTTCGCGACGACGGTCTCGGCGGCGGGACCGACGCCGGCGAGTCCGTCGCGGAGCCGGTCGCCCGCGATGTCGTCGGGCGTCGGCGAGGTGACGACGAGCGGTCGCCCCGCGAGGTGGAGGTCGGCGACGGCCTCGGGCACGCGGTCGATGGTGCCGTGGCCGACGATGACGCTCCGCGGGAGCTTGATCCACGTCGATTTCTCGAACATACTCCCGACTCGCGGCCCCCGGACAAAACGGTTGTCCGGATGGGGAACGCCGAAGTCGCCGGCGGCCGTACGCAGGCCGATGGCCACCGTCACGGCGAACGGCACCGAGTTGTGCTACGAGACGGCCGGCGAGGGACCCCCGCTCGTCTTGCTTCACGGGACGATGATGGACGGTCGGCCGTGGGCCGAACTCGCCCGCCCGCTCGCAGACGCGTCCCGACTCGTCGTGCCGGACCTGCGCGGCCACGGGCGGACGGGCGGCTCCGAGCGCGACAGCTACTCGGTCGGGCTGTTCGCCGACGACGTACACGCGCTCGTGACCGAACTCGACCTCGGCGCGCCGGTCGTCGTGGGCCACTCGCTGGGTGGCTTCGTCGCGCTCTGCTATGCGGCCCGATACACCGACGCCTGTGCCGGGTTCGTCACGCTCGGGGCAGAGGTGCCCGAACCACTCTCCCTGGGCGAACGTATCGAGCCCTACCGACCCGCACTCGTCAACGCGCTTGCGCCGCTGCTCGGGCGCGAGCGCGTGAAGGACCTCCTCGTTCGGCTCGACTCGCTCCGGTTCGACGAGCGCGGCAAGGGGGATATGGCGGCTATCGAGCGCGTCCACGACCGCCACGGCGACGACGTGCCGGCGATGGACGACGCCGAGCGTGCGAAGGTGGACGCGGCGCTGGAGCGCTACCACGAGGAATTCATCGCGTACGACGAGATTACGGTGCCGTCGCTCCATCTCGTCGGCGAGTACGAGATACCACAGGTGCAGCGACACGGCCGCTACATGAGCGAGCGCCTGCCCGACGGCGAGTTTCGGGAGATACCGAAGGCCGGCCACGTCTCCTACGTCGACCGACCGGCGTTCGTCCGCCAGACGCTCCGCGAGTTCTGTGCCGGCGTGCGCGGTTAAAACGTCTCCAGCACGGAGAGCACGCGTTCTTCCGCCTCGCGGTCGGGCCCGTTGTCGCGGCCGGTGCGGTCGGAGTCGCGGTGGGCCTCGACCGTCGCGGCGACCGTCTCCGCCAACGGCGTCGGCTCCCAGCCTAACTCGCGAATCTTCGCCGTTTCGAGCAGGTGTGGATACTCGATGTAGAGGGGGAAGTCCGTCAGCTCGAGGTCGGCCGCGGCGAGTTCACGCGGGCCGGCGAAGACGGTCTCGACCTCGGTGTCGCAGGCGTCGGCGATGCGGTCGACCCACTCCCCGAGGACGGGCGCGTGGCCGTCACCGACGTTGTACGCCTCGCCGGCCTCGCCCTCCTCGGCGACGATGCGGAGCGCGCTGGCCACGTCCTCGACGTAGACGAGATGCCAGAGGTTCGTCCCGTCGCCGGGGACGACGACCTCGTCGTGGGTGTCGACGCGGTCGATCCAGTAGTCGAACCGCTCCGTGTAGTCGTGGGGCCCGTAGACGACCGGCGGGCGGACGGCCATCGCGTTGACGCCATCCTCGGCGGCGGCGAAGATGGCGCGGTCGCCCTCGGCCTTGCGCGGGCCGTACGTCGCGTCGCTGTCGTCGGTCGCCTGCTCGGTCGTGCAGTCGCGGAGCCGCGTCTCGTCCTCGCGTTTGGGGATGCGCTTTGCCCCGTAGCTCGCGCCCGAGGAGATGTAGACGTACGCGTCCACGTCGGCGAAGATGTCCGTCGCGACCCGCACGTCTCGCGGATAGTAGGCCACGCAGTCGATGACGATGTCGGGGGCGACCCGCTCGCCGGCGAGTCGGAGTTCGCCCTCCTCGGTCCGGTCCCCCTCGACGTGGGCCACGTCCGGATGGTCCGCGAAGGGGTTCTCGTGGTTGCCGCGGTTGAACACGGTCACGTCGTAGCCGTTGTCGAGCAGTTCACTCACCGTGTGGCGACCGATAAACCGCGTCCCGCCGATGACGAGTGCCGTCGCTGTCATGGTCACGTCTCCGGAGGGAGATGGGAAAACGGTTCTCAGTCGTCGCCGTCCCGCTGGGCGAGTATCGTCGGGAGGATGACGCCGACGCCGACGAGCAGCCCCCACCGGAGCAGGGTGCTGTCGGTCAGACGACCGGTGACGACCCACAGCCCCGTCGCGACGAAGGCGAACAGAATCGACCGCTGGGTGTTCTTTGAGACCACGGCCGAAGGAGTAGCGAAGGCGGGATAACCGTTCTGCTCAGTCGTCGCCGGTGACGAAGCCGGACTCCTCGTCGTTCGCCCGCGCGGAGGCGTCCGGGCGGACGGGGAGGTCCTCGCGCACGTCGTCGGCACCCTCTTCGAGCACGCCGGCGTAGGCGTCGGGCATCACCTTCACGACGTGTTCCAGCTCCGACTCCCAGTTGTCGAGGACGTACTGGCCGCGGTCGGAGTCGGTGTAGGTGACGTGGTTCTCGACCAGCCGCCGGAGCATCGCGCGGTCGGACTCGTTGAGCTCCTCGGTTACCGACACCATCCCCTTGTTGACCGACTGCTCGAAGTCGCCCTCCCGGTCGAGCACGTAGGCGACGCCGCCGGACATCCCGGCCGCGAAGTTCTTGCCCGTCTCGCCGAGCACGGCGACGACGCCGCCGGTCATGTACTCACAGCCGTGGTCGCCGACCGACTCGACGACCGCCTTCACGCCGGAGTTGCGGACGGCGAATCGCTCGCCGGCCATCCCGTTGATGTACGCCTCGCCGCGGGTGCCACCGTAGAGGGCGACGTTGCCGACGAGGATGTTCTTCTCCGGCTCGTACGTCGCTACGTCGGGCGTGTTGACGATGATGCGGCCGCCCGAGAGCCCCTTGCCGACGTAGTCGTTGCCGGAGCCGGTGAGCTGCATCGTCACGCCGGGCGCGAGGAACGCGCCGAAGCTCTGGCCCGCGGTGCCGGTGAAGTCGAGCCGAATCGTGTCGTTTGGCAGGCCGTCGCCGCCGTGTTTCGTCGAGATGCGGTTCGAGAGCGTCGCGCCGACCGCGCGGTGGTGATTCGAGATGTCGCGGTCGATGTGGACCGGCTCACCCTGTTCGATGGCGGCCTCGGCCTCGTCGATTAGCTCCCAGTCGAGCGCCTCTGCAATCTCGTGGGTCTGTGGCTCGGTCTTGGTGCGCGCCTCGCCCGGCTGGTCGGCGATCATCGCCGAGAGGTCGAGCTTGCGCGCCTTCTCCTGTGTCACGTCGTCGCGCTGGCTCAGATGCTCGACGTGTCCGACCATCTCCTCGACCGTCTCGAAGCCCAACTCGGCCATCAGCTCGCGCAGCTCCTGGGCGATGAACGTCATGTAGTTGATGACGTGGTCCGGCTGGCCGGGGAACCGCTCGCGGAGCACGCCACGCTGGGTGGCGACCCCGACCGGACAGGTGTTCTCGTGACACTGCCGGGCCATCACGCAGCCGGAGGTGACGAGCGGCGCGGTGCCGAAGACGTACTCTTCTGCCCCGAGCAGCGCCGCGACGGCCACGTCGCGGCCGGTCTTGAGACCGCCGTCGGTGCTGACGCGGATGCGCGAGCGGAGGTCCGTCGCCCGGAGCATCTGGTTCGCCTCCGACAGTCCGAGTTCCCACGGCAGGCCGGCGTTCTTGATTGACGTGCGCGGGGACGCGCCCGTGCCGCCCGAGTGACCGGAGATGTGGACCGCGTCGGCGTTGGCCTTCGCGACGCCGGCCGCGATGGTGCCGATGCCGGCCTCGGCGACGAGCTTCACGTTGATGTCGGCGTCCGGGTTCGCGGCCTTCAGGTCGTGAATCAGCTGTTTGAGGTCCTCGATGGAGTAGATGTCGTGCAGCGGCGGCGGCGAGATGAGCCCGACGCCCGGCGTCGAGAACCGGACATGAGCGATCATCTCGTTGACCTTCTCGCCGGGCAGGTGGCCACCCTCGCCGGGCTTGGACCCCTGTGCCATCTTAATCTGAATCTCCTCGGCGTTGGCGAGATACTCCGACGTGACGCCGAAGCGGCCGGACGCGACCTGCTTGACCGCACACTCCTTTTCGGTGTCGAACCGTTCCGGCGGCTCACCGCCTTCGCCGGTGCCGGATTTCGCGCCGAGCCGGTTCATCGCCATCGCGTTGTTCTCGTGGGCCTCCGGCGAGAGCGAGCCGAGCGACATCGGCGCGGTGGCGAACCGCTCGACGATGGATTCGACCGGCTCCACGTCCTCGACGGCGACGGGCGCGCGGTCGGAGTCGAGTTCGAGGAGCCCACGCAGCGTCTGGAGCTGGTCCTGCTGGTCGTTCATCTGCTCGGCGAACTTGAGATACTGCTCGTAGTCGCCCGAGCGAACGGCCTGCTGGAGCGTCCCCACGGTGGAGGGGTTCCACTCGTGGAACATCCCCGACGAGCGATGGTCGTACTCTCCCTGGTGTTCGAGTTCCGGTTCCCCTTCGCCGAAGGCGACGGCGTGGCGCTTCCGGAGGTCGCTTTCGATGTCGTCGATGTCGATGCCCTCGGTGCGGGCGGGCGTCCCCTCGAAGTACTCGGCGACGAAGTCGGAATCCAGTCCGACGGCTTCGAAAATCTGGGCACCCTGGTAGCTCTCGACCGTCGAAATCCCCATCTTCGCCATCGTCTTGAGCACGCCGTCTTCGAGCGCGTGGACGTACGCCCCGAGTGCGGTCTGCTCGTCGGCCCCGTCCGGGCCGGCCACGAGGTCGGTGACGGACTCGTAGGCGAGATACGGATTGACGGCTCCGGCACCGTAGCCGATGCAGGCGGCGACGTGGTGGACCTCGCGCGGGTCCCCCGATTCGGCCACGAGTTCGACGCGGTTGCGAAGCCCGTTGCGGACGAGGTGGTGGTGGACGCCACCGACCGCGAGGAGCGCGGGAATCGGAAGCCGGTCGCTCCCGGCGTCGCGATCAGAGAGCACGAGCACGTCGTGTTCCTTCGCGGCGGCGGTCGCCTCCATCCGGAGTTCGCGGACGGCGGCTTCGAGGTCGCCGTCGGTGTCGTAGGTCGCGTCAAGCGTCACGGTCGAGAGCCCGTTCACGTCGTCGCTCCCGTCGAGCGACTGGAGCGCGTCGAGTTCCCCGTTCGTCAGGACGGGCGACTCGGCGACGACCTGTTTTGCGTGTTCCCGCGTCTCGTCGAGGAGGTTCCGTTGGTTGCCGAGTCGCGTCTCCATCGACGTGACCATCTCCTCGCGGATGTAATCGAGTGGCGGGTTCGACACCTGCGCGAACAGCTGTTTGAAGTAGGTGAACAGTGGCCGATTGAACTCCGAGAGCACCGACAGCGGCGTGTCGTCGCCCATCGAGCCGACGGGGTCTTTCCCGTCGCGGGCCATGGGTTCGAGCATCTCGTCGAGCTGGTCGCGGGTGTAGCCGAACAGCGCCTGTCGCGCCCGGAGGTCGTCGCCGGCGTTCGGCTCGTGGCTGTCGTGGTCGGCGAGCGAATCGAGCGGGAGCTGCTGGTCGCGGACCCACTCGCCGTACTTCTCGTCGGTGAGCGAATCGAAGACCTCGTCGTCGGGGACGACGCGGCCCTCCTCGGGGTCAACGAGGAACAGCTGGCCGGGCGAGAGCCGCCCGCGCTCGCGAATCTCTGCGGGGTCGGTGTCGAGCGCACCGGCCTCGCTGGCCATCACGAGGGTGTTGTCCTCGCGCACGTCGTAGCGACACGGCCGCAGGCCGTTGCGGTCGAGCACGGCACCGATGCGGTCGCCGTCGGTGGCACAGACGAGCGCCGGCCCGTCCCACGGCTCGACGAGCGAGGCGTGGTAGTCGTAGAACTCGCGGCGCTCCTCGGACACCTGATTCGCCTCGCCGCGCCACGCTTCGGGGATGAGCATGCGGAGCGCGTGCGGGAGGTTCCGGCCGCCCTGCATCAGCAGTTCGAGCGCGTTGTCGACGCTCGCGGTGTCGGATTGGTCGGGGTCGTCGATGATTGGCTTGACCGTGTCCACGTCGAGGCCGTCGTGGTCGATATCGGTCTCGCGGGCCCGCATCCAGTTGACGTTCCCCTTGATGGTGTTGAACTCGCCGTTGTGGATGATGTTCCGGTACGGGTGCGCGAGGTGCCACGCGCCGAGCGTGTTCGTCGAGAACCGGGCGTGGACCATCGCGAACGTGGAGGCGACCCGCTCGTCGGAGAGTTCCGGGAAATACTCGACCAGCTGCTCGGCGGTGAGCAGTCCCTTGTAGACGACGGTCTTGCGGTCGAGCGAGCAGACGTAGAAGCGGCCACCGCCGGGCGGGCGGGTGTCCTCGATGCGGGTCTCGACGGCGCGGCGGGCCTCGTAGAGTCGGCGGTCGAACGACTCGCCGTCGAGGTCGGTCTCGGGCGCGACGAACACCTGTTCGATGCGCGGCTCCGACTCCAGCGCGGTCGGCCCGAGGTCGTCGTTGTTCGTCTCGACGGCTCGCCACGTCAACACCTCAAGTCCGTGTGTGGTGAACTCGTCGGCGACCATGTCACGCAGGTCGCCGGCGGCGTTCTCGTTCGGCGGGAGAAAGACGGTGCCGACGGCGTACTCGCGGGCCGGCGGGAGCGACACGTCGAGTTCCTCGCGGTAGAACTGGTCCGGTATCTGGAGAAGAATCCCCGCGCCGTCACCGGTGTTCGGGTCCGCGCCGGTGGTGCCGCGGTGTTCGAGGTTACCGAGCAGTTCCAGTCCTTCGGCGATGGGCTGGTGGCTCGCGCCGCCGTCGAGGTCAAATACGACGCCGACCCCGCAGTTCGCGCGCGTCTCGTCGGGGTCGGCAAGTAGCTCAGTGGCCCCCCCGTGTGCGTTGTCAGGCATTACCATTGCTAGCCGTCTGGACCTTATCTTTGTTCCGCTCCAAATGTAAGGGGTCATTAGACCCATATTATGTACCTTCGAGAATTCTGACCGCCTATATAGGCGTTATTCGACGGCGAGACCGTCGTCGAGCCACTGCTGCATGTAGCCGAGATACGGGTGGTTGGCGACCGAAAACAGTTCGGCGTCGGGATAGCCGTCGAGCGAGGCCGGCGCGTCGACCGGGCGACACCGGTAACACGTCGTCACGTAGTGGACGAGTTCGCCCGACTCGTACTGGACGGCCTGCACGTTCGGATTCGAGTAGACGCCGGTGAGTTCGACCGGGTCGGCGGTGAGTCCGGACTCGGTTTCGACCTCGTTTCGGAGGGCGGTCTCCAGCGAGACGCCCGGCTCGACGGCTGTCATCGGGAGCGTCCACGCGTCGAACACCTCGTTGTGGACGAAGAGCAGTCGGTCGTCCGTCGTCGGGACGATGCCGGCGACAGCAGGGAGAATCTCGTCGAATGCGGGCTCGGTCATCGGAGACGGTACGACGGGTAGTGAGGAAACGGTTCGGGTCAGGCCGCCGTGTCCACCTGCCGTGCGTTTATGATCGAAAAGTGGATGTCGGTGGCCGTGGGCGGGACGAGGAGGTCCGTGCTGACCTCGATTTGCTCCTCCGTCGAGAGCCGGCCGGTCGGGAGCGTCGTCTCCATGATCTTCGCCCCGTTCGGGTTGGTGAACCGAATCGAGAGCTCGGCCTCGACCGCCTCGCCCTCGTTGTGGAGGGTGGCCGTGAGGTGGGCCGTCTCCCCTTGCGTCTCCATGACGGACTGTTCGGTGCCGTCGTGGGTGAGCGTCATCTCGGAGACGATGATGTTCTCCGCGGGGTTGGATTTGATGTACGCGAACAGGTCTTCACCCATCTGTTCGAGGTCGGCTTCCAGTTGCTCGTCGTCGACCAACGCGAGGACAGGGTTGAGCGCCGACCGGACGCTGCTTGCCTGTGTCTTCCGGCGTGAACTACTGGATTTGAGCTTCTCGTACTCGATGAAGAACGACTGTGCCGCCCGTGGTACGTCGCCGTCGAAGTACTCTTTCAGCGCCGTCACTTCCTCGTTGAAGTTGATTTGACGGGGCAGCGGCTCGTTCGACTGTGAGCGGACGCGCTGGTAGCGGTCGGTCTCCTCGAAGGGCGTCGATTCCTGCTCGCGGGTGAGCGACGACTCGTTGCCGAAAAAGCCCAGTAGGTCGAGCGTCAGCCCGACGACGAAGGTGATGAGCAACACCGCGATGGCGATACCACCGAAGTACCGGCCGATACGGCCCGGGAACGCCGTGAGGAACGCCGCGACGAAGATGGCAGACACCATCCCCGAGACGAGCGCAAAGCTGGCGAAGTTGCCGAACTCCTCACCGATTGCCTGTCCCGGTGGTGTGTCCTCAGCCATTGGTTCGAGCGTCGTTTTGCACGACCGCAGTGTGTAACATCGTCAGCAGGTGTGACACCCACAGACCAATCGTAATCCCGAGAAACACCGCCGCAAAGAGGACGCTCTCCTCGCGCCCCACCGGTGCGAATCCGGCCCCAATCGCGAGCAGGGCTGTCATGACCATCAACCCGTACTCGATTTTGGTGACCTGATTCATCGCCTTGAGTCGATTCAACATACTCGTGATAAGACGGGTCAGCGATATAAGCATTGCATCGGCGTGACCTCCAGGCGAGGGCAGAATTGGCGTGTTTCGAGGGATCAAGGGGAAAACACCACACCGATGACAGTACCACGAATCGCTCCACCCCACAAGCATACGCCGAGCGAGTCGTTTCCCCGAGCCGACCGACGGGAGGCGCGGCTGCGGTTTTTAGTGCAGGTTTTTGCCGCGAGTGGCTCCCACAGCGCGCCGAAGGCGCGCGAGGAAGCCCGAGTCGGCAAAAAAGTGCGTTAGTAGTTCTTCGCGAAGAACGCCGTCTCCGTCGCGTCCTCGCCACAGACGCCACAGGTCTCGTGGACGGGGTCGGTGTCTTCTTCCAGCGGGAGCATCACGATTTCGGCCGCGATCTGGTCTTTGATTTCCGTCTCACACGCCTCCTCGCCACACCAGCCGGTCTTGACGTAGCCGCCGTGTTGGCCGAGCGTGCCGAGAATCTCGCCGCGGCCGTGGGCCTCGCGCACGTTCTCCTCCAGATTCGCCTCGGCGTCGGCGTACAGCTTCGCGTACACCGTATCGAGGGCGTCCTCGGTCGCGTCGGTGAGGTCCTCGCGGGCGGCCGTCTCGGTCTCGCCGTCCGGCCGGTGGACCAGGGTAATCTCCTCGTCGTCGACCTCGTTCGGACCGACCTCAATGCGGACGGGGGTGCCCTTCAGCTCCCACTCGTTGAACTTGAAGCCGGGGTTGCGCTCGTCGCGGTCGTCGAGGACGACCCGGACGCCGTCGGCGTCGAGCTCGGCGTGGAGCTGCTCGCAGTACTCGAGCACCTCCTCGCGGGTGTCCTCCTGCCAGATGGGGACGATGACGACCTGCTCGGGCGCGACCGTCGGCGGGAGCACGAGGCCCTGATCGTCGGAGTGAGTCATGATGAGTCCGCCGAGTGCGCGCCACGACAGCCCCCACGAAGTGGTGTGACACACCTGCTCTTCCTCGTCTTCGTCGCGGTAGGTGAGGTCGTAGGCCTCGGCGAAGCCGGTGCCGAGATAGTGGCTCGTCCCCGCCTGCAGCGACTTGCCGTCGGGCATCAGCGCCTCGACGGTCGTCGTCGTCTCGCCGCCGGGGAACTTGTCGTGGTCGGGCTTGCGGCCGAGCGTGGTCGGCATCGCCAGCACGTCCTCGTAGAGGCGGTTGTACTGTTCGAGGCGGGTCATCGTCTCCTCCCACGCGTCCGCTTCGCTCTCGTGGGCGGTGTGGCCCTCCTGCCAGAGGAACTCCTTGGTCCGGAAGAACGGCTTGGTGTCCGTCGCCTCCCAGCGCACGACCGAACACCACTGATTCAATCGCAGCGGGAGGTCGCGGTGAGACCGCGTCCACTCGGCCATGTACGGCGTGATGATGGACTCCGACGTCGGTCGAACGGCGAGTCGCTCCTCCAGCTCCTCGTGACCGCCGTGGGTGACCCACGCCACCTCGGGGTCGAACCCTTCCACGATGTCGGATTCCCGTTCGAGATACGACTCGGGAATCATCATCGGGAAGTAGGCGTTCTCGACGCCGGTGGCCTTGAACCACGAGTCGAGGTTCTCCTGGACCTGTTCCCACAGCGCGTAGCCGCGTGGTTTCACGACGATGAACCCGCCCATCGGAGCGTAGTCCGCGAGGTCGGCCTTCTGGACGACCTCCGCGTACCACTCGCCGGTCTCGTACTCCTTGCGTTTCGTGATGCCGAGAGACTGCGCATCGGACTCGTCGCCGTCGTCGCTCATACGCTATCGTGTCCGGGCGGTCGCTTAAACACGGTCGTTTCCGCCCGCCGTTAGGTTCCCCACGCGATACGGTCCCAGAGCCGTTCGTAGCCGTAGTAGGTGAGCGTCTTCACGACGTTCGTAATCAGGCCAATCGAGAGCGCGTCGCTCACATCCCCCACAACGAGATACGCGACGAGAATCGAGACGCACACCATCACGAGTCGGTAGCAGGCCGTCTTGACGACGACGCGCCGGCGCGCCTGCAGCGGGGCGCGGAGCCGTGACCGAAGTCCCATATCGGGAACGAGACACCCGGAGCAAAGGCTGTTCTGCTACAGTGCCCCGAGCGCGAGCAGCGCGCCCATCCCGACGACGATGGTGGCGAGTACGTCCTCGGTCACGTAGGCGGCGACGGCCGCGAGCAGTCCCGCGAGCACGCGGTCACCCGTGATGAGCTCGACGACGGCCTCCCCCGGTGGCAGTCCGGTCTGTGCGACCGGCGTTCCGTCCACCTGTGCGAGTTCGGGGACGACGAGCGCGGCGAGGACGGCCGCCGGCACGAATCGGAGCGCGTTCTCGACGCCCGCCGGAAGTTCGAGCCGACCGTACAGCGCGATGAACGAGCCGCGAATCGCGTACGTGCCGACCCCGCCGATGAGGATGGCGAGCCAGATGGTCGTGTTCGAGGCGGTCACGGCGGCTCACCCCCGAGGACGGCGTCGGTGGCGACACCGGCGACCACACCCGCGACGGCCCCGACCGGGAGCGCGAGTTCGTACGGTAGGCCGACGGCGACTGTGGTGAGCGTCCCACCGACGAGCGCCGCCATCCCGGTCGCGCCGTCCTCGACTGCGGGGACGAGCAGGGCGAGAAAGACCAACGGGAGCGCAAAATCGAGGGGAAGCCACGGCGGGACGCGTGCCCCGACGACGACGCCGAGGACGGTACAGAGTTGCCAACACACCCACAGCGGGGCGGCGGTGCCGAGATAGTAGCCGATACCTGCGGTCTCGGAGTTGCGGAACTTCGCGAGCGAGAGGGCGTACGCCTGGTCGGTGAGGAGATACGCACCGAGCGCCTTCCACCGACGACGCGCCCGAGCGATGTGCGGGGCAATCGACGCGGAGTACATCACCATCCGGAGATTGATGACGAGCACGGTGCCGACGACGACGGCCAAGGGCGCACCGTCACCGAGCAGGCCGATAGCCGCGAGTTGGGATGCGCCCGCGAAGACGATAACCGAGAGGCCGAGGGCCTGTCCGCCGGTGAGTCCGGCCTCGACGGCGGCCGCGCCGGCGACCAGCCCGAACGGGATGATACCGAGGACGACAGGGGCGGTATCGCGTGCGCCCGTACGGAAGTCTGCGAGAAACGACATACCGGAGTGTGTAAGCGGTCGGTTAGAAGTGTTCCCGTCGCCGTCGGTTCCCGCTTTGGGAAGCCTTTTATGCGAATGGAATCCTACACCGATGTAAGCGGGTTTTCCGGTACAGTGTCCCGCAGTCACTGCGCGTGACTGAGAAACCGTATGACGATTACGTACACAAGCGCCGCGTCGCAGTCTGCAGTTGAGACAGCGCCGCAGCGCGTTCCGGGCCCCACCTACTACCTATGAGCTCAGTAGAGCGGCAACTCGACGACCTACAAGCAGAGATCGAAGACGAGGTTCCTTCGGATATCACTATCTCGGACGTGACCTACGAGGGACCGGAGCTGGTCGTGTATACGCGCGACCCGAAGGAGTTCGCCAGCGACGGCGACCTCGTTCGCCGGCTCGCCTCCAAGCTTCGAAAGCGCATCACCGTTCGGCCGGACCCGGACGTGCTCTCACATCCGCGTGAGGCCGAGGATACGGTCCGTGATATCATCCCCGAGGAAGCCGGCGTCACCGACCTCGATTTCCACACCGACACCGGGGAGATCTTCATCGAAGCCGAGAAGCCGGGGATGGTCATCGGCCGCCACGGCTCCACCCTCCGCGAGATTACCCAGGAGGTCGGCTGGACGCCCGAGGTCGTCCGGACGCCACCAATCGAGTCCTCGACGGTCTCGAACGTCCGGAACTTCCTCAAACAGGAGCGCGAAGAGCGACGTGACATCCTCGAACGCGTCGGCCGCCAGATTCACCGTGAGGAGATGTCCGACGACGAGTGGGTCCGGATTACGACGCTCGGCTGCTGTCGCGAGGTCGGCCGCGCGAGCTTCATCATCTCGACGCCGGAGACGCGCATCCTCGTCGACTGCGGCGACAAACCCGGCGCGGAGGGCGAGGTGCCCTACCTGCAGGTGCCGGAGGCGCTCGGTGCCGGCGCGAACACCATCGACGCGGTCGTGCTCACCCACGCCCACCTCGACCACTCGGCGCTGATTCCGCTCCTGTTCAAGTACGGCTACGACGGCCCGATTTACTGCACGGAACCGACGCGCGACCTGATGGGACTGCTCACGCTCGACTACCTCGACGTGGCGGCCAAGGAGGGGCGCACGCCTCCGTACGAGTCCTCGCAGGTCCGTGAGGCCATCAAACACACCGTCCCCATCGAGTACGGCGACGTGACGGACATCGCGCCGGACGTAAAGCTCACGATGCACAACGCCGGGCACATTCTCGGTTCCGCCGTGAGCCACTTCCACATCGGCGACGGGCTCTACAACGTCGCCTTCTCCGGCGACATCCACTACGACGACACCCGCCTGTTCAACGGTGCCGTCAACGAGTTCCCGCGCGTCGAGACGCTCGTCATGGAGTCGACCTACGGCGGGCGCAACGACTACCAGACCGACCAGGCCGACTCCGAGCGCAGGCTCAAGAAGGTCATCAACGAGGCGTACGAGCGCGACGGCAAGGTCGTGATTCCGGCCTTCGCGGTCGGCCGGTCACAGGAAATCATGCTCGTTCTGGAGGAAGCAATGCGGAGCGGCGACATCCCGGAGATGCCGGTCCACCTCGACGGGATGATTTGGGAGGCGACGGCGATTCACACAACCTACCCCGAATACCTGCGCGATGACCTCCGCGACCGCATCTTCCACGACGACGAGAACCCGTTCCTCGCCGACCAGTTCAACCACATCGACGGCGGCGAGGAGGAGCGACAGGAGGTAGCCGACGGCGGCCCGTGTATCGTGCTCTCCACGTCGGGGATGGTCACCGGCGGTCCCATCATGTCGTGGCTCCACCACTTCGGTCCCGACCCGGACAACCGCCTCGTCTTCGTCGGCTATCAGGCACAGGGGACGCTCGGTCGGCGCATCCAGAACGGCTGGGACGAGATTCCGATGAACGACGGCCGCCGCTCCGGCAACCTCACCCTGAAGATGGACGTGGAGACCGTCGACGGCTTCTCCGGTCACGCCGACCGACAGGGGCTGGAGAACTTCGTGAAGACGATGAATCCGCGCCCGGAGAAGGTGTTGTGTGTCCACGGCGACGAGTCGTCCGTGCAGGACTTCTCCAGCGCGCTGTACCACGAGTACAACATGCGCACCTTCGCCCCGAAGAATCTGGAGACGTTCCGATTTAAGTAGCCCTCCGCTCGGTCGGGGATTCGGTTCTGACGGCGTTACCCTGTTTGGTGTGAATTTGACAGCGACAGCACCGCTCTCGTTGCTTGGCCTCGGGACCAGCACCGCGACACGCCCGGTGCTTTCCGGCTGGTCACGACAGAGCAATCAGAGAAGTCGAAACAAGAGCCCCCAGTCAGACTGTCACCAGACTACTCGACACGAAAGACACACTCGACGGAGCCGCCGTCGGCGAGCCCGTTGACCAGTTCTCGGTCGACTCCCTCGGCGGCGGTGTCGGCGTTCACCATCACCGTCCGGTCGTCGACGTAGTCGCTGGTGCGGGCGACGAGGCTGCGGTCGTCCGCGAAGGAGAGGTCGGGATGGCCGGAGCCGACGATCGTCTGCTCGCGGTCGCCGACACGGAGCGTCGCCTCGATGGTGGCGTCGTGGGACTGACACGCCGCGACGAACGCGGAGTCGAAGTCGGCGGGCGTGGTGTCGGCTTCGATACCCAGGATGCAGTCGCCGGCGGGGGTGAGCCAGTCGTCGCTCGTTAGCTCCCACGTGCTCGCGTGCTCGGCGGCGACGTGCTCGTGGCCGCGTGCGCGAACGGTCTCGGTTTCGGGCATACGCGGAGGTGGCGACGCGGCGACTTCAGCCCGCTGACTCGCCGTTCGTTTATGTATCGCTCCGGAGCGTGTGGTAACGCTTCACGCGGTCGCTGTGGGGTGTGTGAGGCCGTTTCAGCCGTCGCAGGGTGGGAAATCTTTATGTACCAGTGCAAGTAACGTGGAACTACCAGAACGCATCCGGCGTTCAAGCACCGCCAGCCAACCAGAATGACAGGGAATGCACTTGTCCGTGGTTGCTCGTTTTTCAGTAGCTGGCGCTGTACCCGGAGCGGTAATGGAATCGAATACAACTATGAGTGACAGTATCGAAAGCAGCGACAACGTAGAACTCACAGACGACGAACTAGAGACGAACAACAAGGGACAGCTCATCAAGAAGGCTGGTCAACTGCGAGACCGGCGCAACGAGCTGAACCAGCTCGCCTCCGAGCGCGCGTCCAAGCGCGACGAGCTCAACGCCAAGACCCGCGAGAAGGTCGACGAGGCACAAGAGCACCGCGAGAAGCGCGACGAGCTCAACGAGCAGGTCCAAGAGCACAAGGAAAAGCGCAACGAGCTCAACGCCAAGGCCAACGAGCTGTTCGACAAGGTCGACGACCGCAAGGACGACCTCGAACTCTCGGAGGGGAAGTCCGTCGACGACCTCGAAAGCGAAATCGAGGATCTGGAGTTCAAACAGCAGACCGAGGTGCTCTCCACCGAGGACGAGCGCGAGCTCATCGAGGAGATCGAAGAAAAACGCGAGCAGCTGGCCGAGCGAAAGGAGAAGCTCGACCAGTCCGGCGACCTCGAAGCGGTCAAGGAGAAGGCCCAGGAGGTCCGCGCCGAGGCGTCCGAACACCACCAGAAGGTGACGGAGCTCGCCGACAAGGCCCAAGAGCACCACAACCAGATGATCGAGGCCTACCGAGAGGCCGACGAGATTCGCGACGACGCCGACGAGTGGCACGAGAAGTTCGTCGAGGCACAGGAGGCTGCCGACCAGCACCACGACGACTTCGTCCGCGTTCAAAAGCGGCTCCGCGAGCTCGACAAGGAGGAAGAAGACGAAAAGCAGGAGGCCCGCGAGGCCAAGGAAGAGGAGGCCCGCGAGGAGGCCGAGGAAATCTACGAGGCCTTCCAGAACGGCGAGACCCTCGACACCGAGGACCTCATGAAGCTGCAGAAGACCGGCCTGCTGTAATCGCGGTATTTCTCTCTCTGTTTTTACCGACCCGACAGCGGCGGCGTCGGGATTTATCGCCGTGGCTCTACCACTGTCGGTATGAGTCTGGGACGAACACTCGGTCGCGTCGCCGCGCTCGCCGTGAGCGTCGTCGTGGCGGCCGTCGTAAGCTGGTATCTGTTCGTAGAGCAAGTGGCGGACCTCGCGGACCTGCTGGGGATTCTCCTCGTGCTCGCGAGCGTGCTCACCGCACTCCAGCTTGCGAGCCGACTGCTCGACGGGAAGTATCCGGCGTACAACGTCGCAGAGGTGGCAGTCGAGGGACCAATCATGCGCGACGGCGGGGGCGGCACGCTCCCGAGTTCGCCGACGACGCCGGGCGCAGACGAGATTACCGAACAGATCGACCGCGCCGACGAGGACCCCGGCGTGGAGGCGCTGCTCGTGAAGCTGAACACGCCGGGCGGGGCGGTCGTTCCGAGCGACGACATCCGGCTCGCAATCGAGCGGTTCGACGGGCCGGCGATTGCGTACACGACCGACACCTGCGCGTCGGGCGGCTACTGGATTGCGAGCGCCTGTGACGAGCTGTGGGCACGCACCGGCAGCGTCGTCGGCTCCATCGGCGTTCGGGGCTCGCGGTTCACGGCGACGGAGCTGCTCGATACCGCGGGCGTCGAGTACGAGCAGTTCACCGCCGGCGAGTACAAGGAGGCCGGCGTCCCGTTCACCGAACTGGAGGAGGACGAGCGCGAGTACCTCCAGGGGATTGTCGACGGCTACTACGACGAGTTCGTCGACGTGGTCGCAGCGGGCCGCGACCTCGACCCCGAGTTCGTCCGGTCGACGGAGGCGAAGGTGTATCTCGGCCCCGAGGCCGCCGAGCTGGGACTGGTCGACGAGTTGGGGACGCGCCGCGACGTGGAGGAGCAACTCGAAGCGGACCTCGGTGAGGTGACGGTCCGCGAGTTCGAGCCGTCGCGTGGCCCGCTGTCGGCGGTCCGGGGTGGGGCGGCGTCGATGGCGTACGCGTTCGGGCGCGGGGTAACCGACAGCGTGGACGGCGACGCCGAGTTCCGGCTCCGGCGGTAGGCTGAAGACTTTTCACCCGACGTGGCCTCCAACGGAACGTGACGACTCTCGTCGTGTGTGTCGACCGCGCTGGCCTGACCGACGAGCCGGTCATCGGCTGGGAGGCCGTGCGGGCGCTCGTCACCGACATCGGCATCGAGGACCCCGGTGACTCCCGGGTGAACTCGACGCTGGAGGCGCTGAAGGTGACGCGCGACCTGCGCGACGAGAACGAAGACGCAGAGGTGGCGGTGGTGTCGGGCGGCGGTGACGCGGTGAGTGCCGACCGCGCCGTCGCGGCCGGACTCGACACCATCATCGAGCGCGTGAATCCGGATTCGGCGGTCGTGGTCGTCGCGAGCGCCGAGGCCGAGCGGTTGGTCCACATCGTGGAGTCGCGGCTCCGAGTCGACGCCGTCGACCGCGTCGTCGTGCGCCAGAGCCACGACATCGAGTCGACGTACTACGTGCTCAAACAGTTCCTCGCCGACGAGGAGCTGCGGTCGACGGTGCTCGTCCCGCTGGGCGCGACGCTGCTGGCGTTTCCGATACTCCTGTTGCTCGCGGAGTCGGTGACGCTCGCGGTCGCTATCGTCGTCGCCGCGCTGGGCGTGTTCCTGCTGTACAAGGGTCTGGGCGTGGACGAGCTGGCGAACGATCTCCCCGGCCAGATTCGCGAGGCGTTCTACTCCGGGCAGGTGTCGCTCGTCACCTACGTGGTGGCGGCGGGGCTGACCCTCATCGGGGCGTTCGTCGGCGCGATTCCCGCGACCGGGATGGACGACCCGTTCCTCGCGGTGATGGAGTTCGTCTACACCGCGGTGCCGTGGCTGGCGACGGCCGCGCTCGCTGCCTCTGCCGGCCGACTGGCCGACGAACTGCTCGAAGACGAGTCGGTTCGGTCCGCCCTGTTGAACCTCCCCTTCGGCGTGGTCGCGGTCGGACTCGTCGTCCGCGGCTTCGCTGGCTACTTCCTCGAACGCGGTGACGTGCTCGGGCCGGCACGGGTGCCGGCACTCTCCTTCGGGCCGATCTCCGTCGCCCCCTTCGAACTCGCGACGTTAGAGCGACTGGCGCTGTTCGTCGCCGCCAGCCTCGCCGTCTCCGTCTGTGGCATCCTCGTCGTCAGCTACATCACCGACCGCGAGGAGGTCGGCGAGCTGTCCAGTCCGTGACTGCTAAACCCCGAGCGCGCCGTGTCCGGGTATGAACACACCGTGGGTGAGTCTGTTCTCCGGCGGCAAGGACTCCTCGTGGGCGCTGTACCGCGCACTCGAGGCCGGCCACCCGGTCGAGCGACTCGTCACCGTCCACCCGGAGGGGGATTCCTACATGTATCACACGCCGGCGACGCACCTCGCCCGGCTGGCCGCCGAGTCGGTCGGCATCGAGCTACTGGAGGTCGAGCCGTCGGATTTCGAGGCCGACAGCGCCGTCGACTCCGGCGAGCAGGGCGACGCCGAACTCGAACCGCTGGAGCGCGCACTCGAAACGCTGCACGAAGAGTGGGGTGGTATCGGTGGTATCACTGCCGGTGCGGTCGAAAGCGAGTACCAGACCTCGCGCATTCAGGCGATGTGCGACCGGCTCGACGCCGAGCTGTTCGCCCCGCTGTGGCAGGAGGACCCCCGCGAGTTGGCGGACGCGATGCTCGATGCTGGCTTCGAGATTCTCATCATTCAGGTCGCTGCCTACGGGTTAGACGAGTCGTGGCTCGGGCGCACCCTCGACCGCGAGGCCATCGCCGAACTCGAATCGCTCAACGAGGAGTACGGCGTCCACGTCCTCGGAGAGGGCGGCGAGTTCGAGACGTTCGTCGTCGACGGCCCGCACATGGACCGGCGCATCAATCTGGCGTACGAGACGGTGTGGGAAGGTGATCGTGGCCACATCGAGATTACCGACGCGTGGCTTGCCGAACAGTAAGCTGAGCGTGTCCGTGAGCGGAGCAAACGGTTCTTCGAGCCGACCGACGGGAGGCTCGGCTGCAGTTTTGATACAGACTTTTGCTGTGAGTGGCTCCCGCAGTGCGCCGAAGGCGCGCGCGGAAGCCCGAACAGCAAGGAGGTGCTACTCGGTGTTGCCGAGCTGTGAGTGTGCGCCGATGAGCGCGCCCGCGAGGTCGATATCCTCGACTTTCGTCTCCTCGTCGATGATGGAGTCGTGAATCTCACAGTCGAGGACGGTAGCGTTCTCGAAGACGACGGTGTTCGAGAGCGTGGAGTCGACGATGCGGGCACCCGCCATGACGTGGACGTTCTCGCCGATGTCGGAGTCGATGACGACGGCGTCGTCGCTGACGAGAGACTCACCGTCGAGCGCCCACGCGACGGCAGCGAGATACGACTCGGGCGTGCCGATGTCGAACCACGCCTCGTCGAACGGGAACGCGTACACCTCGTCGTGCTCGACGAGCCACTGGATGAACCACCCCGGCTCGTCGGGGTTGTTGCCGTCGGCGAGATACTCCTCGAACCGGAGGCTCTCTTCGGGGAAGGCGTAACACGCGATGGAGACGAGGGAACTCGGCGGGTCGTCCGGCTTCTCCTCGAAGTCGACGACGCGGTCGTCCTCCACGTCGATGACGCCGTAGGAGGTGGCCTTGTCGCGCGAGCCGACGTCGTAGGCAGCGAGCGTCGGGGCGTCGTGTGACTCGAACGCGTCGATGAACTCGGACACGTCGAAGCCGATGAGGTTGTCGCCGGCGATGACGACGAGGTCGTCCGCGACGCCCTCGCGCTCGACGAGCTGGCCGAGCGCGCCGACGACGCCGAACTTCTCCGACTCGCCCGTGGTGTCTTCCACCGAGAGGACGGGCTTCTCGAAGTCGCCCTCGGCGAGGTACGCCTCGAACTCGTCGGCGAAGGCCTCGTTGGTGGAGACGAACACCTCCTCGATGCGGTCGTCGCGTTCCAGTTCGGCGAACACGCGGTCGATGACCGTCGTGTCGCCGATGGGGAGGAGCATCTTCGGGCGGTGTCTGGTGATGGGCCAAAGCCGGGTCGCGTATCCGCCGGCGAGGACGACTGCTTTCATATTCAGTAGGCTCCGAGGGGGATTATCAAGGGCTTTTTCATACACAGGTGCGCACGTGTGCCGCGTGTCTGACACAGTTTTTTAGTAGTTGCTGCGGAACGGACGGTATGACAAGCCTCGCTGACGTGTACGACGGTGGGGCGAGCGGGCCGGGTCGACAGCGGCTCTACGCCGGCCTCGGGCTGTTCGCCGCCGGCGCGGTTGCCACGGTGGTCGGCATCGTGTTCGGAACCTCCTCCGGCGGCGGCGGCGTCGCGGGCTTCGACGTGACGACGACGCGGACGCTCGCGGGCGTGTTCGCCGGGCTTGGCCTGCCGGCGATTTTCCTCGGCGCGATGACCGTCCTCCCGAAGGCCTCACGCGGAATTCGGCTCGCGAGTTGGGCCGGCGCGGTCGTGGCCGTCGCCGGCGTCGTCGCCTTCGTCAGCGTCTACCCGAGCAACTGGTTCGGGATGACGCCCGACTACACCCTCCCCGTGACGGCCGTCTACTTCGTCGGCGTCATCACGACGTTCTGGAGTCTCTTCGTCGCGGTCGCGAACTTCAAGGCGCGCAACGACCCCGGCGGCACCGTCAAGCTGGAGGTCACCCGCGAGGGGAAGACCCGCGTCGTCGAGGTGTCGAACGACCGGCTCCGGCAGGGGCTGGGCGGTATCGGGCTGCTCGGCGAGACGCCCGACGGCGACGCCGAGACACAGACGAACGCTCCGGAGACGACCCGCTCGCGCCAGCAGTCCACGCCGGGGACGGGCGGCGCGCAGGTGCTCGGCTCCGACGGCGGCGCGACGACGGAGTCAATTCAAGAGGTCGACGGGTCCTCGCCGGAGCCGGGCGTCGACCAGCTTTCCACGACATCGGACCGTGAGTCCGCCGTCGGCGACCGCTACTGTGGCAACTGTAGCGAGTTCAAGTACGTCCGCACCGACGACGGTCTGCAGCCGTACTGCGGGCTTCACGAGGAGGTCATGGACGACATGGACGCCTGCTCAGAGTGGACGGCCGACTAAATCGCCGCGAGTCGCTCCTTCATCGAGTCCCAGTGTGACCCTTTCCAGAAGCACTGCCCGCAGTCGCGACACCGCCAGACGGCACACTCGTCCGTCGACGGCGCGTAGTCGGGCGTCGGGTCCCCGTCGGGAACAGCCTCGACCGGTCCGTTGCAGTCACCACAGTAGTCCGGGTCGGGGTCGAGCGAGATGTCGAGTCCGCGGGCCGCGAGTTCGCGCAGCTGGCCGTCGGTGTCGCGCTCGGTGAGACAGACACCCCGGTCGCCGGCCCGCGTTGCCAGTTCGACATCGCGGGTGAGCAGGGTTCGGTCCTCGCGCCGCGCGATGTCGAGCAGGCGGTCGTCGTCCTGTACCCCGCGGTCGAGCGCGTAGGCGGCGTCGTAGCCACACACCCGGAGCATCGTCGCCAGCTTCCCGCACATCACGTCGAGCAGGAACGGGCCGTCGCTCACAGTCCGAGGAAGTCGGCGATTCCGTCGGCGTTTCGCGTGTTGAGCACGTCGTCGGCCTCGGCCCAGCCGCGGCGAGCGGTGTGGACGCCGAACCGGGCGAAATCGAGACTCGACGGCTGGTGGGCGTCGGTGTTGACGACGATGGTCGTGCCGGCCTCGATTGCCTGCTTGACGTAGCCACCCCGGAGGTCGAGCCGGCTCGGATTCGCATTGATTTCAAGCGCGGTATCGTTCGCCGCGGCGGTCTCTGCGATTCGCTCCATATCGAGGTCGAGTCCTTCACGGCGGTTCAGCAGTCGACCGGTCGGGTGACCGAGGATGTTCACCTCGGGGTGTTCGACGGCGGCGACGAGTCGATCGGTTCCGTCACCGTCGAGCGCGGCGTGTGGCGAGGCGACTACGCAGTCGAGGTCCGCGAGCACGTCGTCGGCCACGCTGACGGAGCCGTCCTCGCCGATGTTCGCCTCGACGCCCGTGAACACGCGGAGGTCGGTGTCGCTGGCCGCCTCGCGAACCGTCTCGGCGAGTTCGAGCAGGCCATCGTCGCCGACCCCGACGCCGCCGACCATCCCCGGACCGGTCGCGTGGTCGGTGACGGCGAGATAGTCGTAGCCGCGGTCGGCGGCTCCCTGAATCATCCCGGCAACGGAGTCCTGCCCGTCGGAGGCGTCGGTGTGGAGGTGGAGGTCGCCACGGAGGTCACCCTCCTCGATGAGCGTCGGGAGGTCGCCGGCGGCCGCGGCGTCGATTTCGCCCCTGTCCTCGCGGAGTTCTGGGGGGATGTGTGGCAGATCGAGCGCCTCGTACATCGAGGCCTCGGTCTCGCCGGCGACGCGCTCGCCGACCCGCTGGCCGGCGTCGGGGTCGTCCACCTCCGACACGTCGAAGACGCCGTACTCGTTCACCTTCAGGTCCATATCGAGCGCGCGGTTGCGGACGACGATGTTGTGGTCGCGGCTGCCGGTGAAATACTGGAGCGCGCTTCCCCACTCCTCGGTGACGACGACCCGGAGGTCGACGCGCAGGCCGTCGACGCGCAGACTCGCCTTCGAGGTGCCGGCCTCGATGATCTCACCGTCGAAGTCGGTGAACTGCTCGATTACCGCCTCGCCAGCGTCGCTTGCCGCCAGCACGTCCACGTCACCGACGGTCGGTCGCCAGCGCCGGAGCGACCCGGCGGTGTCGGCGGCCTCGACCGCATCGAGGTCGCGCAGATACGCGAGCAGGCGGTCGGCGAGCGGCTGGGCATCGCCCAGTAGCTCGCGCTGGTGGCTCTCGCGGGCGAAGGGAATCCCGTCGAGGATGTTCTGTTCGGTCGTCGCGCCGAATCCCTTCACTTCCTGAATCTCGCCGGCCTCGGCCGCGGCTTCGAGGTCGTCCAAGTCCTCGATACCGAGCGTCTCGTAGAGGTCGGCCGCGGTCTTCGGTCCGACTCCCTCGACGCGCGTGATGGCCTCGATGTCGACCGGTAGCTCCTCGCGCAACGCTTCCAGTTCCTCGATTTCCCCGGTGTCGAGATACTCGACGACCTTCTGTGCGATGGCGTCGCCGACGCGGTCGATCTGTTTGACGCCCGCGACGCCCTCCTCGGCGAGCGTTTCGATGGCGACGGTGTGGCCGCGGATGTTGTCGGCCGCCTGCCGGTAGGCGCGGGGTTTGTACTCGACGCCGGTGGCCTCAAGCCGGTCTGCCATCTCGTCGAGTCGGTCGGCGACGGCGGCGTTTCGGCTCATCGTCCACCCAACTGCGAGTTATTCTCGTGGCCGAGCGCCTGTTTCAGGAAGTTCAGCCAGCGTTTGGTGTCGGCCGTCTCCTGGCGCTCGCGCTCTCCCTCGATATCCGTCGGCCGGAGCGATTCGAGCGCCGCGAGCGCCCGGTCGATACCGATGATATCTTCGGCCAACTGCTCGCCGTCCGTGAACGTGAGGTCCTCGTCCGTCTCGCCCTCGATGCGCTGTTTGCGCTGGAGTCGCTCCCGTCGGAGGTTCTTCTTCGCGCGCTCGACGCGCTCACGCTCGCCGTCCGGAATCGTATCCCGGCGCTTGATTTCGAAGACGAACTCCTGCAGATCGACCTCCTCGCCCTGCACCTCGATACGGTCGGGGATGGACGCGCCGACGGTGGCGCTCTCGCGCCCGATTCGTTCGAGCAGTATCTCGCGCTCGTACTCCTGCATTGTCCGACGAAACGGCCTCCGCGACCAAAATACGCCCGGCGCGAGCAGCGATAAACGGTATGCTACGATAGCAAATTCGGGTTTTCCGTGTATAGCCGCGATTAGCGGGCGATTGTGAGCGCGTCGGGCACAGCGACGCTGCGCCGGAACGTCGACCGTCGAGCACCACGGCGGAGGTGTACGGGAAGGACTCATGGTCGTCCAGCCCCCAGTCGAGACCACGCAATGGCCCGTATCCGCGGCGCAGCCCTCGTCATCGCCGCTCTCCTCGTGACCGCGACCGTTCCCGGCTTCGCCGTCGGCGCAATTCCGGACAGCCGCGTGACGATTACCGACGCGACCGTCGCGCCGGAGAACCCGACCGCCGGTGCGCCGACGACCGTCTCGGCGACCGTCCGACTCTCCGCCGGCAGCGACTCGGCGGGGACGCTCGAACGCGTCGCCGTCGTCAACGAGACGGGCGCGACGCTCGCGAGCGCGACCGGACTCGGCACGCTCTCGCCGGGTGAGACGCTCACGGTGCCCGTGACGGTCCGGTTCCCCGACCCCGGCGCGCGCGACCTCACCGTCGTCGCGACTGTCTCCGACGCGGACGACGACCAGGCGACGGTCCGCCGGCCCCTGTCCGTCGCCGTCGAGGCAGGCGCGCCGCAGCTAACGACCAACGCGGCGGGACTCACGGCGGGAGCGGAGTCGGACGCGACGGTGACCGTCTCGAATCCCACGGGAGCAGCCCTGCGCGACATCACGGTCGCGTTCACCGACGTTGCGGGTGACCGGACCCGGCGAACGGTGGCGACGCTTCCGGCCGGCGTGAGCCAGTCGCTGAACTTCAGTCTCGCTCCGGCGACCGCCGGCGAGCGCGACCTCACGGTCGAGGCCAGATACACGACGGCCGCAGGCACGCGCGCGACCGCGACTCAAGCCCGGACCGTATCGGTCGCGCCGCTGCGGGATGACGTGGGGGTCCGCGTCGAGCGAGTGACGACAGACCAGCAGTCGGCGGCCGCAGACGCCGGCGGACTGGGCGGCATCGTAGGCGCGCTCGGCGGCGGAAACACCCTCCAATCAGACGACGAGGACGCGACCGGCGGACAGTCGAGTGGCGTCAGGGTGACGGTGACGAACTTCGGGAACGCGGCCATCGAGAGTCCGGTGCTCGTCCCGCGACTCCCGAACGGAACGGTAGCGCCCGGGGTGGGCCGGACTGCCGTCGCCGGCGGTATCGCACCCGGCGCGACCGAGAGCGTGACCGTCGACCTCTCTGGAACCGATGCCGCGACGCTCCGGCTCGCAGTCGAGTACACCGTCGGTGGCGACGCGAGCACCGTCACCCGTCCGTACGACCTCGACCGCGCGACGGGCGCGGTGTCGGTGACGGGGCTGAGTCTCAGCGCCGACGACGACCGCCTCGAACTGTCGGGCAATCTCGGCAACGTCGGCGACGGCGAGGTGCGTGGCGTCGTGGTCGGCGTCGGCGAGAACGAGTACGCGGGCCCGACGTATCCGAACAGGAATCAGTTCCTCGGCACCGTCGGCCCGAGCGAGTTCGCCCCGTTCGAGTTGACCGCACGAATCGACTCGGAGAACGTGACCACCGTCCCGATAACCGTCACCTACACGACCGCCGGTGAGCGACAGACGACGACCGTCGACGTGCCCGTCGCGACCGACGACGACGGCGACGGCGGGCGGTTCCTGAGCGGCGTCGAGGGCACCGTCGTCGGACTCGGCGTCGGGCTGTTGGTCACCCTGCCGCTGGTCGTCTTCGGCGCGCGTCGCTACCGATGAGCGGCGCGGACGAGACCCCGCCGCCGCTGCGACTCGACGGCGTCACGAAGCAGTACGAGGGTGGCGGAGGTACCGTCACCGCCCTCAGCGACGTGAAGTTCACCGTCGAGCGCGGCGAGGTGACCGCCATCATGGGACCGTCCGGCTCGGGCAAGTCGACGATGTTGAACATGCTCGGCCTGCTCGACGACCCGACGACTGGCAGCGTCGAGCTGCTTGGCGAGCCGGTCGCCGCGCTGTCGGCTCGGGAACGGACCGACGTACGCCGCAAGCGCGTCGGCTTCGTGTTCCAGGATTTCCATCTGATTCCGACGCTGTCTGCCGTCGAGAACGTCCGGCTGCCGACCCGGTTTCTCGACGCTGACTACACCGACCGCGCGGTCGACTTGCTCGGCCGGGTCGGTCTCGCCGACCGGCTGGAACACACGCCAGACGAGCTGTCGGGCGGCCAGAAACAGCGGGTCGCCATTGCGCGCTCGCTCATCAACGAACCGGACGTGCTGCTCGCCGACGAACCGACGGGCAACCTCGACCGCGACACCGGCGAAGCCGTGCTCGGAGAGATACAGACCATCGCCGACGGCGGCGTCGGCGTCGTCGCCGTCACCCACGACAGCCTCGTCGGCGAGTACGCCGACCGGACGGTCGAGCTAATCGACGGGGTGCTCGATGGCTAACGAGGAGTCGCTGGCGACGCGGCTGACCCGGCGGTTTCCCGCAGGCTCGCTCGCCGTCCGGAACCTCTCGCGCCAGCGGCTCCGGGCGGGGCTCGCGATGCTCGGTATCGTCATCGGCGTCTTCGCGGTCGTCACGCTCGGGATGCTCGGCACGGCACTCCAGACCGCCGCGCTGGCCGAACTCGGCGGACTCGGCAATCAGGTCATCATCAGTCCCAGCGACGGCGAGGAGAATCTCGGCCCGCGTGAGATACAGGCCATCCGGCAGGCTGCGGCCGGCGGCGGAACCGTCATCCCCCTGAAGTCGGGCGGGGCGAGCGTCTCCGGGCCGAACGGGCAGTCCTTCGCCCAACTGTACGGGACCACACAGCCGGCGGCGCTGTTCGGCGTCGACGACGTGCCCGACACCCTCAGACAGGGGGTCGCGGTCGGTGATGAACTCGCTGCCGGAGTCGGCGCGCGCGTCGGGTCGGCAATCGAAATCGAGGGGAACCGCTACCGCGTGCTCGCGATTATCGACTCCGAGGGGACCTTCTCGCCGATTCGGCCGGGGTCCGCTGTCGTGCTCCCGCCCGACGAGTTCGTCGCCGACGACTACGCACAGGTCGTGGTGCAGGCCGACTCCGCGGACGACGCGCGGGCGATTGCCGACGGCGTCCGCGAGCGGCTGAACAGCCGCCAGGAACGGGTGTCGGTGCTCTCGCTGACGAGCGTGCTCTCGCGGATCACCGAGTTCTTCGCGCTGTTGAACGGGTTCTTGCTCGCCGTGGCCGGCATCTCGCTCGTCGTCGCCGGCGTCTCTATCTTCAACGTGATGTTGATGACGGTCTCCGAGCGCAGGGGGGAAATCGGCGTGCTCCGGGCCGTCGGCATCCACCGCGACGAGGTGCTCCGGACGCTGCTCGTGGAGTCGACGCTGCTCGGGGTCGTGGGCGGGGCACTCGGGGCAGTGCTCGGGGCAGTCGTTGTCGTGGGAGTGGCGCTCGGCACCCGACTCCCGCTGTCTGCCGTGCTCGTGCCGACGAACGGGCTTGTCGTGCTCGGCGCGTTCGGGTTCGGGATGTTGATCGCGCTCGGCGGGGGTCTCTATCCGGCGTACCGAGCGGCGTGGGAGCCGCCGGTCGAATCACTGCGCGGCTAGCGGTCGACACGCCGGTTCGGGCCGAAGCTCCGGGATTCGGCCGTATTGTTTGCTGACTGAGGGGTTTAACAGTGCAGCGAGCGTACGTGAGGCGTGAATCGAGAGACGTTCGTAGGGACGGCGACGATACGCTTCGAGCTACTGGTGACCGTCGCAGCGCTGGCCGGGCTAGTCGCAATCGAGGTTCGTGCGGGGACGGCAAGCACGCTCGTGTTGCCCACGGCAATCGGCATCGGGTTGGCGCTCGGTGTCGGTACGGGCCGGTCGCGGACGAAGGCGACCTCGACGCGTCCGCTCGAGGTCGCTGCGGCGCTCTTCGTGGTCGCGTTCGGCTGGTGGGTCGTCGGGACGACGCCGTGGCTGGTGGCGACGATGGGGTGGGTCCTCATCGGCCGGCTGGCGGTCGCCGGACTCGGAATCGGTCGGCGGCGAAACCGCGCCCGCCGTGTCGAACAGGTCTGAGCGACCGAACGCGGACGGAGTCGGAACACAGATGTGGGAGGCTCGGGCGTATCTGCTTCCGAGAGCGGAACACAGTTACTCGGCGGTGACGGAGAGTCGGTATGCTTGCTGTCGTCGTCTCGCGTGCGGACAAAGCTTCAGAACACATCGGCGAGCAGCTGCTCGCGCTCGGCTCGTGGACGGAACACGAGGACGCGAGCCGGCCGGACGCCGAGGGTGGCGGGACGGTGTACCGAACCGACGGCATCGAACTCCGGACGTTCGAGGAACTCCACATCCACGCCGAGGGACTCGTGTCGGCGTTCGAGGCCCCCGACCGCCTGTTCGTCGCCAGCCGGCACGCCGGCGACACCGGACCGCTGTTGACGACCCACCCGACCGGGAATCCCGGACCGGCCGAACACGGCGGCGACAACGCCAGTTTCGCCCGCGCGGACCCGGATTCGCTCGCGGCGCTGCTCGATGCGTTCGACGAGTACGCGCCCGACGGCTACGGGACGGCAATCGAGTGTACCCACCACGGACCGACCGACATCGACTGTCCCTCGCTGTTCGTGGAACTCGGAAGCGACGACGAGCAGTGGGACGACCCCGCCGGCGCGCGCGCCGTCGCACGGGCAATTTTCGACGCGAGAGACGCTCCGGCGACACGGCGGCCGTTCGTCGGCGTCGGCGGCGGCCACTACGTCCCGCGATTCGAGCGCATCACCCGCGAGACGGACTGGTCGCCGGGCCACATGCTCGCGGACTGGTCGCTCGACGAGATGGCGCATCCCCGGGAGGCCGAGGCGACGATTCGGGCCGCCTTCGAGCGGTCCGGCGCGCGCCACGCCGTCGTGGAGGGTGACCATCCCGTCCTGTGTGAGGTCATCGAGTCGCTCGGTTACCGCGTCGTGAGCGAGACGTTCACGCAGACGACGGACGGCGTCCCGCTCTCGACCGTCGAGACCGTCGAGGCGGCCGTCACGACGGTCGATGACGGGCTCCGATTCGGTACGCCGGCGACCGGCTACGAGGGCGAGGTCGTCGTCCGAACGCTGCCAGAGTCGCTGGCGAGCGAGGCGGCGAACATCGACACCGATGCGGCGCGGGCGGCCGTCGCGAGCGCGGCGGTGGCGTTCGAGACCGAGGAGGGCGGAACCCGGCCGATCGGGCGGGTAGCACTCGCCGAGGAGTCGGCGTTCGACGCTATCGTTGAGGCGTTGGCCGACGTGTTGCGCGACAGCTACGAGTCGGTCGAGGTGACCGACGAGGCCGTCCTCGCGCGCGACCAGCAGTTCAAGCCGGAGAAGGCCGCGACCCTCGGCGTGGGGGAGGGACCGGCCTTCGGTGCGCTGGCCGCCGGCGAGTCGGTCGAAGTGGACGGCCGCACCATCGACCCCGAGGTCGTCCACGAGACGCGCGAAGAGCGGTTCCCGGTGAAGTCATAAGCCGAAGTCGGCCGGCGCTGCCTCCGAGACGGACGGCAGCCGTCGGAGCGGCGTCCGGACGGCGAGATACGGCGCGGCGAGTCCGAATCCGAGCGCCGCCAGCGCGAGCGTCACCTCGATACCGAGTGCAGTGCCGACGACCCCGCCGACGAGCGAGCCGAGCGGGAGTGTCGCGCCCGAGGCGGTTCCTTTGACCGCGGAGACGCGCCCGAGCACCTCGGTCGGAAACAGCTGCTGGCGGAGTGTCGAGGAGAGCACGCCGCTGATACCGACCGGAACCCACGCGAGCCCGAACAGCCCGACCGTGAGCGCGGGACCGGACACGAGAACGGACGCGAGCCACGCGAGTCCGCTGACCGCGTTGCCGGCGATGGAGAAGCGCCCGTAGGGGACCGTCTCGAAGCGCGGGCCGAGCACGGAGCCGACGAGCCGGCCGATACCGAGCGCGCCCAGCATCGCGCCGTAGACGACCGCCCCGTCGAGCGGAACGTCGAGCAGTCTCGCCCCGTCGAGACTCGCCCCGAAGGCGGGGAGGATTGCCAGCGTCACGCCGGTCGTGAAGTTGGCGAGAGCGGTCAGGGCGGTGAGTTCGACGAACGCCGTGCCACGGAGCACGTCGACGCCGACCCGGAGGTCGGCCAGATACTCGCGCAGGCGGGTGGTGTCCGCGTCGGTCGTGTCGTCCTCGTCGGCGGGCTCGGGGAGCGGCGCGACCGTCACCGTGGCGAACAGGACGGCGGCGAGCGCGAACGTGCCGGCGTCGACGAGAAACAGCGTCGTCGCGCCGAACACGGCGATGAACGCGCCGCCGACCGCGTCGAACACCATGTCGAGGCCGAGCGTGACGGTCGCGAGCGCGGAGTTCGCCCGCGAGAGCTGGCTGTCGGCGACGATGCGAGGAAGCAGCGCCGACTCCATCGGGGCCATCACGAGCGAGGCGACCATCAGCGTCACCGCGACGGCGAGGATGACATCGACGGTCAGCCCCCCGGTCGCGTGCGCGAGCGGAAGCACGAGCACGACTGCCCCCTGCGTGAGTTGGGAGCCGACGAGCAGCGGTCGGAGTGGGAGTCGGTCGACGAACGGGCCGGCGAGTGCCTGCAACAGCCACGGCAACAGGAGAATCGCGTTGACCGCCCCGACGACGGCAGACGACCCCGTGAGCTGGAGGGTGAGCCACAGCAGGGCGACGGTGTAGAGGCTGTCGCCGGCGTTCGTCGCGAACTGGCCGGCGAGGAAGGCGACGAAGCTCCGATTCCGCCAGACGGAGCCGTCGCTCATTGGTCCCCCCGTGACCGCGTGGTTGTCGAGCGATGCGAGTGGTCGAGTGGCCGCGGCTGCGGCCGGTGATATGGCGTCATTCGCGTGCGGATAGCTGGTAATCGAAAACGAGACGGGTGCTGCAGCTATCCGGCCGGTCGACTGGCTGGCGGCGCGAGCGGGTCGAACACGACAGCGCGCCGGCTCATAGTCGAACATTCTGAGCCGGCTACTTAGCCCTAACGCGTTCGTGGTATACAGTAGCACGCAAAACAGCAATCAGTTATATGCCAGCCCACACACGAGAGGGTATGCGATTCGATGACACGACGGTGTTCGTCACCGGCGGCGCGAGCGGAATCGGACGGGAGAGCGCGCGACGGTTCGCCCGCGAGGGCGCGACGGTCGTGGCGGCCGACATCGACGCCGACGGGGCGGCCGAGACGGCCGAACAGATTGCCGAGTCGGACGTGGCCGGCACGGCCGAGTCGGTCGAACTCGACGTGACCGACGCCGACGCGGTCCGAGACGCAGTCGACGCGACCGTCGAGGCGCACGGGCTCGACGTGATGGTGAACAACGCCGGCATCTCGCACACGAGCGGGCCGATGGAGGAGGTGTCGCTGACGGACCGCGACCGCGTCTTCGGGGTGAACGCGATGGGCGTCTGGAACGGCTGTCGGGCCGCGATTCCGCACCTGAAAGAGCAGGGCTCCGGAAACATCGTCAACACGGCGTCGCTTGCGGGCGTCATCGGCCAACCGTGGTCGAGCGCGTACGCCTTCACGAAGGGTGGCGTCGCGAAATTCACGCGCTCCATCGCCGGCGAACTCGGACGCTATGGCGTCAGAGCCAACGCCGTCTGTCCCGGATTCACCGACACGCCGATGGTGCAGGGTGGACTCGAAGATCACGAAGACCCTGAGGCGGCCCGCGAATCCCTCGAATCGCAGTACGCGCTCAAACGCATCGGTGAACCGGAGGAGATTGCCGGCGCAATCACCTTCCTCGCGAGCGACGACGCCTCCTTCGTGACGGGCCACGAGCTGGTGGTTGACGGCGGCTACTCGGCGTTGTAGGTCTGGTCGTCGAATCGGCGTTCTTTTCGTACAAGATAGTCAGCAAGTGGCCAGTATGAGGCTGGGCTATCTATTCTATATCGTGGCATTTGATTTATGACTGCTGTTCGGTCGACCTGCGTCCGAACGGCAAAATCCCGGTGTCTGTTGCCGAAACAGGGAAAGATACAATACCTGCATGGCGCAAACGGAGGCATAATGGATTCCATCATCGACGACGCCATCGACGAAGCCGAGGAGACGGCCGACGAGGAGTCGGCCCCGCCTACGGAGTCGACACCGGTCGAGACAGACGAATCCCCGAGCGCGTCGGGGACTATGACGGACGACGAGCTCGCGAGCGTCGTCAAGGACTTAGAGACGAAGATTACCGTCGTCGGCTGTGGCGGCGCGGGCGGCAACACCGTCACCCGGATGGCACAGGAGGGAATCCACGGCGCGAAGCTGGTCGCCGCCAACACGGACGCACAGCATCTCGCCACCGAAGTCGAGGCCGACACGAAGATTCTCATGGGTCGCCAGCGCACGGGCGGGCGCGGTGCCGGCTCGGTGCCCCGCATCGGCGAGGAAGCCGCACAGGAGAACATCGAAGACATTCAGGCATCGATCGAGGACTCGGACATGGTGTTCATCACCGCCGGGCTCGGCGGCGGAACCGGCACCGGGAGCGCCCCGGTCGTCGCACAGGCCGCACAGGAGCAGGACGCGCTCACCATCTCCATCGTGACGGTTCCGTTCACGGCGGAGGGCGAACGACGGCGCGCGAACGCCGACGCCGGGCTGGAGCGACTTCGCGCTGTCTCGGATACGGTCATCGTCATCCCGAACGACCGACTGCTGGATTACGCGCCGAATCTCCCGCTGCAGGACGCGTTCAAAATCTGTGACCGCGTGTTGATGCGCTCGGTCAAGGGGATGACCGAACTCATCACGAAGCCCGGGCTGGTCAACGTGGACTTCGCCGACGTGAAGACCATCATGGAAAACGGCGGCGTCGCGATGATCGGGCTCGGTGAGTCCGACTCCGAGAACAAAGCACAGGACTCGATTCGGTCGGCGCTCCGGTCGCCCCTGCTCGACGTGGAGTTCGACGGCGCGAACTCCGCGCTCGTCAACGTCGTCGGCGGTCCGGACATGTCCATCGACGAGGCGGAGGGGGTCGTCGAGGAGATCTACGACCGCATCGATCCCGACGCCCGCATCATCTGGGGCGCGTCGGTCAACAACGAGTTCGACGGGAAGATGGAGACGATGATCGTCGTCACCGGCGTCGAGTCGCCCCAGATCTACGGCAAGAGCGAGGCCGAACGCGAGCAGGCAAGCCAGCGTGACGTCGGCGCGGGCGGTCGGCGCGCGGGCGACCGCTCGCCGAGCGAGTCGGCGGAGCGGACGACGGACAACGACGAAACGGAGTTCATCAACTGAGCGTTCGTCTCGATTCGGGTGACGACGGAGACCAACAGGTATAGAAAGCCAGCCGCGGAACGACACCTATGGACGTACCTTTCGACCTGAACAGCTACGTGCGGGTGCTGAAGCTGGCGAGCACCCCGTCGTGGGAGGAGTTCTCCCGCGTCGCACTCATCGCCGGTGCCGGTGTCGCGCTGGTCGGCCTGCTCGGATTCGTCATCTTCCTGCTGATGTCGTTCGTGCCGGGGGCTGGTCTCTGATGGGGATTTTCGCCGTCAAGACCACGGCCTCACAGGAGCGCACCGTCGCCGACATGATCATGAGCAAGGAGGAGGAGTCGATTCACGCCGCGCTCGCGCCCGACTCGCTCACCTCCTACGTCATGGTCGAGGCCGACGACAGCTCCGTCTTCGAGCGCATCCTCGACGAGATCCCCCACTCCCGCGGCGTCGTCCCCGGCGAGTCCGGCATCGCGGAGGTCGAGCACTTCCTCTCTCCGAAGCCGGACGTGGAGGGAATCGCAGAAAGCGACATCGTCGAACTCGTCGCCGGTCCGTTCAAGGGCGAGAAGGCGCAGGTCCAGCGCATCGACGAGGGGAAAGACCAGGTCACCGTCGAGCTGTACGAGGCGACCGTTCCGATTCCGGTCACCGTGCGTGGCGACCAGATTCGCGTTCTCGACTCCGAGGAACGGTAAGCTGTCTTCCTGACTGGGCGTTTCTCTCGCTGTTTCTGTGCTCGATATCATCGAGTGTCGCTTACTGGTTATTTGCCATTCTCAGCCCGAAAGCCCCGCCCGACCGCACCGCCCACGAGCCTCCCCAGCCGACTCGCTCACTTCATTCGCCGTTCGTCCACTGTCAGCGCACGCGCTGACAAGCTGTCGCCCTCGCGACGACCTCGCGCTGACTCGCGCGCACAGGGCGCGCTCGGGCCACGACATCGCACGCTGAGAATCAGTCCGACCACGACGTTCATATCGCCGGCGGGCGACCGTCGACTGTGACCACACGCCGCGCGTACGGCCTCACGCTGTTGGCCGCCCTCACCTACACGTCCTTGATGTTCTGTTGGTTCACGCTGCCGGCGTATCTCTCGACGATTCAGACGGAACTCACGCTGACGGGCACGCAGGCCGGGCTGGTCGCCGGCGCGGTCCCGCTCGTCTACATCCCCCTCGCGCTCGTCTCCGGGCTAGTCGTGGACAGGGTCGGCGCGGGGCGGAGCCTCTCCGTCGGGCTGGCTATCGTCGCCGTCGCACAGATGGCCCGGAGCGTGGCGGGCGGCTTCCCGTCGCTGTTGGCCGCGACGCTTCTGCTCGGTGTCGGGGCGACGGCCATCACGTTCGGCCTCCCGAAGCTCGTCTCGACGCTGTTCCCGGCCGGCGAGACCGGCGCGGCCTCGTCGCTGTATCTGCTGTGCGCCTCCGCTGGAACGGCAGGCGCGTTCTCCGTCGGGCGACCGATACTCGGTCCCGCACTCGGCGGGTGGCGACCACTCTTCCTCGCGAGTGGAGCCGTCGCGCTCGGATACGCACTCGTGTGGGCGCTCGTGGCGCGGGCGGCCGTGCCCGCCGCTGAGACGGACAGCGACTTTCAGTTGGAGTCGCTCACTGCCGACCTCCGGGCGATTCTCTCGAACCCGGCCCTCCGGCTGGTCGTCGTGCTCGGCGTCGTCTACCTCTCCGTGCTCCACGGGCTCCAGGGGTGGCTGCCGACGATACTCGAGTCCCGCGGAATGGCGAGCGGGACGGCCGGCCAGACCGCCACGCTGCTCGTCGTTGCGAACGCGGCCGGCATCCTGACGATACCGGTGCTCGCAGACCGCTACGACGCGCGGCGGGTGGCCGTCGTCTGCTGTGGCGCGGCCGTGGCGGTCGGCGTCGCGACCATCGCCCGAACCGGCGTCGGCGTGGCGCTGCTCGCCGGTATCGTCTGCACCGGACTCGGCGTCGGCGGACTCTCGCCGTTGGTACGGGCGATTCCACCCGAACTCGACGGCATCGGGCCGCGGCTGACGGGCGTGGCCGTCGGCTTCGTCTTCGCGGGCGGCGAGGTCGGTGGCTTCGGCGGCCCGGTCGTCATCGGTGCGCTCTACGACGCGACCGGAACCTACGCGACGGGGTTGGGACTGCTGTGTCTCGGCGGGCTCGCGGCTGTCGCGGCAGGGAGTCGACTGGACGTGTAGGCGAAAATCAGGCGCGTTCCGCGGGCGGGCTGTCGGTGTCGAGCCGCGAGAGCACCTCGTCCATGTCGGCGCGGGACTCGACGGCCTCGATGACGGCCTCGCGCTGGCGGATATCCTTCGACTCGGCGTCGTACGCCCGCATGAAGTCCGTCCGGGTGTGTTCCTCGAAGGTGTGTTTGATCGCGAAGTAGCCGTCCGGGAGCACCGTGGCACACACCGGACACTGGACGCGCTCGTGGTCTCTCGCCTGGTGGACGATGAGGTCCTCGACGCGCTCGGTTTCCGTGTCACAGCCGGCGATTGCACACGACCACATACCACGACGTGTCCACGCATCGGGTATATACGTTCGGGATGCGTCGCCGACGGAAACCGCTAAGCCGTCCTCGCCACAGTATCGGATGTGTTCCGGGTCGACCCCCACGTGAAGATTCTCGACGAACACGTCGTTCGCCGGGCGAAACAGCGCGGACTGGACGCCATCGTCTACGCCCCCCACTTCGTCCGCCTCGACGAGATTCGCGCCCGCGCCCGTCGCTTCGCCGACGAGGACCTCGTCATCGTTCCCGGTCGCGAGGTGTTCACCGGCAACTGGCGCACGCGCAAACACGTCCTCATGCTCGGCCTCTCGGAGCCGGTTCCCGACTTCATCACTCTCGAGGGTGCGATGGCCGAGCTCGACCGACAGGACGGCGTCGGTCTCGTCCCCCACCCGGAGTTTGCGACCGTCAGTCTCGGCACCGAGGAGATTCGCCAGTACCGCGACCACCTCTACGCGGCCGAGGTGTACAACCCCAAACACCGGGAGTACCAGAACGAGCGCGCCCAGCGCATCGCCCGCGAGACCGGCCTTCCCGGCTTCGGCTCCTCGTACGCCCACCTCCACGGGACCGTCGGGGAGGTGTGGACGGAGTTCGAGGGGAGCCTCGACGGTCCCGAGTCCGTCGTCGAGGCGTTCCGCGAGGGGGAGCCGCGTCGTATCTTCCACCGCGACGGCTACGGCCACGCGCTCCGTCGCCACCTCGAGTACGCCCACCTCGGCTACGAGAACACGTGGAAGAAAATCGACCGCCTGTTTTTGTCCGGCACGGAGCCGACCCACCCGAAGAACGTCGCCTACGGCGGCCGGTTCGACGACGTGAGCGTCTACTGAAGCACGTTCGTCGCGTTCTCGACGGTGTACGGTAGCGACTCGACGGCCGTGTCGAGCACCCCCGGCACGACGTGGACGAAGACGGCGATAATCCCGAGTTCGATGATCGTCACGACGACCGTCACCACGTCGGCGTACTTCGAGGAGGTCGTCACGCCGGTCGGGAAGCCGTACTCCGTGCTCGACAGCGGGTAAAAGAGGGCGATGCCCCGGCGCGAGCCGACGATATCGAGGACGTAGTGGGTCGCGACGCCAATCCAGACGTACTGGAGGTTTCCGAAGTAAATCGGGTAAGCCGCGACCACGACGAGCAGCGGGATGTTGTGCAGCGTTTTCCGGTGTTTGCCGAAGGCGGTGTCCACGTCGGGGAGGAGTGCGCCGAGCGTCACCGGGACGAGCGTTGCGGCGATGGTCTGGAACGTCGCCACGTCACCGGCGGGTTCGAGGATGTAGCCGAGTCCGATGGCGAGGAGGATGCCGTTCAGGACGTGGCCTTTCTTGTTCATACCCGGTCGTCGGCGGGAGGGGTAACAAGCCTACTTGTCTGGGGCTGGGTTGGATTGTTCTGCTCGGGGAGCTTCTTGCGTGGAGTGTTTTGTCCTGGATGCGTCGCGAGTCTCCGGAGCGTCGCTTGTCGGATTTGACTACGCCGGTCAACACGAGTTGAAATCCCCGGCCGTGTCCCGGTTTCGCCGTGACATATCGGTCGCTCACGTTCCTTCGCCGTTCATCCACTGTCGGAGCTCGCGCTGACTCGCGCGCACGGGGCGCACTCGGACCACGCCACCCCATCGGTTTGTCTTCGGGGTGAGCCACCGTCCGGCTTTAGGCCGCCCCCGAGCGTAGATGGTACAAATGGTCTCGCTCGAAACGGGGTTGCGACTACTGGGCGGTGTCGCCCTGATTCTCGGGAACGGCTTCTTCGTCGCCATCGAGTTCGGGCTGACCCGGACCCGCCAGTACTCGAAGGCGGAGTTCGACAAGCCGGGCCTCCGGCGCGCGTGGGAGATGACCGACGACCTCGAAATCTACCTGACGAGCTGTCAGGTCGGCATCACGGCCACGAGTATCGCGCTCGGTATCGTCGCCGAGCCGGCCGTCGCCGCGCTCGTCGAACCCGCGATTCAGGGGACGACGCTCGCGACCTACGGGCTGGGCACCGCTTTCGCCTTCCTCGTCATCAATCTCGTCCATCTCACGCACGGCGAACAGACGCCGACGTATCTGGGCGTCGAGCGCACGAAGTTCGTCTGTCGCTACGGCGCGACCCCGCTGTACTACTTCACGAAGCTGGTTAGCCCGTTCATCGCCGTCGGCGACACGGTAGCGAAGTGGACCCTCGGCCTCTTCGGCATCGAGATGACGGGCGCGTGGCGCGAGACGGAAGAAGACGCCATCGAATCGCGCGCCGACCTCCGGAATCGGCTCTCCAGCACCCTCGACGAGGGGGACCTCTCACAGGAGCGCAGAGCCGAGGTGTTGAGCGCGCTCACCGCCGGCGAGACTCCCGTCTCCTCGGTGATGGTGCCGCGAGAGGATATCGTCGCGCTCTACGTCGGCGAACGCGACCGGAACCTCGACACGCTCTCGACGGGCCGGTTCACCCGCTACCCGCTCGTCGACGGCGACCTCGAATCCTTCGAGGGCGTCGTCTACGTGCCTTCCGTCGTGGACCACCTCGACGCCATCGAGTCGGGCGAGACAGACTTCGCGTCCATCGCGACCGAACCGCTCGTCTTCTCGCCCGAGACCGCCGTCACCGACGCCTACGACCAGTTCCAGACCCAACATCAGGAGCTCGCGCTCGTGATGGGCGACGGCGAAGTGGTGGGGCTACTTACGGCGACGGACGCACTCGAAACCGTGATGGGGGAAATCGAAGACCCGTACGATATCGAGGCGAGCGACCGATGACTCACCCGGACCCCGGCCCCGCAGAGCAGTGGGCCACCGACGAAGGGTTCGAGGTGGACTTCGCGGACTGTTCGGTCGGTCCCATCCACTACGTCGCCGCGGGCCCAGAGACCGCGCCGCTCGTCCTCTTGCTCCACGGCTTCCCCGATTTCTGGTACACCTGGCGCGACCACATCGCCCCCCTCGCCGCGGAGTACCGCGTCGTCGCCCCCGACCTCCGGGGGTACAATCGGTCGGTGCGCCCGCGCGGCGTTGCCTCGTACCGCCTCGACCGCCTCCGTACCGACGTGTACGAACTCATCCAGCAGCTCGGCTACGGGACGGCGAGTGTCGTCGGCCACGACTGGGGCGGCTCGCTCGCGCTTTCCTTCGCCCGCCACCACCCCGCCCACGTCGACCGCTTGGTCGTCGCGAACACGCTCGACCCCGAGCGACTCGCCGCCCAGCTCCGGGGTCGCCAGCTCCTCCGGTCGTGGTACTCGGGCTTTTTCCAGCTCCCGTGGCTTCCGGAGCGTGCGCTCGGCGCGCGCGACTACCGCGCGATGTGTGACCTGTTCCGTGACCGCCACGGCTACGACGAGACTGACATCGAGCGGTATCGCGGCGCGTGGGAGCGCGACGGTGCGCTCACGGCGAGTATCAACTACTACCGCGCACTCGGCCGGCAGACGCTCAAACATCCCCTCGGCTCCCCGGCCCGCGTGGTCGTCCCGACGAAACTGCTGTGGGGGACCGACGACTTCGCGCTCCGGCCGTCGGTGCTCGACCGCCTCGCGAGCGGCATCGACGACCCGACCGTCGAGCGCTACGAGGGCGCGAGCCACTGGCTCCACGCCGACGAACCGGACCGGTTCTGCGAGGACGTGCGTGCGTTTCTACCGTAGCGCCTCCCTCACGCGCTCGGGGTCGGCGATGCCCGCCGTATCGCAGGTGAGCGCGGGTCGCCACCCCCGCCGCTCGATGCGGATGCTGTCGTCGGTGTGTCGTACGTTCGTGATGTCGCGCCGGTCGAGGATGCGATAGGCGGTCGTGTTCCCGAAGACGAGTTCGCCGTCGGTGAGCCAGTAGGTGTGTTCGTTCTCGGCTTGCACCCACGCGACGACGGGGTACCCGAGCAGCGAGACGTGGAAGAAATCCCTCGTTACGGCGGCGAGCGCGACCAACGCGGCGAACATCGCGACGGCCACGCCGTGCCACGTCCGCCGTCGTCGACGGTCGGGGCGGGCACGCCACTCGATTGGGTCGACGCCGTCGAGTCGGGCGCGCGCCTCGGCGTTCGTCGCCAACAGCGCGACGACGCCACCCGCGGCTGCGAGCAGGACTCCACCGAAGAGGAGCGCGAGCAGCGACGCCGACGGGACGGGACCGGTATCAGTGAGCAACAGCCCGAGGCTCGCGAGCGCGGCCACGACACCGACCGCCATCGGCAGCAGTCGAAGCCGGCTCGCGTACAGCGGACGCGGGGCCAGCGGGCGTGGAACCCCCCGGAGTCCGAGCACGGTGCCGACGAGCGCGAGCAGCCCGGAGCCGCCGAAGATGACGGCCATCGCGACCGCGTCGCCGGTCGGCGTCCGCGTGAGGAACGCGGCGAGTGCGACCGCCCCGACGAGCGCCGTCAGATACACCGCCCACACGAGTCGATAGGTCGGTCCGTCGCCGGTGTCCATACACCGAGGGAAGCGCGCGGAGAGAAACCGCTTTCGCCCCGACACTTTTGCTCGCGCCAGCCGCCGGGACGGTATGGCTCCGACAGTCCACCTCGTCGACCGCGGCACGATGGAAATCGACGTGAACTACCCGCTCGAAGGCGCGGTGACGGCGACGGCTTCGAACCCGAATCCCGACGCCATCCGCGCCGACGGTCCCGTGTTCAATCTCGTCATCGAAACCGACGAACAGACCCTACTGTGGGACACTGGCTCACACCCAGAGGCGGGCGACGGCCACTGGCCGCCTGCCCTCTACGACGAGTTCACACACCACGATGCGGCCGACCACCCACTGCCCGAGGCGCTCGCCGAGGCCGGCTTCGACCTCGCAGATATCGACGCCGTCGTCCAGTCGCATCTCCACCTCGACCACGCGGGGGGACTCCACAACTTCGCCGGGACGGACGTGCCCGTCTACGTCCACGCGGCGGAGCTGAAACACGCCTACTTCGAGGCCGCGACCGGCGACAGCTCCGCCTACGTGCGCGGCGACTTCGACCACGACCTCGCGTGGGAGCCGCTGTACGGCGACGGCGGCTACCTCACCGAGGGTATCGACTGGGTACACCTGCCCGGTCACACGCCCGGGCTCGTCGGGCTGGTCGTGGAGGCTGGTGCGGCCGACGGGCGCGACCTCGTCGTCGCGGGCGATTTGGCCTACTCGGCGGCCAACTACGAGGACGGTCACCCGATGGGTCGTGATTTACTCCACTCGCGACCCGACTGGGAGGCGAGCTGTCGGCGGGTCCGCGATATCGAGGCGCGACGCGACGCGCTCGTCGTCTACGGTCACGACCCCGAGCAGGTGGCCGCGCTGCCGAATCTGCTGTAATCACGGCCAAATCAGTCGCGGCGTCCGGCTACTGTGTGGTGACGCGCGGGTCGAGGACGCCGTAGAGTGCGTCCTTCAGGAAGTTGCCGGTGATGCCGACGACGACGACGACCATCGTCGTCCAGATGACGAGCGCCACGTCGGATTCGCGAATCGCCGTCAGGCTCACCCGCGCGATACCGTCGATGCCGAGCACCAGCTCGACGACGTAAATCTGCAACACGAGCACGCCGACGAGTTCCGTCACCGACAGCGAGATGATGGGGAGCGCGGCGTTGCGCAACACGTGGCGGGCGAGTCGCAGCCCGCCGGTCCCCTTCGCCCGGAGGAAGGTGACGAACGGCTCGCCGCTGCGTTCGAGCGCGGCGGTGCGAGCAAACCGGAGTTGGCCGGCGACGACAGACAGCGCGACGGCTCCGACCGCGATGTACTGCGGCGTGAGCAGGTCGGCGTAGATGCGAATCGCGACGACGGCGACGGCAAACGACGGCACGCCGAAGGCGACGTACGCGCCGAATCGCGAGAGCCAGTCGGGAAGCCGATTGTGCGTGAGTGCGGCGAGAACGCCGAGCAGAACGCCCGCGAGGACGCCGAGTGCCACGCCGGGCAGGACGTACGCGAGGGTGGTCTGGACCCGCCCGTCGAGGACGGCGATGACGCTCGCGTCGTAGGAGACCGACTGGCCCCACTGGAGCGTCGTCACGTCGACGAGCCACGAGACGTAGCGCTCGTGGAGCGGGACGTCCAGCCCGCGTTCGGCCCGGAACGCCGCGCGGATTTCGGCGATTCGCTCGGGGCTCGCGCCGTTGTATCTGGCCGACGCGAGGATGCCAGAGAGGTTCTTCTGTATCATCGCCGAGCCGAGTAGGAAGGCCAGCGACACCACGGCGTAGAAGGAGAACACCGCGAACCCGAACCGGCGAGCGAGATAGCGGAGATAACTCATGGGGGACACGCCACTGGTAGCTACCAGCGAGTATAACTGTCGGGGATTCGGTGTCTTTATCCGGGCGTGCCGGCACAGAACGTTCGTTCAGATGCCCTCCAAACGGCTGGACGACGCCGCGTTCGCGAACATCGACTGGGAGGAGGAAGCCGGCGGGCACAGTCTCCACTGGCCGAGCGTCGGCCTGCTCGCCGGCCTCGTCGTACTCGCCGCGGCGGCCGTCCACAAACTCCGCGTCGGCGGTACCCCCTTCGGACTCATCGGCTGGGAGCCGCCCCGCATCGCATGGCTGTTACTGTTGGCCGGGCTGCTCGGTCTCCGGTACGGACTGTACCCGATGGTCCGTGACCGCGACCGGACGCTGCCCGCGCTCAAGCGACTGTTCTCTCGGCCCGTCGGTGCGCTGTCTGCCGGCTTCGTCCTCGTGTCGCTGCTGTTCGCGCTCGTCGGGCCGGAGTTCATCAGCTGGGACTACGCCAGACTCGCCCACGCCCACCAGCCGCCGGTGTTCACGCGACTCCACGTCGAGGACGTGTACGCCTACAACTGCGTCGGCGAACTCGCGAACGGCTACTGTCGGGGGACGTGGCAGTATCCGCTCGGCACCAACCGCTACGGCGCGAGCGTCGTCCAGCGGCTGTTCGAGGGGAACGTCGTCGCCGTGAAGCTCGCGGTCTCGACGACACTCGTGATGGGGGTCGTCGCGATGGTGGTCGGGACGGTCGCGGGCTACGTCGGCGGGCTCACCGACAGCGTCCTGATGAGCTACGTCGACATCCAGCAGACGATTCCGGCGCTCGTCATCTACCTCGTGGTCGCGACGCTGTTTTTGGGCAACATCGGCGGCGTCGAGGACGGGAAGCTGTTCTCGCTCGCGCTCGTCTTCGGGCTGCTCGATTGGGGCGGAATCGCGCGCGTCGTCCGGAGTGACGTGCTCACGCGCCGGTCGGCCGGCTACATCCGCGCGGCGAAGGCCGTCGGGGCGACCGACCGCCACGTGCTCCGTCGCCACGTCGTCCCGAACGCGATGCCGACGCTGGTGACGGCGCTCACTCGCCGGATTCCCCTGCTCGTGCTCATCCAGATTGCGCTGGCGTATCTCGCGTTGAACTCCGCGACCGGCGGCGGCTCGCTCGGCGAGACGCTCCGCTCGTCGTTCACCGACCCGTCGGGCGCGCTCGCGTGGACGGACCTCTGGTGGCTGACCGCGATTCCGATCCTGTTCACCGTCGTGTTCGTTCTCGCGTACAGTCTGCTCGGCGACGAACTGCGTGACGTGCTCGACCCCAAGGGGGTGAGCCGGTGACGCTCCTCTCCGTCGAGGACCTGTCGGTCACCTTCGACGCCGAGACCGGTACCGTCCACGCAGTCAGCGGCATCGACTTCGCCGTCGAGCAGGGAGAGACGGTCTGTTTGGTCGGCGAATCCGGCTCCGGCAAGACCGTCGCCTGCGAGTCGGTCACCCAACTGCTCCCGACCCCGCCGGGGAGCATCGAGGGGAGCGTCAGCTTCGACGGCGAGGAGCTAACGGACAAGTCAGAGCGCGCGCTCCGCGAGTACCGTGGCGGGCGCGTCGGGCACATCTTCCAGAATCCGCAGGACGCGCTCGACCCCGTCTACACGGTCGGCAGTCAGGTAGTGGAGGCGATTCGCCTCCACCGCGACGACTCGAAGGCCGAGGCGAAATCGCGGGCCATCGACCTGCTTGACCGCGTCGGCATCGGCAACGCCGACGAGCGCTTCCACGACTACCCACACCAGTTTTCCGGCGGGATGACCCAGCGGGTCGTCATCGCAATCGCGCTGGCGTGTGATCCCGACTTGCTCATCGCCGACGAGCCGACGACGGCCCTCGACGTGACCATCCAGGCGCAGGTGCTCGACCTGCTCGCCGACCTGCAGGCCGAACGCGGGATGGGTATCCTGTTTGTCACCCACGACCTCGGCGTCGTGGCCGAGATCGCAGACCGCGTCGTCGTGCTGTACGCCGGGCAGGTGATGGAGCGTGGCACCGTCGAGCAGGTGTTCACGCGGCCCTCACACCCGTACACGAAGGCGCTGCTCGACTGTCTCCCCGGCCGCGGCGCGTCGGCGACCATCGACGGCTCGCTCCCCGACCCGAAGGCCCCGCCGACCGGCTGTCGGTTCCACCCCCGGTGTCCACACGCCGTGCCGGCCTGCGAGCAGGGCGACCGCCCGCCGTTCGCCACCGTCGACGGCGACCACGAGGCCGCCTGCATCCTCCACGAGGACCCCTACGAGCTACCGGCGGAGCTGGGTGAGACCGATGAGTGAGGACCCGCTGCTCGCGGTCGAGGACCTCGAAAAGCACTACCCGATTCGGGAGGGGTTGCTCCGCCGAACGACCGGCCACGTGAAGGCGGTCGACGGCATCAGCTTCGAGGTCAAAGCGGGCGAGACGGTCGGACTGGTCGGCGAATCGGGCTGTGGGAAATCGACGGCCGCCGAGGCGATTCTCCGGCTCCAGGAGCCGACCGGCGGGACCGTCCGGTTCGACGGCGAGCCGGTGGCCGACCACGACAGCGAAGCGCGCGAGCGGTTCCGCCGGCGGACGGGCGTCGTCTTCCAAGACCCCAACACCGCCTTCGACCCCCGGATGACGGTCGCCGAGTCGGTTGCCGAGCCGCTGGAAATTCACGGCATCGACGACGCCGACCGTCGGCGCGATATCGTCGCGGAACTGCTGGAGGGCGTCGGGCTCGGCGCGGGCGCGCTCGACCGCTACCCCGACTCCTTTTCCGGCGGGCAGAAACAGCGCATCGCGTTGGCGCGGGCGCTCGTCCTGAACCCGGACCTGCTGGTGGCCGACGAGCCGGTGTCGGCCCTCGACGTGAGTATCCAGGCCGACATCCTCCAGTTGCTGGAGGAGCTCTCGGGGGAGTTGGGACTCTCCGTGCTGTTCATCAGCCACGACCTCGGCGTCGTGCGCGAGGTGTGTGACCGGGTCGTCGTCATGTATCTGGGCGAGGTGGTGGAGAACGCCCCCGTCGAGGAGCTGTTCGAGAGCCCACAACACCCGTACACGAGGGCGCTGCTCGGGTCGATTCCCGACCCCGACCCGACGACGGAGAGCGAGCGTGCCGACCTCACCGGCGACGTGCCCGACCCCGCGGACCCGCCGTCCGGCTGTTCGTTCCACCCGCGATGTCCGGCGGTGATTCCGACCGAGGGGTACGAGTTCGCGGAGGGCGTGTTCCGGTCGGTGCTCGACCTCCGACTCGCCGTCGAGAGCGGGGAGGTCGACCCCGAGGCGTTCGACGGGAAGCCCGCGGTGCGGGCTGCCTACGACGTGCCCGCGACGCTGACCGACGACGAGGCAGAGGCGGAACTCGACGCGGCGCTCGATGAACTACTCGACGGACACGAGGCGTCGGCGGCCGACCGACTGGCCGAGACGTTCACGACGGTGTGTGAACGGGAGAATCCGGAGCCGACGGCCGACGAGGAGGGGCGAGTCGCGGCCTGTCATCTGCACGCTACTCGGTGAAGTGCGTGCGACAGCGGTCGACGATATCGCGAACCCGAACGTCGGTGTCGGCGTCGACGCTCAACAGGACCCCCTCGGTGTCGGCGACGAGCACGTTGATGACGATCATCTCCCCGAACTCGTGGATGGTGGCGCGCAGCGTCCCGGCCTCGGGGTAGACGGATTCGAGTCCCGGCGAGCCGATGGATTCGAGGATGGTGTTCTGTTGGATGTCGGCGATATCCTCCTCGGAGAGGAGGCCTTCGAGGTCCTCGTGGATATAGTAGTTCCCGATTTCGTCCCCGTCGTAGGCGGTGAAGGCGTGGAGGTCGTCGCCGAGAAACGCCCGGAGGTCGGTGAGTAGCTCGTCGGTCATCGACTGGTCGTACGCAATCGAGCGGCTTGGGAATGTGGGGTCACCGCTCCTCGCAGTGGCGCACCTCGACGGCCAGCCCACGCGTCGAATCCGTCATCTCGGGACCGGACATCTCGGCGCGGCCGACGGCGAAGGCCTTCGGCCCCTCGATGACGACCTCGTCGCCGACGCGAATCTCGTCGCTCGCGTCCACGATACCCGGCGCGAGCACGCTCCCCTGCGGGACGAACGCGTCGATTTCGACCGTCTTCGTCGGCACGTCCGACGCGACCCACTCGCGCGCGCCGGCGATGGTAAACGAGAGGGTGCCGTACTGCGCGACGAGCGTTGCCAACTGCTCACCGTCCTTGTGGACCCGGAGTTTCGGGTAGCGTCCGCCCGTCTCGATGTCGTCGAACAGCTCGTCGCCGGCCCCGTGGCCGATGAGGTAGTCGGCGATGGCGCGGACGGTCGCGTGCTCGCGCTCCTGCATCCGGAAGCTGTCGTAGCCGTCGAGCGCGTCCGAGAGCGCGGCGAGCGACTCCCCAGTCGTCGGGTGGTCGGTGACGGTGTACTGGAAGGAGACACCCAGCGACTCCTCGACGCGCTCACAGATTGGGCGATACTCCTCGGGGACGTGCGCGATGAGGTCGGTGTAGGCGTCGCGGTTCCGGTCGAGATACCGTTCGAGGACGGCCGCGACGAAGGCGTACTCGCCTTCGGTCCAGTCGCCGGTGACGACCGAGTCGTAGTGTTGGGCGGGGTAGGTGAGTTCGAGCTCGTTCGGCACGACGCCGATGGGCGAGGTCATCGAGACGACGTGACCCCGGTAGGAGATGGCGCGAGAAAACTGCTCGTGGCTCTGTGAGTCGCTGTAGGGTTTCCGGGCCGAACACGGGACGATGACGAGCGGCCGGTCGTCGAGTCGGGGGACGTACCGGGAGGTGACGCGGTCGGCGTACCGCTGGATTTCGACCCGGTTCAGGGTGTCCTCGCTCGCGGCGAGGATGTCCTGTCGGCGCAAGAGCGGCGTCCGCTCTTCCAGGTAGGCGTACTCGCCGTCGAGTCGCCGGAACAGGGCCGTCGTCCACGCCTCGTGGCGCGCCTGTCCTTCGATGTAATCGCGGAGCCGGCCGCGGCGGATGCGCTGGCGGACGCGAGAGAGTTCAGCGCGCAGGGCGTTGACGTTGTGCTCTGCGCAGTCGCGGTGGTCGAACTCCCTGCGCGGCTGCTGGCAGGCCGGGCAGGCACACGGGAGTTCATCGAGGTCTTCGAGGAAGGATTCGCCGTCGGTGTGGAGATAGAAGCCCTCCGTGCCGCGGGTGTAGGCGTAGTCGCCGTCGAAGAGGTCGACGCCCGCGTACGCGAGCGTGGCGACGTTTGCAGGGGTTGCGATGCCCGAGACGTAGAGTCCGGTGTCGGCAGGAATCTGTGTCTTCGTTTCGAGCAGCGCGTCGACGAACCCCTCGGCGTACCCCGACAGCCCCGGACCGCCTGAGAGCACGTAGGCGTCGGCCCCGAAGTCGCGGGCCGTCTCCGGGGAGACGACGGCTGCGCTCGGGAACGCTACGTCGTCGTAGGCGACCTGGAACGCGTCTTTCACGCCCTCGTCGGTCCCCGCCGGGAACGCGCGGTGCGGGAGGACGGTCAGTTTGCTCTCGTCGCCCTCGGGCGTCGGCTGCTCCTCGCGCCAGAGGCTGCCGGCGTCGTGGAGCACGTCGTCCACGAGCGCGGGCGTCCGAACCGGGTCGGTGAGTCTGAGTTCACCGAGCCGGGCCGGGCCGTCCCGGTCGTGAACCTCGAAGTAGTCGGTCATAAACTCGAAACGAGACGCGTCTTTAATTCGCTTTCAGTTCGCGTCCTCCTCGCTCAGGTCGACGAGCGGGAGGTCCGGCAGTCGTGCGAGCGCGCTCTCGGGCCAGTCGAAGTGTGCGACCGTGAACGTTGTCCCGGGGTTCGCGTCGACCAGCCGGGCGATACCGTCGGCGGCGGCCTCGTACGCCTCCCGCGAGAGCCGGTCCGGAACCTGCGCGGTGAGCGGGTACGTCTTCGAGAGCTGCCGCGGGAACGGGCCGAAGGGCGGTTTGAGCCGCCACGTCGCGTCGAAGCCGCGATTCTTCGCCCCCTCGGAGAGCAACACGTCGTCGCCCTCGACGGGGATACGGTCGAGCCGCTCGTGGTGGCGCAACACCTCGGGGCGGCGCGCACTCTCGGCTGAGGTGTGGAAGAAGCTGTCCTTGCGGACGGGGTCCGTCTCCTCCAGTTGGTCGACGTACTCCAGCATGGCGCGGTAGCCGTCGAGCATCGTCGGGTGCGAGCGGGCGCGCTCGTCGACCAGATCCAGCAGCGTCCCCTCCCGAATCGCCTGCTTGACGCGGCGGAGCTCCGCGTAGGTGACGTGGAGATTGTGGCGGGCGAGTAAGGTCTCACGCTCGTCGTCGGCACACGCGCGAATCTCGCTCGGCTCGTGGCTCGTACAGACGGGACACGAGCAGGGGAAGTAATCCATATCGGCCAGCTGCTTCGTCCCCCGAACGGTCAGGTAGCGGTCGTCGCGCGCGTACAGCGCGTAGGCGGCCGAGTCGAACAGGTCACACCCCATCGCGACGGCGAGCGCGAACATCATCGGGTGGCCGGCCCCGAACAGGTGGACGGGCGCGTCGGCACCCAGCCCGCGCTTGGCCGCGGCGACGACGTCCACCATGTCGTCGTAGCGGTAGTCGTTCAGCAGGGGGACGACCGCGCCGATGGGGAACACGTCGAGGTCGGTCGTGTAGGCGTGGGCCGCCGCCGCCTCCCGGAGATCGAGATGCGTCGACCCCTGAATCGGGGCGTTGACGAGCATCTCGCCCACGTCGACACCCTCGGCGATTTCGAGGGCGGTCTCGGTCTCGGCGAGTTCCTCGGTCGCCTGTTCGCGGCTCGCGTCCGGCGGCGTCGGGATGTCGACGGGCGTGCCGATGTCGCTCCCGATGTCGCGTTGGAACTGGAGAATCTCGGGGGTGTCCACGTCGATGTCGCCGTACTCGGCGAGCTGGAAGGAGCCGGAGTCGGTCATGATGGCTCCCGAGAAATCGAACAGGTCGTGGAGTCCCTCATCGAGGGCGCGCTCGCGGTAGTCGTCGGAGCCGTAGAAGATGTAGCCGTTCGTGATGAGCATCTCCGCGCCGAACTCGCGTTCGAGTTCACTCGGCGCGATGGTCTGGAGATGCGGATTGATGACGGGGAGGAGTGCGGGCGTCTCGACGGTGACTCCCGCCCGCGGGACGGTGAGTTCGCCGATGCGGCCGGCGGCGTCGTAGTCCCGAACCTCGAAGCAGTCGCGCATACCGCCCTTGTGCCGGAGCCGCCGGTAAGCGTGTCGTTTCTACTTGTCCGCGACGTTGATGTGGGTCGGCTCCTCCTCGTCGTGGGACTCGTGGGTCTCACCCTCGCCGAGCAGGCGGTCGCGGAGGTCGTCGGCCAGCGTCTGGGCGCGGTTCTTCAGCGTCGACACCTCGTCGCCGAACTCGCCGACCGACCGCTCGACGTACTGGACGCGCTCGCGGGGAATCCGCCGGACGCGGACGCCGTCGTCGTCCTCGCCAGCGTGGAGCACCCAGTGGTCCTGGAAGTAGACGAGGTGCTTGTTCGGGACGGTCTCCTCGACGACTTCCTCGCCGCGTTCGTACACGATGGTCGCGTCTTGGTCTTCACTCATATTCGATGGAAGGGAGGCGGGACGGAAGAATCCGCCGCTCAGGAGAAATACGCCGCGAGCCGGTCGGCGGCCTCGTCGGCCCGGGGCGAGACGAGCGCGAACCGGAGCCACTCCTCGCGGGCGCTGCCGAAGGCGTCGCCGGGCATCCCCGCGACGCCCGCCTCGTCGATGAGCCGTTTGGTGTTGTCGAGCGTGCCGGGGAAGCCGTCGAACCGCGCGAGCACGTAGAAAGCTCCCTGTGGCTGGATGTACTCCGCGCCGGCCGCATCGAGCGCCTCACAGAAGTGCTCGATGCGGGATTCGAGCATGGCGCGCGTCTCGGCGTAGTAGTCGTCGGGCGTCTCCCGGAGCGCCTTCAGCGCGGCGTGTTGACCGGGGGCGGTGACGGCGACGTTGGTGAGCATGTGCCGAGTGCGCACCGGGTCGACGAGGTGGTCGGGGAGGATGGCGTAGCCGACCCGCAGTCCGGTCGTCGCCATCGCCTTCGAGAATGAGTTGGTGACGGCGACGTTCTCGGAGTCGAACGCGAGCGCGGAGTGGAACCGCCCCGAGAAGTCGAACGCCTCGTACACCTCGTCGCTGACGTACAGCGCGTCGTTCGCCTCGGCGATGTCGGTCAACTCGCGCTTGACCGACTCGCCGTACACTGCGCCGGTCGGATTGTTCGGCGAGCAGGCGACGATGAGCGCGGTCTCCTCGCTCGCGACCGCGCGCACTGTCTCGGGGTCGAGCGCACCGTCGTCGGCGACGGGGGCGTAGGTCACGTCGGCCCCGAGCAGTTCGGCGCGGTCGGCGTAGTACGGATACACCGGGTCCGTGAGGATGACCTCGTTGCCGGCGTGGGCCTCCAGGCCGCAGGCCATCGCGAGGTGATTCGCCTCGCCGCCGCCGTTCGTGACGACGAGCCGCTCGACTGGCACGTCGTGGCGGTCGGCCAGCAGGTCGCGGAGGTCACCGCGACCCTCGCTGGGCGGATACTGGTAGTCGGCCACGGGCGCGTCGGCGAACTCGCGAAGCCCTTCGCGGAGTGCGGTCGGCGGCTCCCAGTCGGGGTCGCCGCTCACCATGTCGATGACGTCGTGGTCGGCGTCGTCGGCGTAGGCCATGACGTGGAAGAACAGTGGCCTGTCGTCGTCCATAGCCGGCGTTGGCCCCCGTCGGCTTTGGCGCTTTTGTCTGCGAGCCGAACGCTTTTGCTCGCGACCGCACACTCTCGCGTATGGCCGACGTTGACGCACAACGCATCCGCGACTACTACGAGCACATCGACGCCGACGACCTCGAGTCGGTGTTCGCGCTGTTCGCCGACGACGTGACCTACCACCGGCCCGGCCAGCCCTCGCTCGACGGGATGGCCGAGTTCGAGCGGTTCTACCGCGAGGACCGCCCGCTCTCGGAGGGGGAACACACCGTCGAGTCGCTCACCGTCGGCGACGACACGGTCGCCGTACGCGGAACGTTCGAGGGGAAACAGGACGGCGAGACGGTCGCGTTCGGCTTCGCCGACCACCATCGGTTCGACGACGACGGACTGATTACGGAGCGGTGGACCTACACGGACACCGGCGCGGTGTAGTTTGAAGCGTCCGGCACACGAACCCCCGGGTATGCGCGAGTTCGCCGCCGAGCCACCGATCGAGGAACGCATCGCCGAGCCGCTGCGCGCGACGGACGCCACCGTCGCCACCGCCGAGTCCTGTACGGGGGGACTCATCGGCTCGTATCTGACCGACGTGCCCGGCTCCTCCGACTACTTCGACCGGACGCTCGCAACCTACAGCTACGACTCGAAAATGGACCTCGTCGGGGTTCCCCGCGAGACGCTCGATGAACACGGTGCGGTCTCGGAGCCGGTCGCCCGCCAGATGGCCCGTGGCGTGCGCGATACTGCGGGGACGACGTGGGGCGTCTCCACGACCGGTATCGCCGGTCCCGACGGCGGCAGCGACGAGAAGCCCGTCGGCACGGTGTTCATCGGCGTCGCCTACCGCGGCGAGTGGGGGACACAGGACTCCTTCGCGCGGGTGCGCCGCCACGAGTTCGACGGCACGCGACTCGAGGTGAAAGAACAGATTGCTCGGCAGGCGTTGGAGGACCTGTTGACGGCCGTAGAAGGAAAGCGCGGACAGTGACCCCGCGGCGTCGGTGGCTCCTCGTCGCGGTCGTCGCCGGGGTGATTCTGGTCGCGAGTCTCGTCCCGACGAGCGGCGGCGCGACGCCGACGCTGCTGGGTGTCGGCCTCGACAAGTGGCAACACCTGGGCGGGTACGCCGTGCTCGCCGGCGCACTCGGCTACGCGCTCCAAGTCGGCGACCGACCACGCGTGCAGGGGCTGGTCGTGGCGTTCGCGGCGACGGTCGGCTACGGCGTCCTCATCGAGTGTCTCCAGTTGCCGCTCGCGAGTCGTGCGTTCTCGGTCGGAGACGTACTCGCCGACGCGGTCGGCGCGGCAGTCGGTACCGCCGTCGTCAGTCGGTTCGGTCGGTGACGTGGTCGTCGAGCTGCTCGAAGAAGCGCTGTGCCACCTCGCCGACGACGGGCTTGAGCGCGCCGGAGAAGGCCTCGACGCGGCCGGAAACGGCGGCGGTCGCGTCCCACGTCACGTCGGTCTGCTCGCCGCCCTCGACCTCGGCGAGGCTGAGGTCGGCCGTCGTGTCGAAGGTGGAGCCGGCGGCGCTCCCGCTGGCGGTGATCGCCATCTTCGGGTAGTCGCGCCGGAGCACTTTCACGTCCGTCTCGAACGACGGTGAAAGGGGGCCGATACCGATGGCGATGGTGGCGGTGCCCTCGTCACCGGCCTCGACGTGGTCGCGGTCGACGCCGAAGTCGAGTTCCTCACACCCCGGGAGCATCGCTCTGGTCACGTCGATATCGCCGATGGCGTCCCACACGACCTCGGGGGGAGCGTCCAGCCGTCGCTCGACGGTCACGGAGACGTTCGTGGCGTCCCGGTTCGTACGCTCGCCTGCCATGTCGCAACGAACGGAGCCATCGCATGTAGAGTGACGGGGCGACCGGCACCCGACACGGCTTTCAGCGGCCACCCGCTAACCGACACAATGAGTAAGCCGAGCCCCGAGGTCTACGAGTCGAACCGGGGGATGGACGCCCACAACGCGGCGATGCGGGAGATTCGGGCGCGAAACGACAACACCTACGACCCGACCGAGCCGACCCGCGTCTGGCTCGACGAGGACAACACCCCGGACGGCGTGAAACAGTCGCTCACCATCATCCTCAACACCGGCGGCTGTCGGTGGGCACGCGCCGGCGGCTGTACGATGTGCGGCTACGTCGCCGAGTCCGTCGACGGCGGCAGCGTCGGCCACGAGAACCTGCTGACCCAAATCCAGCACTGTCTCGACCACGAGACGGAGAACGCAGACGAGCCCGCGGAACTCATCAAAATCTACACCTCCGGCTCCTTCCTCGACGAGCGCGAGGTGCCGGCGGAGACGCGTGCTGCCATCGGTGAGACGTTCAGCGACCGCGAGCGCATCGTCGTGGAGTCGCTGCCCGACTTCGTGGAGCGCGAGAAGCTGACCGACTTCACCGAGCAGGGACTGGAGACGGACGTGGCCGTCGGGCTCGAAACCGCGACCGACCGGGTGCGCCACGACTGCGTGAACAAGTACTTCGACTTCGCCGACTTCGAGACCGCCTGCGACGAGGCGCGGGCCGTCGACGCCGGCATCAAGGCGTATCTCCTCCTGAAGCCGCCGTTCCTCACGGAGCGCGAGGCGGTCGCGGACATGAAAGCCTCCGTGCGCCGGTGTGCCGACGTGGAGGGGTGTCACACCGTCTCGATGAACCCGACCAACGTCCAGCGGTACACGATGGTCGAGGAACTCTACCACGACGGCGGCTACCGGCCGCCGTGGCTGTGGTCGATTTGCGAGGTGCTCGAAGCGACGGCCGACGCCGACGCAATCGTCGTCTCCGACCCCGTCGGCCACGGCTCCGACCGCGGTCCCCACAACTGCGGGGAGTGTGACGACCGCGTCCAGAAGGCCATCAAGGATTTCGATTTGCGACAGGACCCCTCGGTGTTCGAGCAGGTGTCCTGTGAGTGTGAGCTCACCCACGAAACGGTGCTCGACCGCGAGAAGAGCTTCGGCGCGCCGCTCACGAACTGAGCCGGACGGCGAGGGCAGCGACGACCCCAGCGACGATTCCTGCCGGGATTCCGACCACGAGCGACGGCCACACGTACGGGTCGAGCAGTGCCGTCGTCGCGATACCGACGACGAGAAATCCGACGACGAACGCGCCCACGGTCGCGACTGTCCGACGGCTGCTCACCGCTCGACTCCGACCCCGCCGAGCACAGTATCGAGGCTGTCGACGGTGGCGCGGGCGGTGTCGGCCGAACCGCTCGCCTCCTTCAGCCCCGTGCCGGTCATGACAGTGGCTACCTCGGCGTCGGGGTCAAGTCGGCCCGATTGGACCAACTCACGCGTGCCGGCGAGCGCGACGGCACACGAGGCTTCGACGCTGATGCCGGCCCGTGCGAGAGTGTCGAGGGCCGCGCGGGTCGCGTCGTCGTCGACGCTGGTGACTGTTCCGCCGGTGTCGCGAGCCGCGGCGAGCACGCGATTGCCACTCGGCGGGTCGGCGTTGGCAATCGAGTAGGCGATTGTCTCCCCACCTTCGACGGGCGCGACGGTATCGTCCCCGCGGGCGAACGCCTCGGCGATGGGTGCACAGGCGCTCGCCTGCACGAAGTGGAGGTCGGGAATCCGGTCGATGCGGCCGGCGGCGTGGAGTTCGCGGACGGCCTTCCACGCGCCGCTGGCGTGACCCCCGCTTGAGACCGGCATGACGATGACGTCGGGGGCCGCGTCGAGACACACCTCGACGGTCGTGGTCTTTTGCCCCTCGACGCGCAGCGGTACGTCGGAGTTGAGGAAGGCGATGTCGTGTTCGCGGCCGAGTTCGAGCGAGCGCTCGTACAGCCGCCCGTAGTCGCCGTCCACGCGGACGATTGTCGGGTCGTACTGCGCGATGACGCCGAGTCGCGATTCGGGGATGTCGTCGGGAACGAGCACGACACACGGGAGGTCCGCGCTCGCGGCGAAGGCGGCGGTGCTCATCGCCATGTTGCCGTGCGAGACGGTGCCGACCGCGCGCACGTCGCCCGCGTAGCCGGCCTCGACGGCAGCGACGGCGAGCGCGCTCCCCCGGTCTTTGAACGACCCGGTCGGCGCGTGGCCTTCCAGCTTGAGCGACACGTCGACGCCGGCGAAGTCGGCCACGGCGTCGGGGGCGACGAGCGGTGTGTCACCGACGGCGTCGGCCACGCCGCCGGGTGAATCGACCGGCAGTAGGCCGGCATGTCGCCACATGCCCGGCGCGTCGGTTTCGGTCGTGTCGGTGACCTCAGGGAGCCACAGCGGTTCGCCACAGTCACAGCGGACGGCGGGGGCGGTCGTTGCCGCGCCACAGGCGTAACAGACCCGCGTCGCGGCGCGCACGCGTTCGGCGGACATACCGGTGGAACGCGAGCCGGGAGGAAATTCTTGTCCCCCTGTTGAGAGTAGCAATCATTAACAGCTGAGCGGCCGTGGGTTCACAATATGACAGTCGTCAGCGTGTCGATGCCGGAGTCGCTGTTGAATCGCTTGGACGAGTTCGCCGACGAGCACGGCTACACGGGCCGGAGCGAGGTCGTCCGGGAAGCCTCCCGGAATCTGCTCGGCGAGTTCGAGGACAAGCGGCTGGAGGACCGCCGGCTCATCGGCGTCATCACCGTGCTGTTCAACTACGAAACGTCGGCGGCCGAACAGCGCATGATGCAGTTGCGCCACGAACACGAGGGACTCGTCACCTCGAACGTCCACAACCACGTCGGCGACCACTACTGCATGGAGCTGTTCATCGTCGAGGGACAACTGGACGAAATCTCCACGTTCGTCGGGAAGATTCGCGCGACGAAGGACACCCTCTCGGTCGATTACTCCGTCATCCCGGTCGATGACTTCGACGGAGCCTTGGACGGACACAGTCACGGGCACAGTCACGGCGAGGACGAGTAGCGAACCGCTGAAGTCCGGGGGTAGCGAAGCGGGCGTATGCACGTCAGCGTCATCGGCTCCGGCTACGTCGGCGCGACCCTCACCGGCTGTCTGGCCGCGCTCGGCCACGAAGTGACGGCAATCGACATCGACGAGTCGGTCGTCGCGAGCATCGAGGCCGGCGAGCCACCGATGGCCGAACCCGGACTCGATTCCCTGTACGCGGAGAACGCCGACCGAATCTCCGCGACCACCGACTACGCCGCCGTCCGCGACACCGACTGCTCGTTCATCACCGTCCAGACGCCCGCTCGCGAGGACGGCAGCATCGACCCGTCGGTCGTCCTCGCCGCCGCCGAATCGCTCGGAGAGGCACTCGCACAGAAGGAGACGTTCCACACCGTCGCCGTCAAATCCACCGTCATCCCTGGGATGGTCGAAGAGGAGGTCGTCCCGCGCATCGAGCAGGCCGCGGGTCCGGAAGGCGAGACCTTCGCGACGGCGGTCAACCCCGAGTTTCAGGCACAGGGCAGCGCCGTGGACGACTTCATGCACCCCGACAAGGTCGTACTCGGCACCGACGACGACCGCGCGCTCGACGCCCTCCGGGCGGTGTATGCACCTCTTCCCGACGAGCCGCCGGTCGTGGAGACGGGTCGCCGAGAGGCCGCGATGATGAAGTACGCCAACAACGTCTTCCTCGCCGCGAAAGTCTCGCTCATCAACGAACTCGGCAACATCTGCAAGGAGTACGGCGTCGACTCCTACGAGGTGGCCGAGGCGATGGGACTGGACGACCGCATCGGCGCGCAGTTCCTCCGGTCGGGGGTGGGATGGGGGGGTAGCTGTCTCACCGGGGACCAGCGGCTTCTGATTCGTACGGCTGACAAAACTGAGCTTATTACGTTCGAGCAGTTCCACGAGCGGTTCGTCGACGGTGAGACAGTTCGAGATGTCACAGTACTCAGCCACGATGGCGACGGATTCGAGTTCAAGCCAGTCACCGGCGCGACGAAGCGACAGTACACAGGACCGCTCCACACTATCGAGACGAGCATGAGTAAGTCGGTAACCGTCACGCACGACCACCCGATGCTGGTCGCGAGCGATGGAGGGACAGCGGTGGTAGAAGCACAGAACCTCACGGAAGGAGACCGACTGCCGACGCTCGATTCGATGCCAGCAAACCCTGTCGGTCAGTTTGACCTCATCGAGTTCGTCGCAGACGCGGCGCGGTTCGACAACGAACGAGTGTATCTCAAGCCAAACTTCGAGTTAGAGACCGTCAAAGATGAGCTTCGGGACGTATTGGAAGCGTACAACCGCAATCATAGCTACGACCGCGTCCACGAGTTCATCCGGAACAACTACATTCCGCTTGACGTGTTTCTTGAGTTTGAGTCTTCACTTCCACTTACACGGGCAGCAGTCAGTCTCTACACGACCCGTGGCGGCGGACAGACCTACGTCCCAGGAATTATCGATGCGGACGAGTCGTTCTGGCGGTTTATTGGCTACTATCTCAGCGAAGGACATATCCACGACGACAGTTCCGGGCACGGCTCTACCCCGCGCCGTCGGTTATTCATCAGTTTCCATCCGAGCGATGAGCCAGAGCTTGTAGCTGACGTAGAGACGTATTTTGAGGATATCGGTATTCGTTACCGGACAGACACACAGGAGACTTCGACACAAATTGAGGTGTCGAGTCGTGTGTTCGCAGCTTTCATCGAATCTCTTGGCTGTGGAACAGGGTCATATTCGGCAGCTGTACCAGATATCGCACACGACGAGACGGCCACACACAAGCGAGCACTGCTGGCTGGCTTATTCCGTGGAGACGGCCACATCAACTATACGAACCACTCGAATGCAGTTGTCTATGATTACGGGTCGGTCAGTGAGGAACTCATCCAGGGGATGCAGTTTCTCCTCCACAGTCTCGGTATCGTGCCAAGCTACAAGCAGTCCGAATCCGAGAAATCTACCCAGCCCGCTCATTTCCTTCGCGTCAGCTCGAAAGCACAGATAGCTGCGCTTACGGAGTTGTTCCAGCCAGAAGAGCAAGCGAAGATTGAGAATCGACTCGAACAGTACGAGCGGGAGATTGCACCAATTGGATACACGGATGGCGGGACGCTCAGTGTCAATGTCAATGAAATCTCGACACAGCAGACGGAGACAGAGGTGTATTCAATTGAGGTGGCAGATAACAGTACATTCGTGACGACGGACGGGTTAGTCGTACACAACTGCTTCCCCAAGGACACCGACGCGCTCCGGGCCGCCGCCCGCGACCGCGACTACGAACCCGAACTGCTCGACGCGGTCGTCGGGGTGAACGAGACGCAGCCGCGCCGCCTGCTCGAACTCCTCGACCGGCACGTCGACGTGGCCGGCGAACGCGTCGCCGTGCTCGGACTCGCGTTCAAGCCCGACACCGACGACATCCGCGGGTCGCGCGCGAAGCCGGTCATCGCCGGGCTACAGGAACGAGGAGCCGAGGTGGCGGCGTACGACCCCTCGGACGCGAGCGAGACGATGGCGCGTGCGTACCCGGACGTTGAGTACACCGACAGCGCGAGCGGTGCCCTCGACGGAGCCGTCGGCGCGCTCGTCGTCACCGACTGGCCCGCGTTCGGTGCCCTCGATGGCGAGTTCGACGCGATGGCGCGACAGGTCGTCGTTGACGGTCGGCGCATCATCGAGGCCCGCAAGGGGATGACCTACGAGGGGTTGACGTGGTGACGGTGCTCGCCGTCGTCGGGACGCGACCCGAACTCGTGAAGATGGCTCCGGTGATTCGCGCGCTCGATGCTCACCCGGCGACGGAGCCGCGGCTGCTTCACACCGGCCAACACTACGACGCGGAGCTCAGCGGCGAGTTCTTCGACGTGCTCGGGCTGCCCGAACCGGCGGTGAATCTCGACGTTGGCAGCACCGGCGGCGCACAACAGACCGCCGACGGGCTCGTCGGTATCGACGCCGATATCGCCCAACGGGAACCGGCAGCCGTGCTCACGCTCGGAGACACGAACGCCGTCCTCGCGGCGACGCTGGCCGGGGCGAAACGCGACACGCTCGTCGGCCACGTTGAGGCCGGCCTGCGAAGCTACGACCGAACCATGCCCGAAGAGGTGAACCGCGTCGTCGCCGACCACCTCTCGGAGCTGCTGTTTGCCCCCACGGAGAGCGCCGTTGCCAACCTCGCCGGCGAGGGCATCGAGGTGGGCGTCACGCAGACCGGAAACACGGTCGTGGACGCGTGTCTCGACCACGCGCCCGTCGCGCGCGAGCAGTCCGACGCGCGCTCGCGGTTCGGCGTCGAGTCGGACGGGTACGCGCTCGCGACGATACATCGGCCGCACAACACCGAGGCTCCCGACCGGCTGCGGGCGATTCTCGGCGCACTCGACGGCGCGCCGATACCGGTCGTCCTCCCCGCCCACCCGCGCACGGAGACCGCAATCGAGGCGCTCGGAGTCGAGCCGGACGGCTCGCTCCGGCTCGCGGAGCCGCAGGGGTATCTCGACTTCCTCGCCTTACTCGACGGGGCACATGTCGTCGTCACCGACTCCGGCGGGGTACAGGAGGAGGCGTCCGTCCTCGAAACGCCGTGTCTCACGGTGCGGCCGAACACCGAGCGCCCGGAGACGGTCGAGGCCGGCGTGAACGAACTGGTCGAGCCGTCGAATCTCGCAACGCGGCTCCGGACGCTGGCGACCGACGCCGACGCGCGGGCCGCGATGACCGGCCATCCGGACCTCTACGGCGACGGACGGGCGGGCGAGCGTATCGTCGACGCGCTGGTCGAGAGTCTGGAGGTGGACGGATGAAGGTCGGGATGCTCCTGCGGGGAACCTACCCGGAGGATATCCGTGTTCGGAAGGAGGCGGCGGCACTCCGGGAAGCCGGCCACGAGGTGTATCTGCTCTGTCTCGCAGGCGAGGGGACCGAGCCGGCGGCCGTCGACGGCGTCGCAATCGAGCGCATCGACTGGGACGGCTACAGCGTGGCGACCCGCGCGGTGAACCGCGCGAGCTACCTGTTCGGCTCGTTCGACGCCATCTGGTTCCGGCGCGCGCGGCGGTTTGCGTCGGTCCACGATATCGACGTGCTCCACGTCCACGACCTCCCGCTGGTCCGGACGGGGCTGCGGGTCGCCCGTTCGCTCGGTGACGTGTCCGTCGTCGCCGACCTCCACGAGAACTATCCGGCGGCGATGGCACAGTACCGCTCCGAGCGGTCGCTGTTCGAGCGACTGCAGGGTCGACTCCTCCGGCCGATTTCGCGCATCGAGCGCGCCGAGCGCGAGGCCGTCGGGCAGGCGGACGCGCTCGTGACGGTCGTCGAGGAGGCGCGCGATCACTACATCACAGACTGCGACGGCGACCCCGACCGCGTCCACGTCGTCTCGAACACGGTCGACCTCGACCGCATCGAGACGATGGACCACACGCCGGTTCCCGATGACGTGCCCGACGGCTTCGTCGTCTCCTACGTCGGCGCGTTCGGGCCACACCGCGGGCTGGAGACGCTGATTCGGGCGCTTCCAGAGACGCCGCCAGAGGTGTCGCTCCTGCTCGTCGGTGCCGGAAGCCCGGAGTCGGACCGCCGGCTCCGGCAGCTAGCCGAATCGGAGGGCGTAGCCGACCGGGTCACGTTCACCGGGTGGGTCGACTTCGCGGACGTGCCCCGCTACATCGCGGCGAGTGACCTCGCGACGGTGCCACACCGCGAGACCGGCCACACCGCGACGACGGTGCCGCACAAGCTGTTTCAGTACATGGCGCTCGAAACACCGGTGCTCGTCACGGACGTCGGCCCGCTGGGTCGTATCGTCCGCGAGACGGAATCGGGGGTCGTGGTTCCGCCGGAGAATCCGACCGCGACCGCCGCGCGAATCTCGGAGCTGGTCGGAAGAGACCTCACACACTACGGCGAGTCGGGTCGCCGCGCCGTCGAGGGGGAGTACGGTTGGGCGCGCGACGCCGAGCGACTGCGCCGGGTGTACGACGACCTCACCACGCGGTGAGTTCGGTCAGCGCGAACAGATACGCGCCGATTTCGTAGGCCCCCTTGAACTGCTCGCGGGGCGCATCGAGCCGGCCGTCGGTGGTGAGATGGCGGGCCGGCACGCCGAGTCCCGTCAGGTCGGTCAGGTCCCGCCCGAGGTCGTTGGTCCCGTGGAGCCACGCCATCGCACGCTCTACTGGTTTGTCGAGGTTACGGTCACCGCCCGCGCGTCGGTAGTGAGCCGCCGCGATGGCGAAGAAGGACTGATGACAGGCGAACAGCAGCTTCCACTGGGGGTACTCACCGCGCCCGAGTGCAACACTTAGCTCTTCGATGCGCCCGGGTTCGAGCCACAGGAGCGCGCCGTCCTCGCGGAGTCGCGCGTCGAGCGTGTAGTCGAGAACGGCCGTGGCGTTCTCCAGATAGCCGTCGCCGGCGGCTACCTCGATAGCGCGACACAGCCCCCAGAGCACGTACATCTGGTTCTGGTGGCGATCGGTCGTCGGGTTGTCGAACGCGAACAGTCCCGTCTCGGGGTCCTGTCGGGCGGCGACGGCCTGTGCTCCCTCGCGGAGGGCGGTGGTCACCTCGACCGGGTCCCCGGTCGCGTCGTGGAGATAGCTCCAGCCGTGAAGCAGGAGTCCGTCCTCGCTGTGGTCGAACGCGAAGCGGTCGCGCGATCGGGCGAAGGCGTCCTCTGCGACCGAGAGCGTGTCGAAGCCGGCCATCGAGAGGAGCGCGAACGCCCCGGTCAGGGGGCCGAGCGCGTAGCTCGGAAGCTCGTCCCCCTCGGTCTCGACGAGCGTCTCGTAGCCGTCGGCGAGCCGGGAAATTCGGTCGTCATAGCGGTCGTCGCCGAGCGGCGACTGTCGCCAGCGCGCCACCCCGAGCAGGGCGAGCGGGCCGTACCGTTGGCGTGACCCCTCGCCGGCGCGCCAGCGCATCGCGCCCGTGTCCGTCAGCGAGTAGTCGAGTCGGCCGTGAAAGCGGTCGGTCTCGGGGTCGAAGAACCCCTGCTCGGCGACCGGACGAAGGAGACAGTCGAGCGCGTCGTCCAGTCGGGCGCGGTAGCCCGGCGCGGTCGCCCCGGTGACGACGTAGCTGGCGCGGTCACGGGAGCAGGTCTCCGTCCGGCGTTGCGCGTAGTCGGCGACCCGCCGTTCGAGGCCAGTCGGGAGGGTGCCCGCGAGCCACTGCACCTTCTCGGGCGGCTGGTAGATGTACGTCTGGTCGTTGGGGTGGAAATGCGGGGCCAACACGCTCTCGAACTCGTCGGGGGTCCGGTAGGTGAGTTCGTAGCGACCGCCGACGTGGTAGGGGGATTCGGGCGTCGGGGCGGTGACGGCGAAGGTCCCCCCGCGCGTGAGGACGCGGCTCACCTCACGCGAGAGGTGGTCGGCGTCGAGAAACCGCCAGTCGAGGGGACCGACACACACCGCGGCGTCGAACCGCGACCGCCCGAACGGAAGCGTCGGTGATTCGGGGGTCGTCGACGCGAACGTCTCGACGCCGTCGAGCGTCTCTCGTTCCCGGGCACTGGCCTCGGGTGAGAAATCGACGCGGGTGACGGCCGCGTCATCGGGAAGGGCACGCGTGACGCCCGTCTCGGAGGCGATATCGAGCACGTGGGTCGGCGAATCGAGCGTCTCGAGAACGGCGCGTCGCTCGGCGTCGCGGAGATACTGCACGAGCGGGCCGGCGGGGGGTTGGTCCACCCACTCGGAGAGCAGGCGCGTCCGGTCGTCCATACCGGTTTCACCGGGAGTCGCACAATCAGCCTTCCGGCTGGCGGTCGAAACGCATTCGCCTGCCGGGCCAGAACGCACGGTATGGCCCCGCTCGTCTCCGTCGTCATCCCCACACACTACCGCAACGGGCGACTCGCCGACGCCATCGAGAGCGTCCGGGCACAGACCCATCCCGACGTGGAGTGTGTCGTCGTCGACGACTCCGGCGAAGGACACGCCGCCCCGGTCGCGGACCACCCCGAGGTGACGTATCTCGCGCTCGACGAGAATCGCGGGGGGAACCCCGCCCGCACCGCCGGTATCGAACGCGCTGAGGGGGAGTACGTCCACCTGCTCGACGACGACGACCAACTCCACCCCGAGCGTATCGAACGCGGAATGGAGTCGCTGCGCGAGAGCGACGCCCGCGTCGGCTTCTGCGGCTTCCGGTTCGAGAACGGCGACGAGCGCTACCCGCGAGCGACGGGCGAGATGCTCGACGCGGCACTCGCCTTTGACGCCTCGCCGTGTCTCACCTCCACGCTGCTGGTGGAGGGAGAACTGCTCCGGTCGCTCCTCCCGCTCGCCGACCGGCCCGGCGGTGACGACCTCGGACTCATCATCGAACTCGCCCGGCGGACCCCGTTCAATGCCGTCGACGACCTGCTCGTCACCCGCGCCGTCGAACCCGACTCCCGCGGGAAGTCGATGGGACTCATCGAGGGCCGGCGCGACATCATCGACGAGTACGCTGCCCTCTACGAGGAGTATCCGGCGGCGCGCAAACGGGCGGTCGCGGACACGGCACGCAAGGCCGGAGAACAACTGCTCCGGTCGGGGGAGCGTCGCGCCGCACTCAGTGAGTTCTGGCGCGCCTTTCGAACCCGGCCGACGCCCGCGCGGGCCGTCCCGCTCGCGTCGGCGCTCGGCGGGTGGCGAGCCTATCGCGCGAGTAAGCATCTGTCCGTTCGACTGCCGTAGACGAACGTCACTCCTGTCTGTCCGGTTGCCGTAACCGGACAGCACTCCTGTCCGTTCGACTGCCGTAGCCGAACGACACCGAGCACAACTGACTTTTTCCGTCGCGGCGTTCGCCGGGTATGCACATCTGCGTCGTCTTCGGTCTCACGCTCGCACCCCCCGGCGGCGCGGAACGGCTCTGCATCGAGGAGGCGAGCCACTTCGCCGACGACCACGAGGTGACGGTGTTCGCTCCGGAGTACGACGCCGACTACGTGGCAGAGACGCTGCCAGACAGCGTGGAGGCGGTCGAATACGGTCGCCCGCACAAGGGGTGGCGCGGGGTTCGCCGGCTTCGTCCCCTGCTTTCCGAGCGCGACCCCGACCTCGTTCTCTCCCACTACGCCACCGAGGAAGTGAGCGTCTGTTGTGGTCTCGACGGGACGCCGTATGCGCCCCACGTCCACGGCTCCGTGCTGTGGTTTCCCGACGACCCGCGGCTCGTCCCGCACGTCAACACCCCGGCCTACGAGCGACTCGTTTCGGAGGTGCCGGGCCACCGGACGTTCCACGACCCGCCGAACCTCTCTGCGCGACAACGACTGTGGGCGACGATTGGCGAGCGCGTTCGCGGGCGCGGGCTCCGGAAGGCGGCGGCCGTCTTCACCGGTTCACAGCGTGTCGCCCGCGAACTCGACGGGCTGTACGACGCCGACAGCACCGTCGTCCGGCCGGGTATCGACGCGGCGTGGCTGGACAGCCACGACCCCCGGGCGCTCTCCGAGCACGAGTACGACCTGCTGTCGGTGAGCAGACTCGACCCGCGCAAGCGCATCGAGACCCAGATTCGCGCCGTCGCTCGGCTCGCGGAGCGTGGCTACGACGTGGGACTCACCGTCTGTGGCACCGGCCCGGACGAGGGACGACTGCGCGAGGCGGTCGCCGACGCCGGCGTCGAGGGTCGGGTGACGTTCGCCGGCTACGTCGACGACGCCGACCTGCCGGGTTACTACGCCGGCGCGGACGTGTTCGGCTGCTCGGCGTGGATGTCCTACGGGCTGTCGCCGCTGGAGGCGTACGGCGTCGGGACGCCCGTGGTGCTCTCGATGGACACCTACGCGAAGGAACTACTCGCTGCGGAGCCGGCCGTCTCGGTCGCCGACCCCGACCCCGAATCGTGGGCCGACGCCGTCGCTGCGCGACTCGACAGCGACGAGACGCCGAACCGGGACGCCGTCCCGACGTGGACCGACTTCTGTCGCGAGAAGGAGCGACGGCTCACGGGACAGGGGCTGCTCAGGTGAGCGCGTCGAGCAGTTCCCGAACTGGCGCGAGGGTATCGAGCCGGGTCACGTCGAGCACCAGGATGGCCACGCCGTAGGCGACGACGCCGACCCCGATACTCCCGAGCAGTCCGAGCAACGTCGTCGGGAGGGCTGTGACCGTCGGCGCGACAGCGGCAGCCATCGACAGCGTCGCGAGTGCCGGTCCGGCGACCGGCGTCAGGAGCGAAACAATCGAGGTATCGAGCAGCCGCGCGACGAGCAGGATGCGGACCGGCGCGACGACGAACGCGGTGACGGTAACGGCGGTCGCGGTGCCGACAACGCCGTATTCGAGGGTGGCGGGTACGGCGGTCACGGCGAGGACGACCATCGAGAGCGTCTGTGTCTTCGTCGAGAGGTCCGGGCGGTCGAGCGCCTGCCAGAGCGAGCCAGCGGTGGCCGCGACGGCGTGACCGACGGCTGCAAGCGCGATAATCCGGAGCGGGCGAATCGTCGGCTCCCACCCCGGTCCGAGCACGACCGGGACGAAGGCGGGCGCGACGAGTGCGGTGCCGGCGGCGGCAGGGAAGACGGCTGTCACGGCGACAGAGAGCGTCCGCCGGTAGCCGACCAGCAGGGCGTGGGCGTCGTCCTTCACTTGCGCGTACGTCGGGAACGCCACCTCGCTGACGACGCCCGTGAGTTCGGACTGAGGGGCCTGCCCGAACTGGAACGCGCTCCGGTAGTAGGCGAGGCCGGCGCTCCCGACGACGGCCCCGACGAGCGCGTCGTCTCCCTCCCGGTAAATCCACGAGACGATGGAACTGCCGGTGAGCCACTTGCCGTAGTCGAACAGCGTTCGCATCTGTTCGATATCGAACGAGGGAAACGGGCTGTGGTCGGTGAGGAGATGCGAGACGACGGTATGAACCGCCGCGCCGGCGATGACTCCGGCCACGAGTGCGTCGACGGACCGGAATCGGTAGGCAAGTCCAATCGAGACGGCCGCGTTCGCGAGCACGCCCGAAATCCGGAACAGCGAGCGCCGCCGGAAGTTCAGCTCCTTCTCGAAGACGACGGTCGCGGGGTTCTCCACCGTATCGATGAGCGGGATGATAGCAATGAGCCGGACGAGCCGGACGACGGACTCATCGCCGAAGACGGCGGCCGGAATCGGCGCGGCGACGTAGAGGAGGCCGGCAAGGACGAGCGAGCGAACGATTTGGAGGCTGAAGGCGGCATCGAGTTGGCGGTCGATATCGCCGTCCTGTGCGATGATGGCGGCGTCGATACCCAGATTCGAGAACTGCTTGACGACCGAGAGGGTGATGATACCGAACGTGAACAGCCCGATTTGGCTCGGAACGAGCAGGCGGGCGATGGCGACGTATCGGAGGAGTTCGAGCCCGCGGACGAGCGCGGTCTCGCCGGCCGCCCACAGCCCGCCGCGGGCGGCCTGCCCTTCGAGGTCAGGCATACCCGAGCGCGGAGAGTCGGTCGGAGAGTTCATCGTCGGCGGCGTCGCGGGCGGTGCGGTCGATTGGTGGGTCGGCCGTCGTCGCCCGTCTCGGCGCGTCGGGATTGGTGACCAGCCACGGCACGCCGACCAGTTCGGGCGTCTGGTACTCCTGCGGGTGGCCCCAGACGGTTTCGGCGAACGGGGTCGCGCGCTCACCGAGCATGTTGCCGTGGTCACTGGTCACGACGGTTCGGCCGTCAAGCGCATCCAGTAGGTCATGGACAGCAGGGAGCGCGAGTTTGAGGTTCTCGCGGTAGGCCCGCCACAGCGTCTCGACGGGAAGTTCCCCCTCCTCGACCTGCCGGCCCCACGCGCGCCACGCCCGGACCTCCGTCTTGGTCTCGCCGTCGGTGACGAACTGTCGGAGGCGCATCTCGGGGTCAAGCAGCCCGCGTTCGCGGGCGAATCGGCTAACGAACGGGTGATGTGGCTGCATGAAGTGGACGAGCAGCCGCTTGTCGGGGTATTCATCTGCGGCCCACGCGGCTGCGGCGGCGACGGTGTACGGCATCGTGGTGCCGTCCTCGACGAACGCACCCTCGGTCAGGTCGATAACGTCGTGGAACGTCTCCGAGAGGTCCGCGCCGACCCACTCGGTCGCGCGATACATCGGATTCGCCGTCACGTAGACGGTGTCGTGGGCGTCGCGGTTGGCGAAGTGACGGCGGAGCCACTCGGCGGTCGCAGATCCCTTGGAGTGGCGCTGTTCGAGTTCGCCCGGGAGGTCGTGCGTGGACGCAAAGAGGTCATACCGGCAGGCGTCGAGGATGACGAGATTGTCCCACTCGGCCTCGTAGTGGTCGAAGGCGTCGCGACGCCGGAACTCCATCAGCCCGCGAAACGCAGCATCGCGGAGTCGACGGCGGAGCCACGGGTACGCGTTCGTCACCCACCAGCGCGGATTCAGCCCGTTTGCACGCACCTTGCGGGCGATAATCCGGTAGAGTGGGTCGGCGTCGTCGCTCATACCCCCGTCTGCGACCCCGACCCTAACTAGCCTTGCGTCCCGTCGCCGAGCACGGACACCGAGATACCCGCCTCTCGAAGCGTCTCGTGGGCGAGGATGTTCCGCGAGTCGACGACGGTCCGGGTTCGCATCCCGTCGAAGTCGGCGGGCGAAAGCTCACGGAAGGCGTCGTGGTCGGTGATGACGACCGCACAATCTGCGCCCTCAAGGGCGGTTTCGCGGTCGACCAGCGGTTCGTCGTAGGCCTCGACGTGGGGATCGTGGACGCGCACGTCGTAGCCGTCGTTCTCGGCCCGGCGGATGAACCGGCCGGCCGGCGTCTCGCGCGTGTCGCTGACGTTCCCCTTGTAGGCGACGCCGAGCACGGCGACTCGCGGCCGGCGGACGTGTGCCACCTGTTCGCGCACGAGTCCGAGCACGTGGTCCGGCATCCCGTCGTTGATATCGCGAGCGAGGGGGACGAGTCGGGCCTGCGCATCGGCCCCGGTGAGGAACCACGGGTCCGTCGTGATACAGTGGCCGCCGACGCCCGGGCCGGGGTTCAGGATGTCGACGCGGGGGTGTTCGTTCGCGATGTCGATTGCCTCGTGGGCGTCGACGCCGATACCCTCGGCGAGCATCGCGAACTCGTTTGCGAGCGCGATACCCACGTCGCGAGAGGTGTTCTCGGCCAGCTTGACGAACTCAGCCGTAGTCGGGTCCGTCAGATGGAGTTCGCCGTCGGTGAACGCGTAGAGGTCCCGAATCGTCTCGGTCGCGCGCTCGTCGGTGCCGACGACGCGGTCGTTTGCTGTCATCTCTTCGAGCGTGCGCTCAGGGATAGCCCGTTCGGGACAGTGGGCGTACCGCACGTCATCGGCGGCGTCGGCGAGAATCGGCTGAACGAGTCGCTCGGAGGTCCCCGGCGGCACGGTCGATTCGAGCACCACGAGTTCGCCCGCGGAGACCACCTCGGCGACGGATTCGACGGCCGCGCGGACGAAGCCGAGGTCGGCGACGTTCTCGCGCTGGTCGAGCGGCGTCGGCACGGTGATGACGTAGGCGTCTGCCGGCTCCGGCTCCGTCGCCGCGGTGAACCGCTCCGCTACCTCGTCGTGGAGCGAATCGAGCCCGGGTTCGTCGAGAGGTAGCTCCCCGTCGTTGAGGGTGGCGACCAGCGACTCGTCCACGTCGACGCCGACCACCTCGTGTCGCCGGGCCAGCAGGAGCGCGGTCGGCAGCCCGATGTGACCGAGTCCGACGACGGCGACCTTCATCCGAGCACCTCCGCGGGCGAGGTTTCGCGGCCGGCGAGGGCGTCGTATAGCCGGGGGTGAATCGTCGCGGCCGCGAGCGAGCCGAGATGTTCGACGGAGGGGTCGAGCCACGAGGCGGCGAGGAAGTGAGCCGTCGCGCGCCGCCGGTCGCGGTCTCCGACGGCGACCCGCCCGCGGTGTTTCTCGTGGGTCGCGGCGAACCGGCGCTCCGTCTCGGGGTGTGCGCGCAGTTCCTCGCGGAACTTCCGCCAGATGCGGTCGCGGGCGGCGACCTGATAGGCGGGGTCGCCAGTGAGAGCACCGCCGGAGACGTTGCCGCCGTGGAACTGGCGCTCGACAAGAACCTCGTCCACGTATGCGACGCGGAACTCCCGGGCGAGCCGGATGTTCACCTCCCAGTCGACGGCCTCGGGGAAGTCGGTGTCGAAGCCGCCGACGGCATCGAGACAGGACGCCCGGAGGAGGTGACTGGAGTGGGGTGCGAGGGGGAATTCGGTGAGAATCTCGGGGTAGCAGTCCCCGTGGACCGTCGGGTGCACTTCGGTGAGCGTTTGCCCGTCGTCGTCGACCCTGACGCCGCCGGCGTAGACGATGCCGTAGTCGTCGCCGAGTTGGGCGAAGCGGTCGAGCTGGCGGGTCGTCTTCTCGGGACGCCAGCGGTCGTCGTCGCCCAAGATACCCAGATACTCGCCGTTTGCAACCTCGGCGGCGCGGTCGAAAGTGGCCGCGATGCCGCGGTTTTCCTCGTTGTGGCGGACGCGGACGCGGTCGTCGTCGGCGTACTCCGCGAGCACCGCGCGGGTGTCGTCGGTGGAGCCGTCGTTCACGACGACGACCTCCAGCTCGTCGTGGGTCTGTGCGAGGGCGCTGTCTATCGCGCCGCCGACGCGGTCCGCGCGGTTGTACGTCGGTATCAGGGCGGAGACGAGCGGCATGCCACGCAGTGGGGTGGCCCGGGGCGAAAGCCTTCCGGAGCGGGGTCGGTAGAGCTACGGTCGTGGCTGTGTGAGCGAAAATATGTCAGAGTCGGTGCCGTTCACGGATATCGCGATGGACGACGCGATGGTGGAACGAGTCGAGGCGGTGTTGCGGTCCGGTCGCCACGTCAAGGGACCGGAGTGTGAGACGTTCGAAGCGAACTTCGCTGCGGCGTGTGAGACCGACCACGCGGTCGCCGTCTCGAACGGGACTGCCGCCCTCTTGCTCGGGATGAAGGCGCTCGACATCGGCCCGGGCGACGAGGTGTTCGTCCCCGCACACACCTACTTCGCGACCGTGTCGCCGGTGCTCGAACTCGGCGCGACACCGAGGTTCGTCGACATCGACCCCGAGCGGTACACGATGGACACGGACGCGCTGCAGGACGCGGTCGCAGCCAGCGAGTCCCCCGCTGCGGTCGCCGTGACCCACATGCACGGCCAGCCGGCGGCGATGGACGAACTCCTCGCTATCGCCGACAATCACGACTTGCGCGTCATCGAGGACGCCGCACAGGCGCACCTCGCGACGGTCGACGACCGACCGGTCGGGAGCCTCGGCGACATCGGCTGTTTCTCTTTTTACCCGACCAAGAACATGACCGTCGGCGGCGACGGCGGGATGGTGACGACCGACGACGAGACGCTCGCAGACCACATCCGCGCGCTCCGGAATCACGGGCGCGACGAATCGGGCGAGCACGTCGCGCTCGGGCTGAACTACCGGCTCGACGAGACGAACGCGGCGGTCGGCGACGAGCAGCTGGCCCGGCTTCCCTCGTGGATTGATGGCCGCCGCGAGGCCGCCGCGGCGTACGACGACCGGCTCGACGCCTGTTCGGCGGTCGTGACGCCGGCGACCGTCGAGGGGGCGACGCACGTCTATCACCACTATCCGGTGCAGGTGCCAGCGGGCGAGCGCGAGGCGTTCAGAGCGTTCCTCGACGAGCGGGGCGTCTCGACGGGCGTCCACTACGACCGCACCGTGCAGGCACAGCCGGCGGTGCGCGAGCGCGTCGACGCGAGCGAGACCCCGGTCGCGGCGGAGTACTGCGCTCGAACCGTGTCGCTCCCGATGCATCCACGACTGAGTGACGACGACATCGCGACGGTGTGTGACGCCGTCGAGGCGTTCGCCGAGGGGGAGCGATGAGTACCCACGCCGTCGTCGGCACCGGCTACTGGGGGAGCAACCACGTCCGCGTCGGCGCGGAGCTGGCGGAAGCGGGCGTCATCGACGAACTCGTCGTCTGTGACGCCGACCGCGACCGGGCGGCCTCGGCAGCCAACGACTACGGGGTCGAGTACGTTACCGACCACGCCGACCTTGATGTCGACACTGCGGTCGTGGCGACACCCTCACCGACCCACCGCGAAATCGCGACGGACCTGCTCGCGTCGGGGACGGACTGTCTGGTCGAGAAGCCGCTCGCGCTGACGGCGGCCGACGCGTGGGCTATCGTCGACGCTGCCGAGGCTGCCGACGCGACGCTCGGCGTCGGGCACATCTTCCGATATCATCCGGCGTTGCGCGAACTCAAGCGCCGCGTCGACCGCGGGGAACTCGGCCGGCTGAAGTATCTCTCGACGGACCGGTACGCCTTCCGCGCGCCGCGAGCGACGGCCGGCACCCTCCACTCGCTTGCCGTCCACGACGTTGATATCTACGGGTGGCTCGTGGGCGAGCGCCCCGAGACGGTGTACTGTCGACTCGACCGGCATCTCCGCCCGGACACCGACGAGACCGCGACGGTCGTGCTCGAGTACGCGGACGCGACGGGCGTCATCAACAGTTCGTGGCAGGTGCCGACGTTCGGGAAGCGCCGGGAACTCGTGGCCGTCGGGACGGAGCGTGCGGCGTCCATCGATTATCTGGCCGATACGGAGCTGGCGCTGTTCGACGCGACGGTTGTCGAGGAGGGTGGCCAGCTCCGGGCACGCGACGAGGGGAAGACCACCTACGAGGTGGACGGCTACGAGCCGCTCCGGATGGAGGTGGAGTCGTTCATCGCGGCCGCACGCGGGGACGGGTCGTTCGACGCCTCGGGGCGAGTCGGTGCGCGCGCGGTCGAACTGCTTTCGTACGCCGAGCAGGCCGACGAGCGGGGCGAGACGGTTACCGTTGGTAGCGTCGGTAGCCGTCGCGAGTGAGGTAGATACGCTCGCCGGCGACGGTGGTCCACGCCGGCTCGTGGGGCGGGAAATCCAGCGCACGGATGCGGTCGTAGAGTTCCGTGTCGGGATCGGCGAGTCGCTCGGGCGGGATGGATTTCAGGTCGTCGAGGCTGTCCTTCGCGTAGAAGTAGCGCGGGCCGTCGAACTCGGACTGTGGCGTCTGGTGGTCGCCGACGGTGCGGTCGGCGATGGCCGGCAGCCACGCCTCGAATAACTCGACCGACTGCTCCTTGACGCGTTCGTACAGCGACCGCGCCGTGTCCGACTCGCGAATCTCGGCGAAACGACGATCGATGACGGCGCCCGAATCGACCGACGGCTCCATGACGTGCAGCGTGGTACCGTGTTGCCAGTAGTCGTCGTCGCGGGCGTTGAGGATGGAGTGGGAGAAGACGTTACTGCCACGGTAGCGGGGGAGTTCGGCCTGATGGAGATTCAGCGGGAGTTCGTTCGGGTGGTCCAGTAGCGTCTCCCCGAGGATATCTGGGAAGTAGACGGAAAGCAGGTAGTCGACGGGCGTGTCGGTGAGTCGGTCGACATCTTCGCGCGCGAGCACGTCGTACCCGAGTTCGTGTGCGCGGCCGCGCACCGACCCCTCCCACCACGTTTCGGCGTCGGGGGCGTAGGTGACGACGGTCGTCACCTCGATGTCGGGGTGGTCGTGGAGGCGGTCGAGACAGCGAACGCCCAGCGGGTGGCTGGCGAGGAGTGCGAGCGTCGGCATACCCCTCCATCGGAAGCCGGCCTCTAAACTGGTGTGTTCCGGTCGACCAGCCGTGACGCGCGACGATACGTCGACCAGCCGCCGACCGACAGCGGGACGAGCAGCGCGTGTCCGAGCGTCGGTTCGAGTCGGGTCGCACGGGTGAACTCCCGGAGCGCACGCCAGCGGTCGCCCGCTTCGAGCGCCGCCAGCCCGCGGTGACGGGCGAGGCGGGCGTCGAACTGCCGACCGGTTCGGGGATTGGCGGCGAGTGCGTCGGCGTACTTCTCCCGGAGGTATTCGCGGATAGTGACCTGATACGTCGGATTGCCGGCGGTCGGGTCGCCGGAGACGTTGTCGTCGGCGAAGCGGCGCTCGACGAGAATTTCGTCGAGAAAGCCGACCCGGAAGCGGCGCGCGAGTCGGATGGCGATGTCCCAGTCGACGCCGCGCGCGAGGTCGGTGTCGTAGCCGCCGACGGCATCGAGACACGACCGCCGAACCATGTGCGAGGAGTGTGGCCGGAAGTCGTGGCGGACGAGCACCTCGGGCCAGAGATCACCCGATGCACCTGTCCGAATCGTTTCGATACGTCTCCCGGCGGCGTCGTAGCTGACGCCCGCGGTGTAACAGCCACAGTAGTCCTCGGGAAGCGAGCGCATGTACGAGAGCTGGCGGGCGAGCTTCTCCGGCCGGAAGCGGTCGTCGCTGTCGAGCGGGCAGACGAACTCGCCCGTCGCGGCGTCGATGCCGGTGTTGCGGGCCGCGCTGATTCCGCGGTTCTCGTCGTGATGGTGGGCGTGAATCCGCGGGTCTGTGGCGGCGTACTCGTCGATGACCTCGCCCGAGCCGTCGGTCGAGCCGTCGTTCACGAGGACGAGTTCCCAGTCGTCGAGCGTCTGGTCGCGGACGCTCTCGATTGCGTCGCCGACCCTGTCGGCGCGGTCGTAGACGGGAATCACGACGCTGACGGCGGGGTCGCTCACGTCGGAAGTCGCACAGCGACCGAAAAAGGCGGTTCGGTCGGGCGGCGATTCAATACTCCGTGTACCCGTCGGTGTCGAGCCAGTTGTGCGCGACGGTGATGGTGTGGTCGGCGTGGAGCCGTTCGGGACCGACCCGGACCCTGCTGTCGGCACGCGCCGCGAGCAGGTCGCGCTCGGCGGCGGTGAAGTCGTTGTGGTCAGAGAGTACGAACGTCGGGTCCGCGGGCGGTTCCGACTCGGGAAGTGGGTCGCCGTCCTCGTGGAGGGAGACGAGTGTGCCGCCGACGCGGTCGAGGGTCTCTTCGAACCCCAGCCGCCGGAGTTCGACGCCCGGCGACGGCTCTGCGGGCATGTGACCGATGGCGTCCTCGCGTGAGTCGAGCGCGGTGCGGATGCGGGCGGCCGTGGTGCGCTCGTCCGGATGGAGGTGGCGGGCGGTCGCCCCGTCGAAGGTGACGGTGTACTCGTCGGCGAGGACGAGATGGACGCGGGAATCACGAATTCCGTGTGAAAGAAAGAGGGCGCTGTTGACACACCGACAGAGCACGTCGAGTCTGCCGGCGGCCGACGGGAGGTCATCGAGCGGGAAATCAGGTGTCGTGGGTGCGTCGTGGCCGACGACGACGAACTGGCGCATAGCCGTCGCTCGCACCGAGCGAGCAAAGCGGCGTCGAACGATGACGGCTTACACCCACGGCTCAAGCTCCTCGCGCCCGGCGAACCGCTCGCGGGTACCGTAGGCATCGACCATCGAGAGCAGCCCAGACGCCACTTGGTACGCTGGCATCGTATCATCGTAGAGCAGGACGAGTCCGGCGTGGTCGGCATTCTCCAGCCCACCGAAATCGGTGACGTCGCTCGTCACGACGATTCGCTGTTCGGCTCGTGCGTACGGCAGCACGTCTCGTTCGTCGCGTGCCCCCTGCCAGAGCGCGTCGCGGACGTGTTCGACATCAACACCCTCTTTCGCGAGATACGTCGCAGTCTTCGGGTCGATGTTCTCGTCGAGCAGAAATCGCCAGTTGGCCATCTCAGGCCGTATCTGGGCTGACGTCGTCGGGGCGGTCAATTGACTCGCGGATGGCGTCTATCGCCGTCTCGCGGGTGCGCTCCACGTCGCGCATCTCGCGGGGGTGGTCGTGATAGTACGCGAGCGCGTGGTACACGTCGGCGACATCGAGGTCGTATCGGTCGGCAACCGTCTCGGGGTCGGTGTCGGCCTCCTCAACGAGGGCGTGAATCTGGCGGACGCTGACGCGGTGACCGCGAACGTGCGGTTCGCTCATCTGGTCATCCGTGATTCGTCGGCTGGCACCCTTCGACATACCCGTAGTTTCAGCCGAGCCGGCAAAAGTGTGCTGTCGGTGAGGGCGTAAACGGTGGAAAACAGCTCACAGCGGCACGAACGGGAGGAGGAACGCCTCGCCGAAGAACTGGAATAGGAAGACGCCGATGACGTTACTCGCGCACGCGCCGGCCAGTCCGAACAGGACGGCCCCGGTGCGGGTGGTGCGGCGACCGAGCGCGGCGGCGACCGACCAGCCGGCGAGCAGCGCCGCGAGTCCAAGGGCGAGCAGCGCGTACGCCTGCAGCGTCTCGCTCGCGCCGCAGTCGGCGAGGGCGACGACGAGGACGGTGAGTTGGCCACCGATAGCGACGCCGCCGGCGTAGGTGAACGCGAGCAAGGTCGCCTGTTCGCGGACGACCGCACGCGCCGCGGGCAGTCGGGCGACGGCGTACAGCGCGAGCGGGAACAGCGGGTAGATATACCGGACTGTCAACGTCGCGTGAACCGGGAGCCGCGGGATGTAGACGAGCGTGAGGAGGACCGCGTAGCCGAGCGCGAAGGCGTCGGCCGTCCGGGCCGGTGTTGCGAGCGACGCTCGGAAGTCGGCGATATCAAGTGTCCGGGCGCGGCGAGCCGCGAGCACCGGAAGTGCGGCGAGTACCCCGGCGATAGGGAGTGCTTCGAGGAAGGCGAGATTGATGGCGAGTCCGGTCGAGCCGGTGTTCTGCGTGGCGACGTAGCCACTCCGGACGAAGGCGTGATACAGCTTCGAGGGTGTCGTGATGCTCGCGCGCACACCGTCGGTGAGGAAGCCGGTGAAGACGCTGAGCCGCGAGAGCGATTCGGCGAACGGACTGAGGAGCGGAGCGAGAGAGAAACCGCCGCCGCCACCGCCACCACCCGCACTACCGCCACTGCCTCCACCAGCACTACCGCCACCACCGCCACCACCCGCACTACCGCCACCACCGCTGCCACCAACACTACCGCCACCACCGCCGCCACCGCCGCCACCGCCGCCGAACCGGATATCGCCACCCGACCCGTACGGCGGGAGCATCCGCGGCGTGGTGAGCGGGTCGCCGGCGACGAGCAGATTCGTCACGATGAGCGGGAGGAGCGAACAGCCGAACGCGCCGGCGACGACGGCGAGCCGGCGAGCGTCGAGTCGCGGGAGCGTGGCGAGGTCGACGGCGACGAGAGCAGCGAGCAGGACGAGTCCTTCGGCGGCGTTGAGCCACGCGGTCAGGCCGACGGGGACGTACGCGAGGGCGTGAAACCGACGAGCAGACCGGCCGGTCGCGCGACTCCGAACGAGCCAGTAGCAAGCCGCGAGCGCGAACGCCGCGGTCAGGACGTGGCGTTTCGGTATCGTCGCCCACAGGACGCCCGGCGAGGCGACAGCGAGGGCGACACCAGCAGCCAGTCCCGTGCGCTCGTCGTGCAACAGTGCGACCAGTCGATAGAGGAGGGTCGCGGCAAGCCCAGCGACGGCGACGGTCGTAGTTTGCATCGCGAGCAGCGCGAGATGCGGTTGGTCGAGTGGGGTGGCGAGGGCGACGCCGGCGACGAAGGCGACGACGGCGAGTCCGGAGCCGACGAGGCGGGCGAGGCGGCCGCGGTCGAGGAGGTCGCCGGCGACGACGACCGTCGCGAGCAGGAGGAGCGACCATCCCCCGACGAGGGCGACGGTGAGGTCCGCGACGGCGGCGATTGCCTGTAACAGCCACAGCGCCGGCAGCGAGAGCACGATGTGGGCGTAGTTGCGGGCGACCGGACCACCCTGCCCGGTGACCATCCCCGGCGTCTGGAGCGAGGAGCCGAACACCGCCTCGCGGACGACGACGTGGCCCTCCGAGAGCGCGACGAGTCCGTTGAGGACGGTGTAGTTGTCCGTGATAGTGACCGTGGTGCGCCAGCCGACGGTCGCGGCGAGGGCGGCGAGCAGGCAGACGAACAGCCCGCGACGGTCGCCGAAGACGACCCGCCAGCGCGTACGGCTCACGGCTCCTCGGCGACGACGGTGATGGTTCGCTCGGCGAGCGTGCGTTCGACCTGCTGACCGCCGTCGGTGCCGCGATAGACGACGGAGACGGTGGCGTTGTACTCACCGGGCGTTACCTCGTCGGGGTCGAAGGTGGAGTCCCCGACGGCGAGCGAGAGCCGGCCGGTGGTACACCGATTCACGACGGTGCGGCTGCCGACCTGGCGGCCGAGTTCGGGGAGGAAGATGCGGTAGGAGAGCGTGGGCCGACCGTCCACGTCGGAGACGTTGACGACGGCCGGCGGGACGGACAGCGACCAGACGCGGGCGCCGTAGCCGGCCTGCGTGAGCGTCGCGCGGTCGGGCAGCGACCGGACCTCGACGGTCGCGTTCCCGACTTGTGTGCGCACGTCACCCTCACACGGGTTCGTGTCGGGGGTCAAATCCAGCGGCGTCGCCGGCCCGGAGACGAGGGCCGTCAGGGCGACGACGGCGACGACGGCGACGGGGGCAACGCGTGCGGTATCCACGCTGAACCGTCGCCGGCGAACGAAAAGTAGCTGACGGTCACTCCAGGCACCTCACTCCGCGGCCGCGTATCGCAACACGCTCACGGCCGCACGGCCGTCGCGCAACTCGCCGGCGACGGCGCGCTGGTGCAGCGTCTCGAAGTCGCGTTCCGTGACGCGGATAGATTCGTTCTCGTCGAGCGACTGGTCCGTCGTCGGCTCACAGTCGTACGCGACGAAGTGGTGGTGGGTCGCGTCGAGCAGGCCGTTCGCCGGCTCGACGGTCGCGACGGGGTCGAGTCGGTCGGCCTCGTAGCCAGTCTCCTCGCGGAGTTCGCGACGGGCGGCGGCGACGAGGTCATCGTCGTCTGGTTCGAGCCCCCCCGCTGGCAGGCCGAGGTTCACCCGGCCGACGGCCTGCCGCCACTCCTCGATAGCGACCACGTCGCCGTCGGGCGTGAAGGGGAGGATTACGACGGCGTCGGGTTCGGTGACGCTGTGGTACTGACCCGTGGAGTCGTCGGGGAACGTGACGGAGTCCTCTCGGACTTCGAAGCCGGGACAGTCGTAGTCGATGCGGGAGTCGGTCGTCTCCCACGCGAGGTCGTCGTCCATACGTCGGAGTGGGACGGCGGGACAAAGACTCCCCCGGGACCGACGTTTATGCTCCTGCCCGCGCGAGCGGTCGTATGGCTGGGCCACACGAATCGATTCGCGTCTTCGCCGCCTCTCGCCCATCACTGCGAGCACTGTGGGCGTCTCGGTCGGGACGGTTCGACCGTCTCCATCTGATTTCGCCCTCCGACGCCGTCGCCGGGGAGTCGGTGACCGTCCGGGTGCAGGCGTGGGACGAGTACGAACGCCTCCACGCCATCGACGGGATGCCGTCGCTCGATTCGACCGACGACGACGCCACCGTGCCGGCCGACGTTTCCTTCGATGGGAACGGACCGAGCGTCGGCCCCGGCAACCCCGAGGCAGGGTTCACGACCGTCGAGGTGACGTTTTCCACGACGGGCGTCCAGTATCTCACCGCCGAGTACCGCGGCGAACGGTTCGTCTCGAACCCGGTTCGCGTCCACGACACCGAACCGGACGAGCGGACGCTGTGGGGGGATATTCACCTCCACTCGTCGCTGTCGGACGGGGCGGGGTCGGCGGCCGACGGCTTCGCGTTCGCTCGGGAGGTGATGGGACTCGACGTGTGCGCCTACACCGACCACGATACGATGGGCTTCTTCATCCCGCCGCGGTGGCAGCGCGAGCGGATGCACGACCGCTACTTCGACCGGCTGAAACGCACCACAGCGGCCAACAACGAGCCCGGCGAGTTCGTGACGCTGTTCGGCTACGAGTGGACGAAACAGCCGACGAAGGGTGGCCACATCAACGTCTACTTCGACGGCGTGGAGGGCGCAGAGCTGTTCGACTCGCACGCCGAGGCGACAGGCAGCTACGAGGGGCTGTGGGAGCAGTTGAGAGAGTGGCGTGACTCAGGCGAGGGCGACGTACTCACCATCCCGCACCACCCGGCGGAGGCGATGTACCCGTTCGACTTCGCCGCGACGGCGTACGATGACGACCTCGCGCCGCTGGTGGAGGTGTACTCCCAGTGGGGGTCGAGTGAGCGGCCCGGCCGCGAGGGGAATCGGCGACCAATCCGGATGGGCCACGGCGAGACGGACAGCCCCGGCACGTACGTGCAGGACGCGCTCGCGCTCGGCCACCGGGTCGGACTGCTCGGCAGTTCGGATTATCACGGCCCGTATCCGGGCCACTCGCTGATGCACGCGAAACCGCATCTCCCGTCGCTGGCGGAGTGGCGGCGCGACGGCGTCGGCTGGGGCCACATCTGGCGGGTGTGGAACGAGCAATCCTACCCCGGCGGATTGACTGCCTTCCGCGCCCCGGAGCGGTCGCGCGAGGCCGTCTTCGACGCGCTCCGGTCGCGGTCGGTGTACGCGACGACCCAGCCGGACCGCATCCTCGCGGAGCTGTCCGTCGACGGAACCCGCGTCGGCGAAGCAGACAGCACCGTCACCGCCGACGGTGAACGGACGATTCGGTTCGAAGTCCACGGGACTGCACCCGTGGAGTCGGTTACCATCGTGAAGAACGGGGAACCGTTCCACGTCGCGACGGGGACGACCGACTTCGACGCGCCGCTGTCGACGTTTGCACAGTCGGGAACGCTGACGGACGACGCTCCGGTGACCGGCCCGACCTACGAGGACGGCCGCGGCGGTGACGCCGACTACTACTATCTGCGGGCACAGCAGGCGACGCGGGCAGATTCGGGGTACGTACCCGGCGGAGCCGCGTGGCTCGGGCCGGTCTGGGTCGAACCGTAGCGCCGGCACAAGGCTTGTCACGACAACGAGTGACGGACCCGATATGGTCACCGTGCGAACGCCCTTCCGGTTAGCGAGCGGCCTGCTGAACGTCGTCGCCGTCGTCCTGCTGTTGGGCGACGGGATGCCCGACTCGACGTTCGTAGTGCGCATCGCCGTCGGGGTACTCGTCGCCGCCGTGTTACAGGTGGGGTACGAAGCGACCGCACACCGGGCTGGGGGCACCGAGGCTTAGAGGTCGATTTGCGCCAAGTCGAGTTCCAACTCGGCGACGTGGTCGTTGTACGCCGCGACGAAGTCGGGTGCATCGGGCGCGAACTCGCGGACTGCCTCCGCAGAGGGTGGACCGTACTGCGAGAGGAGATACGTCCCGCCGGAGCCGCCGACGCGGAGATACGACGTGCTCGACTCCTCGCGCTTGAGCTCCCACCGCGTCCCGTTCACGCGGGCGGTGAAGGTGCCGTAGTCGTCCATCTCGTACCGATACAGTTCGCCGGCCATCTGGTTGCACACCTCGCGCAGGCGGGAGACGATACGGTCGCGCTCCGCGACGACATCCGCGGCGGAGGTGGGCGTCGGAAACTCCGTCGGCACGTCATCGAGCAGGCCGTCGAGCGACCGAACGTAGGCGTCGAACCGCTCGACGAAGGCGTCGTAGTCGGCGAGCGCGTCGACGAGGGCCGCGGGTTCCGGAGGCTGTTGCGTGGAGACGACGTAGGTCTCTTGTCCGCTTCGGGGTTCGAACAACAGGAACTCGATGTCCCCCTGTTCGTGTTTGACGGTCCACTCGCCGTCGTCCGTCTCGAAGCTGCGGCGGCCGTAGTCACCCCCCTCGATGCGGGCGATGGCGTAGGCGATATCGCCGGCGTGGTCGCGGATGCGGGAAACGACCGCGTCGCGTTCCGCGGCGACGGCGTCGGGGTCGGCGGCGATATCGAGTCGGTCTGACATAGCCGTCCTCGGGTGTGTGGTCGTATATCGGCGTCGGTAGGAGTCCGACCTGCCAACCACTGCAAGTCGGTAGAAATCCGACCTGCCAACCACTGCAGGTCGGTAGGAGTCCGACCCGCCAATCACTGCGGGTCGATAATACGCTGCTCTGCCAATCACCGGCCGACGACCCAAGGTAAGAAAAATTTGACAACCCAGCGAGAAACGTAAATTCGTGGAGTCCGAGGGTGGAGACATGACATTAGGGTCGCTTCCGTCGTACGATGCGACGGCGGTCGACACCGTTGGCGACCACGCCGTCGTCGTCGGAGCGAGCATGGCTGGACTCCTTGCAGGACGGGTGCTTGCGGACGGCTACGACCGCGTGACGGTTCTCGACCGCGACCCGCTGCCGGACGAACCGGTGGCGCGGCGCGGCGTCCCGCAGGCGACCCACGCGCACGTGATGCTCGAACCGGCGCGGGCGATGCTGGAGACGCTGTTTCCCGGCTACCTCGACGACCTGACGGACGCCGGCGGCATCACCATCGACACCGCCCACGAACTGGCGTACCACCACGACGGCGGCTTCGTGGCCGACGGCTTGGATTCCGTTCCGATGTACTGTGCGAGTCGGCCGCTGTTCGAGCAGTTGACGCGGCGACACGCGAGCGAGACGGCGAACGTGACGCTGCGACCCGAGACACACGTGACGGGACTGGTGAGCAGCGACGACGAGCGCCGCGTCACGGGCGTCAGCTACCGCGAGGATGGCTCCGAATCGACGATATCTGCCGACCTCGTGGTGGACGCGCGGGGCCGTACCTCGCCCGTGCCGGAGTGGCTGGACCGTCACGGCTACGAGCCGCCGGAGACGGAGACGGTGTCCGTCGACGTGGGCTACGCGACGACGCGCATCGAGCGCCCGCCCGAGGAGACGACGACGATGCTCGTGGGCACGTCACCGCCGACGACCCAGGGCGGAGCCGTCATCCCAATCGAGGACGACCAGTGGATGGTGACGCTGTCGGGGCTCCACGGCGAGTATCCGCCGACCGACCCCGAGGGGTTCATGGCGTGTGCGGAATCGCTTCCCGTCTCTCACGTCGCGGATATGCTCGCTGCAAACGACCGCGTCGCGGAGATTCGCCCCTTCCGGTTCCCGTCGAGCACGCGCCGGCGCTACGACCACCTCGATGCGTTCCCCGACGGGCTGCTCGTGACCGGCGACGCGCTCGCGAGCTTCAATCCCGTCTACGGACAGGGGATGTCCGTTTCGGCGCTGGATGCGCTCCAGCTCCACGCCGCGCTCGCCGCGGGGACCGACGACCTCGCGGCTCGCTTCTTCGACCGGACGGCCGATGTTATCGAGCCGGTGTGGCAACTCACCGTCGGGTCGGACTTCGCCCACGACGCGACGACCGGCCCGAAGCCGCCGGGAACGGACCTGTTCAATCGGTACATGGACCGGCTGATTCCGACGGCCCACGACAACGACTACGTCGCCGAGGAGCTGAAACGCGTCATCCGGCTCCAGCAGGACCCGACGAAGCTGCTCGCGCCGGGGGTGCTCGCGCGGGTGCTCGCGCCCAACTGGCTCACCGCGTAGGGGGAACACTAACCCGACGCCGCTCAATGTGTGGGTATGGCACGCGTACCCTTACTCGATGCCGAGGACCTGCCCGAGGAGTACCGGTATCTGTTCGACCAGAACGACGTGGGGACCGCGGACATCTTCCGCGGGATGGCGAACGCGCCGACGCAGTTCCAGTGGTATATGCGCTACTCCAGTCGGCTGTGGGAAATTCTGCCGGCTCGCGAACGCGAACTCGTGATTCTGGCCGCGGCGCGCGCTCTCGAACACCCGTACGAGTGGCACCAACACGTCCGACTCGGGCGGGAAGCGGGAGTCTCCGACGAGGAAATCACGGCCATCAGCGAGGGACGAGGGGAGCCGTTCGACGCGCAGGATGCTGCACTCCTTGCGTACGCACGGGCAGTCGCGCTCGGTGACGTGCGTGACGGCGACCACGACCGACTGCGCGAGCAGTACGCCGACGAGACGGTCGTCGGGGTGGCGATGTTAGCGGCCCACTACGTCGCGACAGCGCGGGTGCTCGATGCGATGGGTATCGAACCGGAAGAAGAGTTCGTCGGGTGGAAGGTTTGACACACTCCTTGTCATCATAGACGACACGACGGGGACGCAGGTCTTGCTGTTCATGTTTCCATATGGGATGAGCGACAGTACCGATACCTACACAACGGACAGATACCGCCTAGCTCTCTGGAGAGTCGCCGAGACGTTCATTCGCTTCGGTCGAAACACCCTCCAGTTCGGACGTGAGGTCGCGAGTCTGTTCGCCACGCTGGCGGTACCCCTCGGCAACCTTCTCGCGACTCATGGATCGCTCGATGACGGGTTTGCCTGCCTCTTCACGGATGAACACCTCATCTCCGATCTGGAGTCCGAACCGCTCTCGGAGCGGCTTGGGAATCGTCACTTGGCCGTGCTGCCCGACTGTTTGACGTTCACGCTCGCTCATACGAATTCCTACCACATTCACATCGGTGAACGTTTCGGGCAGACGTTGGCTGCTCCAACGTCTCTCAGCGATGACGCCAAATAAAATCGAAGTCGGTGAGGCGACGTGTCTACGAGGTGGCTCAGTTCGGGAGCGAGAACTCGATCGCTGCGCCCTGACCGAAGCCAACACACTCGGTCGCGATACCGCGCTCAACGCCCTGCTTGTTCATCTCGTGGACGAGCGTGACCGGGAGCCGTGCGCCCGAGGCACCCAGCGGGTGCCCCAGCGAGATTGCGCCGCCGTTCACGTTGAGCCGGTCCATCTCGATGCCCAACTGCTCGGCCGAGTAGAGACACTGGGAGGCGAACGCCTCGTTAATTTCGACGAGGCCGTACTCGTCGATGTCGCGGCCGGAGCGTTCGAGCAGCCCCTCAGTCGCCGGAATCGGGCCGACGCCCATCTCGGTGGGGTCGACGCCGGCGACGAAGTTCGTGCCGACCTCGGCCAGCACGTCGAGGTCGTGTTCGTCGGCGTAGTCGCGACTCGTGAGCAGGACGCCGGCCGCGCCGTCGGCGATGCCGGAGGCGTTGCCCGGCGTGACGGTGCCGTCCTCTTTGAACACGGTCGGCAGTTTGCCGAGCGTCTCCATGTCGGTGTTACGGATGCTCTCGTCCGTGTCGAAGGTCCCATCCTCGGTTTCGAGCGGGACGATTTCGTCGTCGAAGCGGCCCTCCTCGGTGGCCTTGCGGGCGCGTTCCTGACTGCGGAGGCCGTACTCGTCCTGCTCTTGGCGGGAGACGCCGTACTCCTCAGCGACCTTCTCGGCGGTCATCCCCATCGAGAGATTCTCCATCCCGTAGCGCTCGTCGAGTTCGGGATACATCGTGCCGCTGCCGCCGCCCATCTTGACGCGCGACATCGACTCGACGCCGCCGGCGAACATTACGTCACGGCGGCCAGCCGCGATGGCGTCGGAGGCGCTGATGATGGCCTGTGCCGAGGAGGCACACTGGCGGTCGATGGTCGTGCCGGGGACCGACTCGCCGAGCTCCGAGAAGATGGCAATCTGGCGGGCGATGTTGCTCGACTGCTCGTCGCGCTGTTGGGCACAGCCCCACATCACGTCGTCCACGTCGTCGGGGTTGACGCCCGACTCCGAGAGCATGGTGTTCACGAGCGGAATCGAGAGGTCCTCGCTCCGGATGTCAGCGAGCGCGCCGTCTTCTTTCCCTTGGGCGGTTCGTTTCGCACTCACCACGACCGGTGTGTTGTCCGTCATGGCCCACACTGTGCGAGCATCTATCATGAATCCTCCTGTTCGCGGCGAGAATGGACGAAAGCAGTCAGCAGTGCTGGGCGATACGAGAGCGACGAGAGAAGATGGGCCGGCCCGGATTTGAACCGAGGTACCGAGGACCCGATCCTCGAAGGATACCAAGCTACCCCACCGGCCCGCACCCATAGGTTTGGACAGTCGCGCTTAACGGTTGCGACTCGATACGATTACAGGGTGTAGCGCTCGACGTAGCGGGCCGCAAACCGGGCGGAGGCGAGCGCGAGCACGACACCGAGGACGACCGGCGCGAGGAGCCCACCCCACTGGACGACGGCAGTATCGAGCCCGGCGATAGACTGGCCGAGCGAGGTGAACCCCTCCGCGACACCCGTCAGGGGGCCGCCGACGTAGGCGAACGGGAACGCGAGCAGACCGCCGACGAGCGCAGCCGTGACCGCACGCACGGCGTCGGGTGCAAGGCCGGCAGCGACCGGGACGCCGACAGTCAGCCCGACACACACCGAGTAGAGCACCATCGCGGTGAGCGTCGGTGGCGTCGCCTCCCGACCGCGGGCGACGCGCACCGCATCGGTTCGGGGGAACAGCATCCCGATGCCGGTGGCGACGGCCGTGACGGCGGGAATCCCGAGCCCCGCGACCGCGAGCATGAGCGCCGCCTCGCCGAGCGCGTAGTCGGTCGCGAGCGCGAGTACCAGCACAGCCGGCAGGACAAGCCCACCGATGACGACGCCGGGACGGACGAGTCCACGGAGATACGTCCGCCCGTCGACGGGGGAGGTGAGCGTCAGCGGCAACACCCGCCCCTCGTCGCCGAGGGGATTGAGCGTGAAGGCCGCGCCGGCGACCCACGGGAGCGCGACCGCGAACCCGGGGGCGAACGCGGCCGTCGGGACCGTGAGCTCACCGAACACCGCCTGCAGCAGAAAGGAGCCGGCGATGACGAACGGGAGGATGAGATACGAGAGCTTCGCGGGCGCACGTCGGGCGAGTAGGACCGTCCGCTGGGCGATATGACCCGACTGGCCCGAGCCGAGGGGGAGCCGACCGAGCAGCCCGAGCCCGCTCGCGAGCGGGTCGGTGCCGACGCCGTCGACGGTCGCTTCCTCCGTCTCGATTTCGGGCGTAACGGAGTCGCCGAACCAGAAGGCCGTGGCGACGCGACTCGCGAGCGAGACGCCGGCGACGACGACGAGGCCGGTCGCGGCCACGCCGCCGGCCGCGTGTACGGGCGAGGTACCGACAGGGAGCGCGAGCGCCGCGAGGTCGGCAGCCCAGCCGACGGGGACGAGCCCGAACCCGCTCGTCCCGCCGCCGGACGACTGGATAACGGTGTAGCCGCCGAAGAGGAGAACGGCCGCGAGCGTGCCGAGCACCGTGCGGTGGCGGGCGAGAGTGGGTATTCTGGCGACGGCGAGTTTGATAGCCAGCCCGAGCACGTGTGCGAGCACGACCCCGCTGGCGAACAGGAGCGCGACCGCGACCGCGACGAGCGGGACGGTCGCGACGGAGCCGGTCGTGTACGCGAGCGCGAGCGTCACGACGAGCACCGGGACCCCGATGTACGCGGCGATGCGGGCGAGCTCGGCGAGGATAAGCCCGGCAACGGCCGTCGTCGGTCGGACCGTCGTGAGAAGGTGGTCGCCGGCGTCGGGGCGTGGGTTCACGGTGACGACCCGCTGGGTGATGATGGCGACGACGAACAGCCACTGGAAGGTGATGGCGCTCCGGACGCCTGCACCGATGGTGAATCCGGAAAGGTCGGGCGACTGCGTGACGAGCAAATACGAGACGGCGACGGCACCAGCGCTGAACACGAACAGCCCGAATCCGAGCCCGAGAATCTGTGAGAGTCGGCCGGTGACCTGGCGGAGGCTCCGGCGAAACTCCGTGCGGGCGATCGTGAGCCCGCCCGCGAGATGGCCGATGACCATCAGAGCTCCTCGTCGGGGGCGGTCTCGGTCACGTCGAGGAATACGTCTTCGAGCGTCTTGTCGCCGTCCTCGGCGTCGACGCGGCGTTTTAATTCGGTGGGACTCCCCTCGGCGACCAGTTGCCCGTCCGAGAGCACGCCCACCGTGTCGGCGTGTTCGTCCACAACCGGGAGGATGTGTGTCGAGAGGAAGATGGTCGTGCCGCCATCGGAGAGTTCGTCGATGAACGCACGGATGGTGCGGGCCGCCCGGGGGTCGAGCCCGGCGGTCGGTTCATCTAAGAAGAGTACGTCCGGCTCGTGGAGGACGGCCTGGAGGAAGGCGGTCTTCTGGCGCATCCCCGTCGAGTAGGTGTCGATGCGGGTGTCAGCGTCCTCGGCGAGGGCAACGCGGTTGAGCAGGTGTTGGATCCGCGACTGTGGGTCCGTGAGGTCACGCAGGCCGGCGGCGTAGGTGAGCTGTTCGCGGGCGGTGAGCTCGTCGTGAATCGGCGGCTCCTCGGGGAGCAGGCCGATGTGGTCGATGAGCTGTGCCCGGTCGGTGGTCGGGACGCCGGCGACAGTCGCCTCGCCGGAGGTCGGCATCGTGAGCCCGGTGAGCAGTCGCATCGTCGTAGATTTGCCCGCGCCGTTGGGACCTAAGAACCCGTAGACGCTCCCGTCTGGAATCGAGAGGTCGAGCGCATCAAGCGCGAGCGTCTCGTCGTAGCGTTTCGTGAGCTGCTGTGCGGTGATTGAATCCATGTTCAGGGCGTCGTCGTGATTCATGGATTGCTGGTGACAAGAATTTGGTGCACGGCGGGTAGCGAGGCCGCGCACCTCCGGCTGCTCACTTCGCGCTGGCGACGGTCGGGACTGTCGTGACGGTGTGGAACGGGTACGTGTTGTTGTGAAGCAGACGGGCCGTTTGTGACCGAGTGGCTCCATGCTGGGTAGCATGATGGCTCTCTACAGTAATTGAGAAGACAGATACATGATCACGGAGCCTCATACCGGGGCTCGTAGACGGAACGATTAGTAATTCTCGGCACAAACTAAGACGATGGTTAGCGTGGATTCACACGGACGAATCGTCCTTCCCAACGAGGTGCGGGATCGGCTCAGTATCACCCCTGGAACTGAGGTCGAGATCTACGAAGAGAACGGGAAGATAGTGATTGAGCCGGCGGACAGCCCCGAGCAGCGTATCGAACGCATGGAGCGGCTCGTTGCAGAAACGGCCTCCGAACAGGGAGACACAACATCACTTGCGGAAGGGCCAGCCCCCGTTGCCCAGAAACATCGGGACGCGATTCGACGAGGGACCGAAGAGTCCGACAGCGGGTAACAGAGAACCCGTATCTGTTTGATGCCGGTTCATCACGTTCGCCCACGTAGCTGCTCTTGATCGTGCGGCTGTACAGTTGACCACGGTAGGTTCAGTAATTCGGAGTGAGATATGCACGACGAACGATGGCGAGTAATACACCTGAGACAACGATAGTACGGGTGTCACAGAAGGGGCAGGTCACACTCCCGCAAGAGTTACGAGAGACGTTCGGGATTGAGACGCCGGGAGAAGTGTTCGTCTACGAAGAGCACGGTCGTATCATCATCGAGCCGGTTCCGTCACTGGATGAACTACACGGAATCCACGCTGGCGAACACAAACCCGGAGACGTGCTAGAGCGGGTTCGGGAGATGAAAGATGCCGAAAAGCGCAAGTAAGCAGAGCGAGCAGAACGACTCCGCCCGTCTGAAGACGCATGAGTGCCGGCTCCATCTTCGACACGGAAGCGATCATCGCCTTCCTGTACAACGACCCCGGCCACGAGGTCGTTGCTGAGTTGCTCAGAAAAAAGATGCTCACCGGCGACACAGAGGGCGTCCTGACCGCCTGAATCCGAACACACCCGCCAAGACAACACTCCACCGGCCCCAGTCATCGTTACTCATCTCCCCCAATCTAAAGACACGAACCGTGCTACCGGCTACTGAGATGTATCGACTCCCAGTGCCGGCGCTGTCACGCCGCGTCCGGTATGCCGGCGTCCTCGCCGTGGCTGTGTTCATCGCCTACTACTCGCTGACCGGGACGCCGCCGGGAGCGCGGTCTGGTGGCCCGCTGTGGGACAAGTATCTCCACTTCGTCGCCTACGCCGGCTTGGGAGCGACCATCGCGTACGCGACGTTTGACCGCCCGCTCGTGGAGCGCGTGATACTCGTGCTCGCAACGGCGGGGCTGTACGGCGTCGCCATTGAGCTGGCACAGGGCGTGCTTCCATCGCGGTACTTCAGCATCGGCGATATGACCGCAAACGTGTTGGGCGCGGCGCTGTCGCTGACGTGGCTGCTCATCGAACGGAGAATTCGGTACGTCTCCGTTTAGCCGAGGAGCCCGAGCGATTCGAGCTCTTCGGTGACGGCCGCGGCGGCCTCGGAGGCGTCGTCCGTCGTTTTTCCGCCCGTGATGACGAGCTTGCCGGAGCCGAACAGCAGCACGACCACGTCCGGGTCGTCCATGCGGTAGACGAGCCCCGGGAACTGCTCGGGTTCGTACTCGATGTTCTCGAGCCCGAAGCCGATGGCGATGGCGTTGAGGTTGAGGGTTGCGCCAAGGTCGGCCGTGGAGACGATGTTCTGGACCGTAATCTCCGGGTCGTCATCCACGGGGATGTTCAGCTCGCGCAGGCGGTCGAAGGCGATGGACAGCGCTTCATGCACGGCGTCGATGCTGTTTGCGCCGGTACAGACCATCTTCCCCGAGCGGAAGATGAGCATCGCTGCCTTCGGCTCCTGGAGTCGGTAGACGACGCCGGGGAAGTTCTCCGGGTCGTAGCTCGACCCCGTCAGGTCGGCAGCGAGCGTGTCCAGATCGAGCTCCTGTCCGATGCCTGTCGAGGCGACCACGTTCTGTATCTCGATGGTGTCGGCTGGATTAGTCACTATAAGTAAAAGGACCGCCCGGGTATATAAAAGAACCGTCGAACGTCGATGAGGTGGCTAAAAGCCGTTTATCATAGCCCGGTGGAGTGCTTTTTACCCCGCTTAGGTGCTGAGACCGTCAGTTGGTCGTCTCATCGTCACTCTTGACTTCGGGAGGCACCTGAAGTGTCGGCGGGAGGTCGACAGATTCGGCGGTGAACTGGTAGGCACGCTGGCGCGATTCCAGCGAGACCGCGTCGGTCAACACGATGTCTTCGCGTGCCGAGTGGACGAGTCCGTCCGGCCCGACCAGGAGGCGGGCCTCGTAGGATTCGACAGCGTCGGGATCGTACTGACTCCCGGCGTACGTCTCGGTCGTCAGGCGAACCATCGACTCGCCGTCGACGGTGACCGACGCAGCGGTGAAGTCTCCGGTGGCGAGCAGTTGTTCGAGGACACGGGAGTCCGTGGCAAGTGACCGAATCACCCTGTCGAAGGTCTCGGTCCGGTTCTGGTAGCTGTCGAGTTGGACCGTCTCATTCGCGACGACGTAGTTGCGGACGGTGGTCGCGTTCGCGCTCACGAACTCCGTCGTATCGGTCCCCTCGATGGTGGTGTAGCTGGCCACGAAATTAACCCGGGAGAAGTTCGCGGTGGCGACAGCCCGCTCGCGAGCCGTGACCTGCTCGCCGTCGAGCGACATGTTGGTGGTGAGGACGCTCACACCGGGCGTCGCGGCGACGCGGGCCTCGTGGGCGGCCGCGGTCGCGGAGGCGTTCACCACGCCGGCGGTCGTAATCCCCGGGGCGAGTTGCTCGGCATCAGCCGGGTCAGGCGTGGCTGTTGGTGTTGCAGTTGGCGTCGGTGTCGACGTGACTGTTGGTGTGCCTGTCGCTGTCGGGGTCGTCGTCGCGGTCGGTGACGGGCTTGGTGTGGCCGTCGCGGACGAGCCTGTGAGCCCGCTACAGCCGGCGAGCACGAGGAGGGCGGCGACGGCGAGGGTCGCGACGAGACGGCGCGGGGTAGTGGCGGACACAGTGGTCGTGACAGTCGAAGAAACAAAATAGCGTTGGGGCCGGCAGAGAGTGGTTGGATTTATTCGCCCGTCTGTGTTGGAGACGGTATGGTAACGGCTCGCCGCGTCGCCGACCTCGTCGCCGACCGCCCGGCGCTCGAATCGGCGATTCGGACGACGCTCGACGCGGAGGAACCGTTCACGTTCGACGACCTCGCCATTGATTCGGGAGCCTTCGGTGAAATCGTCGGGGCGGGCATTGTCGAGGAGGTCAACGACGGCTACCGCGTCGCCGACCGTGAGGCGGTGGAGAGGGGGTTAGCCGGCAACGTCGAGCAGGAGACCGAAGATAGTCAAGGATGGTCGCTCCCGCGACCTGACCGCCGTGTTGCGGGTGCACTCGCCGGGGCGCTCGCGCTTGTGGCGGTCTTTCGGATTGCCTTCGCGTTTGGCCCAGTGTTTCAGGATGGTACCGTCGTCTTGTCTGCAAACGACCCCTACTACTACCGCTACTGGGTCGAGCAGTTGCTCGCGACGCCGGATCTGACGCTGTCGACACTGCCCGGAGGCGTGACGCAGGGTGAGCCACTCTACGTCGCGACGATGTGGCTGCTCGCCTCGCTGGTGGGTGGCGGGGCGGGGGCGACCGGTCAGATCCTCGCGTGGTATCCTGTCGTGTCGGCAGTACTGTCGGGCCTGCTCGTGTATCTGCTCACGAAGCGCGTGACCGACGACACGCGAGTTGCGCTCGCGGCCGTCGTGTTCCTCGCCGTCCTGCCGGGGCACGCGATGCGGACGAGTCTCGGCTTCGCCGACCACCACGCCTTCGACTACCCGTGGCTCGGCGTGACGGCCCTCTCGTTGGTCACGCTCGTCGTGAACGACGTGCGCTCGCGGGCGACCACGCTGGGCGTCGTGGGATTGGCCCTCGGCGTTGGCGGGCAGGTGCTCGCATGGAGCGCCGGTCCACTCCTGATTGTCCCTATCGGGATCATTGCCGCGGGGTTGGCCGTCGTCTGGGTCCGGGCAGGCAAATCGCCGCTTGTCAGTGGGGCCCCAATCCTTGCGGGCCTACTCGGTGGGGCGGGGTTGGTGTGGCTCGGCCACACGACATTCGACTGGCACACGACGGTCGTGGCGACGGCTCCGGCACTCCTGTTTGCGGGGACGGCGGTCGTGTTTGTCGTGACCGAGGTCGTGGCGCGGGTGCGCCCAGACCCACGGCTCGCTGGTGGGGCCGTCGTTGCGAGTGGGGTCGCGAGTCTCGTCGGGGCTATCATGCTGTTTCCGGACGGGTGGGAGACACTTCGCACCCGGGCGAGTAGACTGCTATTCCGAAGTGATCGGATTGCCGAGACGGCGGGGCTGTTCTCGGACGCCCAGGGCTGGCTCCTCCTGCTTGGCTTCGCCCTGTTTCTCGCGCTGCCGGCGCTGGTGTGGGCAACGGTGCAGGCGACGACCGAGGACCGCTGGCTCGTTCCAGTGGGCTACGGCTGGGCGTTCCTGCTGCTCGCGATGGTGCAGGTACGGTTTGTCGGTGAACTAGCGACCTTCGTGGCGATCTTCGCCGGGGTGGCATTCGTGGCGCTCGTTGAGCGAGTCGACGCTGTCCGGCCACCTGTCCCGGACGTGCGTGACTCCATCGCGCTGCCGACCCGCCAGCAAGCCGGGGCGATTGTTGCGGTCTTCCTGCTCGTCGGCGGGCTTGGCGTCTTGCAGGTCCCGATAAAGACGAATCAGCTGACGACGCCGCCAGAACGCTATGCAACTGCTGACTGGATGGCCGACCAGACGGCCCAAGCCGAGTGGGAGGAACAACCGGAGTACGTGTTCAGTCAGTGGAGCTACAACCGGGCCTATAACTACTTCGTGAATGGGGATTCACGCTCGTACGGCTACGCACGGTCGAACTTCGAGCCGTTCCTCACGAGCAACGAGAGCCAGGCCTGGTACGACCGGCTCTCCGGGCGGGCGGGCTTCGTTGTCTTCCCGACCAGCTACACCGAGGAGCCGTCACCGGAGAGTATCGGTGCACGGCTCGCCGCCTATGGGAGCCAGACTGACGGCGGCGACGGGCTCGCCCACTATCAGGCCGTGTACGAGTCATCGACGGACCAGTATCGTGTCTACACGCTGGTTCCAGGGGCGACGCTGACTGGGACGGCCGAGGCAAACGAAACCGTGACGGCGTCCGTTTCGGTTACCGGGGAAGGCTTCGAGACGACATACGAGCGAACGGTCCAGACGAATGGGGTAGGGGAGTACAGCGTGACCGTGCCGTACGCAGGAACGTACACGGTCGGTGAGACGACGGTGCAAGTGTCGGAGAGTGCGGTTGAGGATGGCGAAGCGGTGTCGGTATAGGCTCCGGCGGTGAGTCGGCAAACCCTTTACACATGACTCAGTGTGTGAATGTATGCAAGCAGTCGTTATTGCGGCCGGGAAGGGGACGCGACTGCGCCCTCTCACCGACGACAAACCGAAGCCACTCGTCGAGGTTGACGGCCAGCCAATCCTGGAGTACTGTCTCGACGAGTTGGTCGAGTTGGGGGCGACGGAGCTGTATATCGTTGTTGGTTACAAAAAAGAACAGATTATTACGCGCTACGGGGACGCGTACGAGGGCGTCCCGATCACGTACTGTCACCAGCGCGAGCCACTCGGGATTGCCCACGCACTCCTGACCGTCGAAGAGCACATCGACGACGACTTCATGCTCATGCTCGGGGACAACATCTTCCGAGCGAATCTGGAGGACGTGGTTGACCGCCAGCGAGAGGACCGCGCCGACGCGGCGTTTCTGGTCGAGGAGGTGCCGTGGGACGAGGCCTCGCGGTACGGCGTGTGTGACACGAACGACTACGGTGAGATTACCGCTGTTGTCGAGAAGCCTGACGACCCGCCGTCGAACCTCGTGATGACCGGGTTCTACACCTTCTCACCGGCGATTTTCCATGCGTGTCATTTGGTGCAGCCGTCGGATCGCGGCGAGTACGAGATTTCCGATGCGATTGATTTGCTAATTCACTCCGGGCGGACAATTGATGCGGTTCGAATGGACGGCTGGCGGATGGATATCGGCTATCCGGAGGACCGCGATCGGGCCGAGGAGCGGTTACAGGACGGCGAACAGCAGGTGGCCAGTGCGTCCGACGGCGAGAACTGACTCAGCAGTTGAACCTGTGAATTGTGTATAACGTTGTATTGAGAGAGCATATTCATTCCAGCGCCGGGACGCCACAGTTAAGCCGCTGCTCCGGCTGAGACGAACTAATGAGTGGGCGGTGGGGCTACCGAATCGTCAGCGTTGGTGGCGCGGCCCTCCTGACAATTGGGGCTGTCGCAGTCGCCAACAGCGCCATGGTCCAGCGGCTCTTTTCCCTGTTACCCGTCGTGGGGTCGCTGCCGTTTGATGGGGCAGCCGGAGCAGAGTTCGTGTATGAGGCTGCAATCGCGACCGCCGTTGTTGTTGGCGCACTGTTTCCGCTGTACAAGCCACGGCCACGCCGGATCCTCGATACGTGGTTTTACGCGCTCAAGCGTGTCACGGTTGCGCTGCTCGCGATGGCGACGATTGGCTACGCGGATGCGACGTACGCGCTGCCACGAGCGACGCTCATCGTGACGGGCGTGGTACTTGTGAGTACGGTGCCGGTGTGGTTTGTCGTGATTCGGCAGCGACCACGGGCAGATGGCGAGCGGACAATCATCGTCGGGGACGACCCCGAGGTGATGGCAGAGATACTGCCGACGATTGACGGGGCAGTGCTTGGCTACGTATCGCCCCCAGTACCCGATTCGGAAGCGGCGTTCACGCCACGCGCACCCGAACTGACTGACGGCGGAACGGCAGACGCGTTGATGGACGTATCGAATCTTGGGGGACTCTCACGGCTTGACGATATTCTCGTTGACTATGACATCGATACAGCCATACTCGCGTTCACACAACCAGACCGCGCAGAGTTCTTCGGCACATTAGACACCTGCTACGAGTACGGAGTTATGGCCAAGGTCCATCGCACTCACGCTGACGTAGTGTTGACTAATGAGCCGGGCGACGGCCTACTGGTAGAGATTGATCTTGAGCCATGGGACTGGTTCGACCGGGTGACGAAGCGACTGTTCGATGTGGCGTTTGCGGGGACGGCACTGCTCGTGTTGAGTCCGCTTCTGTTGGTGATTGCTGTCGCGATAAAGCTCGACAGTCCCGGCCCGGTGTTGTACCGGCAGACACGGACCGCGACCTTCGGTGATACGTTCACTGTCGCGAAATTTCGGAGCATGGTCACCGATGCTGAAGCGGGGAGTGGCGCGACACTCAGTGAGGAGGATGACGGTGGTCGTGACCCGCGTGTGACGCGAGTTGGTGGGTTCTTGCGGCGAACGCATCTCGACGAGATTCCACAGTTGCTCGCCATCTTACGTGGCCAGATGAGTGTTGTTGGCCCGCGTCCGGAGCGACCAGAACTCGACAGCGAGATGGAGGCGGGGACGGATCTCTGGCGGCGACGCTGGTTCGTGAAGCCAGGGCTGACGGGATTAGCCCAGATTAACGATGCAACGGGGTTTGACCCGGAAGAGAAGCTTCGCTACGATGTGGCGTATATCCGTTCTCAATCGTTCTGGTTCGATCTGAAGATCGTCATTCGGCAGTTGTGGATTGTTGCGAACGATGTGACTCCGAAAACGAACGACCACGGGTAGGAACATGACAGTCCGTGAACGAGCAGAGCTCCAGCATGTGGTGTGAAGAGAGCTTGGATCTCGGATTGAGCGGTCAGGGTCCGATAGACTAGGGCACACTGCTTGGAAGGATCGAAGGAGATCCTCGACCACTGGGTCACCTTCGTCGGTAAGCCATCGGTCTCTCCGACGAACAATGCCGCAGAGAACGCGGCTTGTGAGCCAGTGGTTCTCCGAAAAATCATCGGAACGCTCCGTAATGACTGAGGAATGTTTGTTCACGAGACGGTCTTGTCCCTGCTGGCGACGTGGCGCCAGCAGGGACGTAATCCATACGAAGAGCTTCGTCGAGTCGTCAATAATAATGAGATGATTTCACGGACTCACGCTGTCCAGGCTGTCGGGATCTTGGCGTAAACACGTACCGCAGGCTTAGATAGCAACACCAAGTGTACTACCGAGCTCATTCTAAACGACTGCGAATTTCGCGCAGTTCACAGGTATCCTCTCACGAAAAACACTGAATTGACAATCGATTACATCACTCCAACAAATCGATACAACACCGGAATCGACACGTGTCTCTACTCGCTGCGACAATCGCCTACCTCGTTGCCGATCTTATGTACGGACTTGTCCAAATGGACGAGCCGTTGCCTACGTACGATCGGCGTGGCCGCCTCATCGAAACCTCGCTCGTCGCAGCCGTCGTGATGGCAGGGGGTGGCTGGTCACACTAGCCGTCCTCAACCCTCTCTAGACGGGCCTCGGGGGGCTCGCGGTGTACGACCGGCTGTCCATCCGTATATTCGCAGCGTTCTGGTTCCTCGGGCGACCGCTTCTCCCCTCGATCGCGGTGAGTGGACTGTAGTTCATCATCACGGTATTCTTGCTCGTGGTGTGAACGTTTTCTCCAGAACATGCCGGTTTCTGACTTTTTACACGCACTCAATATTCCGTTTGCTGTGGGGAACACAATCGCTATCTTCGCCAAGACGTACATTGTGATTACGGTAACAGACAAAGGGCGGAGCAACCAATAGAAACAGCGTGAGTGAGAACGGATCCCTCCGGCCCAACTACCTACTCCCCGGCCCGGAACACGAACGCGAGCGGGGATCGGAGCGCGAACAGTCACAACGCCACAACGATGCTGTCGCTACCGAGGATGTGTCCACTGACGGCCCCCTGGAAATCATTCATTGACCGGGAGTAGCCCGTCTAAAGTCAAGTTGTAGAACTAGACGTATGACTGGCAGCACTCGCCGCAGCAGTTCACCGACACCGGCAGCCACGATGACGTGAAGGCCGATCTCGAGAGCCGTGTCCTCGAACCTAGCGCATTGCGATGGGGACGACCGCTTCTCGCGGTTCAGTGTCAAGTCTGAGAGCGGCACCATGCTGTATGGCCCACTGGGAGCGGGAAAGAGGATGTTCGCGAGAGCGCTTGCTGGCGGACTCACTGTCCGGTTCGTCGATCTCTCCCCGGCATGCATGACGTCGAGGTGGATCAACGAGAGCAGTGACCGGGTGAATACGCTGTTTGACAAGGCAAAACAGATTGGGCCGTGTGCCATCTTTTTTGACGAAACCGAACACCTGTTCGGAGCGCGCGAATAGTCAGGGAAGGGTTCGCATGCTAAGGACCGGAAGATTACCAGCGAATTTCTCGCGCAGCTCACTCACGAGGACTGTGAGGCTATCGTGGTTGCGGCGACGAACCGACCGGATGATATCGACCGGGCGGTCCTTCGACCGGGACAGTTGGCTGCACACTTTGAGATTGGCTTTCTGGACAGGGAAGCTCGTACCGCCACCTTCCGGGCGCATTTGACCGATATGCTGTTGTCACTCTCGGATGCTGAGTACCCGAATCTCGCGACGCATACGGCTGGGATGCGGGAGCGGATCTCGCCGACTTCGTTGACGAGGCCAGATAGAACGGGGCTGACCGCGATGCTCGCGTTGATTCGTGACGACTTCCCATCGACTGAGGACTTCCAAGTAATAGCGACAGAGCGGGAACTCGAGACTAACGATTCCCAACGGTCGATGAGGGGGAACGGCGGGGACAAACCTCGGGATCCGGATGTCGCCGTCCGTTCGGGGCAGATGATGACGGCGGGTCCGACGCCTCGGCCATCGGTACCAGTAGAAGCGCTTCTTAGCCATCGGTCCTCTCACTTCATCCTGTACTGCCCGGACCTCACAGCGCGGACGTTCCATCGCAAGTTTCCTACGTTACGCTTTTGAATGTAGCCGTTCATATTTATGCGTAGGATAGTAGTGACGTACTCACTCCTCCTTGCAGTGCTGTGTTCCGAGTGGTTGCGGTATAGGGCGTATACTTGTTCCGGCTCGTTTCATGTAGCGTTTCGAAGCATAACAGCGGTCAAACCTAATGTAGCAACTCCAACTACGCCGCTCGCCGGAGGCAGCGTCACTAAGAGAGTCAATATGATACGATACACAGCCATATCAAGACGGTTGAACGGCTTACAAAACGTTGATGACGTAGGAATCTCGGTTAACTTGGGAACACGACGGAAACGTGATACTTCGGTTAATTCATTAGCCCGGCCACGGTAAGTCGTGTTCTTCTGAAGTTTGAGACATAACAGAACAACGTGCTGGGGAACTGTATAGCGGTGTTTGGAAAATTTTGAGTGGTATCGAGTGACCGGTGGACGCACCAGATGGATTGCCTTCTCAGTAAACTGGAGAATCTGCGACTTCGGGAAGGCATTCATTTCGTCGAACCACAATCAGAATATATGATTTCACAAGGATTTCAACAGAGCAACTAATCGCTGTTGTTGGCTGAACGGTTTCGTTTAAATCTAGGACATCTGACGTTATGATAACCAGAATCCAGATAGACAACAGTCAAATCAGCTCTCGACCATCGATTCATTTATAAATCGGTGCTGAGTCAATTGCGATAATGGGCCGTTGGAGTCAGAACGGAGGACGAGATTAATGGGCGAAATCTCTGTTTTATTCCCTGTAGCCGCTACGAGCGATCCAAGTGATTTGAATCGAGCACATCGAAGCATCACTGAGCAAACGTCACCACCGGCGGAAATCGTTTTGGTAACCAATCAGTCGCTGACAGAAGATACTGAAACGGCGATTAATGATTTGGTCAATACACACTCTATTAGCCGGCACGAACACTTTCCTGACGCCAAAGGATTAGGAGGAGTACTTCAAGCTGGTCTCAAGGGATGTTTAATGCCTTTTGTTGCACGAATGGATGCTGATGACATTTCCGAACCGGAGCGATTTACACACCAGTTAAATGTTCTGAAAGAAACTAATGCACATATCGTTGGCTCGCATCTCGCTGAATTCCGCGATGATCCCGAACCTCCAGAACGAACACGCAAGGTTCCTACATCTCATAATGAAATCGCCGAGTGGATGCCGTGGCGATGTCCTGTGAATCATCCGACTGTGATGTTTGATCGTGAAGCGGTTCTCGACGCGGGCGGGTATCGTGATTTCCCGTTGATGGAGGACTGGGATTTATGGGCGCGAGGTCTTGCCGCTGGACTTCAGTTCCGCAATCTTAATCAAACACTCGTCCGAGCAAATGTAAACAACCTTGTTGATCGCCGAGAGGGGCTAAATTATGCAATGGCCGAGATTCAAATGGCGTGGAAACTACGAAAACTTGGTGTTGCTTCGCCCCGTGATACGTTGCAGCATCTCTGTCTTCGCGTGCCTCCGAGGCTTCTGCCATCATATATAGGAAAAAGAATTTACGATATATTTGCACGATGATCAGGAACCGTATAAGCGAAGAGCGCTAATGAATAAAGCAATCATAGAATATGAACCTGAAAGATATTAAAAAAGGACTGACGGATCCTACGGCTTTGCTCCGGGAAGTAAATAAGTTGTACTATACGAGAGGTCGACACCGTTCGTATTACCCTGAGGGAACAGATATTTTCTCTTATGAAGACTGGGATAATTTGATTATTCTTGATGCCTGCCGGTATGATGTATTTGAGAAGCAAATCTCTCTGTCGGGTACGCTGGAGAAAAGGCAGTCAAGAGGAGGCATGTCGTCAGAGTTTGTTCGTGCCAACTTCTCAAATAAGGTTTTATACGACACAGTATATATTTCAGCTAATGAGTGGTTCGCTAAACTTCGTGATGAAATTAATTCGGAAGTACACCGGTTTATCAACCTTCAAGCAGACCACCTTGATTTAGCTGACATGTCTGTTCGCCCAGAAACAGTAACCCAGCAAGCATTGCAGGTCGCTGAGAACTTCCCAAACAAGCGGCTTATCGTCCATTATATGCAACCACATCAACCCTATATTGGCCCAACTGGTAAAGAACATTTTGCGGTCAGTCCAGGATTAATTGAGACATTAAGAAGGAGTGAAGAGGCCACAGACGAATTACTTTGGCGGGCTTATCGTGAAAACTTAGAATTGGTTCTTGAACACGTTGAACAATTAGTTGACGTGTTAAATGGTAAAACAGTCATCACTTCTGATCATGGGGAGCTCCTTGGAGAACGAATATTGCCAATACCACTAAAAACATATGGTCATTTCGATGGTATTTATGTAGATGAGCTGATTGATGTGCCGTGGTTCACATGCGATTTTACGGAAAGAAAGAGTATCAAGCGCGAAGAGCCAGACATAGAGGAAGTAAAACAAGGAGGAGAATCAGTTGACGACCGACTGCGTCAATTAGGATATAAAGTATAGAATATGGAAGAGACACCTAATCTAACATATTTCATTAGCGGCCTCGAAACAGGCGGGGCAGAAGTCGGAATGGCTCGATTACTAAGTGGACTTTCTCCAGAAGCATTTGATATCACCATCGTCGCATTGTACGGGGGTGATAAAACTATACTCCCCAGTATCCCTAATCATGTTAAGGTAATAGATCTTGATATTGAAAATAAACACCGGATTGATAAACTATTACCGATTACATCGATTCTTCGAGACACCGATATCTTGGTAGGATCTATCTATCATGCAGAAATCATTTCGCGGTTATTCGGAGCTATTTTTGGGGTAGACACAGTTTTGAACTGGTCTCATAACACCGAATTCAAGACAGAGCTTCGTCGCCTAGTTGACAAAGTTACTATCGGTCAATGTGATGGGATTCTCGCTGACTCGAAAGCAGTTTATTCAATGTTGATCGAAAAACAAGGACTGGATCGTGATAGGATTTGGACAGTCCCTATAGCTGGTCTTTCGATTGAGAAATATACGTGCCCCTCGATGCCATTGAAAAGGCTCAATGAATCGGTTGTCGGTGGTAGTAAACTTAACGAGGTTTCTGAGAATGCCATTATTATAGGGACGGTCGGGAATCTTATACGTCCAAAGAACCATGACGCAATTATTGAGGTTGCTGAACGATTCTCTGATAAAAATGTTCATTTGGCAATTGCTGGGGATGGCCCTCGACGACAGGAATTAACCGAGATCATAAGTGACCGCAGCCTGACCAACGTTTCTCTCCTCGGCCATGTTAACTCAGTTCCAGATTTTCTTTCTACTGTCGACATATATTTTCAACCATCACATTATGAAGGATTATGCATTACTGTTATAGAAGCTATGGCGGCTGGCAAGCCTATTGTTGCTAGTAATGTTGGTGAAATAACTATCAATGTCGAACATGGGGAACAAGGATTTGTGACCACCCCAGATGATATCGATGGATTTGAACACCATCTTCAACAGCTCATAGATAGTGCTGATTTACGAGGACAAATGGGTCGATCAGCTCATGAGAGAGTCCGTAATAAGTACTCTAACGAGGCACTAGTTGATGCATTTTGCGATGTCATTAATAATACATACTCCAATGATAATATCAGGGAACACACCCATGATCTTGAGAACTGTGATGCTAGTTAATATCGATACTGATCTTGAGCAAGAATAAAATATGTACAATTTTGAAATGATTAAACAGGGTTTAACGAATCCCCGCATGGCCGCCATCGAATTAAACAGTCTGTATTTTAGAGATTTTAACAAATCTAACCATAATAAAAATGGGTCAGATATATTCAACGAAGACTGGGACGTATTGATAATTCTTGATGCATGTAGATATGATATGTTTCGCAATAATAATACAATCTCCGGAAATTTAGAATACAGGATTTCTCAGGGTTCAAATACGCCAGAATATTTAGAGGCGAATATTGGCGGTAAATGTCTACATGATACGGTTTACACCACAGCAAATCCCCAACTCCATCGAAATTGGAGTCGAATCAATCCAGACCTCCATGCTATAATTGATGTTTGGAAAGAATCTGGATGGGATAAAGAGACCGGTACTGTCTTACCAGAGACAATGACCGAATTTGCGATAGAATCGGTAGAGCAGTATCCGAATAAGCGACATATAATTCATTATATACAGCCACATTACCCATTCATCAGCAATACAACCAGGAGTGCGGAAAGCCATTTAGCCAATCCTGCTGCCTCTGGAGATAATATTTGGAAGCGGATCATGAGTGGAAGAGTGGATCCTGAGGAATATAAAATAGAATACTATTATAACCAGAATCTGAGAGAAGTGCTACCATATATTGAGCAACTTATAGATGATATTTCGGGGAAAATTGTAATTACCTCTGACCACGGAAACATGCTTGGTGAAAGAGGGTTCCCAATACCTGTGAAGATCTGGGGACATCCCCGCGGTATCTATGCAGACGAACTGGTTAAGATTCCTTGGCTTACTATCAAAAATGGATCACGTCCTGAGATAAAAGCAGAACCGCCAGACAGTGTATGCTCTGGTGTTGATAATAGTACCATCGGTGAGCGTCTAAAACAACTAGGGTATAAGTAACAGATGAAAATTGCATTTATTCATCCAAGCTGGCCAGGAGATGAAGGGACAGGAGCAACTCATAGCGCCACCCAAACCGTCCGTGGATTAGTAGAGCGCGGGCACGACGTAGTTGTTTTTTGCCCTACCGAGGTTCCTGACAGCGATGCTATTACGAATGGAGTAGAGACCCGGTATCTAGGAACAAGCTATCTACCCCAAGGAAATTTGGAACTGAATCATTTAATTAAGAAGCGTATGGACGAATTTTCTGCATTTGATATAGTACATAGCTATATAATGCCGACAATTCCTGCTCTAGAGTCAATATCTGTAAAAACAGAATCGAAGACAGTTGTAACTCTCAATGCTTACGGCGGAGTTTGTCCAAAAAACGATTTACTCTATTTAGGCGAGAAAAAATGCACTGAAAAATCGCCAGTAAAGTGCGTACAGTGTATCACGACAAGTAGCAACCGTCGAAATGGTAATTCATTCAAACGCGCCGCTAGTCTATTCGTCAACGATTACCTCGTTAGAAATGGGGAACGAAATATTGAGCAGATTGACGCATTTAGAGCTCCTTCTAGTCATGTTAAACAAAATTACGTCCAGTTTGGGTTCCCAGAGAATCGTATTAATGTGATACCACATATTCTTGACGAAGATTTCTTGATAGAACACCAGAGTAGGTTTAATCCACCATATCAGTTGTTGTACGTCGGTTCACTGGAACGTCACAAAGGCGTCGACCGTCTCATACCAATACTTGAGTACCTTCAGGACTCTGAGCGTTATTCCTTCGAATTAACTATCGTTGGAGACGGCGCTATGCGTGGTGAACTTATACAGAGTGTTCGTGAAGCAGAGCTTGATGATATCGTTACATTCGCCGGGTTCGTTTCCAACAAAGAATTGCCAGAGATATATTCTAGTCATGATATCTTTCTGTACCCTGGTCGGTGGGACGAACCACTTGCACGAGTGTACTTGGAAGCCCTTGCAACGGGCACACCTATTATCTCAACTGAATATGGGTCTATAAGCGATATCATTGGTGACGGGGGTGAAACAGCAAGTGGTGATACAGAGGAAATAGCGTTAACGATTGAGAATCTCATCGATTCTGGTTTACAACGATATTCAAATAGTGCTCAAACCCAAGCTAAAGAGTTTAAAGCTAGGAGAATTCTCCCGCGCATTGAGCAGATGTATAAAGATCTGCTTTCGAGAAAGACGTGAGGTTGTGTGTGCCTATCTCTTCTATTTTCGCCAGGATATTTCGAGATATTCATAGTAATTTCATCGTTGTTGCGTCCTAGGATTTCGTATGAGTATCAAATGAACACAACCGTTGGTACAGTGGTCGAACTAAATCAGCATCGCTTGGACCGTCATTTGCTGGGGTTATCGATAGCGTACTCAACTGCTCCAAACATCGTCTCCAGTTCGTGCTGGATCATGAGTTGAGTCGATCTCTCACTCGTTTTTTCAGAAACCGTAGTCGTCGTATATTCGCTTGGAGGCTTGGAAAGATCTACTCAAGTTGCTAACGTAAAGTTGCTGTACGGTTGTATTCAAGTAACAGAATAGAAGGCTGCCAGTCAAGTACCGCAAGACAGCAGCAGTATTCAGCTACAGTAGTACCTAGACTTTCAAAATAAAGCACATGGTATGGTGCTATATTACATCTTCAAGCTACTTCATGTGTCATACTACCGCCAGCGTTCAAGAAGCAGCGTCCAAATACTGGATATAGCGATACCTGACAGAGATTCTTTTTTGATTTTTAATATACATCTCTCGGCAAACTGAGAACACGCTACGAAGGCCGGGCTGGCAGGTTGTCTGCAGGGACGTTATAGAAATCCCCATCTGTTGCAGTAATAAGTCCTTCCACGATACTCCAAGAATAGTATCAGACATCAACAATTGAATGCTATCCTGTATATCCCAAATCTTGAAGCCGTTCCTGGACAGCTGTATTATCTTTTTCGTGGTTCGGGGAGTTTCTGGGTGGTTCGGAAACTACCTTTCGTCGGCGCTCATAGGGAATTTCTAACCACGGGACTTTGACAAGATTGGGAACGTGGAGAGAGTTGGGATGTGCGTAAATTCTCTGCATTCTTGAGAAAACAAACTCTCCTAAAAGATTCCCGTGATCAGAGGTGACAACCGATTTTCCTTCACATTTGTCAGCAATTTCTTGCACATGTGGGAGCACCAATTCAAGATTATTCTTATACCCTTTCCAGACGGCTTCGTAGCTAAGATCACCATCTTCCAACTTCTCCCATACTGTCTTGAGACCCTCGGTTTTTAGATCATGGTAGTCACCAGCAATACTGGACCCACGTTGTTCATCGATTTGTTTATTTTTTCCACCAATAAATGGATAATGTGGCTGCATAAAATGAATGAGAAGCCTCTTATTTGGATAACGCTTATTTGCATCTAGTGCAGCCTCAACAACTGACTGGGGATGAACCGTTCGAAGAGATTTATCCCAGTTAGTTTTCCAAACAGGGATGATATCGTAGAAACTTTCTCTAATATCTTTTTTTACGTGCTGTGGATTCGCTGTGATGTACACTGTATCATGGAAATTTTCCCCGACAATTGTTGTATCCAAAAATTCAGATGTCGATGAACCCGGGGAAATTCGATAAGAGAAATCCCCTGGAATCGTATTTGCTTCTTCGAAAAGGTCGTGGCGGCATGCATCTAGAATTAGCAGAAGATCCCAATCTTCCGCCATCATATCCGTGACACCATGATCAAACCGTTCATAATAGGCCTTTTTTAATCGTGAGTGTGTCATGATGTAAGTATTGATACCTTCTCGTGTGACAAACATCTGACATTTTTGCAAAAGTCCTAAGACTCCATCCTCTTCAAGAACTTCCTTAGCACGACTTAAACTCGGCATAGAATATTTTTTCGAGCTACATACATCAATATTCCGCTGACTATGTGATCCCGAATGGCTTCCATGGAATATAAAAGTCTCGTCGCTCATCAGTATAGGATTATTGACACGCATCCGTTTGGCCCAGAAAGATTTCGACACTCTTTGTTATCTCGCCTCTGAGCAGGTAGTAAATCAATGCAGATGACAATGGCGAGTGCAGCGGTAGTCTCTCTAACGGAAACCATCCTGTTTCACCTGGTTTAGCGAGTGTAGACATGAACTCCTCAGACGACCAAATTGAATCCTCATATGAAATTTTCTTATCATAAAAAGTGGGTTGGGAAGATTGGACGGGAAAATCAGCAACTCTGCAAAGAGAACAAGCATCTCAGAGCGAAGCTTTGTTATCACGAGAGGCCACTACACACCGTCTAGCCAGAAACGGTCTGACTCTAGAGAGTCACCTTTCCCGTCGAAGGATGCACTGAGTGGTCTCAATCGGTTGTGAGTCAGGAATCCCCTTGATGAGTCGTAGGCTAACGCTCTCCGACTCGTCGAACTGCTCACTCCAGTCAGGACAGTAGTCACCTGTGACCTCGGTTTCCTGATTCGGCTCAGGTGCAGGCCGCCGCTCAGGTTCGTGACCCGATTTCCGAGCTGGAATCCCAGCATCAGTGCGAGGGCCTTCGTCGTCTCCGTCCACCGCAATTATCATGAGTGCAACTTGTGTGGTACCGAGACAGTACTTCAGACCCCAACTGCCACGATAGGGAACAGTTTGGGGTAAATATCATCGCGCAGGCATCTCTTTCCCGGTATGACCATCGACCCCCTATCAAAAAATTGCCGACTGATTCCAGCAATTCTATGAAGTCGAACTATCGGGCGCGTCCGCGTGCTATGCGACCAAGCGTGCTACGCGCGCTGGTTGCTAGTATCAACAGTACGCATACAGGTACAACAAGCTGACGTGGTACATATTGAGGAGACGAGGATGAAACGTAGTGGAACCCAAGCGTGGCTCCAGACGTTTCGAACGGATGAACACACGCTATTTGTGATTCGAGAGAGTCGTAGTCGGGGGATTTCTGTGAAGACCTTGGCGAGGACTTCATACGAACGATTATGTGTGACCGGTGAAAATCATGTCCAGATTTTTTAATAATAATAATAATATCTAACGGTGTTTGTCACACACCATTTGAGAGGCTGCAGATGCGGCCGACAGGCGGGAAGAAGGTGAACCGATCTTCGTGCACTCAAGCAGTTGTACGTCGGTCTCCAAGCTCTCGGTTGGAGACTGACGTGGCACTACATGAGCGATTAGAAATACAGCGTGTAGCACGGTGAGAACCAGAGTCGCTGATTGAGCACTTAGTGACCAACGGACCAGTGGCAACACTACTCGGAAAGATCGAAATGGGGCTTAACGACTGGCTTACGCTGGTCGATAAACCAGTGGTCTCGCCAACGAACAACGCCACAAATAGTTCGCTATGTGAGCCGGTCGTCCTGCGAAAGATTATCGTGGTACTCTGAAATGACCACAGGGTGTTCGCTCATGAGACTCTCTTCTCCTTGCAGGCAACGTGGAGCCAGCAAGGACGCGATCCTTATCAGGAGCACAGGAGAATTATTCGGGCCAACAGCATAATTTCAAATACTCGCACTGTACCCGCTGTTGACTCTGCCTACTAAATGCATGCGTTGATATCACAGGGCAGTAGCGGGGAAGTCACAGAAGACTAGTTCCCCTTCAAACCTGAGCTACTAGATTCGGTGCCTCACAACATAGGACAATTGATACTGCCGCATTTTAGCATATTTTCACCGTGACATTGCTATCTTGTGGCTTTGGTGGCTTATATGGTCAGCTGATTGGCAAGATCTGTACAAGCTCATCTTCATCCCTATATGTGCTGTATCTGGCGATTCACGGTTGCAGCGACACTGGGGAACCACGATCTCCGCTTACTCGGAGGTTACACTTCTGTAATGGGTGAAGTTCATACGAGGAGGACAAACCACCCGTGTTCATTCTAGTTAATGCCGGAACCGATAACCGCTACATAATCCCGGCGAAAGACGCCGAATAGTGAATGATTCGACTATTTCGGGACGGTCGCCAGAAGGAGTCAGTCCCCGTCGATATTGATTATTTTTGCGCGTACGTACCGCTGGAAGGGAAAGGAGACGACACACATGACCACAAATACGTCGTCAACGGTGATAGCAAACATGTTGAGGACGAAGTCCACGTCAATACCTACGAGAGCGATATGTCACCCAACAAACATTAATCCTCGCCATATCGAGTCATATCAAAGGGCAAGTTGACACAGTATCTCACAGCGTTTCAATTACGCCGAGAGCTCTACTGGAAAGCAGCGAAAAAGGTAGTCAAAGACGCTATCGAAGCGATACTCTAAATACATACAGCAAATCACCAACTCAACGGCTTGGCGATCCATTCGCTAACTGGTCAGCCTACTGCGTTTTTGTCGTGCGTTCGACAGGATTATCCAAGGTGAGATCAACTACCATAATAGCAAATAGAATCCACATTGTGGGATAATGTAGCCAATCATTTGTTATCATTAGAATAAGATTCGTGATAAGGAAACTTAACCATAACAGATTAGACTTCGCCATTTTGAATAATGAAGTCAATACTAGTGTAAACAAGATAGCACCAATAATTCCCAATTGGTATAGAGCCCCTAGATATGTGCTCTCTGGTGGAACCTCATATCCAAGAATTGGTTCAGCAGCCGCGCGAAATCCACCATATCCAACACCGATGGTAGGCGAATTGGCAAATACCTGAAACCCCTCAGTCCAGATCACATACCTGGAACCAAAAGATAGGTTCACTACCTCTGAATAAATGCTGCTGATACGAATCCAGATCTCCTCAACAGGCAGAAAATAGAATAGAGGTAGGATTGACGCTATCGAGATTAAAAAAGCCATCTTCTTTGAGATTATGCTATACATATATATGCTGAAATAAATTACAACAAGGACAGAAGGGAGTAGAGCGACTATTGCTGTGCGTGACCCAGTCAAGAAAATTGCGGAAATTAGAATAATAACAGCACAGAAAACAAATATGAAGTGAGTATAAAAAGTGCGGTTATTGCTATGCAAGAATCTCAGTGATATAGGCACCCCAACCGCAAGAAAGAATCCCATTCTATTTGGGTTTTCTCCAAGGAATGAATATCTAGAGGCCTGCCATGGCGATTGGACAATATAATTGTATATTATACCAGCAGCGAACACTAGTGTTAAAGACAAGTATAGTATTAACAGGAGATCTACCTGATGCTTATGATTGATGCTATTCTGGATTGATACAATAAACAATATTGACGCAATCCATGGTAGTACGAAGTGAAAAGATCTGCTTATGCTTTCACTCCAAAAGGTGCTGGCAAGTGCAAGGCAAATAAATAATATCCCAAATATGTGGAAATATGTCAATTCTATCTCTCGTTCAATGGACAATTCTTTCAATGTCCAAACAAACAGTAGGGAGAGGAGAAATATATTGCCGTAGATATCAGGGGGTAAATGGTATCTGAGTGGGGTTAAAATGACCCCACTACACAGAAGCAGTAATGATAACACTTCGAGCGTTCGTGGTCTATCGGTAGCGTTAATCATTATTTTCTTTTCCTATCTCTTTACGCATATCTGTGCCCAAAACCGCATCTACTGCGTATGCACTTGCTCTTTTTAATGTATACCACAGTCCATATTCTGTAACGTAATTCTCTAAAGAGTAGCGGAGAGTTGGTCTATCATAAACGACAGTCGCAGGAGTGAAACGGAATGACCTTTCACGAAATACGCGAAGGCCTTTCGACTGATTCAACTCGGAAGATACCTTGTCGAGACCAGCAGGGTGACGTCCGTGTATTATTTTAGCTTCATCGGCCAACACTCCCCGGCGTGGAAAGCGAACGTTATAGCGCCTAGGAAGCGTATACCATTGAAGATCATCACACTCGTATAACGCCTTAGCAAAAGCGGGTTGATCCTCTGGTTGTTCTTGATCTTCTAGGATTTGATTATATATCTCGGACCATCGATTCAGGAAGTGTCGCACCTCTTGTGAGTCTCGGTACAATATCACACCACAATTGTACAAGTGCCATGGTTCCGGTAGCTCTGGGACGGGAGGTTGTTGTGGCACTCTTGTTATCGCAAGGTCAAATTTATCTAGTAATCCAAATAGTTCGCTCACATCATTGGCGATATATGTATCACTATCTAAATATAATGTTTGTTCGAAAGGACTCAAATCTGGCTTGATAGTTGAGTCAATCAACCAGTTTCTTCCTTCTACGACCTTCCGTTGGGCTTCATCTAATTCAATAACATAATCAAAAGTGGTCAGATCTTGATTTACCTCGGTAGTTGCAATTGCCGTATCAACCTCCGGCATATGGGTGTTCGCAGATTGTGCAGAATATATGGCTTCATCAACAAATTGCTCACCACTGACCATGTAGAGAATCCCACGATTTTTACTCATTTAATTTTTGAAGTAGTATATTGGACGGTTATATTTATATTCAATTGATTCTTCTCTTGGGTGGTTTTCGCACGAATCGCCAAGGAATTCACACTGTTCAAATCTCTTTTGGATAATTGACACAACGTCCCCAGTATCCGGTTTGAGCTTATCAGGATGGAGTTCTACAATCCCCTCAATGTGTGAAAAGTTCGCAGAGGATATATCTTTTAATATTTTTGCTTCACTCCCTTCTGCATCAATCTTAACAAACAAACTTTGAATATCTTTGGTGGCACAAAAGTCAGATAATGAGATAGTATTTTTTCGCGTTCTTTTTCCCTTGTTACTAGGGTTAGTTGAATGACTTTCTGATCCTTTAGAATCATCGGTATAGAATATTGTTTTGCCTGTGTGATCAGTGACAACCTCAGGTCGTATGTCTACTTGTATGTCATTAATGCTGAGAACATGGCTCAGCACAGAGCGATTATATTCATCTGGCTCAAATGCAAAGACCCGAGCTCCTGGATTTAATTGACTACCGATTACAGAATACGTGCCAAAATGGGCTCCAACATCTACAAAAGCATCTATGTTGTTGTCTGATGCTATGTATTTAAGATTCACCTGCTCTGCTTTTATTTCTTTATTTTTGATAATATTTCGGAACTTGTCAGCACTATCTGTTGTATAGGACATCTCATAACTCACCCCACTGTAGGAATATCTAACATTATTGTAGCCAGTTAGGACACGAGACTGGAAATATCTCCTGCGGCATTGGTTATACACGGGGGACAGTTTCTTCTTCACTGGTCTGGGGAGCACCTCTCTAGCAAATTGAATAGGGAGTTGAGCCATACTCCATCGTACTAAGCCATAGATATAGAGATTGCGGCTTAGCGGTAATACAGAATCGTTTTTATAGTGCGGTCGTGGAACTAGCAACGTCGTTTTCTCGATGGTGACTGCAAGTGTGACAGCTCTGTGGGGACAGAGACCAAGATAGATGCATGATTCAAGCCCAATTCCGCCATAGGTCCGATAGTTCAGACGGTATTCTGAGACTCACAGTCTGACTGTGTTTAGTGTGCCCGATACGGTTAGAGAACCGCATTTACGCGAAATGTGTCCCTTTGTGATCCAGAGTTCATCGAGGAGATTTCTCATCGCCAATAGCATCACTCACATTAATGTATCCTACCGATTATTAATGATCTTGACAAAGTTGAAGTTGTGTTCTATCAGAGATTTCCGAGTGCCTGTATGTAATCTCCAAGACACTCAGCATTGCACGTTAGTGTCAGCGGTTGAGTGAACGAGGCATAAATGAGATCTTGGCCCCTTACAATGTCATGTTCAGTGTGACCACGAGAGCGCCGACACCGTTGACTCGTCCCCGGCTTTCGCGGTGATTGTGTCATTGAGGATAATGTAGCCGTCTTTCGGCCAACACATTTCGCGTTTTTCTAGGTTTTTGACTCTTTCATGATTGAATTGGTCTTCTTCCTGATCGTATGCGGTGAGGAATCCGTTGAGGGCGGTTTGCTGTTGGCTGGAGGGACTTCGCGCGTGACGCCCGGCATGATGTTGCTAGCTGTAACATAACCTGTAGCGTAGGTTTTAGCGTGATGACATTGCACTGGTTAGAACAATTCGAACTACGTCGCAATGCACGTGTGCACGACAAGAGATTCATAATGACATCATCGCTTATTGCCACCGCCTAGGTCATGCCATTAGTTCAAGATGCAAAGATGAGCGAGGCAGTCATTGACCGACACTGATCGATTAAACACAGCAGATAGTTGGGACTCAACTTCAAGACAGCGAGGTTTTCGTCTCTAAAATAGGCGTCTAAAGTCGATATTCGCACCAACTATTGGAACATTTCCTGGTCGCTCCTACAGTTATGATTGGTGAAATCCCATCGCCTCTCCAATCAGAGCTTGTGGCAGAGTGCTAACACTTACGGATTGCCTTAGTAATTGAACTCTACGAGGGAGACGACTCACAGGCCCGGGGAGGAGTTAACTTATTACCGTCAAAGTTTTATAAAAGTATTAAAATCATCTTAAGATTGGACACCATACAGTTCAGCATACTGTCCATTCTTTTCAATTAGCTCTTCGTGACAACCAAACTCAATTATTTTTCCTGAATCGATCGTATAAATTCGGTCAGCATTCTGTACTGTTGATAATCGATGGGCAATTCCAACTATTGCGTAGTCACGTTCTAGGTTCTCAATAGACCTTTGAACCTCTTTTTCTAGTGTTGAGTCAAGATCACTTGTGGCCTCATCAAGTACCAGCACGTCAGCTTCTTTCAATAATGCCCGGGCCAGTGCAACGCGCTGACGTTGTCCACCTGAAAGACGAACGCCCTGATCTCCCAGGTGCGTTTCGTACCCGTTAGGCAATTCATCGAAAAACTCGTCTACCTTAGCAATCCTAGTGACCTTGTCTAGTTCTTCCACAGAGACATTACGGTTCCCAATAGTGAGATTATATCGTAGCGTATCGTTGAAGATATACGGGTCCTGCTGAACAACTGCGATCTGATCTCGCCATTTATCAATATCCATTTCGTGAATTGAGCGGCCATTTGCTCGAATCTCACCACAGTCAGGTTCATATAGGCGTGCCAGTAACGACACAATCGTCGATTTTCCAGCACCAGACTGACCGACAAACCCGATAAATTCACCTTTTTCGAAATCTAGAGAAATCCCGGAAAGTGCCTTACCGTCCTGTCCTTGATAAGAGAAGTGGATATCCTCAAATGTGATCGTTCGAACCTTGTCTATCGCTGACTCTATTTCTTTGTCTGGTTCTTGATTCCGAGTAAGTTCATCAATGAACTGTTGAGTTCGAACAAGGTGGGGGAGGTTATTTTCTATTTGATATAGTTTCGTGTTGAGGTTGCTTACCTTTGGCCCCAGTCTAAACATAGCAAAGAGGAAGACGCCAAGCGATCCAAGCGACATCTCAGCAAATACAATGGAGATATAGATCAGTATAAACACTGATATCGCAGTTAGAAGGTTGTAGAAATTTTGGATTGCCTGTTGGTTACGTTTTTGTTTAATACTTGAATCGGCAAAATCCTCTACGGCACTCAAGAAATCACCGAAGAGTTCATTCTTAAGCCCAAACAATTTCGTATCCCTGATTCCTTGAGTTCCTGCCTGTGCTGCCTGTTGGACGCGTTCGTTAGCATCGGCTACGCGATCCCCAATATCATATCCTGACTCGAGAATGTACCGAAACACAATTGAAAATCCACCGAGAAACGCGATAGCAAATATTGTCAGAGAAGGAGAGAGAAGGAACGCTATGACAAGGTAAATTAGGCTTAGAAGACCTTGTTCAATAAGATTAACGACGTACCGAATGACGCGGGCAGCATATTCAGCCTGCGTCACAATCGCATTAAGAATGTCGTCCGAGCCTTCTCTGTCGAAGTAATCGGTTCGTGCGTCGAGTGCGTTACTGAACGCTTGTGTCTGTAATTCTCGGGTATAATCAACGACGAGTACTCCGCGCAGCCATCTCACAATAAACGTCAGGCTCCATCGAACTGTGAGTACAAGGCTCACGCCAGCGACTATAGTTCCGAGCGTAAATGGGACACCAAGCGTCCGGTATGTCGTTACGAAGGCCAATAGCATACCATCTGCATTGGCCGCGGGATCACCCGGTGCCTGCACAATCTCGACGATAGGTAATATAAAGCTGAGTCCAACCGCTTCGAGAGCCGCTGCGAAGACGCCAGCAGTGATAATCACAGCAGTAAAAACGGGCCGAAATTTCGCAACTCGAACGAGGGCACGGATCTGCTCGTAACGGTTGATTTGTTTAGATTCTGTATCGGTCACTATCCGATTGATTCCCGTCCAAATAAAAAAACACCACGATACGAGCGCATTCTATGAAGTGTCTGATCGTAATAAATATACGCTTTTTTACCGGGGATTGTTGGTAATTCGCCTTCTGGCGATTCGGAGAGACGAGTAGTTATCTAAAATAGACCACTGGGTTTCTCTCTGTACAGTTTGGTGCCGTCAAAGCAACGTCAGGTTGATATCAACAATTTCTGTGAGAAAAGCAGTAGGGATATTTACGCAATCGTCCATCTAATTACGAATCTCGAACCAACGGTTCATACCACTCCCGATTAGCATGATACCAATCGACAAACTCTCGGACACCCTCCCGAATCGTCCGACTTGGTTCGTAGCCGAACAATTTCGACGCCTTCGAACTGTCAGCGTGAGTGTGCTCAGCATCAGCGTCGTGGCGGTCGGCGAATACTATCTCCAAATCTGGAGTTAATTGATCTCGTATCTCCTCTGCTAGTGTATGAATCTTTATATTATCGGTGCTTCCAATATTGACTGCCTCACCGTCTGCAGCGTTTTCAGACAGTAACGCGACGTTCGCTTCGATCACGTCTTCGATGAATGTGAAGTCGCGCGTCTGCGTGCCGTCACCGTACACGACTGGCGGCTCACCGTTCAAACACCGAGAGATAAAATTCGAGATAGCCATGTTCGGCCGCATCCGCGGGCCGTACACCGTGAAATACCGTAATGCGACTGCTGGTAAGTCATAGACCTCGCTGTAGGCACAAGTGTACCGTTCGGCTGCCAGCTTCGAAGCCCCGTAGGGACTTACAGGCGTCGTCGGATGTGACTCGTCGTAGGGGAGATATTCTGGCTTGCCATACACCGACGATGACGATGCGAGCACAACTCGTTCGATATCGGTGTCACGAGCTGCATCGAGGACGTTCAGCGTACCATCAACGTTAATTTCGTCATACTTGCGAGGATTCTCGACGCTCGGACGTACGCCCGCCTGCGCAGCTTGGTGATAGACGTAATCGGCTTCTTCGACCAGATCGGTAATCAGGTCGGCGTTTCGAACATCACCTTCAATAAGTTGGTAAGAACCATTGCCCTCGTCGGCGCGTTCGCGGCAGATTTCGACGGTGTGGTCCTTGATTCGTGTATCGTAGAAAGGATCGAAGTTGTCTAACACGACAACATCGTGTCCATCTACAACAAAACGTTCCGCGAGATGGCCGCCGATGAACCCGGCACCGCCGGTGACGAGTATTCGCATTAACGGCTTCGAACTGGGCTACAGTAAAAGGTGTACCGTATTCACGTTACTATACTGACGGGGATAAATAATCGGACGCTCTTCTGTAGTGGTGAGTATTTTTCATGGCTGGAGTTTGTAGTCCTTCCTAACATGGTCAGCAGAGAGGGTGACGACGTATTTCTATCGGACAAAGAGGACTGCTTAGAGTATCTGCGTGAGCAGCGATAGTCGGATGGGTTGACGTATCCGCACTGCGCGAGTGCGAACACGATTAAGAATGGAATAAAACAACACTCAATGCTATTACTGTCAGGACTGCGAGATCATTGAAACTGCTCTCACAGAGCCTGTGTTTGCGGGATATCAGCTCACCATTCCAGAGATATTCCACATCATCCGGGGATGGAAGAGCACACGACCAATGAGATTTTTTACTAACTTGACCGCATCTACAGGACAGTCTTGAGTTTCGTTCATTGAGTCCAAGGCGCGCTTGCCAAGGATCCCGAGTTTGACTTCTCTGGTATCTGTGAGGCTGATGAAGTCTACGTTGTTGCTGGCGAGAAGAGGCCCAAAGATGAGGATTGGAATCCATGCGAGCACAGAGTATAACACAGACGCGAAATCTTTGAATCACATAAACCACCCAGCGTGACACTCGTCCGTCGCTCCGACGCGGGTTCGATTGCTTTTCGACGATAATCTCGAAGACATCGCCGAGTACAGCGATGAGACCGTAATCCTCTGTACTGGTCAGTACATCATCTACGACGGAATCGACGAGGACGATGAGATTGGTTGATATTTGACCAGCAGTCATGATGAACACTACGTCGTCGGTGATACTCACACAAACAGCTGTGAGTACCGACACAGCTTCCTGCGCAACTGGTTGCGAAGGTTCCGATGCGTCTCAAAACGCCACTTACAGGGCTACCTGAACTTATTGCGCTGGTTGCTCAACACCGACGACTGGTTCGAGCAGATGCCAAGTACTGACTTCTACAGATAAGCGTAATCGGTGTAGCGTGCGTTCCGATAATGCAAATACTTGTGATGGGCAGGGCCGGGTTTATTAGGTCGAGTTTTGTCGACCATTTGCTTGAGGCGACAGACAATGAGTTTATATCAGTTAGGCGAGTAGTTTACGCCCAGTGAAACCATCCTCAAGAACGAACGACTGACCGGCGCGGTTCACCCTGTTGCAGCCGACGGGTTGGGGTATACAGTTGAAATTGTCGAGTCACTCCGCGCGCTTTCGAGCACTTCTACGATACCTCCGGGTTGGCGGGCATCGACAACAAGCATTACGTGGCGAATGGGTTCGTCGTCAGGCCAACATCCGAGCCCACGGTAAGCGACGACTAATACGACGGGTTACACATCGTCACGAAACCGTACCCCGACCTCCATCCGTACATACAGCGGTATCTGGATGCAGCAGACTGAAACAGAGCGTTTTCAAAAAGGGGTTCTACTACCCTCTCTGTGAGACAAGCCCCCATAGCCGCGAGCAGGTAGCTCCGGCGTCAATCCAAGACACCATATGGAAAAGATAGATAGACACCGCTTCTCTCAACACCGGGTACGACACGACCGCTTGCCTACTGAGACGATTTGCAAGAATTGGCCTACGACCGAAGGTGCTGTCGTACTGTGAACTGGTTCACCACACGTGATTTGTGCGTGTCCCAACGCTACGCGATAATTTAGAGCGTCGCCGAGCGTCGTTCCAAACGTACCCGCTAGTAACCAAGCCTTGCATTCACAACCCATTCTTGTAATTCGAATGCCGGACCGCTGATTACTCCCGCCCTGTCGTCGTCACCTCCGCTCGCTCCCCCTCCCCACCGTCTTCCCCTGTGGTGAACTGGTTCACACCACCCGTCTCCACGTGAACCTGCTCACAATCGACCAGCAGCGCCTTCTTTTTCGACGCCCCACTCGACTCGCCACTCGTCGCGTTCCGAACACGGGCACCGTCAAGCTCTGCTGCCGCATCATCGATGAGCTCGTATGCGTACCGTCGAGAGACCCCGACACAGCCACGAATCTCCGCTGCTGTCACCGCGACCGTCGAGGATTGACTGTTGTGTTTGTTCTGTGCAAAGGCACAAATGGCCGCCAACTTCTGGGCCTTCGTCGTCTTCGCTGCATCCACATCGCCGAACGCCGCCACTTGCTCTTCAACCGTCGCCAGTCGCTCTGTCTGTGTCACAACAGTTCGGTGGAACGAACGCCCCGCGTCGGGCAACTCCCCAATCTCATCGATATCAGCATCCACAATGGCGCGAACCGTCCCTTTCAACAGCGGGATATCGCGATTCATTGCCGTGTCAAGCCGCTGTGCAAGCGCGTCCACAGTGGCTTCCAACGCATCGACGCGCTCACGAAGCGCGCCCTCATCAGTCATGGGTCGCTCCCCGCCGTCGGTGGACTGGCGTCAACGACCTCGACTTCCGTGAGACACAACTCGTGCGTCCGCGTCCGTGGCAGCGCAATGCTCCCGAGCCATGCCCGCACCAACAGTTCCGACACACCGAGCGTCGGCTCACCGATTGCCGTCGGCGCACAGTCTGTACAGTAGCACCGACGTAGATTCCACGTCTCACTGTCGACCCCACGATAGCCGTACACCGTCACAGCCCGTCCCTCACCCAGAGTAGCACCACAGCCGAGACAGACGACACGGGTACGCGAGATGCCCACTGACGCTCCTCTCAAGAGTTCGCGTGGTGCCGCCTGAACCGTCGTCGGTGGTTGAGCTTGATTGTCGCCGGGTCGCTCGCGATCCCGTACCAGCTCGTCGGTCATTCACTCGCCCCCACGTTGTACGTCTGGTCCGGGTCGAAGCATGCGAAACACGGCAGTGTGTCGCTCGTTGGCCCATCGCACCACTCGTTCTCACAGTCTGTTCTCTCAGTAGCCTTTTCAGGCAGTGCGTTCGTAGTTGCCATTGCTTCTGTCACCTACAGAAGCGTGGTCGGGTGCAGGAACACCCGGCTATTCTCATAACCACGCTTCGTACAGAACGTGATGTCCGCTCACAATAATTCTTGTGATTAGAATATTCCATACACAATACTTAACCCAGATGGTAAGTAGTTTACCAAGCGACCCGTATATAGAATCGATAGATGGCGGAAATCTCTCTCAACCCAACCGATCACGCAATTTTAAATCTACTCAACGAAGGAAGGTGCACTCCGTCTTACATCGCGCAGCAAACCGATTATACTCGAGGAAATATTCAAAATCGACTGCTTCGCCTGGTAGAGCATAACTACGTTAACCAATTGGGCGGCGGGCTGTACGAACTAATAGAGGACCCGCGGGAAAATATCAAGTAGCAACTTGTCTACACATAATCAGTCAAAGTCCTACCCAGCGTGTATCATCGTTAACTCAGAACGATCTGGATTATCCTGAGTCCGCCCGTTGATTGTTACCTCTAAAGATTGCATCTCAAACGGAGTCTCACCCAACTTCCCCCGAAATGTCAGGCATTCTTGATGACGACTCACTCGTCTCGTCCCACGAGTCGATCGGGCGACCCTCATCGACGCCATGCACAGCATACCGAAGCGCGTCCAAACAGTGGTCAATCGCACTCGTCGTTCCAACCTCGTCTTCTGTATACCCGAAGAACTCCCGAACCAGGTGTTCACACTGTGCCGACACTAAGAGCCCAACCCGCCCGTCATCATCCGCCCGGAGCCGCCGGCGAACGTCCGCAATCCCCGGATCAATCGCCTTCTCCGCCGCCCGCGTACGATACCCGGCCCGTCTGAGTTCACGGATATCCGAGGGATTGTGGTCAGCAAACAGCTTCCCACGCGGTTTGGCGTCGGTCTCCAACCACTCGATAACGTCCTCGACATGGCACTCGGTTTCGTGGAACACATCAAGCACGACCAACTGCCCGGCTCCCGTCCGGCCGATCTCAAGTAGCACCCGCGGATCCCGCCAGCCAGCATCGTACCCGTAGAGTCGCCAGTCGTCGTCGACGACATCGGCGGCCGCCGACGGCTCGATGACGTGAGTCGCCCGTTCGAAGTCGGCATACACGCGCCCCTTCGGGGCGTCGAACCTACCCTCCAGCGCTTGTGCCTCTCGGGCTGTTCCTTCGAACTGGCGTTTGAATTGCTCGATCGTCCCTGCGTCGAGATACGGATTCTCCAGCGTTGAGGCCCGCACCACGGCCAATTCATCGCCAATAGGGTCACCTGTCTTGTCCTGTCGCTGTTCGATGATTTCCCAGGCGTCGTTGTAGCCGTTCCCGGTCAGCGTCCAACACATCACCTTCGGCCCGGCGACGCCCCGCAACCGGCCGCCGAGCATCTCCCGCAGGTCGTGTAGATCAGCCGCATAATGACTGGGCTCGTCGAGCCAGATCGCGCCGAATTCGTCGCCCGCACACCGCTGCCAGTCGGCGCCGCTGCCAAGTCTGATGACTGCGTCGTTCGTCAACGTGAGCCGAAACGCACTCTGATTGTAGTCGGCGACGATCGGCGATGTCTCCGGATCGTTCGGCGGTGCGGTGGCTGTGCCGGGCAACTGCTCGAAGAGAATCCGAAAGGTTGCATCACGCGCCTTTGTGAAGTCGACACCCATCGCGAGAAACCGACTCCCCGGGTTGGCAAGCGCCTGCGCGATGAGCCAGCGGGCGCCGAAGATGCTCTTTCCGCTGCCGTAACCCGACAGAAACGCGACAAGGTCCGTGTCCTCGCGCTTGAGCGCGTTGAGACAGTCCCGCTGGGCTGTCCACAGGTCGTAGATGAGTTCTCCTGCATCGGAGTCGTACAGGAGCCCTTCGGGGCGTTCGTCCGGCGCTGCCTCGCGCCACGTGACCGTGAGGTCGGTCGCTGCGCCGTCTGGTCTCTCGGCGAGTTCGTCGCTGAACTCGTCGATCTGGTTTTTGATTCGGCGTTTTGTCATTGGCCACTCTCCACGGTCGCTTGGCTGGTCTCCCCTGGGGACCCCCGACACTGTCGTGTCGTATCTAGTGTCTCATGCCAGCGCGTTTTCGGACTCTCCCGCGCTCCCACCCAGGCGGCTGGCAGGGCAGCGGGGGGCAGTCCTGGCCGCACGCGCCGCGATGCGACGTCGCTGGTCCGTTGTGCAGTCATGGGGCACCTCCAGTCAGGATATCTAGTATGGCGACCTCAGCATCCGTGAGCCCGAACTCGCCGGTGGGCGCGTCGTCGGGCTCAGCAGCGAGCCGAGCTTGCGCTGCCGCGAGCGACGCCTGTTGGTCAGCATCGAGCGACGCATACACCGCGTCAATCTGTGCTCGCTGCTCGGCGGTCAGTTCGGCTTGAGATGGGGAGCTGCGAGTGCGCGTGCGTGCTTCGAGGTGGTCGAGCCGCCGCTCGATCTCGCGTCTCGACGTCATGCGTCGAGCCCCTCCTCAAGCAGTTCGAGGCGGTCGTCCATCGCATCGAGATCGGTGTCCCGCTGGAGCTTGCGGTACTGGTTGGCGAGATAGCCGAGTTCGTGGTACCGCCGGAGCTGGAGTCGCTGTTCGTCGGTCGTTGCTGGGTCGGCGGCGTCGATATCCGTTTGCACCGCATCCATGCCGTCTTTGAGCAGCCCGAGAATTTCGTCTCGCGTCGACTGCTCGCTCGGTGCAGCGTCTGTCGTCGGCATCTATGGGATCAACATTTGTATGATTGTGATACCGGTAAAAGAAGCCACGGAAAGCACGGTGAAACTAGTCACGAGCACGCGCCGCCGGTCAACACGCCCACACGCCCGCCGGACCGACTAATCGCACCGTCACACCCGCCGCCCAGCTACTCCACCGCGTCCCCGGCCAGGTCAGCAGCAACGGCCGCTTGGGCCTCCCGCACCCACGCTGGATCGAATGTCGTCGCCACGTACTTCGCGCGGCCGTCTCGGCCGTGCGACTCCGTCCACGTGTCGACGAGGCCCATCGTTGCTAACTCGTCCACCAGTTGGCGAACGGTCCGCTGGCCCAGCTGAAACCGGTCGGCGGTCGACGGGTGGTTGAGCCGCTCGTGGATATCGCTCGTCCGGACTGGCTGGCTGATCTCTCCCGCGTCAGTTCGCTGCCCGACACTCGCTGCTAACACCGCCAGATGTCGAAGCGGGATACTCTGAAGCTTGGCAATCGTCGACTCCCGTTCGGTGTCGGTGAGGCTCTCCCGGACGCAGTCGGTGCTGATCGTCTCAAGCCCGCGGTCGATCGCCGTCTCGCCGGCCCGCCGGAATAATCGCAGCGTCTTGCGAGCATCACCCCATCGCCAAGCCGCCTCTTGCAGCCCGTACTCACGAGCGTCTGCAGGCAACGCGCCCGCCCGGAATGCCGTGTCCAGCTGTGGCCCGACAATCGCGTCCAACTCGCTGGTCCCATACGGCCCGAAGAACACCGCTTCATCACTCATCGCACTCTCAACACGACTGTCCAGCCGCAAATCCACCTCCACCAACTCATTACTGATGAGCCATGCCGACAGCTGAATGTCGCGTTTTAGCTTCCCTTCACCACGCAACAACCGATAGAGGAAATCGGAGGGGTCGTAGTTCGCATCCTGTTTGATCTGGTCGATCTCATCCAGAATCAGAACGGTCCACTCCGGATACTCAGCTAGCGCCTCCCAAATCCCGGTGAAGGCGCCATCCACGCCTTCATACGCCCCCACAGTCTCTCCGGTCAACTCAAGATGAATCTCGCGGGCAGCACTGAAAATCGACCGACACTCCTTGAGATTCACATACTCAACGGCGACAGAATCGTGGCGAGCCGCAAACTCCTGACACACCCGGCGTGTTGTCACCGTCTTGCCGGTGCCCGGCGGCCCATGAATCGTCACTGTCGGTGGAAGATACCCCTCGGTCACCCCGTTGAGAATACTAGCAAGTTGGCGCTGGTGTTCGTCTCTACCACGAATCGTCGCTGGCGGTTGCAACGGGTCCAACGCCTGTTTGTCGGCGAAAACACTCTCGTCCGGGGCCGTTGCTGCAAAGAGGTCATCGTAGTCGGTCATATCGGGTGTCCGTTCCAGCGGAACTACGAGTGTGTATGTCATATGAACGCATAAGTTGCGGGTCACTGCAGGCCACACCTGAGATGCACACCCGTTGGTCGACCACAGCGTCACTGGCCGTGAACATCGTATCACAAGAGAGGGGTGTCAGCTGTGGGACTACGCCACTGGAATCACAACCATCTTACGTGACAGCACCGACATAGTTTCGGTGAGAGCCCACGCCGTGGGCTATCTCCAACCGGGCCCAACAAGCGTGTTTGGCCGTCCGTTACACGAGTACATTCCCGCCTCGTGTCGATGCAACCCGTACGCGAGCCAGCTGGCACTGCCACTGCGCTGTCGGAGAAGTCGAACGCACCACCCACGCTGATTAGAAGTGCAAAGATAGTCTCGAAACGTATCCGTACCGATCGACGACACGCGACTCGACGTGATTCACATCGAGGACCTCTCGGCTTGGACCGTTGTCGACGGTGACGCTCGTCGCAGCAGTGTGGGCATGGTGCGTAGTCCGCCGCAGTGTGCACTGCAGCCCGAAATGTCACGCCCCGCACTCAGGGACGCCCGATTACGACCCACCCCGAACCAGAACATCAACCCGGCTAGCAAGCCACGCGGCAATCCCCTCGAAGTGGGCACTGCCAAGCGTAGCGACCACAACCGCGCCAGCCGCATTGAACACGAGATCGTTGACGATATCGGTCGTCCCGTACTGTGCCAGCACTGCCTCACCGCCGACGAGCGTCGCCACGCCACCACTGGCGAACTCTAAGATCTCCCACGCCACGCCGACTGCAAGGACGAACAACACCACGAAGCTGCCCCGGAAGCCGCGCGTGAACGACACCGCCTGCGTGTGGTGCTCGACACTGCGGGCAATCGCGTAGCCACCGCCGGCGATGAGACTCGCCGAGAAGGTGTGCGTGAGGCTATCGTACCATCCATACAGCTCGTAGAGCGCAACAGCACCCACGGCGTGCAACACCGTCGCGAGCGTAATCCACACCACAAGCCCGGGATCCATCGTGTAGTCGAACTCGCGGCGAAGCACCGCCGGCAGGAACGTGATCGCGAGGGGCACACCGCTGTTGACGACGAGCGTCACGTTCCGACGCGCGAGCGCAACGATCGTAATCCCGACCAGCAGGAGTTGGAGCAGACGGACGACCCGCCGCTGCTGTTGGGTCGACCCCGGAAGCGAGCCCCCAGTCGAAGTCGATGCCGTGCCAGTGTGGCCAGTAGCCGTCCGGAGGTGCTCAATCCGATCGGAGACCACCACGTAGCCGTCGAACAGCAAGCCGGCACCGACACCCACGACGGTCGCAATAATCAGATCCCACATCAACTCGGTCTTGCCACCAACGAACATCGTTCCGACGATCGTATCTGCAACCCACGTCCCGACGGTCCACACGCCGGCCCCGGCCATCGTCACGACGACGACAAAGACAGCAGCAAACCGCGGGGTCATTGACAGCGATGTGGTCGCATCAAGAACAACTACCGTGAGCACGCCAAGCGCCGCCACGGCGACGAACGGCGTCACCTGCGGGAGCATGCCGGTTGCACGGACTGCGACCGGCACGGCAGCCGCTGCAAGAAGTTCGGCCGGCAACATCACGGTGGGCGTCCGCGCGACGATAGGGATAGTGATAGTTACTCCCACGAGGAGCATCGTCACCACCGCCCAGTCGAGTTCGCCGATTCGCCAGAACTGGCCGACTGCCCCAAGCAGGCCACCGGTGAGCACCCACGCGACAGCAGCATTGGCGTCGGTGCGTGCGAGCAGCGACTGGAGGGTTGTCATCACTGTCGGGTTGTGGGTCAAGGGGTAAGAACGTCCACCACTGAGCCCACGATGTATGTGTCGCGCTCGGTGGCACTCCCAGTCCTGTCGGCCTGCTCGTGACGCGGCTGGCTGGGACGTGGGACCACTGTGGGCCCCGTAGCACAGTCGTCATATGACAGTCAAGAACCCGTCACGCGTGCACGTGCGGGCGCACTTGGTAGACAGGGTCGGCATCTTCGCTAAGTGACAGTAGAGAGCCACTACAAGCGAGTACGTATCGGGGAGTGTTTACAAACGGGAGGGCGCTGTTAGCTCACTTGGAGTCAGCGGAGCATGTGGATAATTCACGTGATAGCGGCCGAGAGACGTGAGATGTGTGCTTCCGTATCAACACAAGGCATTTAACCAATACGTGCCCATTGTTCGATACCCCTACCCATGGTGGATGCTGTGTGGCGAGCGACGAACCGCGGCTCGCCGATCCAGTCTCCGCCGATTGGAATACAACAACAATGACAGACACAAACACAAAGGTTCGCAGCCTGATCCTGACGGCGCTGATGGTCGTCTCCGTCTTCGGAGGCTCCATCGCGTTCGCGGGTGCTGCCGCTGCGGCCACTGGTGGCTCGTATACCGTAGCTAATACGGATACGAGTGCCACCACTACGGTAACGGCACAGATTCAGAGTGAAGAAGATGGAAAGAGTGTGGGCGGCGTGGAACTCAGCTTTAACGGAGCCACAAGCTTCGATGGTTCCTTCAGCACTGGTTCGAGTTCCGACTACACTGTTAAAGTCTACAACCGTGACGGAACCGAGAAGACCACGGTTGATTCCGTCAGTCTTGGATCCAGTAACAGTGGAAAAACAGTCACGCTGACGTTCAGCTCCGTTGAAGTCAATTCCGGAGAAACTCTGGAAGTGGCAGGAGCGAACTTCGATAATCCCACCAGCCAGGGCGATTACACTGGTACGATCCAGTTCAACCCTAGCGCTAGTGGAGCGTCTGTTTCGGACGTTCTGAGTATCGGTCCGTCGAGCACGGACAGTACGAGCGGAGATGCTCCGACTGCTCAGACGCCCGATGCCGACATTACGATTAACACGAATGACGACGATAAGAAGGACTTCACGCCCATCGCGTTCGCTGGTCAGTCTGTTGCTGTGACTGGTCTGCAGGGAAGCGAAAAGGTGAACCTTCGACGCTCTACGGGTACTGACTCCAGTGAGTTCGTCTCTCAGCTCACCGCTTCCGATGGAAGCGTTGTCGTTGACACTTCCGGCCTCAGCACTGATGACTACTTCGTCGTCGGTCAGCAGTCGGGCTACCAAGCCGGATGGGAGGTCGCCGAGCAGACGCTCACGACCACTGTTGACCCGTCCGAATTCGACACTGACGAGACTCAGTCTGAGCTGACTATCGACACGAACCGCGGTGGCAACTTCGATATCGTCGCTTCGTCTGACGACCTCGACAACAGCGAGCTCATCACGCTTTACGATGGGCTGGCAAAGGAGATGGACATTGATGATGACAGCGAGATGGAGGTCGTCATCACCGGTGCAAGCGATGATCTCTCACCGAACCTCGATGTCTCGAACCTAGAGGCTGGTACGTACAACATCACGCACGATGTGCGCGACACCACCGCTACGGACGACATCAGCTTCGACGTAACTGAGGCTGGTGAGGGTACGGCAAGCTTCGCATCCTCCGCTGTGTCCGAGGACCGCGGTGACGTTCTTGAGTTCACCGTCAACCTCGATAACACGAACTCCGCATTCGTTACCGTCGGTGGATCCGACGTGAACTACCAGGTTGACCTGACGGTCACCGACGGAAACGGTGACGGTGAGGTTACTGTCCAGCTCGACACGTCCGAAGCCGCATACTACGGTGGAAGCGGACCTGTGACCGTCAGCAACGAGCAGGGCGCATACTCGGCTGCACCGGTCGAAAGCGGTGACGACGACTCGGTGACCGTCGAGAACGTCGACGAACCGACTGACCGACTCGACACGCCCCTCGCAGCAGTTGACTACGACCTCTCCGTTGCCCTCTCCGAGAACAGAAACGAGGAAGATGTCGCAGTCTTCTCGCTCAACGAGCGCTCGACGGACGCTGCTGCTACCTGGATTGCCCCGAAGGGCACGACCTACAGCGATGGTCTTGAAGACGTGACCGCAGCGGTTTCGGACCGCTCGACGGTTGCTCTCGAAGACCACGTTATCGTTCAGGTCGAAGCATCCGGTATCTACAGCTACATCACTGAGCAGAGCGACTTCGGCAACACCGGTGTCTCCCTGACAGCGGTGCAGACGGACACGACGGCTAACACCGCAGCGAACGAATTCAACGCTGGTGACGCCGCTGCAGTCGTGTTCGACGCTGACAACGACACGTTCTACGCTGTGTTCAACACGGCTAGCAACAACATCGAAGCCGGCGATAACTACGAGGTGACCTTCGAGGTCAACGAGGACAACCCGTACATCGCTAACGCAGACGCAACCGAAACTGTCACGACGACGTTCACCGTTGAGGAGCGCGAAGCTTCCTTCGACGTGAACTCGGATGAGCAGGTTCAGGTTGAGGCTGCATCCGGTCAGGCAATCTCGGGCGAGACGAACGTCGCACCGGGTACCGAACTGACGATCCGAGCACGTGCATCCGGCGACTCGCCGTTCCTCAAGACGGCTGATGCAACGGTTCAGTCCGACAGCACGTTCTCCGGTACGTTCGACTTCTCGGGCGTCTCGGAGAACACCACGTTCGCCACGACAGTTCCGAACCTCATCACTGAGAGCGTAGAGGGAGTTGTTGGCGGCGCAACGGACACGTCGACGCCGACCCCGACGCCGGAGCCGACGGCAACGCCGACTCCGACGCCGGAGCCGACCGAGACGCCGACCTCGACGCCGGAGCCGACGGACACGCCGACGGAAGAGCCGACGGACACGCCGACCGAGGGCGGTGCAACCGAGACTGAGACCTCCGGAAGCCAGCCTGGCTTCGGTGGCGCAGTCGCGATTGTTGCCCTCGCTGGCGCAGCGCTCATCGCGCTCCGCCGCAACAACTAACGAGAGCTAACTAACCGGACCTCCCCGGTTTACCACACTGGATTTTTCTTTCGCACGCTACACCCGACAGCGACAGCGCTCCGCCGTGCTCTGGCTGCAGTGCCAGTGCTGAGTCCAGAGCGGGTGATGGGTAACTACCGATACTCACCAAAGCGAGACCGTCCTCCGGCGAGCTAGCAAGCGAAACCTGAAGACAGACAGTAGCCGAATAGCCCATCCACGCGGTGCCCAGTGGCAGAACCAGACGAGAACCACAGGCTCTGCACTCAATTACGCCAGCGTGAGCGGTCGCTGAGACAGCGGAAACGTCTCAACACTCACGTCGAGATACGACTGGTCACGCAATGACTGGAATTTCTTCCCGACCTGCCAGGTGTTCTTTCGAACAGCCTCACGACTGCGATTTCGAAGGTGGCCCCACTCGGTGTGGCTAAAGTCGTGGAACTCGGTGAAGTAGTAATCAAACAGTTCGACGGGCGTTGGTTTGTCCGTCGCTGGTTCATGGAAAAACTGCCGTTGGCGAGGCGTCCAACAGTCCATGATCTCGTCTTGGGCATCAGCTGAGAGCACGTCAAACTCGTCGCGGGTGTACTCGGTTGCTCGCAACGGATTCAGTGTCTCACGCGGTGGGAATGTATTCAGCACGTGGACAACCCACTGAGCCATGTGCGTGGCCGTGAGCGCGGTGAGTGCTGTTGGCGGCGCAGGATACACCGTATGTTGGAACGCAGCCAAGCCATGGCCACTGTCATCGGCGAGAATTGCTTCCGCCTGTCGACGATTCTTCCGGACGGCAGTCTTGCTCCGATCACGTAGCTGACTCCACACACGAGTTGGGACCTGTCCAAAGTTGAGCGCATAGTAATCCAGGGCTTCTGCTGGCGAGACAACGACCTCCGACGGTGCTGTGTCGCTGTGTGTCGACCCGCCGGTTGTGTCCACATCGGGCTGGGTCGCAAACTCACCTGTGACCGGGCGCGGAGTCGCTGCGGCCCCAGAACGGTCAGTGTGGCTGGTCGCAAGAACCCCGAGTACCCAGCGAGCCATATGCAGTTCCATCGTGCGTACACCGTTTTCTCACGCACACAAGAAGATGACTACCCACATGCAAGCCGAATCACAGAGCGCGACGACGAATCCACGAGCAGCGAGCGCACGAAGCAGTGCCACGTGTGGCGACAACGCCGGTTGAGACAGAGTGGACGCCGCCGCCGGCCTTGTTAGCTTGACTGACAGAGACGGGCAACAGTCAGTAGCACGACAGCGGCCATACTAAGATCGACCAGTATAACAATAATGAACGGCAGTCCAAACTGGTTGTCTTCTGGTACAGGGGTATCAGGCGTCAAGGGTGCCTGTTCAGTCGCCGTCACCGTCGCAAGCGAGTCGGTGACTGCACCCCCGGCGACGGATGGATTGAGCTGTGCCCGTACCTGTTGTGTCGCGTCACCGGCGTAGGTCCCCGAGTACTGGATGATGAGTTCGTCGGTAGGTGCCAGCGATGAGCCCTCGGCAAAGGTCAAGCGGAGCTGTGAGCTCTCCTCGGCGGTCGAGACCGTCGTAAGCTGTGCTTGCAGCGTCTCATCAACGGTGGACCCGGGAGCATCAGCGCCCCGGTCAACGCCGACGGAAACGGAGGTTTTGTTGAGCGAAACAGGGGCCGCCTGCTGGTAGCTGATGACGACGGTCTGGAGCGGGCCGGCGTTCACTTCGCCGGGGTGGATGGAGACGGTATACTCGTTTGCAGAGCCAGTTCGTGAGATACGCACGTCACCGGTCGTGTTTCGCTGCGGCGTCGCCGTGGCTGTTTGCGTTGTAGTAGGCGTCACACTCGGGGTTGCAGTCGCGGTCAACGTCTCAGTCGGGGCGTCTGGTGGATTCGGTGTCGGCGCTGCTGTCGGAGTGGATATCGGTGTCGGCGTGGGCGTTGGGGTCGATGTGGCTGTCGGTGTCGGCGTGGATGTCGGCGTAGCAGTTGGCGTCGGGGTTGGTGTTGGAGTCGCCGTCGGTGTTGGCGTGGGTGTTGCCGTTGGAGTAGGGGTCGCTGTCGGTGCTGGCGTCGGAGTCGATGTCGGCGTAGCAGTTGGTGTCGGGGTTGGCGTAGGCGTTGGAGTAGCTGTTGGAGTGGGCGTCGGAGTTGGAGTTGGTGTCGGCGTAGCAGTTGGGGTTGGCGTCGGAGTTGGTGTTGGAGTTGGAGTCGGTGTCGGCGTAGCAGTTGGGGTTGGCGTCGGAGTTGGTGTTGGAGTTGGAGTCGGTGTCGGCGTAGCAGTTGGGGTTGGCGTCGGTGTTGACGCACTCTCCACGGTGTAGCTCGTTGTCGCCTGCGTGTTCGCACTCGATGGGTTGAGTGTAATCGTTACCTGCTCGCTTCCCGAGGACGCGGGGTTCGTGATATCGGAGAAGGCAACCACAATCTCGTCACCGGTGGTGATACTCGTCGACCCGTCCAGCTGAATCGAGAGCGTATTGCTGTCGGGTGTGTCCACGGACGTCACGTCGGAACTGGCATCCGCGTTAATCGTGTCTCCTGGCTCGTCGTCGTCGCGGTCGATTCCAATCGTCGAGATATCGGTCGCCCCGATTTGCGACGTATCAGCGTCGGTATACGCGAGTTCGTACTCGCTCAGCGAACTCCCGCCGGCGTTTCCGTCCGCCGTGACGGTCGTCGTGTGGGATGTCGTCGCTCCGGCCGTGTCGTCGTCTGGCGTGACCGATGCTGCCGTTGCCGCGTGTGCTGGACCGACGCCCACCCCACCAGCAGCGACCGCGGTGACGGTGAGAATCGCGAATGCGACGGTGAGTGTGTGGCGCATAGTAGGGAATGAACCGGGAATTACCGGAGTCTACACCAACAGACGCCAGAATCACGGAAAAAGATAGGAGGGTGTCACCGCTGACAGCGAGTCGTCGTGCGTCGCCGTGAGCCCGCATTTTTCAGCCCGCGCCGTGAGACGCCACCAATGACGACTGTCCCAGGACTCGGGCTTGGCACCTCCGGCAACGACGACCCCGACCAGTGTGCTGACTCCGTCGCGACCGCACTCAAGATCGGCTACCGCCACATCGACACCGCCCAGATGTACGACAACGAGGCGGCCGTCGGCGACGGTATCGCACAGAGCGACGTACCACGCGAGGAGGTCTTCCTCGCCACGAAAGTCCATCCGTCGAATCTCGGCTACGAGGACGTGCATGAGAGCGTCGCGGCGAGTCTCGACCGCCTCGGACTCGACACCATCGACCTGCTGTACGTCCACTGGCCGACGCAGGCGTACGACCCCGAGGCGACGTTGCGAGCGTTCGACGAACTCTACGAGGCAGGAACTATCGACCACGTCGGCGTCAGCAACTTCACGGCCCCGCTCGTCAAGGAGGCACGCGACATCCTCGCTGCGCCCATCGTCGCGAACCAGATCGAGGTCCACCCGCTGCTCGGCCCGCGTGAGCCACTCTTCAGCACCTGCCGCGAGCACGACATCGATATCGTCGGGTACGCACCGTTCTGTCGGGGCGACGCCCTCGATGACCCGACGGTGCAGGCAGTCGCCGAGCGCCACGACACCTCCCCCGCGCAGGTGTGTCTCGCGTGGCTGGCGAGCCACGACGTGGCCGCAATTCCGAAGGCGACGGGGCGTGCCCACATCGCAGAGAACGCCCGGGCCGCTGATCTCGAACTCACCGGCGATGATATCGAGCAGTTGGACACCATCGACCGGCGGTACCGACGCTTCGATCCCGAGGGGTCGCCGTGGGAGAAGTGAGGGAGGAAGGTTTACCAGCCAGCCAGCGAAGATGACAGTGTGTACCAGTCTGTCGACGACCTCCCGGGGCGGATACGAAAGCGCGTCCGCTCGCTGCTGATGGCCGACGAGCAGTTCGTCACGGCAGCGACAGCCGCCGACGGACTGCTCGACCGCTGGGCGACACACGTCGTCGTGACCGACCAGCGACTCCTCCTCGTGAAAGTCATCGGCCTCGAATCGACGATTTCGGGCGTGCGGCTGACAGCGCTCGACAGCTACCGTGCAGCCGACGGCGTCCTCCAACTCGAGTTCAAGTACGACACCGACAGCTACGGATTCGACGACCCGGACGCGGCCGAAGCGCTTGTTGAGGCAATCGAGCAACACCGAGCCGAGGGACAAACGGAGGCGGAAGACCCGGAACTGACGCTCCAGCCTGAGACGCAGTTGGACTCACTCGACGCAGAAACGGCCGACACCGGCATCTCTCCCGAGGAGCGAACGGAGTAGCGCGGCTACGTCTCGGACCCGTTCGAGTCGTCGGACGTGGACTGATTGAACTCGGTCGCCTGAAAATTGAAATCGATACCGAGCACGTCGGAGCCGTCGGAGGCAGAGCCGCCGGGGACGTTCGGCGTCTCGTTGATGTCGCGGGGGTCGCCGTTGAGCGGTTCGCCGAAGCCGTCGGTCCAGTCGGTGTTGTCGACGGCGAGGTGATAGCGTCCGGGGTCGACATCCTGAAAGACGTAGTCGTTGACGTTGGCGACCCCGAACAGCGAGCCGGGGTTCGTGTAGCGGGCACGCCGACCCGCGAGATAGGCTTCGAACTCCTCGTCAGACTGGAAGAACAGGAAGTCGACACCGGGCTGGGCGTTTCCCCACCGAACGATGGCGTCGTAGCGAATCGTTACCGACGTGTCGAACTCGAAGTCGTACGTCTGGCGGTCGTCGCGGCGGAGTCGAAACTCGTCCTCGAACGCTCTGACCGGCTCGTCCTCTTGATCCTCCTGTGACGCCGTGTGACGGAGGGCCTCCGCGAGAATCCCGGTCGCCGGGGCGACGCGGTCGGCGAGTGTTCCCCCGCCCGCGGCAACGCCGGCACTCGCGAGAAACGCGCGGCGACTGAGTGGCATACCCGAACGTCTACGCCATGGGTAATAGACGTACTGGCTACGGGAGCCGGGGAGCGACGGACCTTTTAAGTCGTGTGCGGGCGACCTGCGACTGTATGGCAGCGTCGCACGACCGGCCCGACCACCACCGTGAGGGCCGCCGGTGAACAAGAACCTCCTCCCGGTCACGGTGGTCGTGCTCGCGGTCGTCGTCATCGGCGTCGGCGCGACGCAGTTCGGCGGACAGGCGACAGCGCCGTCGACCCCGACACCGGAGTCACCGACCCCGACGCCGACAGCAACCCCGACAGCGACGCCGACACCGACGGGCGACGGAACAGCGACACCGACGCCGACCGTGACGCCGACACCGACGCCCACGCCGGCACCGACAGTCGAGACGGCTCGCATCGAACGAGCCGTCGAGCAGGATATCCGTGCCTTCCAGGACGACCCGACGACGGTGGGCAACGAGGCGATGAACACCGGGGGACAGATTCCGGCTGCCCTCTCGGCGATGGCCGAACGCCACAGCGAACAGATGGCGACGGCCGGGCGACTCGCCCACACCATCGACGGCTCCACGACGGCCGACCGTTACGCGCAGAATGGGACCATCGCGAACTGCCGGGTCGTCAACAATCAGGAGCAGTACGTCGTCGCGAAAGAGACGATGGAGGGCTTTGTCCGCGTGCCGCGCGTCGGTGACGACCCCGCGACGGTCGGCCAGCGGCTCGTTGACCACCTGCTCTCTGACGACCAGGCGCGGCGCACGCTGGAGTTGGAAAACGCCGACCACATCGGCGTCGGGGTCGCCACGAGCGACGAATTCGTCTACGTGACGGTCGCGGTCTGTTGACCGGCACAACGTTCATTGTGAACCACGACAACTAATTGTCATGAGCGGAGCCGACGACATCACCGACGCCGACGTTCGGCGAATCGTCCGCGAGGAGTTACCGAGGGCAGGCTGGTCCATCCTCTCGACGGTGTTCTGGACGGTGACAGCCCTGTTCGCGGTCCTCGTTGGACTGCAGTTGGGCCAGATTGCCCTCGCCGGTGAGGGTATCGCGACGCTCGCGTACGGTGGGGGTGGCGTAGTTGTCGTCGGTGCGAGCCTCTATCTGTTGTACCTGCTCCACTGGAGCGAGTCTCGGACAGTCTAACACGGACAGCGCTACGGGAGGTTACGACCTGCTCAGCCGCTCGCGAATCGTCGCCTCGACCGTGTGGTGTGGCTCCCACCCGAGCGTCTCCCGAACCGCAGTCGTCTCGACACCGAACTCGTCGACGAGCGTCTCTGCCGCCCGCGGATTCTCCACGAGTTCGACCGTCGGGTCCAGTCCGCGTTCCTCGCGGGCAATCTCCGCGACCAAGTTAGCCATCTCCATCACGCTCGGCGCTTCGTCGGTCCCGAGTTCGAAGGCCGTGCTGCCGGTCTCGCCGCGGGCATGAGCGTCAAGCAGGTGTTCCGCACTCAGACAGAAGGCGTTTGCCACGTCCTTCACGTGGACGAAGTTCCGCGCCTGCGTTCCCGGTTCGTACACCGTGAGCGGCTCACCGGCGAGCGCTCGCTCGACGAAGAAGTCGATGACCACGCCCTTCGAGACCGTGCGGTCCCCGACCGTATGTTGTCCGTAGAGATTCGCCACGAGGAACTGGTGAGCTGGAAAGGAGCCGTCGGCCAGCGTTTCGATGGCCTGCTCACCGAGCACCTTCGTCTCGCCGTACCAGTTCAGCGGGTCGCGGTCCATCTCGGTCGTAATCGGGAACTCCGTCGGGTCGCCGAGCACGGCCGCAGAAAACGGGAACACGAGCGCGATCTCCTCGCGCTTGCACGCGTACGCCACGTTCGTCGTGCCGACCACGTTCGTCTCGTACGCGAGGTCGGGGTTCTCGTCACAGCTCTCGACGCCCGACAGCGCCGCCAGATGCACGACGACGTCCGCGCCCGCAAGCGCGGCCGTGAGTTGGTCGCGGTGCCGGATATCGACGTGTTCGATGGAGACGCCCGCAACCTCGCGAATCTCACCGCGGTAGAAGTTATCCAGCGCGGTCAACTCCCAGTCGGGGTGGTCACGCCGGAGTTGCCCGAGCACGCGGCTCCCGATGAATCCCGCGGCTCCGGTGACAGCGACGTGTGGCGGCTCGCTCATACACAACCCCGAGGGGCCGCGAGCAAAAGTCAGGTGGATTCTACGTCGCCGCGAAACGCGTCGCGGAGGTCACGCACGCCCTCACGAAGCGTCCATTCGGGCTCGTAGCCCGTCGCCCCGAGGCGGTCGAAGTTCACGTGATACGAGGGGCCGGGATGCTCGTCGTCGAGATACGAAATGTCCACGGGCGCGACCTCCTCACTCACGATATCCGCAATCGTCGCAATCCGGTAGTTCTCCGCGTTACTCCCGACGTTGTACACCGCCTTCGACCAGTCGTCCGGTGCGAGCGCTGCGTGCTTGTAGGCGCGGGCAGCGTCTCGCACGTGGATGAACGGCCGCCAGTTCGACCCGTCGCCGTAGACGGTGAGCGGGCGGTCCGTGAGCGCCCGGAACACGAAGTGGTTCACGACGAGATTGAATCGCACGCCCGGCGCGTTCCCGTAGTTCGTCGCCATTCGAAGTGCTGTGGCGTCAAAACCAAATTCGTCCGTGGCCTCTTCGAGTAGCGATTCGGACTGGTACTTCGTATCGGCGTACGGATTCAGCGGCTCCGGCTCGACCGATTCGTCGATATCGCGGGCCGGTGCTCGCCCGTAGATGTTACACGAGGAGGCGAGCACGACGTTCTCGACGCCGACCTTCCCTGCGGCGTTGAGCACGTTGCGCGTCCCCTCTAGGTTCGTCGCGAACGTCTCCTCGCGTCGCTCGTGGGTACTGCCGGCCCCGGTGATTGCCGCGAGATGGATGACGGTATCGACACCACGGCAGGCCGTCTCCACGTCGCCGTACTCACGCACGTCGCCGCTGTGAAAGGTCAAGTTATCGCCCAGCGTGCCGAACAGCGACCGCGGCGAACTCCCCGAGAAATCATCGAGGACCGCGACAGTATCGACGCGACTGTCTTCCAGCAGGTGGGGGACGAGTACGCTCCCGATGTAGCCACAGCCGCCGGTGACGAGGACGTTCATGTCGCCACCAGAGCAGCCGGGTAATTATGCTCTTGCTTAGATGCCGAAGAAGAGCCGGAGGTTGTAGACGGTGGTGAATGCGCCGACGACGGAGAGCACGACCGGCGGCAGGTAAAATAGGAGTCGGTCGTCCTCGCTGCTACCCCAGAGGCTGATTGCGAGACAGGTGAAGAAGACGGTGAGTTTCACGCCGACCAGCCCTGCGGTGCCGAACTGCTCGAACGCGAACCTGATGAGCGCGTTCGCCTCCGTGATAGCGGGAATCGAGTGGACGAGCGTCATCGTCGTGAGCACGTCCCCGACGCCGTACAGCGTCGTCGCGATAATCCACAGCCACGTGAACTCGCGAGCGGACGCCTCGTCGACGAGTCCCTGGCTCGTGGAGGACATATCGCGTGGGACGCAACGCTCGGATAAAAAGCCCGCAGTAACGGCCTACTGCAGGGCGTCGGGGAGGAACCGGTCTTCGTGGCTCACGATGGTCTCGCGGTGCGCAAGCAGCGTCTCTAACACGTCGTCAATCCCGTCCGCAAAGGTGGCTCGTTGCTCGTCGATGAGCGCCATGTAGCGGTCGTTGTCAATCTCCATCTGGTGGGTCTCGTCCTCGTCGCGGGGGTTCTCGACGTGCGTGACCTCGACATTGAGGTCGTGGTCGGCAGCCACGTCCTGAATCGTTTCGGCCATCTCCACAATCGCGATGGGTCGGGTCACCTGATTGTACACGGTATGCCCGTCGGGCGTCTCCCCGAGCGCAAGCCGCGCGAGGCCTTCGACCGCGTCTTCAAGCGAGACGAACGGCTTGCGCTGCTCGCCTTTCCCATAGACGGTCAGCGGGTAGCCAGCGACGGCCTGTGCCGCAAACCGGTGGGCGACGACGCCGAAGTAGTAGTCGAAGTCGAACCGCGTCGCAAGCCGGTCGTCCGACCGCGTCTCCTCGGTCTCGGTTCCGTAGGTAATCGCCGTCCGCACATCTGAGATGGGAATGTCGAACTGGTCGTTCGCGAGCCGAAGATTCGCCGCGTCGTGTGATTTGGAAAGGTGATACCACGACCCCGCCATCGCCGGGAACGGCACCTCGTCGCGTTCGCCGGCGTGCTCCATCGTCGCCCCGCCTTCGGGTATCGGGAATTCGGGCGCACCGTACACGCCCGTCGTCGTCGTCTCGATGAAATGCGTCTCCGTCAGCCCCTGTTCGGACAGGCCGAACAGCAGATTCCGCGTCGCCTGCATGTTGTTGTGCTGGGTGAAGTTCGCCCGCTCGCCGTTGATCTGCGAGTACGGCGCAGACGGCTGGGCTGCCGTGTGGACCACAACCGACGGCTCGTGGGTGTCGAGCAGGCGGAGTACGAACTCGCGGTCCGTGAGGTCGCCCTCAACGAAGGAGAGATTCGCCACACCGTGCACCTCACGGGCCGCTTCGATGCGCGTTTCTGGGTCGGCAACGGGCGTTGCACTGGTCGCGCCGACTTCGGCAACCCACTCACGGCGGGCGAGATTGTCCACCACGACGACGCGCTCGTCGGTGCGGGTAGCGATACGGAGGGCGGTCGGCCACCCGATGTAGCCGTCGCCGCCGGTCACGAGAATCGACATAATCCGACGTTGCGCCACCGACCACAAGTAGCTTCGTATCCCGCCGGGAGACGGAAGCCGTTATGTGACCGACAGCCGACCGCCGAGTATGGAACTACTGGACGAGCACGGCCGCGTATTCGGCGTCGTCAACATCATCGACCTGCTCGTCGTCCTGTTCGTCGTCGCCGTCGCCGTCGCCGGTGTCGCGCTCGTCGTCGGCCCGGGCGAGCCGAGTGAGCCGAGCGAACCGCAGGTGACGCAAACGGTGACGGTCGGATTGGGGACCCATCCGCCGGACGGTGCAGCCCTCGTCGAACCCGGGACCGCCGAGTTCGGGGAGGCGAATGCGACGATAACGGACGTGTACCGGACGCCAAACGGCGACGGCGTGCGTGTCGTTGCGAACCTACGGGTCCAGGGACAGATGGACTCGAACGTGTTCACGGTGGGAGGAGCGCCAGTCCGCTACGGGTCGGTGTTCTCGGTGGCGACACCGGAGTACCAGCACGACGGGAATGTCATCGGCGTCGGCGGGAATGACTCAATCTCGACGACACCCGTGACGGCAACGCTCACGACGACGGTCTCGCCGGCCATTGCCGATGCCGTTGAACCAGGAGACGAGTACCGGCTGGCTGGCCAGCCCGTCGCGACGATACGGGACGTGACTCGCAACCGGACTGAAGACGACCGAGTGCAACTCACCGTCCGCGCCGAGTTCGTTGCGAGAACGACGGCGTCCGGACCAGTGTACGGAGATGCACCGATCCGAATCGGGCGAGAGCTCACCATCGCGACGAATCGCTACCAGTTCACCGGACAGGTGACTGACGTAGAGCAGTGAGCCGTCGAGAGCAACTTACCGAGTGGGTCAATCAGTCGCTTCGTGAGCCGCTTGCCCGGGTGCAGAAAGCATTGACAACAGCACGCGAGAACTCGACGACTGTTGGGCTGCTCCGGAGAGCCGAACACCGAGGTGCGACAATCGTGCGCGACTCACGGCTCTACCGGTGGCTCAGCGCGGAACCGGACCCGACGGTCGTGACTATCGACCTCCGGGAGACGTACACCATCGGACCGATACTCAGACTCCTGGAGCGAGTGGTCACACCGATAGCAGCACGATGGGAGCAGTCACGGCTCAAGGAAGTCACGACAGCACTCAGCGAGCGAGGGCAGCGGTTTGCCGAATCGTCACGAACCGTCGAACTGCTCGCCCGACTGTTCGTCCCGCCGGAGCCGCCCGAAGATAGGGACCGGAGCGAGGACGCTCGCGACGACGCTTAGGCGCGGTAGTCGCTGCCGAGTGCGAACGCGACGAGGTTGGCGACGAGGAGCGCGACCAACAGGGCCGGGTCGGTGCTCGTCACCCCGACGGCAAAGAGGGGGACCTGTGCGAACGCGAGCGTGATACCGGTCCAGAAGGCGAGTCCGCGGGTGACGGTGCCGGCTGCTCGCGTGACCTGTGCGAGTCGCGACGGCGTCGCGTCGGGGAGGGCGTCGATAGGGGAGGACTCGGTGGACATTGTCTCTCTGCTCACGCCTTGGACGGCTACCCACATATACCGGGTCGACGCTGAGTTCGTTTTCGCGTCGATTTACCGGACAGCCACGTCGGTAGGGAGTGCATGAAACGTTTTACCACCAGTTTAGAACCGATTAAACGTTTTATCGAGCCACGAGACGGCGTCGATTCGAGTACGAGGATGGCGGTCACGGAAACCCGAGCTGGGGCCAATATATCGCGATATAGCCGGACGAAGATGTTCGGTCGGGAATTCGTTGTCGTGTGGGACACAGTGGCGTATGTGATGCGCAAACAAGAGCTACTCCACGTCCACGCGCTGTTGGCCGCGGTCGAACAGTTCTGGGCGGAGACGCTCGACGCCGAAGTCGACACCGAGAGCTACGAGACGTTGCAGGTACAGCCGAACTCCATCCACGCGTCGAAGGAGGACCACGAGGACGCCGTGTTCGCGCTGGCGAGAGGGCTCGACGAGTCGGTCGTGGAGCCGTCGGCGAGCGAGAGCGCGGAATCGACGACCGAACTCACGGCCGACTGAGCCGCTCGCGTGGCGGCTGCTACTCGACAGTGACGGATTTCGCGAGGTTGCGCGGCTTGTCGATGGAGCGGCCGAGTTCGTTCGCGACGTGGTAGGCGACGAGTTGGAGCTGGACGTTCGCGAGCACGGCCGCGGTCCGGGCGTGGGTCGACGGAACCTCGAGGACGGCGTCGGCGTACCGCTCCACGTCGCTCTCGCCGTCGGTGACAGCAATCACGGGCGCACCGCGTGCTTCGACCTCTTTCACGTTCCCGATGGTTTTGCGGGCGGCCTCGTCGTCGCCGGTAACGACCGCGAACACGGGCGTGTCGGGCGTCACGAGCGCGAGCGTGCCGTGTTTGAGTTCGCCGGCCGCAAAGCCCTCGGCGTGGGTGTAGGAGATCTCTTTCAGCTTGAGCGCCCCCTCCAGGGCGACGGGGTGGTGGTACCGTCGGCCGATGAAGAAGAAGCTCTCGCTGTCGACGTACTCGCGGGCGACCTCGCGGGCGTCGGACTCGTCGAGGACGGTCTGGATGTTCGCCGGGAGGTCACGGAGCGCGCCGATGAGTTCCCGCACGTCCTCGTCGCCAGCGCCGACGGTCGCGAGCGCGAGGAGATTCACGGCCGTCAGCTGTGCCGAGAAGGTCTTCGAGGCCGCGACGCCGATCTCCGGTCCCGAGCGGATGAACAGCGCGTCCGTACACTCGCGGGCCATCGTGGAGCCGACGACGTTGGTGAGCGCGAGGGTGTCGGCTCCGCGGCGGTCGGCCTCGCGGATGGCTGCGAGGGTATCGGCCGTCTCGCCCGACTGTGAGACGGCGACCACGAGGTCATCCTCAATCGGCGGGGTCTGGATTGCGTACTCGTGGGCGAGAAACGCCTGTGCTGGAACGCCAGCCGCCCGGAACAGCGCGGCTCCGTAGAGCGCGGCGTGGTAGGAGGTCCCGCAGGCGACGAACTGGACGCGGTCGATATCGGGGTCGATGTCGAGCGTCACCTCGCCGGCGAGTTCGTCGACGCGGCCCTGTAGACACTGCCGGAGGGCACGCGGCTGTTCGTGAATCTCCTTCAGCATGAAGTGGTCGTAGCCGGCCTTGCCGGTCGCCTCGGGGTCCCAGTCGACGGTCTCGACCGAGGAGGAACGCGGCGTCCCGTCGAAGTCGGTGACGGTGTAGCCGTCGGCGTCGAGCCGGACGAACTGGCCGTCGTCGAGATAGACGACGCGGTCGGTGTGAACGCGGAAGGCGGGCACGTCGCTGGCGAGATACGTCGCGTCGTCGTCGATACCGAGCACGAGGGGCGAATCCTGCCGGGCGGCGAAGATGGCGTCCGTGCCAGCGATGACGACGGCGATGGCGAAGCTACCTTCGAGGCGGTCGAGAGTCGCCCGGACCGCGGCCTCGGGCTCGTGGTCGGCGAGCGCATCCTCGATGAGGTGGGGAATCACCTCGGTGTCAGTATCCGACAGGAACTCGTGGTCGGCGGCGAGTTCGTCGCGGAGTTCCTGGTAGTTCTCGATGATGCCGTTGTGGACGACCGCCACGTCGCCGGTGCAGTCGCAGTGCGGGTGGGCGTTGGCGTCCGTCGGTGGCCCGTGGGTCGACCACCGGGTGTGGCCGATACCGACCGTCCCCGACAGCGACTGGTCCCCGAGGTGCTCGCGCAGGGCGTCGAGTTCGCCGGCCTGCTTTGCCGTCTGGACGGAGCCGTTGGCGAGGGCGACGCCGGCCGAGTCGTAGCCGCGGTATTCGAGCGTGTCGAGTCCGTCGAGCAGGGTATCGAGCGTGTCGTCGCCGCGGCCGACGCAGCCGATAATCCCACACATCAGCGGACCACCTCCGCGCCGGCGGCGACGTGCCCGCGGGCGACGGCACCGACCCCGACGGTCGCGCCGACGCCGAGGAGCGTGCCGGGGTCGAGTGTCGACCCGCCGCCGAGCGTCGCGCGGTCACCGACGACCGCGCCGAGCCGTTCTCCCTCGTGGATGTCGGTGCCGATCCGCACGTCCGTCTCGCCGCCGGGGACGACCGCTCCGGGACCAACCGCGCCGGCCATCCCGGTAACACAGTCACACAGCGTCGCGCCGGAGCCGACACGGGTGTCTGCGCCGACGAGCGAGCGTTCGATTGTCGCGTTCGCCTCGACGGTGACGTTGCGCCCGAGTGCGGTGTCGGGACCGACGACGACCCCGGCCGCGATTTCGGCGTCCGGGCCGACGACGACCGGACTTTGGAGTGTCGCGTCCTCGTGGACGCGGGCCGTCTCGTGGACGTAGACGCCGGCCCCGTGTGCCTGCTCCTCGACGAGGCCCGCATCGAGCAGCCGGCGGGTCGCTTCGAGCAGGTCCCATGGGTAGGTGATGTCGACCCACAGTCCCTCGGTGCGGACGCCGACGACCCCCCGTTCCGTGGCGAGTTCGACGATGGCGTCGGGGAGATACAGGTCGCCGTCGCGCCGCTCCGTCTCCGCGAGCCGGTCGAACCAGCCGGCCGGGAAGGCGTAGACGCCGGCGTTGATGAGCCGATACGGTCCGTCGGGCTGTTCGGCGAGTTCGACGACCCGGTCGCCGTCGAGTCTGACCGCGCCGTTCGGATACTCGTTCGCGTTCGGGTGTTCCCGGACGGCCATCGTCGGCGTGGCGTCGAAGCTCTCCAGCACGTCGGCGACCGCCTGCGGGTCGATGACGCGGTCGCCGTTGACTGTGACGAACGGGCCGTCGACGGCATCCTGTGCCTGCAGGAGGGCGTGACCGCTGCCCAGTTGCTTTGCCTGGTGGACGTAGGTGACGGGGACGTCGCGATACGTCGAGCCGACGTGGTTCTGCACGCGGTCGCGCTTGTAGCCGACGACGAGAACGAGATCGGTGATACCGGCGTCGACGAGCGCGTCGAGCACGTATTCGAGAATCGGGCGGTTCGCGACCGGCAACATCGGCTTCGGGCGCGTGCGGGTGAGCGGGCGGAGCCGGGTCCCCTCGCCGGCCGCCAGGACGACTCCCGTCGAAACTGTCATACCGACAGTTACCGGGACGGGGTGTAAACGCTTTGTCCGTCAGTCGAACATCCGCTCGTCGGCCTCGGGGAACTCGATGGCCCCCTCGCCGAGTCGGGCCTGGAGCCGGCACCGGTAGAGCATCATCGCCATCTGTGGAATCGCACTCGCCTGCACCGCAAGCGGTTCGTCGAACGACTCCGCCGCCCACCGATTGTAGTCGTCGGCGAGGTCCATCGCGTCCTTGAAGGAGCGGAACATCAGCTCCTTGAACGGGTCCTGCATACCACGCGGTTCGGGACTGGGTGCCTTACACCCGACGGTCCGACAACAGGTGGAACCGGTCAGCTACAGCACCGTCACAACTCCACCGACGATAGCCAGGCCGCCGAGGCCGAGACACACCGCCCAGAAGGCGACCCGCGAGACCACGCGCAGGAGCGCGTCGATGGTGAGATAGCCGACGACGGCCGCGACGGCCGTCGCGACCACGCCGGCCACGAGCGACAGTTCCGGCACGCCGTCGGTGAGCGTGAGCACGCCGGCACCGAGCGCGGCCGGAATCGAAAGCAGAAACGAGAGCCGGAACGACGCCTCCGGGTCGTAGCCGCGGAGCAGCAGCGCCGACACCGTCGACCCCGACCGCGAGACGCCCGGCAGGATGGCGAGTCCCTGGAGGACGCCGACGAGCAGCCCGTCGATGAGTGTCGGCTCCGTGCGCGAGCCGAGCCGGGCGTTCGCCACCCGCTGGAACAGCCCCGTCGCGACGAGCAGGAGACCGACGAGGATGATGAACGCCCCGCCGGTGAGCGCCGAAAACAGCTCCTCGATGGTCGCGTAGGCGGCGAGTCCGACGACGCCCGAGGCGACGGTCGCCAGTGCGAGAAAGGAAAGTTCGCGGTCGCCGGTGGCTCGCCACTCGGGGAGCCGGCGGGCGAGCGCGGCGAGTTCACCCCGGTAGTAGACGGCCGCCGAGACCGCGGTCCCGGCGTGGAGAAAGAGGGCGAAGTCCGTCGCCGCCGCCGGCGTGAGCCCCTCGACGGCGGTGAGATACAGCGCGATGTTTCCTTCAGACGAGATGGGGAGCCACTCGAAGATACCTTGGAGGATACCCACGACGACGGCGATACGAAACTCCGACATACGCGAACGCCGAAAGCGGGCGGCTTCAACCCGGCGATTGGGCGGGCGAGCCGACACACACTTCCCGCGAGCCATCCGAACGACGGTAATGACGATTCTCGACGACGCCGAACAGCTGGCGGCCACGGGCCCGGTGTGTGATGCCTGTCTCGGTCGCCCCTTCGCCGACCGGAGCTTCGGGCTCGGCAACGACGAGCGCGGGCGGGCGCTGCGAACGACGCTCGCGCTGGAGGCCGACGAACCGTACGAGTCGCCCGACGCCGCCGAGTGTTGGGTGTGTGAAGGCCTGTGTGGCCGGTTCGAGGAGTACGCCGACCGCGCCGTCGAGGCGCTGGAGGGAATCGACTTCTTCACGTATCAGGTGGGGACGCGGGTCCCGCCGCTGGTCGAAGAGAACGGCGAACTGCTGCGCGAGGACGCCGGGCTCGACCCCGACGCGGGCGAACTGCTGAAGTCGGAGTTCAATCGCGAGGTGGGGAAGCGCGTCGGCCAACGGACGGGCAAGGAGGTCGGCTTCGAGCGGCCGGACGTGCAGCTGCTCATCGACCTCGACACCGACGACATCGAGGTGACAATCAACTCCGTCGCCGTCTACGGGCGCTACCGCAAGGTCGAGCGCGACGTGCCACAGACGGAGTGGCCCTGCTCGAACTGCGGGGAGTCGGGCCAGCTCCACGGCGGGCGCACCTGCCCGGAGTGTGACGGCACCGGCTACCGGTATCGCACGAGCGTCGAACAGGAGGTCGCCCCGCCGCTCGTCACGGCGCTGCGCGGGGACGACGGCGTCTTCCACGGTGCCGGCCGCGAGGACGTGGACGCGCTGATGCTCGGTGACGGCCGCCCGTTCGTGTTGGAGGTGAAACACCCCCACCGTCGCGACGTGGACCTCGCGACCATCGAGGACGAAATCAACAAATCCAGCGACGCGGTGAAGGTGGACGACCTCCGGTTCGCGACCCACGAGATGACCGCCCGCGTGAAGGAGCATGACGCCTCGAAGACCTACCGTGCCGAGGTCGAGTTCGATGCGCCCGTCGAAGCGGACGCGCTGGCGGACGCCCTCGACGCGCTGGAGGGCGCGACCGTCGAGCAGCGAACGCCCCAGCGCGTCGACCACCGACGGGCCGACCTCGTGCGCGAGCGCGAGGTGTACGACATCGACGGCGAACTCGTGGACGACACCCACGCGACCATCGACGTACACGGCGCTGGCGGGCTCTACATCAAGGAGCTCATCTCCAGTGACGAGGGGCGGACGGAGCCGTCGCTCGCCGGCCTGCTCGATACGGCGGCGACCGTGACGGCGCTCGACGTACTCTCCGTGGAAGGCGAGGAGGAGCCGTTCGAACACCCCGACTACTTCCGCGACGAGTAGCCGTTCGGGACGGAATTTATGGTACTGACTCACATACTAGACGTTGGTGTCGCAAGCTATGTGTCACCGACAACCAATCGGCGAACTGGAGCGGATGCGTGAACTGACCGGCGAGTACGAAGAAGAGGGCGAGGAGCCACCCGAGGAACGCCCTGCGGCCGAGCCGGTCGGAGATGACGCCGAGCGCGAACCGGAACCCGACGCCGAGCCGGAGCCGGTCGCACCGACTCCAAGCGGGGACTAACAGTTCTCGCCGACCGCGAACGCACGGCGAGCCAAGCTAGTCACCGCGAGTCGTAGCCCACCGCGAGCCTTTTTTCGGCTGCACGCAACGACCAGCTATGCACTTCGGCGTCGACGAGGCGGGGAAGGGACCGGTACTCGGGTCGATGTTCGCGGCCTGCGTCCGCGGCGACCCGGAGGACCTGCCCGACGGCGTCGCCGACTCGAAGCGGCTGTCGCCCGCGCGTCGTGACGCCCTCGACGCAGCGATTCGCGACGCCTGCGACGTAGGAGTCGCCGAGATTCCGGTCGCCCGCATCGACGGCGAGGAGGACATGAACACGCTGACCGTCCGCGCCCACGCGGCCGCCATCGACGCCGGCGCGAGAGACGGCGATTCGGGACTGTGCGACGCCGGCGACACGTCCGAATCGCGGTTTGCACGCCGGGTCGCCGACGCCTGTGAGCGGGCTGTCGACGTTACCGCCCGTCACCGCGCCGACGACGACGACCCGCTCGTCGCGGCGGGCTCTATCGTCGCGAAGGTGGCGCGCGACGACCACGTCGCCCAGTTGGCCGCGGAGTACGGCGAAGTCGGGAGCGGCTACCCGTCGGATGCGACGACTCGCGAGTTTCTCCGCGAGTACGTCACCGAACACGGCACGCTCCCGGCGTGTGCGCGAGCGTCGTGGAAGACGAGCGAAGATGTGCTTGCGGCGGCCGAACAGTCGGCGCTCGACCAGTTCTAGTCGAGGACGACGTTCCGGAGAATGTTCCCGTACGCCGGGCGGGTGACGAGCACGCCGAGCAGGACGCCGACGATGGTGACGATGGCGAACCCTTGGAGGTCACCGAGCGAGAGCACGGCGAGGGGACTCATCGCGATGATGGTGGTCGCGGCGGCCGCGCCGATGACCCAAAACGCCTTGCGGAACCGGGATTCGAACACCCGGCCGGTGGAGACGCGCTCACCCTGGAGAATCTCGTCGGCGATGATGATGAGGTCGTCCACCCCCGTTCCGATGACGGCGATGAAGCCGGCGATGTGGGACAGGTCGAGCGCGAGTCCGATGAGCGCCGCGAAGCCAAGCAGGAGATACACCTCTGCGCCGGCGGTCAGAATCATCGGCAACGCAACTCCCGGCTCACGATACCGGATGAAGACGGTGAGCGACACCGCGAGCACGGCGACGACGCCGGTCACCAACGAGAGGAATTTGAAGTCCTGTGCGAGCGACGGCTGGAGGAAGTAGGTCGTCCCGCTTTCCACGTCGAGGGCGCTCGGGAGCGCGCCGGCGCGGAGATTGATTTCGAGTTCGCGGGCGTCCTCCTGTGAGTTGGAGCTGATGAAGTAGCGCGGGTCCTCGACGAAGTCACCGCTCTCGATGGTGGTCGCGAGGTCGCCCATGCTGACCGCGTCCACGACCTGACCGTTGCGGACGGTCAACAGACAGTAGGCGTTTTCGCCCTCGGGTCCGGAGCCGATTTCGTAGTTACACTGGCCCTGATTGTCCGTGTACCCTTCCTCCTGCATGATAGTGGAGAACCGCTGTGCTGACTCGCGGGTCGCGACAGACACGTCGACACCCCACTGGCCGGTCTGTTGACTCTGGCTGACGCCGTTGACGTTGAGCGTCTCCTGGTCGAACAGCGGGACGCGCTCGTAGCCGCCGTCGTCGGCCGGGTGAAGCCCGACGATCTGGACGCGGCCGGGGTCACCGACGAGTTCGAGCACCTGCGAGCGGTTGGCGTTCGGCACCTCGACGGTGAGATACGTCTGGTTCGCACCGGTGGTGACGCTGGCGTCGCCGCCGGTCAGTCCGCCGGCGTTGATCTTGCTGTCGAGGACGCGCTCTGCCGTGTCGTAGGTCGCCCGGGTGAGGCCGGCGTCGATGACCGACTCGTCGGCGTCGAGTCCGACCGCCTGGAGGGCGGCCGCGAACTCGGCTTGCGTGACCGACTCGTTGTACACCTCGACGGTCCCCTCGGTGGTCGCGGCCTCGCGGTCCGGATAGCGAACCTCGATAGTCGGCGGTGAAAGCCCGAGTTCCTCGGCGATGTTGCGTTCGAGGTCCTGTTCGGCGGTTCCCTCCAGGTCGACGGGGTCGGCGGTCATGCCGACGAGCGGGGCGCGGACGCTGGCTCCGCCGGAGAGTTCGAGCCCGTACTGGAGGTTCGTCGGCCCCTCGCCGCCGGCGGCCCCGAGGGGGCCGAACAGGGCGAGCGAGCCACCGAGCACGAGCACGACCAACAGGACGAGCCGCCAGTTTTCCCGAATCATTGTGCCACCGCCTCGTACTTGTAGTAGCGAAGGAGACTCACGTTGAGCAGATAGGTGTTCATCAGGTCGGCGACGAGTCCGAACACGAGGATAATCCCGACCGAGGGGAGCAGGTCGATGGCGAGGAGACTCGCCGTGATCGTCATCGCGGTCATCGCCGCGATGGAGGTGAGCGTCATCGTGACGCCGGTCCGCATCGCCCGGTAGGTCGACTCGTAGAAGTCACCGCGCCGCCGGAGGACGTGGTTGTTCAACAGCAGGTCCGAGTCCACCGAGTAGCCGATGAGCATCAGGAGGGCGGCGACGGTCCCGAGCGTGAGCGGGATGTCGAAGAGGCTCATCAGCGCGACGGGGATGACGATATCGGAGAAGGCGGACGCGACGACGGCGATCGAGGGGATGAACGTGCGGAACAGCCCGAAGACGAGCAGCGCCATCCCGAGGAAGGCGACGCCGATCCCGATGAACGCCTGCCGTTGGGTGTCAGCGCCGAAGGAGGCGGCCCGTTCTTGGCTGGATATCACCTCGTAGCCGGCGGCTTGCGCCTGTTGTTGGGGGTCCGCGTCGCTCGGCGGGAAGGTGACGATGTACTCGTTTTCCTCCGAGCGAATCGGCGCAATCGACTCGACGTCGGCGTCGAAGGTGCGCTCGATCTGTGGCTGGGTGTCGGCTGTCTGGATGCGAAGCTCTGTCCCGCCGGTGAAGGCCATGCCGAGCGAGACCGGCGACGTTCCCGTGATGAGGAAGGTGCCGAGAAGGATGACGAGCGCCAGCCCGAGTATCGCGAGGGGGACCGCGACGAGCTGACGGTTTGAGTACCGGGTGTAATCAACATCCGGTATCTCGAACTCTACCATACGGCCACTCGTGTGAGACGCCCGATAAGCCTTCTCAAACAGCGGAGGCTACAAGCCGGTGGCTACCCGACGACCGACAATGACCGCGACGCTCGATTCGATCTACGTCTACCCGGTCAAGTCGCTCGACGGCATCGCGCGCGACCGGACGACCGTCCGTGAGGCCGGCGGCTTGGCGTTCGACCGCGAGTACGCGCTCCGCGATTCCGACGGCGAGTATGTCAACGGGAAGCGCGAACGGGCCGTCCACCGGCTCGCGAGCAGCTTCGACCCCGACACCGGCGCGTGGACCGTCGGCCCCCGCGAGGGAGAGGCTGCGACGTTCCAGCTGCCCGAGGAGCGCGCGGCCGCGAGCGACTACCTCAGCGACTACTTCGGCTACGCGGTGACCATCGACCGCGACCCCTCCGGGGGGTTCCCGGACGACACCCACGCGGCCGGGCCGACGCTCATCTCCCGTGGGACGCTGGAGACCGTCGCGGGCTGGTACGACGACATCGACGCGACCGACCTCCGGCGGCGGCTCCGGCCGAATCTCGTCGTCCGCGGCGTCGACCCGTTCTGGGAGGACCGACTGTACGCCGACCGCGAGTCGGCGGTCGCGTTTACCGTCGGCGGGACGCGCTTCGAGGGACGCAACCCCTGCCAGCGGTGTGTCGTGCCGACGCGCGACCCCGACACCGGCGCACAGACGCCGGGCTTTCGCGAACGGTTCGTGACCCGACGGGAGGCGACGCTTCCCGAGTGGGCCAACGAGGACTGGTACGACCACTACTTCCGGCTGATGGTGAACACGCGCGTCCCGCGCGAAACCGTGGGGGCGACGCTGTCGGTCGGTGAGGAACTCGAAATCGGGGCGACGGTCAGGGCAGATACCGGACGCTGATAGTGCCGGTCTCCTCGTCGGAGCGCACCTCGACGCGGACGACGTTCTCCATCCGACCTGCGCGTTCGAGCGTGCCGTCGTCCTCGAGCACGTCTTGGACTGCCTCGGTCGTCTCCTCGGCCGGGACGGTGATGACGTGGATTTCACCCATGCCAGCACGCTCGTGGCGGGTGAGTTCACCGACCGCTTGGTCGGCGGCGAGGTCCTGTTCGTGGGCGGTCGGCGGCTCCTCGCTCTCGTGACGGCGGACGTGACGGCGTGAGTCGACCTCAACGATGCGGTCGGCGATTTCCAGCGGCGGTTCGGGGGCGAGCGTCGCGTCGAGCACGTCGCCGGCCTCGACGCCGGGATTGTCGGCGAGCGTGTGGACCTGTCCGGAGTCGATGTCGCGGAGCACGGCGGCGTCTTCGTCGGCGTGGGTGACGACGTACCGAGTCGATTCGCCGTCGGTCTCCACGTCTGGCGTCTCAATCTCTGTGGTGTCGTCGCTCATAGCAGAAGAACAACGGCGAGCCGTTTCACCCCGTCGGTCACCGGTAGCGACGGTGGACGAGCCAGCCGGCGGCCGCGGCCACGACGGGAATCACGGGCGAGGCAATCGGCGGAATCACGTACAGGAGCGAAAGGACGGGCGCGAACAGCCCTGTGGCAGGGGGACGCGAAACCGTCTCGCCGTCGAGGGTGAACGTCTCCGGGATGGAGGCGACGAGCATCAGATACAGCGAGACCAGATAGACGAGTCCGGCGACGGCGAGCGCGCGGTCGTACGCCGGCGTCGAGCCCTCGCGACGGTGACGGCGCGCGACCAGCAGGACGGGCGCGACCACCGGCACGACGACGATGAAGCCGATGATGACGACGAACGTGCGGACGAACGCGTCGGTGCCGCCGACGGCCAGCCCGGCCGACTGCGAGATGGAGATGATGGCTGCGAGCGCGAAGGCGATACCCAAAAGCAGCGCGAACAGGCCCCCGACGACGGTGTACAGCCGGAACAGCCGCGAGTCGCTGTGACGAAACGCGTACGGGAACGCGGTGACCAGCCCGCTGTAGTCGTCAGTCGTCGCCGCCGCTGTCTCTGCACTCATTGTGCGGTGTTGGGCGGAGACGCCCAAAAGGGCCGCGTTCAGTTCTCCGTGACCGTGATACGAATCTCGTCGCCGTCGCGAATCACGTAGCTGGTCGGGTCCACCGACTCGCCGTCGACCGTGATGGAGACGCTGGCGTTCTCGCCGTCGACGTAGCGGGTGCCGTCGTACCACACCTCGCCGTTCTGGACGCCGATGTCGAGCGTGGACATGGCGTACTCCAGCGTGACGCCGGGGGTGTGTTTGTGCCAGCGGCCGTCACCCTCGAAGTGGAAGTGACGGTTGCGCGTCTCGCCAATCTGGTACTGGTCTCGTGTGAAGTCCACCGTCGACCCCATGACGGTCATGGAGAGCTGGCCGTGCTCGTGGGTGTCACCGGCAGCGTCGTACTGGGGTTCCTGTTCGACCTGCGTGACGCTCTGGGGGAGGTCACCGGAGCCACCGCCGTCGCCGCCGGCGAGAAACAGATACCCACCGACGACCGCCGCAAGCAAGAGTGCGCCGGCGAGCGCCAGCGGAACGACGCCGAGACCGGAGTCGTCATCGTCGGTCACGTTGGCGACCCGGCGCTGTTCGATTGCGCCGAGTTCGTCCGCGTGTTCGGCACCGAGATGCGAGAGATACGCAGACTCGGCGTCGAACGACTCCCCGCAGTAGTCGCAGTCGGGCATACACTCTGTCGCCACCCGAACGCCCTACCTGTTTCGGTGCTCGGCGAGCGCGTCGGCGTGCGCTTGCAGTTGCGAGACGAACGCCTCGCGCTCAGCGCGTTCACGGTCGGATTTCGAACCACGCCGTGAACCGAGTCGACCGAGCGCCCGGAGCGCACCCGGGTCGTTCGCCGCGAGTTCGTCAGCGACCGTCCGGGGGTCGGCGACGACACGCGAGATTAGCCCCATGGACTGCGCCTCGTCGGCGTCGACGACTCGCCCGGACAGCGAGAGGTCGTTGGCGTGGCTCGTCCCGACCGCCTCGGGGAGTCGGACGGTCCCGCCCCACGCCCCGAACAAGCCGAAGGTGACCCCCGGCTCCGCGAGGGTGGCGTCGGGGGTGGCGACGCGCACGTCACAGGCGAGCGCGAGTTCGACCCCGCCGCCGCGGGCCGGCCCGTCGATACCGGCGACGACCACGGGGTCGGCCTGTTCGATGCGCGTCATCGTCTCCTGTCCCCGGTCGATGAATGCACGGGCGCGGGCTTCGTCGGTCGCGACCTCGGCGACGGTCGCGAGGTCCGCACCGGCACAGAAGGCCTCACCGGCGCCCCGGACGAGGACGACCGGCTCGGGAGACGCCTCGACGGCGGCCGCGAGTGAATCGAGCCCATCGAGCGTGAGGGCGTTGCGCGCGTCCGGCCGCGAGAGCGTGACGACACGCACCCCGTCGTCGTCGCGTGTGTGTATCATGCGGTGTCGTCACCCCGGCTTCCAAAGGTCTTTGCCACTCGCAGGCCAATATTCACGCAATGGAAGAAGTCGCCGCGGTCCGTGACGGAGCAGTATCGACCGTCGGCGATGTTGTTCCGGAGACGTTCCACGACGATATCGTGGCGTTTCTCGACGACGGCTCCTTCGTCCCCGGCGTCTTGACCCTGCTCGCCGCCGACAGCGTCGGCCGCGACACTCCGGACGTGCTCGACCGCGCCGTCGGCGTCGAACTCATCTACGACGGCCTCCGGCTCACCCGCCGGCTCGCCGCGGACCCGCCGTGGACCGACGGCGACGACCCCACGCAGGCCAACATCGACATCCTCGCGGCCGACGTGCTCGTCGCCCGCGGCTTCTATCTGCTCGCCGAGACGGAGGCCGCGACCGACGCCGTCGCCGTCGTCCAGTCGTTCGGCCACGACCAGACGGTCAGCCACGAGACGGGCGAGCGAGACCACGAACTCGAAGTCGACATCCTCGAACTCGCGCTCGTGGCCGGGGCCTCGACCGGCGGCGGGATGCCGCTTGAGACGGACGCGCTCGCCCGCGAGTTCGCCGACCACTACGACGACGCGAGCGGCTTTCCGGACCCCGGCGTCCTATTCGACACCGCCGCCCGCGAGCGAATCGAAGCCGTGACAGGCGGTAGCGGACGGCCCCTGAATCGAAACGACTAACAACGCAACCGCGATACGTCAAAACGCGCCTGGGTAGCTTAGCGGTAAAGCGCGTCCTTGGTAAGGACGAGACCCCGGATTCAAATTCCGGCCTAGGCTCTTTCTGTCGACTGCCAAACGCACAGCGTCGCCGTCGTCAGGCTACCGTCCGGGTGTTACTGCAGTTGCGATGCGAGTGATAGCTATCGCCCGCTGAGCAAGACCGGATACTCGACAAACTCGATGGAATCATCTCCTCGCCGTGGCGCGACCCACTGGACCACGGTGAGCCGCTCCAGAACAGTCCGTACAGGAAGATATGCGTCGGGGAGTTCCGGCCCTCCGTGCGCTTTCCCCGTGGTGACGAGCAGTTGGTCGTCGCACACATCGACCATCGAGGGGATACATACACCCCTGACGACGACTAAGTCACGACACGTCCTCGGTGCGACGAGCGAGAAGTGGAAGAGTCAGGGAGTTGGCTCCGGTCGTCGTCAGTCGTACGCCACGCCATCGAGGGGACTGTTCCTCCGTTTTGCTGTGGGAGTATAGTGTCTGAGATGGGTAATGGAGCTATTTGACTCTCCCTCGCCGTTATATTCCGACAGTAGAATCAGTGGGTGATGGCTGCTACACTCAAACGGCGACGGCTTCTGGGCGGCGTTCTACTTATCCTCGGGGTGAGTATTGTCCTCGCGCAGCTTGGGACATTCCCCGGGATGCTGTTCGGTGGCTGTACGGATGTCGGGGTCCCAGCGGGACAGGGGCACGGAGTCGGCATTACCGGGGTGCAGGATGCAAGCCTGCTGTACACACCCGATGGAACGAACGAGTGTCGTATCCCGCTTCCGGCAGTCCTCATCCCAATTGGACTCACCGCTGTAGGAGGTGGATTGATTTTGTCCACGAGATAATCCCCAGTTCTACCTCCACACAACGTTGTGAGCTAGCCCACGCGTAGTCAATATGACGAGACACCGGAGTCAAACCCCGACCGAGGCTCCGTTCGTTTCACTACACGCCGAGTAACTACGCGTCCGGCGGTGCCGCGTCCTCGTCGCTCGCCTCCCGCCACGAGTGAGTCGGCTCCCAGCCGAACAGTCGCTCGGCCTTCGCGACGGAGTAGGCACCCGCGTCACCCTCCACGGCGCAGTCGTCGGGGACGCGACCGTACTGCTCGCGCATCAGGTCGCGGAGCGGGCGACCGAGGGCGTTGTCCGGGCCGACGCAGTTGACGGCCTCGTGGCCCGAGTGCGGAGAGTCGAGCGCGGCGGCGACCAGCTCGGCAACGTCGCGGGCGTCGACGTACGACCAGAAGTTGCCCGCGCCGGCGTCGAGGTCCTCGACGTACTCGGGGTCGCGACAGGGGTAATCGCCCGGCTCCTGAATCCACGAGGGGCGAATCGAGGTGACCGACACACCGTCGCGGCGGGCGACCGTCTGTCCGATTTCCTCGGTGACGACCTTCGAGAGCCCGTAGGGGTCTTCCGGGCGGAGCGGGTGGGATTCGGGAATCGGAAGCCGGTCGGGAACAGGTGTCTCATCGGCGAAGAAGAAGCCGTAGGCTCCGTCGGAGGAGGCCTGGACGACGCGGGCGTCGACGCGACCCGCCGCGGTCAGGACGTTGTGCGCGGCGAGGGTGTTGTTCTGGTACACGTCGACGCCCGGACGCGTCCCGGCGACGGGAATGGCCGCCCAGTGGACGACGGCGTCGGGGTCGAGTTCGGTGACGACGTCGAGGACGCTGCCGGCGTCCGTCAAGTCGAGGGCGCGATACGCCACGTCCGGGTGGCCCGCGCCGGGGTCGGGGTTCGTCCGGTCGAGACAGGTCACGTCGTGGGCGGCGGCGAGCCGGTCGAGGACCCACCGGCCCGACTGCCCGCGACCGCCGGTGACGAGTAGCTCCATACCGGCGGGAGACGCGGGGTGGGCTAAGTCCCACCGACAGCGGCACGTGTCGGTGGGTCGACCGTGGCAACAACACACATATTAAGAATCACCACACTCACCGGAGCATGAAGGTGATTAAGAAATATTATCATTATTGTTCACAACACTCTTATGTCGGCTCCCGAGAAAAGGAGGTACAGATGGCACACGAGAAGGATTCGGACCCCGTTGCAGAGAACGTCCGCGACACGGACGCCATGATTCGAGACGTTGACAACCACGCGGCCCGCGAGCTGCGACAGAAGTTCGAGGAGCAGGACTACGTGTTCGCGCCGGGCCTGTACCACGCGCTGGACGCGCGGCTGGCCGAGATGGCCGATCTCGACGCGGCGTACATGTCGGGCTACTCGACGGTGCTGGGTCAGTTCGGCTTCCCGGACCTGGAGATGGTCACGATGACCGAGATGGTCGAGAACGCAAAGCGCATCGTCGAAGCGACGAACCTCCCGGTCGTCGCCGACGCCGACACCGGCTACGGTGGCGTCCACAACGTTCGCCGCGCCGTCCGCGAGTACGAGAAGGCCGGCGTCGCCGCCATCCACATCGAGGACCAGACCTCGCCGAAGCGGTGTGGCCACATCGCCGGCAAGCAGATTGTCTCGCGAGACGAGGCGCGCTCGCGGTTCGAGGCAGCCGTCGACGCCAAGCAGAGCGAAGACACCATCATCATCGCCCGCACGGACGCGTACGGCTCCGCCAACGGCGACTGGGAGGAACACCTCGAACGCGGCCGCATCTACGCCGACGCCGGCGTCGACCTCGTCTGGCCCGAGATGCCGGACCCGTCGCGTGAGGACGCCGTCAACTACGCGGAGACCATCCACGAGACGCACCCGGACCTCGACCTCGCCTTCAACTACTCCTCGTCGTTCGCGTGGTCCGAAGAGGAGGACCCGCTCACGTTCCAGGAGCTCGGCGACCTGGGGTACGTCTACCAGTTCATCACGCTGTACGCGCTCCACTCCGGTGCACACTCGGTGTACGAGGACATGAAGAACATCTCGGAGAACGACGAGCAGGCCCAGTGGGACCTCGAAGACCGCTACCTCGGCCACGAGACGGAGAGCCACCACCAGCTTTCCTTCGTCCCGCGGTTCCAGGACGTCGAGGCGCAGTTCGACCCCGAGGCACAGTCCCGGATGGAAGACTCCGCGGGCTTCACCGAGGAGGGCGAGGCCGTGCTGTCGAGCGAACAGGACGACGACGACTGACGCTTCCGTCGACCGCGGACGCACGACGGAGGCTGAAGCGCTCGCCGACCGCGAACGCACGGCGAGGGCTGACGCGTCCGTCGACCGCGAACGCGCGGGCGCACTGACGCGTCCAGCAGCCGCGGACGCACGACGGGCGCGTTGACGCGTTGTGGCCGACCCGCGTTGGCCGCATCCGTCGATTATTTGTGACGAGCGGGTACCAACTGAGACACCAACATATGGAACGACGACACACACGCAAGTTCGTTCGGACGTTTTTCACGACGCCGACGGCACTGGAAGGAGAAGAGGACTCGGCGAAGATGCTCAACCGTGCGGCAGACCTCCGCGGGATGGAGGCGCCGGACGTGTGGGTCCCCGACAACGAGGACGCCACGGCCCCGTCGATGCGCGACGAGGGCGCACAGAACATCATCGACGTGCTCGCCGAGAACGGCGACGGATTCCCGGGTGAGGTCCACCCGCGCGTCGTCTGGCACCGCGACAGCCCGACTACCCGTCATCAGGGATTCAAACACATGCTCGAAATCGCCGACCCGGACAACGGTGCCATCGACAACCTCGACGGCTTCGTCATCCCGGAGGTCGGCGGCATCGACGACTGGAAGAAGGCAGACGAGTTCTTCACCATCGTCGAACACGAGCACGGCCTCGAAGAGGGGTCGCTCGCGATGTCCGTCATCATCGAGTCGGGTGCGGCCGAACTCGCGATGCGCAAGCTCCGCGACGAGATGGGCAAGCCGGACAACAACCTCGAACGCATGTTCCTGCTCGTGGACGGTGAGGTTGACTACACGAAGGACATGCGCGCGATTACGCCGACGGGCGGGCTGCCGGAGTGGCCGGAGCTCCGTCACAACACCTCGCGCGGCGCGAGCGCGGCGGGCTGTATCGCCGTGGACGGTCCCTACGACGACATCCGCGACGTGGACGGCTACAACGAGCGCATGACCGACAATCAGGCGAAGGGCATGCTCGGTATCTGGTCGCTCACGCCCGGACAGGTCGTGGAGGCGAACACGAACCCGCTCCCGCCGGCGACCGGGAGCTGGCTCCTCGACGCCGACGGCCGCGAGGTCGAACTCACCGAGGACGACGGCGTTTTCGTCTACAACGGCGACCGCATCAGCCTCGCCGAGGACGGCGACGAGTACACCCTCTCGGTCGGCGGCGACGAGCAGACGCTCGACGAGGAGGAACTCACCGACGAACTGCTCGGCCTCACCTCCTACGTCCCGAGCATGGACGACATCGTCGACTCGATGGAGGAGTTCGAGGCGGCCCGCGACGCCGGCACCGGCGCAATCGCCATCACCCGCTCCGCGACGCTCGAAATCGACGGCGTCGAGGTGGACATCGCCACCGACCGGATGTGGGACGAGGCGACGTATCAGGCCGCGAAAACCCCGATTACGCTGTTCCAGGACGTGTACGAGCACCGTCCGGACCAGCACGACGATCTCGCAGAACTGTACAGCGAGGACGTGGTCGAGCGGGCAGCGAGCGTCGGCAACTAAGCGCTACGCGCGCTCTTTTTATTTTATTCTGCGCCGATAGACTCGTCTGCGGCGAAGGAGTCGAAGCCGGCCAGCCGGAACGGTCGCGAGTCGGTGCAGTCGTCGTGTTCGGCGGCGAGTTCGCCGATAGCGAGATCGAACCGGTGGGCGAAATCCTCGTACACGTCGGCGGATTCGAGCGTATCGAGGAACCGCTCGGTCGTGAGGTCCTCGGCGTAGTTCTCGTGGAACTCCGCGACGTTGGCGGCGGCCGTCTGTGCGGTCGCGCTGTCTGCTCCGTACTGTTCGGTGAACACCGGCGTCAGGTCGGCTTCGAAGTCGCTCATACGGGTAGATGGACGGCGGGGATGTAGGGGATTTCGGTCCCGGGAGTCCTCGCCGAATCGTAATCGGGATACCGACGACTCCCCCACCCACTGTATGGAGCCGATTCGCGTCGTCTGGGGGACCGGGCGTGCGGCGACGGAGATGGCCGCCTACGACGCGGCGCTCGCGGCGGCCGGCATCGAGAACTACAATCTCGTCGCCGTCTCGTCGGTGATTCCCGACGGCGCGACCGTCGAGGAGACCGGGACCGCGCCGGACCTCGGCCCGGTCGGGAACCGACTCACGGTCGTCCAGGCACACGAAACCGTCCCGGTCGGCGACCGCGACCCCGCCTGTGCCGGACTGGCGTGGGCGACGACCGATTCGGGGCGGGGCCTGTTCTACGAGGCGTCGGGTCGCGACGAGAGCACGGTCCGTGGTGCGGTCACGGAGGGAATCACCAGCGGCCGCTCGCTGCGCGACTGGACCTTCACCGACCAGACCCACCGACTCGCCGTCGCCGACCCCGACGCCGAGGCGTACACGTCGGCGGTCGCCGTCGCCGTCTACGGCGAGAGCGAGCCAATCTTGTGAGACGGTACCATAGAAAGCGGTGGATTTTTGCGAGCAAGCCGGCTAGGAGAGTCGAATGCACGGTAACCACGACGAAACGACGGAACTGACGACGGACGAGCGCCGGCAGCTGCGCGCCGGTGGAACCGCCGTCGCCGCCCGGACGCGCGAGCTCCTCTCGCGGGAGTTCGTCGTCGGGACGGAGTTGGTGGACAGCCACGACGGCGTGCAGGCCGCGGTCGCGGTCCAGCCGCCGAACGGCACCGTCGTCTCGGCCGGGTTCCAGCTGTCTGAACTCGCCGACGACGGCGACACCGACGATATCGCACAACAGATCGCAGCGGGCGCGGCGCTGGAGGCGATGTCGAATCCCTCCCGCCACCAGCCGACCGGCCAGTAGCTTACTTGCCCCAGAAGGGGTCGCGGTTGCGTTTCTGCTCCAGGTACATCTGGAGAGCCTCACGCTCGTCTGTCGGGAGTTCCTCGGTCACTTCCTGTTCGAGGATCTTCGCGTGCTTTTCGGGCAGTTGTGACCACAGCGTGTCGCCTTCCTTGATCTGCCGGCCGACGGTCGGGCCGTCGATGGAGGCGGCGACGCGGTCGCCGGCGCGGGCCTCGTCCACGTCTTCGCCGTCGTCCTGGAGGGATTTGAGCTGTCCCACGCGGACGGCCTCGCCGTCTTCCCACTTCTCGACGCGGGAGTTGCGCTTGAGCGTGCCCGCGAGCACCTCGACGCCGACGACCGCAGGGTTAGACTGCCGGAAGGTGTGGTCGTTCAGAATCTGGAAGCGACACGGCCGGGCGATCTTGTCGAGCACCTGCTCCTGTTGGGCCTCCTCGATTTCGGTGACGAACGCCTCGTACTCCTCGATGAGCTGGTAGATGACGTCGTCCTCGAAGATGCGCACGCCGTCTTGGGTGGCCTGCTCCTCGGCGTCGGGCAACACGTCGACGTTGAACGCGAGGATGACCTCGTTGGTCTCCTCGTCGGCGGTGGAGGCGACGGCCACGTCGCGTGGGGCCACGTCGCCCACCTCGGCGCGGACGATGGGAATCTCCTCCTCGGCCAGCGTGTTGGCGATGGCTTCGAGCGAGCCGAGCGTGTCGGCCTTCACGACGACGCCGTTCTCCTCGGTCTCGACGCTCAAATCCGAGAGCTCCGCCTCGACCTCCGCGATGACGTCGTCCACGTCGCGGTCGCGGACGACCCGGACCGGCGCGCCGGCCATCGCGTCGTCGAGGTCGGGCGCGGCAATCTTGATGCCGGTCGCGGCGGAGACGGAGTCCACCTTCTCGAAGTGTTTCTCGGTGCGAATCTCCGCGAGCGGGCGCGGATGGAGCAGCGCGCGCACGTCGGTCACGATGGGACCGTTCTTCCCCCCGACGACGATGGTGTCGTCGCCGGTGACCGTCCCGTCGTAGAGCACGATGTCCACTGTCGTCCCGAACCCCTGTTCGTCTTTGACTTCGAGGACGGTCCCCGCGCCGGGACCGGTCACGTCGATGGACATGTCCTCCTTCAGGTATCGCTGGGACAGTCCCATCATCACGGTGAGCAGGTCGGGAATCCCCTCGCCGGTCATCGCGGAGACGGGGACGACGCCGATGTTCGACCGGAAGTCCTGGACCCGCCAGTACATGTCGGCCGAGAAGCCGTTGTCGGACATCTGGCCGATGACCTCGTACAGTTTCTCGTTGAGGCGGTCCTCGGCGCGGTCGGACTGGTGGTCGAGCGACTGCTGAATCGGGAGCCCCTCCTGCGGTTTCCAGCCAGGAATCGTGTCCACCTTGTTGGCGGCGACGACGAACGGCGTCTGGGTGCGCTTGAGGATGTCGAGCGCTTCGAGCGTCTGCGGCTGGAAGCCGTCGTTCACGTCCACGACGAGGATGGCGATGTCGGCGAGGGCACCGCCCCGCGAGCGCAGCGTCGAGAAGGAGTGGTGGCCGGGGGTGTCGATGAACAGCAGGCCCGGCAAATCGAAGTCGTCGGGGTCGACGAGTTCACCCGCCATCTCGCCGATGGTCTCGAGCGGGACGGCCGTCGCGCCGATGTGTTGGGTAATCGCACCGGCTTCCCCCTCCTGCACTGCGGACCCACGCACCTTGTCGAGGAGCGTGGTCTTCCCGTGGTCGACGTGGCCGAGGACGGCGACGATGGGCGTCCGCAGCCCCGTCGCGTCAGCCACTGTAGCGTCAGAATCAGACATGAGACGTTCTTGCGTACGCTCGCCGCCGCCGACAGATAACTCTTTCAGAACGCGCTACTCGACGGTGAAGGAGCCGCCCATCACCCCTTCGTGTGGGTCACAGTGGTACTCGTACTCGCCGGTGGTCTCGAAGGTGTGCTCATAAGTCGTCCCCGACGGGTACACGTCGCTGTCGCGACCATCCCACTCAGCGCCGGACGGAACCGACCCCGGCGAGACGTTGTGGCCCGAGTCGTCCCACACCCAGCGGACGGTGTCGCCGGCCGCAATCGTGAACGACGCCGGACTGAACTCGAGGGAGCCGTCCGGTGCAACCGTCACGGTCTGTGCAACGTCTGTCGCGGTCGCGGTCTGTGTGGCGGTTGCCGTGTCCTCGTCCCCGTAGCCGCCGTAACCGCCGCCCCCGTCGTCAGCGCTCGTGGGGGTTGGGGTGTCGGTCGCCGTTTGGGTCGGCGTCTCGGTGGCTGTTGGGGTCTCCGTCGCTGTCTCGGTTGCCGTCGCGGCAGACTCGTCGCCGCTACAGCCCGCGAGCGCGAGGAGTCCGAGCGGTGCGATTCGACTGAGGAATCCGCGGCGCTGCATACCTGTCGTTGGGGTTCCCGCGTCATACATCCACTGCAGGACGGCCGGCAGATTGGTGGCTGACGCGCGTCCGACGCCCCCCTGTCGTTTATGTACTGGCGTGCATACGAGCAGGTATGACGGAGATACTCGCGGAGAACCTCTCGGACAAGCGCGTCGTCGGAAGCGACGGCTCCGAAATCGGCACGCTGTACAACGTCACGATGAACTTCAAGAACGGCTCGCTCCAGCACCTCCTCATCGACCCGCTGGAGGGTGTCGGCACCGGCCACAACGTCAACGACCGCGGGCGCATCGAGATTCCCGTCTCCAGCGTGCAGGCAGTCAAGGACCACATCGTCGTCGCCCGCTAGATGCGCGTACTCGACGCCTCAGCGTTCATCGACGACTACACCACCGACGACGAGATGGTGACGGTCCCGGCCGTGCGCGAGGAGCTCACCGACGACGCCTCTGGCTACCGGTTCGACGCCCTCGAGGGCGCGGGGATGCGACTCCACGTTCCCGGTAACGGCCCACAGACACAGGTGGAGCGGGCCGCCCGCACGACCGGCGATTTCACCGAGCTCTCAGACGTAGACCTCCGACTGCTCGCAGCCGCGTTCGAACTCGACGCCGTGCTCGTCACCGACGACTACGCCATGCAGAACGTCGCCGACGAGCTCGACGTGGCGACCGAGGGCGTCTCGAAGGACGGTATCGAGGAGCGGCGCGACTGGGACTACCAGTGTCAGGGCTGTGGCCGCGTCTACGATTCACACCGCGAGCGGTGTGAAATCTGCGGGAGCGACCTCGAACGGAAGAATCCTCAGTAGCTCGTCTCGGCGACGACCGTCCCGTTCTCGGCGGTGACGGTCACCGTGTCGCCGCCGTTGTTCCAGATTGCCCCCGACGCGCCCCAGTAACGGTGGCCCTCCCGGTCCGTCCCGCTCCCGGTGTGGAGCCGCACCGTCGCGCCCGAGGCGAGCGTCAGCCGCTCGAACGTGTACTCGTGATTCGCGGCGTCGGCAACCGTCCAGCCGTCGAGCACGAGCGGGTCGTCGCCGGTGTTCGTGAAGTCAACGTACTCGTCGTTCAGATTCTCGTTGTCGTTGCCCGCCGCGTCGGCGTGTGCCTCGATAGCGAGCGGTCCATCGCTCGCCGCGTCGGTCGCTCCCTCGTCGCTTGCACAGGTCCACAGTCCCGTCCCGCGGGTCATCGCCTGTGACTCGGCGGCGTAGAACTCGTCCCCGCGGGAGAAGTCGGAGTCGTAGACGCGGGCGTAGCCGTTCGCGACCAGCCCGTAGTTGACGTTGCTGCCGTCGTGGACGACGTAGACGAGCAGGCGGTCGTAGTAGCCCCGCGTGTCGAGGTTCTCGTCGAAGGCGAGCCGGACCGTCTCGCCGTCGAGCCGGCCTATCCGGTCGCTCGCGCGCTCACCCCACTGGCGGAGACAGTCGCGGCCGGCCTGTGTCTCGGGGACGCCCTCGAACTCCGCCGGGTCGTTCTCGCCGTACACCTCGGGCGTGTCGACGCCGACGAGTCTGAGCGTGTCCGCCGTCCCGTTGGCGTACTCGATATCGAGGGTGTCACCGTCCACGACCCGGGTGACGGTGACGGTCAGAGAGGTGTCCGGCAGCGCGGGGGTTGCTGTCGTCGTCGCGTTCGCCGGTGGCGTCGGTCCGGCAGTATCTACCGCCGGCATGCCGACACAACCGGCGAGCAGGACGAGACAGACCACCGCGAGCCGTCGCATACCCGACTCCACGGCGAGGACGCGTATAACATCTCCCGATACCCCAGCGGTTTAGTGATTAGACGCGTCTAACATTTCGTAGTGGAATGGTGAACTCGCTTCGGGAGGTGCGGCTGCCGTGACGCCGTGGCTGGAAGTCGCGATTATCGCGTTCGTCGCACAGCTAACCGTGTTGCCCGGCGAGAAGGTGCAGTTCATCATCGCGGGACTGTCGACGCAGTTTCATCCGCTGCTGGTGGTCTCCGCGGCGGGGACCGCCTTCGCTGGCTGGACCGCCCTCGAAGTCCACCTCGGCAGCGCGCTGCAGGCCGCGATTCCGGGCTACTATCTCGACGCGGCGACGGGACTGTTGTTCCTCGGCTTCGCGCTGGCGCTGTTCCGGAGTGCACCCTCGCCCGGGAGCGACCCCGCCGTGATGGGCGGCGAGACGGACGAGGAGATAGACAGCGAGCGGGCGAATCTCACCGACGGCGGCGAACTCGACGTGCGCGTCCCGGTCGTCGGCTGGCGCGTGCCGAACCTGTTTGGCGGCTTTCTCCCCGTCTTCGCGCTGATGGCCGTCGGCGAGTTCGGCGACAAGACACAGCTCGTCACCATCGGGCTCGCGGCCCAGTACGTCCACGGCACGGCAATCTGGGTCGGCGAGATGGCCGCCATCATCCCGGTGAGTCTACTCAACGCCTTCGTCTTCTACCGTTTCAGCCACCGGTTCGACGCCAGAAAGGCCCACTTCGCCGGCGCGACCCTGTTCGCCTTCTTCGGCGTCGACACGCTGCAGTCGCTCGTGACCGACGTTTCCGTCTGGGAGACCGTCGTGAACACGGTCTCGACTGCTGTCACCACCGTCCTGTAGCATCCGCTCGCGGAGCGAGCGGTTCACCGTCGCGAACAAGGTGAGCGACGGCTGCGGCTTTTCATGAACGTTTTGCAGCCGAGTGGTGCGCTACGCGCACCCGAGGCTGGAAAAGGTTCAGTGGAAGGCAATCGGCGTCCCGGGCGAGTCGTCGCGGTCGATCTTCTCGAGCGCCTCCTCGAAGTCCGCTGTCCGAACTTCGGTCCGCTCGTCGCGAATCGCGAACATCCCGGCCTCGGTACACAGCGACTCCAGCTCCGCGCCGGAGAACCCCTCGGTCTTGCCCGCGAGGTCGGCGAAGTCCACCTCGTCGGCGAGGTTCATATCGCGCGTGTGGATGGCGAGAATCTTCTCGCGTCCCTCGATGCTCGGCTCCGGCACCTCGATGAGCCGGTCGAAGCGACCCGGCCGGAGGATGGCGCGGTCGAGCATGTCGAAGCGGTTGGTCGCGGCGATAATCGAGATGTCGCCGCGAGCCTCGAAGCCGTCCATCTCCGAGAGCAGCTGCATCATCGTGCGCTGGACCTCGGCGTCGCCCGACGTTTTCGACTCCGTGCGCTTGGAGGCGATGGCGTCGATTTCGTCGATGAAGATGATGGCGGGTTCGTTCTCGGCGGCGAGTTCGAACAGGTCACGCACGAGTCGGGCGCCCTCGCCGATGAACTTCTGGACCAGCTCGGAGCCGGCCATCTTGATGAAGGTGGCGTCGGTCTCGTTGGCGACGGCCTTCGCGAGCATCGTCTTCCCCGTCCCCGGCGGGCCGTGGAGCAGGACGCCCGTCGGCGGCTCGATGCCGACCTCGGTGAACTGCTCGGGGTTGGTGAGCGGGTCCTCGACGGCCTCGCGCACTTCCTGGACCTGCTCGTCGATGCCGCCGATGTCGCTGTACTCGACGGTCGGCTGCTCGGTGACCTGCATCGCCTGTGCGCGGGCGTCGGTCTCGTCGTCGAGCACGCGCTGGATGGTGAACGAGTCGTTGATGGCGACGCGGTCGCCGGCTTCCAGCGTCTCGGAGAGCCGCGGCGAGAGGTTCGTCAAGACCTCCTGGTTGTTGCCGTGCTGTTTGAGCACGACCTCGTCGTCGTTGACCTCCTCGACGGTCGCGATGTACAGCGAGGAGGTTTTCAGCGTCTCGTTCTCGCGCTGGAGCTGTTCGACCTCATCGCGGAGGTCGTCCTGTCGACTCCGGGCGTCTTCGAGTTGGGTAGCGAGCTGGTCGTGAACGCCCATGATGTCGGCGAAGTGCTCGCGCAGGGCGGCGAGCCGCTCCTCTCGCGACATCTCGGGGTCTAAGTCCAGCGTTGGTCGTTCGGGGAGCGATGGACTGCGAGACATTTCCTGAAGATAGGTGCGAGACGTAAATGTGTCTTTGGGTCCCCGAGCCGGTGACAGCTAGGAGAGCTGTTCGAACTCGGCGACGTAGCTGTCGTACGCCTCGATTGCCGATTCGACCACGTCGGGCGAACGCATGTCGACGCCCGCGCCCGCCAGGAGGTCGAGCGGATACTCCCGCGAGCCGAGCCGCAGGAAGTCGAGATAATCCTGTGCGGCCGGTTCGCCCTCGTCGAGGATGCGGTCGACGATGGCGTTGGCCGCCGAGATGCCGGTCGCGTACTGGTAGACGTAGTAGTTGTAGTAGAAGTGCGGAATGCGCATCCACTCGCGCTCGATGTGGTCGTCGACGTTGGCGTTCGCGTAGAACTCCCGCTTGAGGTCGCCGTACATCTCGTCCATCGCGTCCGGCGTGAGCGCGCCGCCCTCCTCCACCACCGAGTGAATCTGGTGTTCGAAGTCCGCAAACAGGGTCTGGCGGAACAGCGTCGACCGGAACCGCTCGAGATACTCATCGAGGATGTGTCGCCGGAGCGTCTCGTCCTCGACGGTGTCGAGCAGGTGGTGGGTGAGCAGTGCCTCGTTGACGGTGCTCGCGACCTCGGCCACGAAGATTTCGTAGTTGGAGTAGACGTACGGCTGTTCCTCGCTCGTCAGCTCCGAGTGCATCGAGTGGCCGAGCTCGTGTGCCAGCGTGAACATCGAGGTGGCGTCGTCCTGGTAGTTCATCAGGATGTACGGCTGGCTGTCGTACGTGCCAGCCGAGTAGGCACCCGACCGCTTGCCCTTGTTCTCGTACACGTCGACCCACCGCGAGTCGAGCCCCTCGGCCATCCGGGACTGATACGCTTCACCGAGGGGAGCGACGGCCTCGATGACCCACTCCTTCGCCTGTTCGTACGGGACTTCGGGCGGTTCCTCGTCGGTCAGCGGCGCGTAGAGGTCGTACATCTCCAGCGTGTCGACGCCCAGCCGGTCGCGCTTGAGGTCGACGTGTCGCTGGAGCACGTCCACGTTGTCCCGCACCGTCTCGACGAGGTTGTCGTAGACGGCCGGCGGAACGTTCGTGTCGTCGAGCGCGGCCTCGCGGGCCGTCTCGTAGTTGCGGGCGCGGGCCGTCTTCACGTCGGCCGTGACGCCGTTCTTCAGCGAGGAGGCGACCGTGTTCCGGACGTTCCCCCACTCGCCCATGTACCCCTCGTAGACGCGCCGGCGGAAGGCGCGGTCCTCGTTCTTGAGGTGGGTGGTGAAGTTCGACTGCGTGATTTCGACGTCGTCGCCGTCAGGGCCTTCGACGACCGGGAACGACATGTCCGCGTTCGACAGCATGCCGTAGATGTCGGACGGCGCACTCGTCACCTCCGAGAGGTCGGCGAGCACCTCCTCGACCTCCGGCGAGCGGGTGTGGGGTTTCATCCGGAGCACGTCGTCGAGATAGTGGTCGTACTGTTCGAGCGCCGGCTCGCTGTCCACGAACGCCTCCAGCTCCTCGCGGGACGCCCGCTGGAGTTCCGGCTCGATGAACGACGCCGCGCTGGAGGCGTCACTCGCGAGCGACTGTGCGCGGGCCTTCAGGGCCTGATACTCCTGATTTCTGGTGTCCTCATCCGACCGCATCCGGGCGTAGGACGTGACGTTCGCGACGGTCCGCATCAGCTCCTCGCGCAGCTGTAACACCTCGTGCAGCGTCTCGGCGTCCTCGGTGACCCGCCCCTCGTACGCGCTCAGCTCGTCGAGTCGGGACTCGACCGTCTCGTAGGCCTCCTCCCACTCCTCGTCGGAGACGAACATCTCCTCTAGTGCCCACGTGAACTCCTCGTCGATATCGCCGCGTTCTGGGACCGAACTCATCGGCAGAAATTGCGCCCGCGAGTCGCCTAAACCCACCGGTACGCGAACTCAGTCGGTGCGAGTGAGCCGGCTCGCGACGCGGGCACCGGTCTGTCGTTCGACCCGCCGCCGTCCGAACACCGACGCCAGCGACTCGACCGCCTGCTCGTCGCGCTCGAACCGAACCGGGTAGGCGACCGAATCGAGGACGAGCGGTTCGGGGGGAGCAGCCCCGAAACTGTCGGCTCCGGTCACCGGGTCGGGACCGAGTGCGCGGTCCACGAACTCGGGGTCGCGCTCGCCCGACGCGACCCACTCCACGAGTCGGACGGCCCGCCGGACGAACGACCGCGGGAAGCCGCCGGCCTCGAAGGTACAGATCAGGAACTCGCCGTCGCGCTCGAATCCGGTCCGGAGGTCGCGTTCCGTCCCCGTCTCGTCGGGCGTGAGGTTGTAGAAGTCGTGGCTGCCGGCGAGACGGGCGAGCGCGTCTCGGACTCGTTCGTCGGCGGCGTCGGGCGCGTGGAGGAAGTAGCGATACCGGCGCGACCGGGCGTCGTACTGGGCGTGGAACGACTCGGCCACGTCGGCGCTGGCCCACGCCCGCACGTCGGCCGGAAGTTCGCTGTTGAGCGCGACGGGCGAGAGCCACGCCGGACAGTCGAAGGAGACGGTCTGTGCGCGGGCGGAGACCCCGGCGTCAGTTCGACCAGCGGCCGCGTAGCCGTCCGGCGGGACCTGCGGCTCCGACGTGACGCCGAGCGCGGCGAGCGCCCGAAAGAGGTCGTTCTCGACGGTCTCGGCGTGGGGCTGGCGCTGGAACCCCCGGTACGCGGTCCCGTCGTACGCGACCCGGAAGGCGCGGCGCATCTACTCGGGAAACTCGGAGACAGGGACCGTCTCCTGGTCGCCGGTCTCCATGTCTCGCAGCGTGTAGTTGCCGTCCGCGAGGTCGTTTTCGCCGACGATGACGACCGTTTCGGCGTTGATGGAGTCGGCGTAGCCGAGCTGCGCGCCGAAGCTCCGGTCGGAGATGTCCGTCTCGACGACGTACCCCTGTGCCCGCAGTTCGCGGGTGACGCTCGCGGCCTCGGATTCGGTGTCGCCCACCTGCAGGACGTAGTAGTCGGTCGAGAGCGACTCCTCGGGAGCGACGCCGGCGCGTTCGAGGAGGAGCGGAAGCGTCGCGTAGCCGGGCGCGAATCCGACGGCAGGCGTCGGCTCGCCGCCGAAGGACTCGATGAGGTCGTCGTAGCGCCCGCCGCCGAAGACGGAGCGCGACACCTCACCCGTCGCGTCGAAACACTCGAAGACGACGCCGGTGTAGTAGTCGAAGCCGCGGGCGGTCTCGAGTGAGAGTTCGCAGTACTCGCTCGCGCCGAACTCCTCGACTGCATCGAGCACGGCGACGAGATTGTCGATGGCGTCGCGGGCCGCCTCGGTGCCGGCGAACGCTGCGAGCTCATCGAGCGTCTCGACGGTCGTCGCGGAGAGTCGCTCGTCGAACGTCGCGGCCTGGTCGTAGCTCAGACCGGCGTCCACGAGGAGGTCGTAGTATTCGTTCTCGTCGAGCTTGTCGCTCTTGTCGACGGCGCGGACGGCCTCGCGCACGTCCACGTCGGCGTCGAAGCTCCGCAACACGGCCCCGAGGATGTCGCGGTGGGAGACGCGGAACTCGAAGTCGTCGGCGTCGAGCCCCAAGTCCACGAGCAGCTGGGCACCGAGCGCGATGACCTCGGCGTCGGCACGCGGGTCGTCGGTGCCGAAGATGTCGATGTTGGTCTGGTAGAACTCCCGGAATCGCCCCTGCTGGACCTGCTCGTACCGCCAGAACGGCCGCGTCGAGAACCACTTGATTGGCTTCGACAGCTCCTGTTGTTTGGCCGCGACCATGCGGGCGACGGTCGGAGTGAGTTCGGGCGTGAGAGTGACGTGGCGGTCACCCTTGTCCTCGAAGGCGTACAGCTCTTCGACGATGTCCTCGCCGGACTTGTCGGTCCACATCTCGGCGCGTTCGAGGTGGGGACTCGCCGTCTCGCGGAAGCCGTAGCGGCGACACGCCTCCTCGACGGTGTCGATAATCTCGCGGCGAGCGGCCATCTCCTCGGGGTAGAAGTCGCGAAAGCCCTTCAGCCGGTCGTACATACGCCTCGGTTCCGCGGGCGGCCGTAAACGTCCTACGGTCGGGTGTCAGGGTTCGACGCGCCGGCCGTCCTCTATCTCTTCGAGACCGAGTTCGACGAGCTGGTCGAGTACCTCACTCTCCGTCAGTCCGTACTCGCGGGCGAGGGCTCGTATCTCACGCGCGGTCGACTGGGAGGCCAGGTACTCGAATCGCTCCATACCGTGACAGCGGAACACACACGCATAAGTGTCAGTCAGACATCCGTCAGCCACCCGTCAGGCGGCGGTCGCGGCCGCGTACTGTGAGAGGAACGTGATGCAGTTGTACACCGCGTGGACGAAGACGACGACGAGCAGATTCTCGCTTCGCTCGTAGAGCCACCCGAGCACGAGACTCAACACGAACAGCTGTCCGAAGTACGGGAGCGCGCGTCCGAGCGGCGTCGCGACGAGGTTTCCGGCGTGACCGAGTGTGAAGACAACCGACGCGAGCACGATAGCCGCGATGGGTGGGTACGCGTCCTTCAGTCGGCCCTGAATCACGCCGCGCGCGAGCAGTTCCTCGCCGGGTGCGACAAAGAGGATGGTGAACGGAATCAGATACAGGGCGATGTCGGGCTGGCGCTCGATAACGCCCGGCAGCGTCGTCTCGGGCAGCTGCACGTCGAACTGGGTGTACAGCGCACTGAGCGCCAACACGACCGCGAGCAGTCCGAAGACGCCCAACACGGCGAGTTTCACGTCGTTGCGCGTCGGGACCCGAATGTTGATCATCTCGAAGCGCTCCTGCAGTTTCAAGAAGAGCAGCGAGGTGAGTCCGAAGCCGACCCCCTGAAGCCCGACGGTCTGGAGCGCGTAGAGCCGCCAGTCGTCCTGGGTGAGGACGACGCCGACTCCCTGGAGCAGCCCCAACGCGAGCACGGACGCGACGATGCCGACGAGGAAGGCGACGATAGCGAGCAACAGCCCGGCCCCGACCGCACGGAGCCGCTCTGTGGGCGACCCCATCCCTGACGTATCGTGTGACACACCCGCGATAGCAGGCGCGTGAGGTTACCTCTTACTCAACTCACCTACTCGATTCGGTACTCGCGCTTGTCGCGCACGGCCGCAGCCTCTGCTGTCTCCTCGCCGCCGAGCAGCCCGCGCGCGGCGTTTTTCCCCCACTCGACGGCCGGCTGGGTGAACGTCTCCACGCCCATCAGCTCGCCGGCCATGATGCAGGCGGCCTCGAAGGAGACGAGCAGGTCACCGATGCCGTGTTCGTCCACGCGGTCGAGTTCGACGCGGACGGAGGGTTTGTCGGCGGCCGCGAGACTCGCTTCCGTCGCCTCGAACTCCGCATCGAGCAGGTCACCGAGCGTCGCGTCGCCGAGGTAGGCGAGTCCCTCCACGTCGACGGCCGGGATTTCCCTGTCGTCGCGGGCGGTTGGGCGGACGAGCGTGACCATCGTGTCGTGGCGACCCGCGCGGTACAGTTGGAGTTGGGAGTGTTGGTCCGTCGCGCCGAGCGCGCGAGCGGGCGTCTGGCCCTGTCCGTCCTTTCCGAGCGACTCGCCCCACAACTGGGCGAACCACTCGGCGAAGGGTTCCAGCGCCTCGGCGTAGGGCATGAATGCGTTGGTGTGGACGCCGCGGCGTTCGAGCGCGACCGCGAGCGCGCCGTACGCGTAGGCGGGACAGTCGTCGATGCTCCCGGTGAGGGAATCGCGCGCCTCGCGTCCACCGTCGAGGACGGCCTCGATGTCGTAGCCGAGGATGGCCGGCGCGACGAGACCGACAGCAGAGAGCGCAGAGAAGCGACCCGGCACGCCGTCCGGGACGGCGAGCTTCGGAAGCTCTTCCTCGGCAGCGAGTTCGGCGAGCGGGCCGGACTCGCCCGTCGTGACGACCGTGCGCTCGGTCCAGTCGACGCCGGCCGCCTCGTAGGCGTCCCGGACGACGAGGAAGTTCGCCAGCGTCTCGGCGGTCGTACCGGACTTCGAGACGACGTTGATCGCCGTCGACTCGAAGTCGAGGGCGTTGAGCAGGCGATTGGTCGCCTCGGGGTCGACGTTGTCGAGGAGGTAGTGATTTGCCTCGCCGAGCGCGGCGGTGATGGTCTTCGCGCCGAGCGCGGAGCCGCCGATGCCGACCGTGAGCACGGCGTCGGCGTCGATGGAGTCGACGGCGCGCTCGATGCCGGCCGCGCTGGTCGTCTCCGGGAGGTTCAGACTCGCGTAGCCGAAGCGGGCGTTGGACATGCCCGCCGCGATGGTCTCATGGGCGTCGGCCACCGCGTCGTCGAGCCGGTCGAGCGCGTCGGTCGAGACGCCGGGCGTGGCGACGCTATCGAGGGCGTTCCCGATATCCAGTTGCATACGCCAACGCCCGACGGCCGGAGAGATAGGCGTTCGGTCTCAGCGGTGGAGCGCGGCGGGCGCGGGCGGCATCGACCGCTTGTGCGCGCTCTGTTCCACGAGGTCGACGACGCGGTCGACCGCGGACTCGGGAACGCCGAGCGACTCGATGGTCGCCGACTTGGAGAACGGGCCGTCGACGTGGAGCGCGAGAATCGCGTCGAGCGTGTCGTAGTCGAGGCCCATCTCCTCCTCGTCGGTCTGGCCCTCCCACATCTCCGCGCTCGGAGCCTTCTCGACGAGATCGTCGGCGACGCCGACGTGGGAGGCGAGCTGGCGCACCTGTCGCTTGTAGAGGTTGCCGATTGGGTTGCAGTCGACGGCCTGGTCGCCGTACTTCGTGAAGTAGCCGGTCATCGCCTCCGAGCGGTTGCCCGTACCGAGGACGATACCCGACTCGGCGTTGGCGACGAAGTAGTTGAGGACGGCCCGGGTTCGGACGCGGACGTTGCCCGCGGCCATCTGGTCGTCGACGCCCTCCGGATAGGCGTCGAAGAAGGCGTCCACGATTGGGTTGATGTCGAGTACGTCGTACTCGATTTCGAGCCACTGGGCGACGCGTTCGGCGTCGCTCATGTTCTGGTCGGTGTTCACGTCCGAGGGCATCACCAGCCCGTGGACGGCGTCGGCACCGAGCGCTTCGACGGCGAGCGTGGCCGTGAGCGTCGAGTCGATGCCCCCCGACAGGCCGATGACCGCGCCGTCAGCGCCGGCGTCGTCGACGACCGCCTGGATGAAGCTCGTGATGTGGTCGCGCTGTGCCTCAAGCTCCTCCGCCGAGAGGTCGAGCGTGATTGCGTCTCCCTCCACCAGCGGCACTGACTGTGACATGGAAGTACGTACGGGAGCGAGCGACAAATAGGTGCTGTGGCCGCCCCATTCGTGGACGCGTGTGGAGTTCTGTGGAAACGCTACGTTCAAGTAGAGCGGTCAGGTACTCGTGAGTGATTCGGGGAGTGCCGGTGGCGAGCGGGCGACGCCCGCGCGCCACCGTGTAACCGAAGAGAGTGCCGTTGGTCCAGTGGTAGGACATTAGCTTCCCAAGCTAATAGCCCGGGTTCAATTCCCGGACGGCACATGGTCTCGAACGCCCGCGAGCGACGGCTCGCTACTCGATTCGCTTCTCCTCTTGGATGGTCTTCTCGCTCTCGACGTTCCCCGTGTTGAGCGTGTCTGCCGGTTCGAACAGCATGATTCGACACTCCGACTCGGCGACGGGCTGGTGGTCGACGCCGGCGGGGACGACGTGGAACTGACCGGCGGTGAGCGTCACGTCCTCCCGGTCGCGGAACCGAATCGTTAGCTCGCCCTCGTGGACGAAAAACAGTTCGTCGCTCTCGTCGTGGTGGTGCCAGTCGAACTCCCCCTCGATGCGGGCGAGCTTGACGTGTTGACCGTTCAGTTCGCCGGCGACGTGTGGGTCCCAGTAGGAGTCAATCTGTTCGTAGGCGTCGTTCAGGTCAACGACCATACCGGAGGTAACGCGTGAACGAGTACGGATGTGTCGGTCACAGCCACGGGGCGAACTCGCGGGTGTCGATGACCGACAGCAGCCGGTCGGTCGCGTCGGCGTCGTACCGAAGCGGGCGTCGCCACCACGGTCCCTTCCCGGAGTCGGCCGACAGCTCCGTGACGAGCGCGTTCGCGTCGACGCCGCCAGAGGGAGCCGACAGCGGTATCGCGCGGTCGAACAGTCCCGACGCGTCGTCGCCGGCGAGCAGGACGGCGGCGTCCATCTCGGCGCGCTTGACGTGGGCGTTGTTGGCGAAGACGGCTCGCTCCGATTCGGGAAGCGCCTCCCAGTCGGTGACGGGGTCGCGGGCGAGTCGGAGCCCGCCGACGAGATATGCGCCCCACGACGGCGGTTGCCAGTCGGGACGGTCGTCCGTGTCGCCGGTGTCGAGCGTCGCGTAGAAGAGTGCCCAGTCGCCGGCTTCGAGGTCGGAGAGCGGCCGCGCCTTCACGCCGTGTGGGTCGCCGTAGGTGTGTCGCTCACACTCGGGGTAGCCGGCGAACTCCGGGTCGAGATGCACGGGCGTGTTCCGAATCTCGTCGGGTAGCTCCATCCGAAGGCCAGACGCGAGGTCGCCGTACGTCGGGACAGGCTCGCGCGTCTGCTCGGTCTCGGGAATCGGCAGGAAGTCGAACGTGCCGTCGGCGTAGACGGGCGCGCGGACGCCCGGCTGGTTCGTGTTCGCGCCGACGTTGACGGCGACGGCGCGTGTCACGCCCGCCGCCCGGTGACGCGGGTCTGCATGTGTTCGGGAAAGACCTCCTCGACGGCCTCGTCGCCGCCGGCCTCGCGGACGAGTTCGCGGAGCTCGCCCTCGTAATCGCCCTTTTCGAGGTCGGCAGCGGGGGCCTCCTCCACTTCGAGCGTCTCCTCGGCGAGCCGGTCGACGGCGCGGCGACCGAAGCCGGCCAGCGGCGAGAGATAATCGACGTCGTGGCGCTCTTCCAGCGACTGCGCCCACGCGCGGGAGACGCTCGGGACGCGGTCGTCGCGCCGGGTGCCGTCGGCGACGGCGTCGTAGCCGTCCCCGGCGACGGCGTCGAGCGCGCGCTCGTGGAGCATCTGGAGCCCGTTGCGCTGGAAGCCGTCCTCGCGGAGTTGGGCGACGACCTCGTCGCCGACCTCGGCGTCGAGCTCGCGCTCGGCGAACGGAAACCCGAGTTCGTCGGCGGTCGCCTCGGCGTGGGTCGCCGCGTCGCCGACGCCGAACCCGACGTGGACGAGCGTCACGTCGTAGAACTCATCGAGTAAGAGCGCGGCGAGCGACGAGTCCTTCCCCCCGGAGAACAGCACGCCGGCCTCCATCTACCGGCGTTTGATGTTGAACTCCTGTTTGTCGGGCTGGAGCTCCGAGAGCAGCGACTTCATCTGCTCGTCGTCGATTTTGCCGTTCACGCGGCCGGACCGCGACAGCGCGACGACCTGCTGTTCGACCTGCTCTGCGAACTCGGGTTTCGACATCTTCACCGAGTTGAGCCGCTGGCGGGCGCTGTCGGTGAGCGTCTTGCGCAGTGCGGCCTTCTTCTGGGCTTCGGCCTGCTGGCGCTGTTGTTCGCGCGCCTCGCTCGCGCCCTCGCCCTGCTGTTGCTCTTTCAGCTGTTCGAGCCGTTCCTGTCGAAGTTCGTCAAGCTCCTCGTCGTCCTGACTCATATCAGCGTGTACTTGCGCGCGATGAAAAACGGTTTCGCCGCGTTAGACGTAGCGTTCGAGCTCCGGGCGGTCGAGGTCCTCGATGACCTCGGTGGCGGTCTCATCGAGCAGCTGCTTGCCGTCGCCGGTGACCTCGCGACCGCGCTTCTCGTTGGTGTTGATGTAGCCGGCGTCGTCGAGCTGCTGGAGCAGCGTGCGGATGACGTTCTTCGAGCCGTCGGTCTTGCGGTTCGGGCGGACGCGGTAGCGGGTCGACCCCTGCTTCTTGTCGCCGTAGGCCGTGGAGAGCCGCTCGACGCCGACGGGTCCGTCGACGGCGACCTTCCGGAGGAGCGATGCGCCACGAAGCGCCCAGAAGTTCTCCTGCTGTGGGGGGAGTTCCTTCGCCACGCCGGTCTTGGTGAACTCGGCCCAGTCGGGCCGGTCGAGTTCGTCTTCGAGCTTAGCTGCGGTCGCCTCGATGAGCTCCTCGGTCGGAGCGTCGTAGAGTGTTGCCATTGCGTTCTGTTCCCGTCGGGATTGTTTAACTCTGACGTTAGACGGGAGTCAGCGCCGAGCGTAGCGAGGCTGTGACTCCGAACGGTGAGCGGGAACCGTGAAACGGTGACACGCGAACAGGTGCTGTGAGTGGAATGAACAGCACCGAACGGCGAGCGGGAGGAGCGAAGCGACGACACGCGAGCAGGGAGTCAGCGCCGAGCGTAGCGAGGCTGTGACTCTACAACGAGGTCACGCGCTCGTGAAGCTGTCGGAGCCGAGCACGCCGGCGATACCGCCGCCGATGACGGTCGGGAAGACGTAGGTGGCGGTGCGGTGGATGATGACGGCCGCTGCGGCGGCCCCGTTCGGCACACCGAGCGCGACGAGCAGCGTGATGAGCACGGCCTCGACGCCGCCGAGTCCACCCGGAAGCGGGGTCGCGCCGGCGATTGCACCGACGGGGACGACCACGAGCGCGACGGGGTACGCGACCGTCTGGCCGAGGGCGAACAGCGAGAGCCACAGCGAGGTGGCCAGACAGAGCCAGCCGACGAGCGCGAATCCGAACGTGAGCGCCAGCCCGCGGCGGTTCCCGCTCACGCGCTCGATGGCGTGGAAGAACCCCTCGACGCGGGCGCGAATCGCGTCGCCGGTCGGCGGTGACCGCCGCGGGACGATTCGACCGAGGAGTCTCGCGACGGGAGTGACGACGCGAACGGCGGCGGCCTCGACGCGGTAGCGGTAGTTCCACCCGACCACGGCGAGGATGGGAACGGCGATAGCGAGGGCGGCAACGGCGTAGGAGGCGAACTGGAGCCGCGAACCGAAGGAGACCTGCGTGGAGAAGTAGGCGATGCCGACGGACGCGAGTCCGATGGAGGGGACGAAGTTAATCGAGTCGACGGAGGCAATCGCCGCCAGGCCGGTCTCGTACTCGGTGCCGGCGCTCCGGGAGATGAACAAGGCAGCGACGGGTTCGCCGCCCGCCTGGCCGAACGGCGTGACGTTGTTCGCGAACGTCGCGGCGGCGAAGACGAGGACGGCGACGTGAGCGCGGATTGAACTGCCGAGTCCCGAGAGGACAGTCCACAGCGCGAGCCCCCACGCGGAGAGCCAGCAGACGGCGACGGCGAGGACGGCGGCGAGCACTGCCGGGTCAGCGCGGCGGATGGCGTCTGCCACGTCCGCCGGCCCGACGGCCCACAGCAGGCCCGCGAGGACGACACCCGCCAGCGCGAAGCCGACGACGGACGCCCGCAGGTCGATATCCATGGCCACGGCTTCACGGGCCGGGCGTTTAGCGCGTTCGGTCTCGCCACCGACACGGCTTTCCGCCAGCCAGTTCGGGGGCGAGTATGGACGAACGGGCCGCCCTCGGACTCATCGGCGACGCGCTGCCGGACGCGGGCGACGACTGCGCCGTCGTTGGGTCGACCGTCGTTACGACGGATATGCTCCACGAGACGACCGACTTCCCGCCGGGGACCACCCGCTACACCGCCGGCTGGCGCAGCGTCGGCGCGTCGCTGTCGGACGTAGCCGCGATGGGAGCCGAGGCGACCGCCGCAGTCGCTGTCTACGGCGCACCGAGCTTCGAGGAACAGGAGCTTCGCGACTTCCTCCGTGGAGCACGCGAGGTGTGCGAGGCGACGGGCGCACGCTACGTGGGCGGTGACCTCGACGGCCACGAGGAGTTCACCGTCGCGACGACGGCGCTCGGTGAGACCGACGCTCCGGTCGCGCGCGACGGCGCGAGTCCCGGCGAGGCGGTCTGTGTCACCGGCCGACTCGGCCGGTCTGCGGGCGGCTTCCGACTGTTCGAGTCTGACCCCGAGCGCGCGAACGAGCTGTTCCGGTTCGAGCCGCGTGTCGCGGCCGGGCGGGCGGTCGCACCCCACGCGAGCGCGATGATGGATTCGAGCGACGGGGTAGCGCGCTCGCTGCATCAACTGAGCGAGGCATCGGACTGCGGCTTCGCCGTCGAGTACGACCGGCTGCCGGTACACGAGAGCGTCGAGACAGTTGCGACGGACGAGACGGACGCGAGAGAGTTAGCCGTGCACTTCGGCGAGGACTTCGAGTTGGTGTTCACGACAGACGACCCCGAGCGCGTCCGGGCGGCGAGTCCGGTCCCCGTGAGCGTGGTCGGTGAGGTGACCGAGACCGGTGTCGAGATGGACGGCGACCCGCTTCCGGACCGCGGTTACACGCATTAGGTCATCAGCTGGAACGGCACTGGGACGAAACAGAGCGCGCCGAGCAGGAAGGTGAACGCGCCGAGTGCGAATCGGCCGCGGTCGAGTGGCTCATCGTAGATGGGTTCGGCGAAGCCGGCCGCGCCGGCGAGCACCGCCATGCCGCCCCAAATCCCCCAGAGGAACGCCGCCCGCCCGCTGTTCGTGAAGAAGAACAGGTACGCCGCCAGCCCGAAGAGGAGTCCGGGGACGACGTTCGAGATGGACTCGGCGCGCTCGCCGGCCATCGCACGCAGGATGTGGCCGCCGTCGAGTTGGCCGACCGGAATCAGATTCAGGAACGTGATGAACATTCCCGTCCACCCGCCGAAGACGATGGGGCTGACTGCGAGCGTCGGGTCGTTCGGATACTCCAGCGGTTGGCCCACCAACTCGGCGAGCAGTTGGATGAGCGGCGGATAGCCGAACTGCACCTCGACGGTATTCGAACTCTCGATGATTCGCTGTGGGACCGTGATCGGGTCGGCGGTCAGTCCGATAATCGTCACGACGACGGTCGCGACCAACCCGGCCAGCGGCCCGGCGACGCCGATATCGAACAGCGCCTTCCGGCTCGGCAGTCGCCCCTTCATCCGGATGACCGCGCCCATCGTCCCGATGAGCGTCGGGAACGGGATGAAGTAGGGGAGCGAGGCGTTCACGTCGTGATAGCGGGCGAAGACGTAGTGGCCGAGTTCGTGGGTGGCGAGCACCGACAACACGGCCGCGCTGAACTTCCAGTTCTCGCCGGTGACCAGTTCGACTGGTCCCCACGCGGGTTCGTGATACCAGATCGAGCCGACGAACAGCGTCGTCACGACCGTGAGCGCGAACATGATGATGTTCGTCCACGGGATGCCGTCGAGGCTGTTCCCCGCGGGCGTGGCGACGAGTGCGTGTCGCCGCGACCGGAGTTCGACCCCCGAAATTGGGTCCGCTTCGCTGTCGGTAATCGTCTGAAGCCGCACGTCGTAGCCCGCCTCGCGGAACAGCGGCCACACCTGCCGCTCGAGCGTCTCGGTCGGCAACAGCGGCTCGCCGACGTAGACGACGCGGTCCTCCTCGGCGCGCCGCTCCTCAACGTGAAACACGTCCGCGAGTGCTGCGGGCGTCGGGAGGGAGTCGTATCCCTCGTCGTCACTCATCACCGGACGAAGGGAGGACAGGGGGATAAACCCCCGTGTGGAGGAAGGGACCGAACGCTGCGGTCGTTACGCGGGAGTGATACGCCAGGTCGTCGCGCTCGTGTACGACCACTTTTCCACGTCGATTTCGGTGGCGGTATCACGGAGCTTCACCATCAGCGCGCCGATCTCCTTCGGGGAGAGGCCGACCTCGTCCGCGATGAACTTCGACTTGAAGTACAGCTCGCCGTCCTCGGCCTTCCGTGCGAGGTAGTTCTTCAGTCGGCTTTCCTTGCTTTCGGAGTCGGACTCGGTTGCGGGGGTTGTTGCGCTCATAGGGTATCTCGCCTCACTCCCACCAGGGAGCCACATGGGTATATAAATACGAGACGCTTCGGCTCACTTCGGCTCCGTTCGGGGGAAATCGGCACAAATCGGGGTAAAACGAACCGTTCACGAACGGCTCAAAATCGCTTAGACATTTTACGAACGTTTCTAAGTCGTCCATTTTCGACGCACGATACCAGCGACGAGTGACGGGAATCTCCAGAAACAAACAGCAAGTACTGCAGGTAGGTGGCCCGAATCGGTCCCGGTCACCGATGCCGCGCGGTGGGTAGCCGTCGGCGTCGGGCTACATTTCCGGGCGATATCCAGCGTGTGCGCGCCACACGATTACACGGTGAGAGCCGTGGGCGTCGCGCTCGCCCACGCGCTTGATAAGTCTTAAGCGGCGAACGCGGAACATCTGGAACAATGAGAGTCGTCGTTTCTGTCGGCGGGAGCGTCCTCGTCCCCGACCCGGCCACGAACCGGGTCGACGAGTACGCCTCCGTCATCGAGGGGCTGGTGGAGTCGGGCCACGAGGTCGCCATCGTCGTCGGCGGCGGCGGGGTCGCCCGCGAGTACATCGGCGCGGCCCGCGAGGTCGGAGCCAACGAGAGCGAACTCGACCAGCTTGGTATCGCCGTCACCCGGCTGAACGCGAAGTTGCTGCTCGCCGCGCTCGACGAGTCGATCACCGCATCTGTCGTCCCTGAGAACTACGAACAGGCACGCACCGACGTCCAGCGCGGCGACGTGACAGTCATGGGCGGTGTCGTCCCGGCACAGACGACCGACGCGGTCTCGGCCGTCCTCGCCGAGTACGTCGACGCCGACCGGCTCGTCTTCGCCACCTCCGTCCCGGGCGTCTTCACCGCCGACCCGAACGAGGTCGAGGACGCCGAGCGCCACGACGAACTCACCGCGAGCGAGTTAGTCGACACCGTCGCGTCGATGGAGATGACCGCCGGCGCGTCCGCGCCCGTCGACCTGCTCGCGACGAAGGTCATCCAGCGGGCCGGGCTGGAGACGGTCGTGCTCGACGGCGCTGACCCGACCCGCGTGACCGACGCCGTCGAGCACGACTCCTTCGACGGGACGCGCATCGTGCCCGACGAGGAGACAGCATGAGTTCCCCGCACACGCTCGCCGACCGCCAGTACGACTTCTGGGCCGACGCCGCCGCCGACGCCGTCGAGGAGCGCGTCGAGTCAGGGAAGGAAATCGTCATCAAAGGCGGCATCTCGCCGTCTGGCGTCCCCCACTTCGGCAATATGAACGAACTGATGCGGGGCCACTTCGTCGCCGAGGTGCTCCGCGAGCGGGGCCACGAGGTTCGGCAGGTGTTCACCACCGACGACCGCGACCCGCTCCGGAAGCTCCCCCGGAAGCTCGCCGACCTCGACGGGAATATCGTCGGACTGGGCGAGGTGGACGCCTCGGCGCTCGGCACGAACCTCGGGAAGCCGTACACCGACATCCCGGACCCGTTCGGCTGCTGTGACTCCTACGGCGATCACTTCTCGGAGATTATCCGCCAGTCGGCCGCCCTGCTCGACATCGACCTCGACATCCGCTCGAACACCGACCTCTACGAGTCGGGGGGGTTCGAGGACGTGACCCGCCACATTCTCGCACACGCCGACGAGGCCCGCGAGATTCTGGCCGAATACCAGGACAAGGTCGACGAGTCGTACGTCCCCTTCAACCCGATTTGTGCGGAGTGCGGGACGGTGACCGAGACCGTCACGAGCATCGACGCCGCGGCCGGCACCGTCGAGTACCGGTGTACGGACATTGAGGCCGGCGGCCAGACCATCGAGGGGTGTGGCCACGAGGGGACCGCGACGCTGCGAGATGGGAAGCTGCCGTGGCGCTTCGAGTGGCCCGCCCAGTGGCAGACGCTCGACGTGGATTTCGAGCCGTTCGGGAAGGACCACGCCGAGGGGTCGTGGCCCTCCGGCGAGCACATCGCCCGCGACCTGCTCGGCAACGAGCCGCCCGTCCCGATGGTGTACGAGTGGTTCACTCTCGACGGAGAGGCGTTCTCCTCGTCTGCCGGCAACGTCGTCATGGTCTCGGAGGTGCTGGAGCTGCTCGAACCCGAGGTGGTTCGCTACTTCTTCACGAAAGACCCCAAACGCGCGCGGGACTTCTCCATCGAGCGGCTCGACCAGCTCGTCGACGAGTTCGACCGCTTCGAACGGCTCTACTTCGGCGAGGCGGACGGCGGCGAGACCGAGACCGCACGCGCCGAGCGGGCGTACCCGTTCGTCACCGACCCTGACGAAGAGCGCATCCGCATTCCGTACACCTTCGCGGCCGTGCTCGGGATGACCGACGACGACGAGCTTCGGGCGACGATGGCCCGCCGCTCCGGCCACCTCCCCGAGGACGCGAGCGACGAGCAGGTGGAGCGCGCCCTCGCCCGCGTCGAGAAGGCCCGCGCGTGGGCCGTGCGCACGGACAACGAGTACAACTACCGGCTGGCCGAGGAGCTGCCCGAGGTCGCCTTCGACGACGCGACGACGAACGCGCTCGCCGACCTCGCAGAGTACATCGAAACCGAACAGCCGGACGGCGAGACGCTCCACGAGGAGATCTTCGAGACCGCCCGCGACCACGAGGTCGACGTCGGGGAGTTCTTCACCGCGGGCTATCGACTCTTCCTCGACGAGGAGCAGGGACCGCGGCTCGGCCCGTTCCTCGCCGCGTTAGACCGGACGTTCGTCACCGAACGGCTCCGGCTACGTGGGTAACCGTTTCCGCTAAGTAGCCGAATCACCAAGCCCGAGTATGCAACATCGGGAACTCGGCGACTCTGGCATCGACGTGAGCGAGGTCGGCTTCGGTGCGTGGGTCATCGGCACCGACTGGTGGGGTGACCGCGACGAGTCCGACGCTTTGGAGATGGTCGAGTACGCGCTCGACGCCGGCATCAACTACTTCGACACCAGCGACGTGTACGGCCACGGCCGCTCGGAGGAACTGCTCGGCGAGGTGCTCGACGAGCGGGGCGACGAGATGGTCGTCGCCACGAAGGTCGGCTACGACTTCTACAACAACCCACAGGCGGGCCACGGCGAACTCCCGAAGGAGTACGACGCCGAGTATCTGCGCGAGGCCGTCGAGAAGTCGCTCGACCGGCTCGGCACGGACCACGTCGAGTATCTCCAGCTCCACAACCCCGACGTGGCGGAGATGGACACCGAGGTGTTGGAGCTGCTGGACGAACTCCGCGAGGAGGACGTGGCCGACGCCATCGGCGTCGCGCTCGGCCCCTCCATCGGCTGGCTCGCCGAGGGGGATTTCGCCATCGAACGGGAGTTCGACGGCGTCCAGTACGTCGGCAACATGCTCGAACAGGACGTCCACCGCCACTTCGTCGAGACGGTCGAGCGTGAGGGCGCGAGCACGTCGCTCATCCCCCGCGTCCCCCACTCCTCGGGGCTGTTGAACGAGCAGGTCACGCCCGAGACCGAACTGGAGGCGGGCGACCACCGCGGCTTCCGCCCGGACGAGTGGTACGACACCGGCTTCGAGAAGGTGGACACCCTCCGGTTCTTAGAGCGCGACGGCGAGCGCACGATGGGCCAGGCCGCCATCCAGTGGCTGCTCTCGTACGATTCGGTCGCGAGCGTCACCCCGACGTTCCGGTCGAAGGCCGATATCGACGAGTGGGCGAGCGCGCCCGAGACGCCGGCGCTGTCCGACGAGGAGCGCACCAAGGTCGAGGAACTGTACGCCGACGACTTCGGCATCGACCGCTTCGACGGGATGGAAAAGGAGGAGTACCGCACCAGCGTCGACGGCGACGACCTCCGGGCTGCCGGCATCCTCAACGCCGACTAATCGCCGATTCGCACGTCGCAGCCGGTCGAGGGGAGCTCACCGGGTGAAGTCGATTCCCCGTCCGGCTGTTCGTAGCTGACGACCGTGATACCGACGAACTGCCGTTCGAACTGTTGCTCGTGGCGCTCGTCGGCCAGCCGTTCGAGCCGCCGTTCCTCTCTGTCTGCAACGTGTGAGAAGACGAGCCACACCTCCTGGTGGGCCGCAAACCGCGGTTCGAGCGCCGCGGCTGGAGTCCGGTCGTGGGGAGTTCCTGACTCGGGACCGACGGAGCCGACAACGGTGAGGTCCGACCGGTCGGCGTAGTAGGTGTACGCGCGCCGGGTGATACAGTCGCTGACGACGACGAGCGCGCCGGCGTCCGCACGGGATTCGACGGTCGCGACCGCGCTGTCCCACTCCTCGTTGTCGGTCGTGGTGTGGAGCGCGACCCCGGAGCTCGCCAGCGCGAGGAGGAGACAGCCGGCGACGGCAATCCGGAGTCCGCGCGCGGTCGCGAGACGCGTATCGGGCGTATCGGTCGCGTCTGGCACGTCGAGCGCGAGGACGCCACGAACCACGAGGAAGGGAAGCGCCGGCGCGGCGACGATTGCGTACCGGTCGAACAGGACCGGCGTCGCGAGATACGAGACCGCGAGCAGGCCGGCGAGCGGGACGGCGAGCCAGCAGGCGAGCAGTCTGGTCGCCGGTTCGCGGCGGCCGCGCCACAGTCCGAACAGGGCGAGCAGGCCACAGCCGACGCCGACGAGGGCGTTCCACGGCCACGACCATCTACCGAGGAAGGAGCCGAGCACGACGGCCACCTCTCGCGCGCCGGGGGTCGCGACGAAGGTGAGCCGCGCACCGTCGAGGAAACTCGCGAGCCCGAAGCCGCCGACGGCGAGGACGGGAAGAGCGAGGAGCGCGACCGGCCACCACGTTCGCGGCGCGGTCCATCCGCTGCACGGTGTGGAGGCGACCCGTTCGACGACGAGAAACGTCGCGTGGACGAGGGGGAGAAACACGGCGAGAGGGTGCAACGAGAGCGCGAGCAGCGTCACAGCCAGATACGCGACGGCGGCGCGACGCCCCTCGTCGAGGCGGGCGAACAGATACGTCGAGGCGAGCACGCCGAGCGTGACGAACGCGTACATCCGAACCTCCCGTGCGTCGGCGACGTGATACCGAGAGACGGCGAGCGTCGCGGCCGCGAGCAGACCGGCGGACGAGCCGTAGAGCCGCCGGACGAGCAGATACGCGACCGGGACGGCGAGCGTGCCGGCGACCGCCGCGGGAACGCGGAGCGTTGCGGGCCCGGAGCCGACCAGCCCGCGCCACAGGTCGAGTCCGACGTAGTAGGTCGGGAGGTGAGGCTGCTGGCTCGGAATCGCCGTGAGGAGTTCGAGCGGGGCGTAGGCGGCGAGAAAGCGGACGGTGATTATCTCGTCGATCCACAGCGACTCCGCGCCGAGACCGAACCACCGCAGCGCCGCTGCGAGCGCGACGACGAGCGCGAGCAGCCGACGGGGACGAGCCACTGTCGGAAGTGACGGCGAGCAGGCGTAAAACACCTCCCGAGAGGGCGTGACACGCGCGGACGATGCCGACACAACTTTCAACAGCAACGGCAAAGACGAGTCAATGAAAGTGAAGACGGCAGACGAGACGGGGGTCTCGTTCCGGACGGTCGCGTGGTACGGGACGGTCACCGTGCTCGGACTCGCGCTCGTCACCGCCCCCGCGCTCGTCTCGGGGACGTACGCCACGACCCTCCGGACGGTGTTGCTCGTCCTGCTCGTGGGGTTGGTCGGGCGCACCCATCTGGGCGCACTGCTCGCGTTCCGCTCGTCGTCGCCGCCCGACGTGGACCTCACCGACCCGCCGACGGTGAGCGTCGTCATCCCGGCGTACAACGAGGGGCCGGTCATCGCCGACACGCTCGATGCGGCCCTCGCCGTCGAGTACCCCGCCGAGAAGCTCGAAATCGTCGCCTGTTACGAGGCCGCCTCCACCGACGACACCGAGGAGATTATTGAACGCTACGCCGCGGAACACGAGGAAGTCGTCGCCCTCGAGCGCGACGAGGAGGGCGGCGGGAAGGCGAAGGCCGTCAACTACGCGCTCCAGCGCGCGACGGGTGAGGTCATCGCCAGCATCGACGCCGACCACGAGTTCGCGCCCGACGCCGTCGAGCGCGCCGTCCGCTACTTCGTCGCCGACGAGGACACGTGGTGCGTCAAGGGGCGCTGTTACGGCTCGAACCCGACCGACTCGCTGCTCGCGCTCCACGCCACCGTCGAGCGCCACATCGCCGAACTCGCCGACTGTTCGGCCGCGAGGTGCTCGGCGGCTTCACCATCTTCGGGGGCGGCCAGGCCTTCTTCCGCCGGGAGCTGTTCGACGAACTCGGCGCGTTCGACGAGGAGATTCTCGTCGAGGATATCGACATGTCCGCACGGATTCACGCGGCGGGGAAACGCCTCCGCGTCGACCCCGACGTGGTCACCTACGAGGAGAACCCCGCGACGCTGTCGGCGTGGTGGAGCCAGCGCACCCGGTGGGCGCGCGGCTGGATGCAGGTCGCCGTCCGGTATCTGCCGCGGCTCCCGTTCGACGCGGCGCTGTCGCGGCGCGCGCGTCTCGACGCCGCGTACACCTTCGTCTACGCGCTCGTCCCCGTCATCACTATTGTCGCCGCGCCGATGTTGTTGCTCGACCGGACGGTGCTCACCGGCGGAACCTTCCTCCCGTACGACTGGCTGTTGTGGACACTCGTTGGAGTCGCGCCGTTCATCACCTCGCTGCTCATCTTCGTGCGCGACCACCGCCACGGCTACAGCCACCACCCGACCGAACTGCTCGCCGCGATCACCCTGTGGGGCTACCTGTTCTGTCAGGGAGTCGTCTACGTGACGGCGTTCCTCGACGAGTTCGTCTTCAACCGCGAGAGCGTCTACGTGACGACGACACGCGCCGACGCGCCGGCAGACGACTGAGGAGCTGCTCGCTTCGCTCGCAGTTACGCTAAGAAGACGTGCCGCGGCCGGTCTGCGAGGATGTCGCGACCCCACTGGACCGTGTCGCGGAACGCGTCAGAGCGGAAGAAGCCCATCGCGTCCTCGCGGTCCTCCCACTGGCTGGCGATGAACATGTCGTTCTCGTCGTCGACGTTCACCATCAGGTCCGTCTCGATGTGGCCGTCCATGTCGCCGAGCATCTCGCCGACGGTGCCGAAGTGGTCGACGAAGTCCTCGCGGTGTTCCGGCTTCACGGTGTAGAACATCCCCATCGTGCCGAAGGTGGACTCCTCGCCGGCGCGCCCGACGATGTCCGGCAGGTCAGACAGGTAGTCGCCGGCGGTGTCGGCGGCGTCGCGCGTCTCCCACAGCGAGACGACGGCCGCGCGGTCGGTTCCGGTCCCCTCGTACAGCGACGTGCCGACGTGGGTGTCGTAGCGGTCGAAGCCACCCGAAAGCGACTCGACCTCCTCGCGAAGCTCGTCGAGGTCGGCCGCGGAGTAGAGCACCATCGCGTACACGTCCTCGCCGTGGGGCTTGCCCGCGTAGATGTCGAGCTCGGAGAGTTCACCCCGGATGTCGTCGTCCGCCTCGTCGTCGGTGCCCTCGACCTCGGGCGGGGTCGTGTCGCCGCCGTCGTCTGCGGCCGCCGTGTCGGCGCGCTCGGATGCGTCGCGGTCGGCCAGCTGTCCGCCGATGCCGTCGCCGTCGACGCCGGCGAGGTCACCGAGGAAGCCCGAGGCGGTGTTGGCGGCCCGCTCGTTTTTCCACAGCGAGACGACCGCGGTCCGGCCCGCGTGGGCGCGCACGGAAGTGAGGACGTGGGTGTCGTAGTGCTCGAAGTTGCTTCGCAGTCCGTCCACCTCGTCGACCAGCGCCTCGGCGTTCTCGTCGCTGTAGAAGACGAGGCCGAAGCCGGCCTCGGGGTGTTCGCTCGCGTCGACGCCGAGACGGCGGAGCTCCTCTTCCAGTTCCTCGGTCGTCGCGGCGTCGTGTGGCGGTGCGCCGGGGTCGGGTCGGCCGCCGGCGTCGTCTGTGTCCTCGGCGTCGTCTGCATCGTCGGTCGACGCGGTGTCGGCGGCGGAGTCGGATTCCTCGGCATCTGGCGTCGGCGTCTCCACGTCACCGGAGCCGTACGCCGGCAGCGGCTCGCCGGCGAACAGCTCGGGGAGATGTTCGGGGGCGAACCGGCGGCCGAACCGGAAGCGGCCGAACTCCGCGTACCGCGAGGAGGAGGGGTCGAACCGCATGTCGGCAAGCAGGTGCTTGATTTCCGTCGGGTCGTCGGCAAAGAGGGTGACCCCCCACTCGTGGTCGTCGAAGCCCATCGAGCCGGTGATGATCTGGGTCACCTTGCCGGCGTACTCCCGGCCGATGTCGCCGTGGCCAGAGATGAGGTCCGCCCGCTCGTCGAACGGGAGGTCATACCAGTTGTACTCGGCGTCGCGGCGCTTGTCCATCGGGTAGAAGCAGACGTGTTCGGCGTCCGGAATCGACGGGTAGAGCCGCTGGAGCATGTAGTTGCGCGTCCCGTCGTCCTCGATGTTCTCGATGCCGTCCTCCAGTTCTTCGGTGACGTAGCCGGAGATTTCGGTGACGGAGACGTACGAGTCGGTGCGCTCGGTGAAGCCGGCGAGCGCGGTGTGTTCGAAGGCGCGCTCGATGCGGTCGAGCTGTTCGGTCTCCGGGCGGAGATGCAACACCATGATGTCGGCCTCGTGGCCGGCGACGGTGAACACCGCGGAGCCGCCCTGCTCGGCGTCGGAGAGGTTCTCGCGGGCACGCAGGAACTCGACGCCCTCGGCGAGCGCGCGGTCGCGTTCGTGGTCGGGGGCCTCGCGCCACGCGTCCCAGTCGATACGGCGGAAGTCGTGGAGCGCGTACCACCCTTCCTCTGTCGCGGGAGCATCACGTCGGGTCATACCTCCCATTCGGTCCGGGGTTTCATGGACTGTTCGGTTGGTCGTCGCGAAATCGTTTTCCACCGACCACCCTCACGAGGCGTATGCCCGGTCCCGTGTTCATCGACGGCGACGACGTGACGCTGCGGACGCTCGAACGCGACGACCTCGACCTCCTCCACCGGTCGCGCAACAACCCCGCGATTCGCTCGTGGCTCACCTTCGAGACGCCGTCGGCGATGGACGATATCGAATCCTTCTACGAGTCGACGGTGCTCGGCGACGGAAACGTGAACCTCGTCGTCTGTGTCGACGGCGAGCCGGCGGGGATGGTCGTCCTGTTCGACATCTCCCGTCACAGCGCCGAGTTGGCCGCGTGGCTGTTTCCCGAATACCACGGTGAGGGGTACGGCCACGCGGCGTCGAGCCTGCTCATCGACCACGGCTTCTCGGCCCTCGGTCTCCACCGGATTCACGCGAAGGCACTCGCGGACAACGAACCCTCGCGCGGAACGCTCCGCTCGCTCGGCTTCACGAAGGTGGGCGTCGCCCGCGACGCCGTCTTCCAGCGGGGCGACTACCAGGATATGGTCCGGTACGACCTGTTGAGCGACGAGTGGCTCACGTCGTAGCCGCGAAACGGCACTTACCCGAGGAGCTGTGGCGCGAAGATGGTCGCGAGCAGCGACGCGAGCATCGCCAGCCCAATCGTGACGGTGACAGCACGGGTCGCTGCGTGTTTGTCAGACAGCGGGAGCCGCGAGACGACCGCCTGCGTCGAGGTGCGGAGGATGTGGCCGCCGTCGAGCGGGAACGCCGGCACGCAGTTGAACTGTCCGAGGATGACGTTTATCCACGCAACCCAGAACAGCAGCGTCCCGAACAGCAGGAGGGGCCCGGTGCCGAGGAACGCCAGCGGGCCGTCGCCGACGACGTAGAAGTTCTCGTAGATGCCGACGAAGCCGGGGAACGGCTGGTCGATGCTCGGCAGCGTCACGGCCGCGAAGGGGAGACTGATGGTGAACGCCGCCCGCTGGATGCCGTTGAGACCGTCGCCGCTCCCGCCGCCGATTGCGGTCAGGAAGAACTCGGCCGGATACCCCTCGACGCCGAAGTCGTCCACGCTCATCCCGGTGGTGCCGGGCTGGATGGTGACGCCGATGAAGCCGGTGTCCTCGCGCGGGTGGTCGGCGAGCTCCACGTCGAAGGTGCGCCGCTCGCCCTCGTGATAGCCGACGACTGAGACCGACTGCCCGGCGCTCGTCTCGTCGAGAATCGCTCCGAGGGTGTCGCTGTCGAGGACGCGCTCACCGTCGATGGCGGTGATGATGAACGCCTCGCCGCCGAGTCCGGACACGTCGGCAAGCGGCGACGGCCCGGGGTCGCTCGGCGCGGAAACGTTCGTGTACGCGCCAATCGGGGTGGTGACCGTCTCGCCGGTCGAACTCGCCAGCGTCGCGACCTCTCGGTCCCGAAGCGCCGCGTTCAAGCCGGGTTCGGTGTAGACGGCCGTCCCGTTCACCTCGGTGATGGTCGTGTTGATGTCGAAGGGTGCTGTGGGTGCCGCGCCGACGACGGTGAGCGAGCGGTCGACCGTCGCCGTCTCACCCGATTCGAGCGCGATGGAGACGGTTCGGCGGTCGGTCTCGTCGAGGAGCGCTTCGAACTCGGAGGCGTTCGCCACCGGCGTCCCGTCGACGCTCGTGATTACGTCGCCGCGGTCGACACCGCCCTGTGCGGCGGCGCCACCGGGGAGTGCGCCGGCGATTGGTGCGCCCGAGACGACGGCGATGGAGCCGGCGACCGGACCGAACAGGAGTGCGAAGGCGACGATGGCGACGGCGAAGTTGTTTGTGACCCCGGCCGCGAACATCCGGGTCTGTGCGCCGCGGCTCGACTGTCGGCGCTGTTCGTCGTCCGGTTCAACGAACGCGCCGACGGGGATGAACGTGAACAGCGCCAGTCCCATCGAGTCCACCTCGATGTCCTCCACGCGAGAGAGCAGCCCGTGGCCGCCCTCGTGGACGACGAGCCCGACGAGGAGGGCGGCGACGATTTCGGGTGCGGCAGACAGGGGGAGGAAGTCGTTCACGCCCGGAATCGCGAGGACGTTCCGCGGCTGTGTCAGCTGTGTCGGCTGCGGGTTGGCAATCGCCTGAAGCCCGCCGAGCAAGACGAGGACGAACGAGCCGGCCATCACGACGAGCGCGACGCCGACCCCGAGGTTCCCCCACGCGCGCCAGAACCGCTTCGGGCGGGCGAGCCAGTCGAGGAAGGCCTTCCCACGGTCGGTGTGGAGCGTCACGATCGGCCCGGAGAGCCGAATCCAGTCCGGCAGCAGGCCGCGCGATTTCGCACCCAACCCGGCCAGCATGAAACCGAGCACGGCGGCGAGCACGAGCGTCAGCGTATCCACCATTATCTCAGGGACGGCCGCCCGGCGCAAGAGGGTTCCGGCTCTCTCGCTCGCGGACCCGCGACCGCCCGGAGCGGTCGCCTGCGGGCGGTTACCGCGAGGTAACGGTTCGCCGACGGAAACGCTGATACGCACCGCGGGGGTACGAGCGAGTATGACAAAGCGACACGTTCGACTCCCGCCCGACGCCGAGGCCGGACTCGAAGCGCTCGTCACCGAGGTCGACGAGCGGCTGACCGCCGCGCGCACCGACGGCGGCGAGAGCACCTGCGAGGTCGTCCAAGACGTACTCGTGGACCTCCACGGGGACCGCGAGGCGTACGAGCGCTGGGAGTCGGGGAAGTCGGTGTCGGCCGCAGAGCGCGTCCGCCTGCAGGGGTACGACCCGTGCAACTCCACGCTTGAAAGCGAGTACTACGCCGAAAAAGACGAAGAGCGGTTCGAGCGGTCGAAGCATCTCCAGTGGCTCTGGCGGCAGTTCGACGCCACGCCGATGGCCGACAACATCGCCTTCGCGCTCCGCTTTCGGGAGATGCTCGCGAACCACCTGTTCGACGAGGTGGGCGAGAACGTCCGCATCTTCAAGGGCGTCACCTTCTCGTACGGCCACAACATCACGATGGGCGACAACGTGGTCGTCCACGACGACGTCCACCTGGACGACCGCGGAAAACTCACCATCGGCGACCGCGTCTCCATCTCCGACCGGGCGCACGTGTACAGCCACGACCACGACATCGTCGACCAGACCGAGGTCCGAAACTACCACACCGTCATCGAGGACGACGCCCGCATCACCTACGACGTGATGGTGACCGCCGGCGTCAAGATTGGCGAAAACAGCGTCGCTGGCGCGCGCTCGACTGTCACGGGCGACATCCCGGCCCACCACGTCGCGGTCGGCCAGCCGGCGAAGGCCGTGCGCGTGAAGCCGGGCTTCGAGGACGACGTGACCTTCGAGGAAGGGTCGCTCACCGACAACAGCGAGGCGCGCGAACTCGATTACACCTTGCCGGAGGGGTTCGTCTCCTTCGACGAGTTCGAGCGGCCACCAGAACTGTCGAAGCCGACGCGCCGCCACCGCGAACGCTGAGTACCGCTGTTACCGCCGGAGTTCCCGAACGAGCAGCAGTCCTGCGCCGAGGTCACCGATAGCGACCAGCAGCGGGAGCGGGCCGAGCCACGTCGGCAGGAACGGCACGAACGCGAGATACGAGTCGAGCGTCGCGTAGAGGTCGGTCAGCGGCCGGTTCGTCCGCGTGACGAGCGTCCCGTCGGTGTCCGCGACGGACGGCTCCTCGGGGAGATACTCGCCGTCGAGCCGGATGCGGTCGGCCTCGTAGACGAGCGAGCGCTCCTCCTGGCGGAGGTGTGACCAGACGACCGTGCCGTTGGGCGCGACCTCGAGGATGCGGAACCGCCGCGAGTCCGTGATGAGGGTGTTGCCGTTCGGGAGGCGGTCGGCGTCGCGGGGCCACCGGAGCGACGGGTCACCGACGTTCGAGCCGGGGGGCACGGAGCCGTACTCGGAGATGACCTCCTGGGTCGACGCGTTGATTTCGACGATGCGGTCGTTGCCCGAGTCAGCGACCACGAGCGTCCCGGCGTTCTCCAGCAGGTTCGGGTTGTGCTGTTCGTTCATAATCGAGTGGTTGCCCGGTTCGCCGTACGTCTCGACGATGCTCTCGTTGCGCGCGACCTCCAGTGTCACGTCGTAGTTGCGAACGGACAGCAGGAAGTTCCCGTTCTCCAAGTGGTCGATGTCGTTGAGGTGCGTCCAGTCGGACTCGGGACCGTTGCGGGCGAACTCCTCCTCGCTCCCCTCGGGGACGTGTTCGTCGAACCACTCCGTGCCGCGGCTGATGTGGTCGCTGGCGTTCCACTCCCAGGTGATGGTCCCCGACTGGTCGACGGTGAACGCGCGGTGGTTCCCCATGTCGGCGATGGCCGTCTCGCCGCTGTCGAGTCGGTCGGCGTCGTGCACCTCGTGGTGGTTCGGGAAGGCGTCGAACCACGAGTACTCCCACACCACGTCTTTACTCTCGTAATCCACCTCGACGACGCGGTTCTGGACGCACGGCCGGTCGTACTGGTCCTCCTGGTAGTGGGTGGGACACTCCGACTGCGGAACGGAGACGGCGACGCTGATGAGGATGTTGCCGTTCTCCAACTGCTCGGTGTCGAACACCCGTGAGTTGGGGACCGACCAGTTCCAGACCGTGTTGCCGGACTCGTCCACGACGGCCGCGTAACCGTTGTTGTAGCCGAACCAGCCGTCTGCCTGCACGCCGAAGAGAGTGTACCGTTCGTCGGTCGTCGTCGTCTCCTGGACCGACCCGCTGCTGTAGGCCACACCTGCTAACAGGGACGTGGAGAGCAGTACCACCAACACGAGCACGGTGGTGCGTCCTGTATCCATGCCGCGATATTCGCAGAATAACGTATAGTCGTGGTGGTTCTACAGTCCGAGTTCGTCGGCCAGCGCGGTGAAGGAGTCCACCGCCAGCGACGGGTCCGGGCCGACGTTCGGGTAGGGACCGTCGTCGCGGTTCACCCACACGCCCTGCATCCCGGCCGCCTCCGCGCCCGCCACGTCGAACCAGCCGGCGGTGACGTGGGCGATCTCCTCGATCGGGGTGTCGATACGGCCGGCGGCGTGGCGGTACAGTTCGCCGTCCGGCTTGAACGTCTCCACCTCGTCGGCGCTGACGTACCCCTCGACGCGGTCGTGGAGGTCCGCCACCTCGAACATCCGGTCGAGCATCTCCGGATTCCCGTTCGAGACGACCCAGCAGTCGTACGCGTCGGTGAGCCGGTCGAGGCCCGCGCGCACGTCCGAGAAGACGTGGAGGTCCATGTACACCGACAGAATCTCCTCGCGCTCGTCGTCGGTCACGTCCGCGCCCGCGGTGTCGAGCGCGTAGGTGAGCGCGCGGCGATTCAGCTCGTAAAACGGCTCGTAGCTGTCCACGTCGTTGACGACGACCGAGTACATGAGCGACTGCGAGCGCCACCGCTCTGCCACCTGCTCGGGGTTGGGGACGTACTCGTCGAGCGCGTCGACCGCGGAGCCGACGTCGACGATGGTGCTGTACGAATCGAAGGTGAGCGTCGTGATGCGGTCGGTGTCGAGCATACTCCAAGGACGTCCGGCGACGGTTTAGCCGTGGGGGGTCAGACGGGACGGCGCTCGGCGGCGAGCACGGAGAGGTCGCCGTCGAGGTCCAAGACGAGCTGTTCGTCCTCGAGTGGAATCGAGAGGGTGAGCCGCCACGGGTCGCCGCTGCGCTCGACGGTCGTGTGGCGGTCGGAGACACACCAGTCGAGCGTCCAGAAGGGGACGCTGTTCAGGTCGATGTCGTGGGCCTGATAGAAGGAGACGATGCGGGCGTCATCGAGCAAGACGAGTCCGACCGACGACCGGATGGTGTGGTGACACCGCTGACACTCGTGTTCGACGCGCACGCGCTCGGGGTCGTCGGTGTCGCGCACGTCGGTCAGATGCGTCTCCATGCGCCCGGAGCAGTCGGGACAGACGCCGTCGGCCGAGAGACAGGAGAGATGGCGGGCGCGCTGATTGAACGCGGCCATCAGCTCCTCGCGGGTGCGGTCCTCGATGCCGCCGGGCGGGAAGGCGTAGCCGCCGTGGCTGCGCTCGCAGTCGCGACACCGGATTTCGATGCGCTCGTCCTCGTAGACGGCCTCGAGCGGGCCGTCACACGAGAGACAGGAGCCGGCGACGGTGAACGGCTCCAGCGTCGGGTCCTGATTCAGCGTGCCCGAGAGCACGGCTGCGATGACCGACCGGCCGGCGGCGCGGAACTCGTAGCCGCCCTCGGTCTTGTGGATGAACTGGCCGCGGAGCTTCGAGAGGTGATAGTTGAACTGCGCGGAGTCGGACATGCCGACCTCGCGGCGAATGTCGGAGAAGGCGGCGGGGCGGTTGAGCGTCCAGAGGGCTTCGAGGATGGAGAGTCGGGTCTCGTTGCCGACGACGGCAAAGGCCTCGGAGGGGGCGAGACACTCCTCGCAGGCGAGCAGCGACTCCGTGTCGCTCGGTGGGGCATCGCTCATACGTCCACTTCGGGAGAGAGCCACTAAACCGTTCGCTGCGTCGCGGCTGCTTTCTGCGACACGGTAGCTTTATCAGTCGCACGGAGCCAAATCTACGCAATTACGCAATGACTGCAAATCATCAACAACCGGAGGTGAACATCGGACTGGTGGGTCACGTCGACCACGGGAAGACGACGCTCGTACAGGCGCTGTCCGGCGAATGGACCGACCAGCACTCCGAGGAGATGAAGCGCGGAATCTCCATCCGGCTCGGCTACGCGGACGCGACGTTCCGGCGGCGACCGGACGTCGACGCTCCCGACTGCTACACCGTCGCGAACGAGGTGGACGGCGTCGAGACCGAGCACGTCCGCACCGTCTCCTTCGTGGACGCGCCCGGCCACGAGACGCTGATGGCGACGATGCTCTCTGGTGCCTCGATTATGGACGGGGCCGTCCTCGTCGTGGGGGCAAACGAGGAGGTGCCACAGGCACAGACCGAAGAGCACCTGATGGCGCTCGACATCATCGGCATCGAGAACGTCGTCATCGCCCAGAACAAGATCGACCTCGTGGACAGCGAGCAGGCCCGCGAGAACTACGAGCAGATTCAGGAGTTCGTGGAGGGCACCGTCGCGGAGGACGCGCCGGTCGTCCCGATTTCGGCAGAACAGGAAATCAACATCGACGTGCTCATCGACGCCATCGAGGAGACGATTCCGACGCCGGACCGCGACCCCGACGCGGACCCGCGGCTGCTCGTCGCTCGCTCCTTCGACATCAACCGTCCGGGCACGACGTTCGATACGCTCACCGGCGGCGTCATCGGCGGCTCGCTCACGCAGGGGACCCTCGACGTTGACACGGATATCGAGATTCGCCCCGGCCGCGAGGACGACGGCGACTACGACCCGGTGGCGACGACGGTGCGCTCGCTGCAGGCGGGCGGGTCGACCGTCGACTCCGCCACGCCCGGCGGTCTCATCGGCGTCGGCACGGGACTGGACCCGTCGCTGACGAAGGGTGACGGACTGGCCGGGCAGGTCGCCGGGCCGGCCGACTCGCTGCCGCCGGTCCACGACAGCTTCACGATGGACGTGGAGCTGCTGGACCGCGTCGTGAGCGCCGACGACGACGAAATCGAGCCGATATCGACGAACGAGCCGCTGATGTTGACGGTCGGGACGGCCACGACGGTCGGCTCGGTCACCTCCGCGCGCGACGACGAGGCCGAGGTCACGCTCCAGCGGCCCGTCTGTGCGGAGTCGGGCGCGAAGATTGCCATCAGCCGCCGGGTCGGCGCGCGCTGGCGACTCATCGGCGTCGGGACGCTCGAATAATGCGGGTCGCGGTAGACACGAACGCGTTGATGATGCCCGTCGAGTGCGACGTGCGGCTGTTCGACGAGCTCGACCGGCTGCTTGACGACTACGAGCTGGTCGTCCCGGAGACGGTCGTCGCGGAACTCGACAAGCTGGCCGAGGGGAACGGACAGGAGGGGGTCGCCGCCTCCGTCGGCCGTGACCTCGTCGACCGGTGTACCGTCGTGGCTACCGACGAGACGTACGCTGACGACGCGGTGCTCGCACTCGGAGAAGAGTGTGCATACGCCGTAACGAACGACAAACCACTGCGACAGCGGCTCGCGGACGCTGGCGTTCCCGTAATCTGTTTACGCGGGGAGCATAAACTCGCGATAACGAACTAATGTACAAGAAGGTCACACTCAAGGATACGGTGGAGGTGCCCCCGGAGTTTCTGCCGGACCGCTCCTCCCCGGATGTACCGTCGGAACTAATCAAACAGCTGCTCCAGCAGAAGCTGGAGGGGAAGATGGACGAGCAGGTCGGCTCCGTCGTCACCGTCACGGACGTGACGAACATCGGCACCGGCGCGGTCGTCCCGAACCAGCCCAGCGTCTACTACGAGGCCACCTTCGAGGCCATCACCTACGACCCACAGATGCAGGAGGTCGTCGACGGCGAAGTCGTCGAGGCGGTCAACTTCGGCGCGTTCGTCGGCATCGGCCCGGTCGACGGGCTGCTCCACGTCTCTCAGATTTCCGACGAGTATCTCGCCTTCGACGGCGAGAACGAACAGCTCGCCTCTCGCGACTCCGGGCGCATTCTCGGTGTCGGCGACGCGGTTCGGACGCGGATCGTCACCAAGAGCATCGACGAGCGCAACCCCCGCGACTCGAAGATCGGGCTGACCGCAAAGCAGGTCGGACTCGGCAAACACGAGTGGCTCGAAGAGAACCGCAAAGAGCGGGCAGAGGGGAACTAGATGGCCCAACGACTCGTCTGTCGTGACTGTCACCGCGTGCTCGACGTCGAGGACGGCGAGCAGTGTCCGGCCTGCGGCTCGAACTCCCTGACGGAAGACTGGGCGGGCTACGTCGTCATCACCCACCCGGAAGAATCACAGATTGCGACCGAGATGGAGATTACCGAGCCGGGCAAGTACGCGCTGAAAGTCCGGTAATGGGCGTGCTGCTCGAACTGCCGGCCGACCTTCGCAGCGAACTCAAAGACCCCCTGGGTCCCATCTATCAGGACGCCGACGAACTGCTCGCGGCGGCCGGCGAGCCGGTCGTCGCGGTCGGCGACATCGTCACCTACCACCTGCTGGAGGCGGGCTACTACCCGGCGCTCGCGCTCGTTGACGGGAAGACGAAACGCGAACGCGTCCGCGAGTCGGTGCGCGAGGCGACGACCGGCTTCGACGCGCGAATCGAACTCGAATCGCCCGCCGGCGCGCTGTCGGAAGCGATACTGGAGGTGCTCACCGCCGAGCGCGACGGCCCGACGCTGGTGGAGGTGCTCGGCGAGGAGGACCTCGCTGCGCTGCCGGCGGTGCTCGTCCTGCCCGACAGGGCGAGCGTCGTCTACGGCCAGCCCGACGAGGGGATGGTGCTGGCGACGGTGACGCCGGAGTTGCGCGAGCAGGTGCGAGAGCTACTCGACTCGTTCGTCGGAAACCACGAGCGAGCGTACGAGATTCTGGGCGTCTGAGTCGGCGACTCGAAATCCTTTTACGCATTTCGGCGGGATATACGGGCAACGAACCATGGAAATCGACGTTATCTCCGAAGACGAGAACCCCATGTTGCACCGGACGGACGTGCGGTTCGAGGTGACTCACGAGGAGGCCAGCCCGTCGCGGCTCTCCGTGCGTGATTCGCTCGCCGCCACGCTCAACAAGGACGCCGACGAGGTCGTCATCCACAATCTCGACACCAAGTACGGGATGCGGACGACCGTCGGCTACGCGAAGGTGTACGACAACGCGGACGTCGCCACCGAAGTCGAACAGGAGTACATGCTCGACCGCAACAAAATCGAAGACGAGGAGGACGGCGAGGAGGTCGAGGCCTGATGGCCCGCCACGAGTACTACAACGACGACGGCACCACGGACAAACAGCAGTGTCCGCGGTGTGGTGACACCTTCCTCGGTGACCACGGCGACCGACTCCACTGTGGGAAGTGCGGTTACACCGAGTACACCGACGAGTAACGCCCGTCCGGGCATGACCGACGTTTCGTTTTCCGCTCGTCTGCGTCCACGGACGGGGAGACCGTGAGCCGCATCCTCGGCATCGAAGGCACCGCGTGGTGTGCAAGCGCCGCCGTCCACGACACCGCGACCGACGAGACCGTCATCGAGTCCGACGCCTACGAACCAGACAGCGGCGGTATTCACCCGCGCGAGGCCGCCGAACACATGCGCGAGGCGATTCCACGCGTCGTCCGGACGGCACGCGAACAGGCCGAACGGATGGCTAGCGACGGCGAGCCCGCTATCGACGCCGTCGCCTTCTCGCGGGGACCGGGACTCGGCCCGTGTCTCCGTATCGTCGCGACCGCGGCGCGGGCGCTCTCGCTCTCGCTCGACGTGCCGCTCGTCGGCGTCAACCACATGATCGCCCACCTCGAAATCGGCCGCCACGAGTCCGGCTTCCGGTCGCCCGTCTGTCTGAACGCCAGCGGCGCGAACGCCCACCTGCTCGGCTATCGGGGCGGCCGCTACCGCATCCTCGGGGAGACGATGGACACCGGCGTCGGCAACGCCATCGACAAGTTCACCCGCCATCTCGGCTGGTCGCATCCGGGCGGGCCGAAGGTGGAAGAGCGAGCCAAAGCAGGCGAGTACGTCCCGCTCCCGTACGTCGTGAAGGGGATGGATTTCTCCTTTTCGGGAATCATGAGCGCGGCGAAACAGGCCGTCGACGACGGCGTGCCGGTCGAGGACGTGTGTTTCTCGTTGCAGGAGACCATCTTCGCGATGTTGACGGAGGTGTCCGAGCGGGCGCTGTCGCTGACCGGCGCGGAGGAACTCGTCTTAGGCGGGGGCGTCGGACAGAACGCCCGCCTGCGTGAGATGCTCGCGACGATGTGTGAGACGCGAGGGGCGACGTTCCACGCTCCCGAGTCCCGATTTCTGCGGGATAACGCTGGGATGATTGCCGTCCTCGGCGCGCGGATGTACGAGGCCGGCGACACGATTCCGGTCTCGGAGTCGGCCATCGACTCGGATTTCCGCCCGAATCAGGTGAACGTGACGTGGGACGCCGGTGGCGACGTGTCCGTCGCGCGCCCGGCGACGAACGAGATTCGCGGCGCGGAGGCGGTCGTCACGATGGGCGAGCGCGTCAGGAAGGAACGCGTCGGCAAGGCGTATCGTCACCCGACGCTGGACGAGCGGCTGCGGAGCGAGCGCACGCGACAGGAGGCGCGACTGACGAATCTCGCGCGCCGCGAAGGCGTCCCGACCCCCGTCGTCTTCGACGTGGACGACACCGACCACGTGCTCGAATTCGAGCGCGTCGGCGACCGGGATTTGCGCGAGGCGCTGACCGAGCCGAACGTCCGGGCCGTTGGTCGACACCTCGCCGCGTGTCACGATGCGGGCTTCGTCCACGGCGACCCGACGCCGCGGAACGCGCGCGTCGGGGAGGAGCGAGTCTTCCTCATCGACTTCGGTCTCGGCTACCACACGAAACACGTCGAGGATTACGCGATGGACCTCCACGTCTTCGAGGGGTCACTCGCCGGGACGAGCGACGACGCCGACCGGCTGACCGAGGCCTTCGAGGCCGGGTACGAGTCGCGGGGCGACGCCGCGGTCATCGCGCAACTGCGCGAGGTGGAGGGACGCGGTCGCTACCAGTGAGACCGGTAACTCCTTTTGTCGGCGCGTCGAACGCCGACTATGAGCGACACACCTGAGTCGGGCGAACTGCTTGGAATCCCGTACAACTTCGAGCGGCCGTCGCTCGGCCGGATGCTGTCGGCCTACTGGCAGCCGGGCGAGGGAATGCTCGTCGAGAAGCCGTTCGGCGTGGGGTACACGCTGAACCTGGCCAACTGGCGGTCGTGGCTCGTCGTCGGACTCGTCGGCGCGCTGTTTTACCAGCAGGAACGCGGCGGCGAGGAGACCGACGACGAGGAGCCGGTCGAAGTGCTGGTCGACGAGTAACGGAGTTCGACGCGACTTTACTCGCTTCGGACGCAGTACGTCCGTGAGCCTCCGCTACGTCACGACGAACGAGGGGAAGATTCGGGAAGCGCTGTCGTATCTCGACGACGACGTGACCCAGCTCGATTACGACTACGCCGAGCCGCAGGCCGACGAGCTCGAACCCATCGCCGCAGCCGGTGCACGAGAGGCCTACCGCGTGGCCGGCGAGCCGGTCATCGTGGACGACGCCGGGCTGTTCATCGAGGGGCTCGACGGCTTCCCGGGACCGTACTCGGCGTACGTCGAGGACACGCTCGGCGTCGAGCGCGTCGGCGAGGTTGCCCGCGACGCGGACGCGACGCGGGCGGCGTTCCGGTGTGTGCTCGCCTACTGCGACGGCGAGCCGTTCGCCGCGACGCCCGAACCCGTGGACCGCGGCGAGCGCCGCGGACAGGACCTCGCCGCCGACGACCGCGACCGCGCCGCGACCGACGATACCGTCGCCGAGGGGGAGCTTCCGGTCAAGCTGTTCGTCGGCTCGGTCCCGGGACGAATCGTCGAGCCGCGTGGCGACGACGGCTTCGGCTACGACCCCATCTTCGAACACGACGGCCAGACGTTCGCGGAGATGGGCGCAGACCAGAAGAACGCCATCTCACACCGCGGCCGCGCGCTCGCGACGTTCGCGGACTGGTACGCCGACCGGTAGCGCAGTCGTATCTGCGCGTTCGAGTTTTCTTTGCGCTCGGCGACCAAACACCAGGTATGCAGGTGCGTCCACCGACCCCGACAGAGCTGTCGGCGGTCGCCGAACTCCACACCGCCGCGGCCGAAGCCGGTGGCCGGCGCGCGTACGACGAGGCGACGACCGCGGCGTGGGCGAAGCGCGGCGAGCGAGGTCCCGACGATTACCCCGTCGATGACCCAGCGAGTCACTTCGTCGTCGCCGTCACCGACCGCGTCTGTGGCTTCGGCGAAGTCGTTCCCGAGGCCGGCGAGATTCGAGCGGTGTACGTTCATCCCGACTGTGAACGCCGCGGCGTCGGGACCGCACTGCTCGCACACTTGGAGGGGTACGCACGCGGTCAGGGAGTCGACTCCCTGTCTCTCCAGTCGTCGCTCAACGCTGTCGGGTTCTACGAGGCCGCCGGCTACGAGGCGGGCGCGACCGAGGCGAGTCCCGGCGGCATCGAGGTCGTCGGGATGGAGAAATCACTGTAGCTCGCGGTCCGGGCCGGGGTACTCCCCGTCGCCAACCTCGGGCCACAGGGCTTCGGGGTCGAACAGCCGGGCGAACGCGCTCGGAGGGCGGACGCTCACGGTGACGTGCTGTTTCAACACCGCGCCGGCCTCAACGCTCGCCAGCTTGTCGTCGAAGGTGACGAGATGCGCCGCCTCGCCGCGATAGGCCGCAGCCAGTCCGGGATGGTCCCCCTCCGGATGCTCGACGATTTCGGCGAGGGATTCGAGCTTCGCGCGGTGGTCGGCCGCGAGGTCGGCGTCCGCGAGGTCCGCGACCAGTCGCTCCGTGTCATCCAGCAGCGGCTCGGAGACGACGAGCGTGAGCCACGAGTGGCCCCGAATCGTATCGAGGACCAGCCGGGCGTGTCCGCCGACGAGCAGGTCGGCTGCGAGCACGTCGGCGTCGACGACGATGCGCGTCAGGTCCGGCTCGTCACTCATCGTCGCGAAGCTCGGCGAGATGCGTCTCGATGTCGGGGGCGGTCACATCGTACTGTTCGGCGCGGGCGAACAACTCACTCCAGTCCATACCCGGGCGAGGAGCGCGAGGGGTTTAGCCGTCGGGCTTTTGCTCGCGAGCGGCCAATCTCGACCGTGCGCGAGTTCGACTTCGAGGTTGCCGTCTGTGCCGGGCTAGAGCGCGACGGCAAGCTCGTCGCCCGCCAGCTCGCCGGCGGCATCCACGGCTCGCGCGTGATTGATACGGTCGTCGTGGAGCCGGGAGCCGAGTTCGACGACCGCCGCCGGCTCACGAGCGAGACGATTCCGCCCCGACTGCTCGAGGCCGACATCGGTCCCGGGACGGCAAAGCGACCCCAGAACACCGTCGGCGGGTCGGGCTACGCGCGCGGCGCAATCGAGGCGGGTATCGACTGCGGCTATCTCACTCGTGAGCGGCGCGGCGGCCAGGAGTACGTCCGGGCGACGACACGCTACCCCGACCGGTGGTTCGACGGACTCGTCGGCATCGAGAACAAGCCGGATCTCGACCGGCCGGGCGAGTTGGAACTCCAACTGCGCAAGGACGTGTCACTCGCCCTCTTCGACGAGGTGTGGCTCGCGACCGCCAGCCACGTCACCGGCGCGCACCTGAATCGCATCCCCGAGGAGGTGGGCGTCTGGCGCGTCGACCCCGAGACGGGCGACCGGGCGACGATACGGGAGGCGACGCCGCTGGACCCGAAGCGCGGGGGTATCGAGATTCTAGAACAGTATCCGGGCCACACCGAGATTCGGCCAGTCGGAAGTGAGGAGAAACAGCAGTATCGCCGCCGCATCGCCGAGCGCGCCTACGGGAAGGGGTGGCGCGTCCCATTCCCGGACTGCCCGCACGTCGAGGAGCGAGCGATTGCCGGCGTCGACGGGCTGGCCTACTGCACCAATCAAGCGCGGTTCGTCCGGCCGGCGGAGGCCTGCGAGAGCGAGGGTGCGGGTCCCGAGGTGGATATCGACGCGCGAAGGGCAGAACACTCGCCGTGGATTCGCGACCCGGCGGGCGCGAGAGACAGACAGGTCGGCTTGGACCGCTACAGGTGATACTGCTCGCCGTCGACGGCGAGCGGGTCCTCGAAGGCTTGCTCGGCCTGCGTGAAGTGTGAGACGTGGAGCACGCGGTAGCGGTCGGCGTCGAGTTCCGCCGCGAGGTCGCGTGCGCCCTCGATTGTCATGTGTTTCGTCCCGAACGTGCGGGGGACCCCCTCGTCGTCGTGGTGGTCGCCGCCGAGCGGGTGGTACTGACACCGCGAGGCGGGGGTGATACCGTCCGCGAGCAGCAGGTCCGCGCCCCGGAGCACCTCGCGTGAGGCGTCCGCGATTCCGAAGTTGGTGTCGCCGGTGATAGCCAGCGAGGCGTCGCCGTGGTCGATGCGGACGCCGTAACACACCAGCGGCGGGTGGACGACGGGGACGAAAGTCACCTCGAAGCCACACACCTCGAAGGAGTCGTGCGTGTCGTGGCCGGTGACGGTCACCGCGTCGAGGTAGTCGTACTCGCTGGCGACGGTCTCGGCGACCGACTCCCCCGTCTCGGGGTCGGTCTCGGCGGCGGCGTGGACGGGGAGACTCGACAGCAGCCGGTAGGCGTTGCCCAGCCCGTGGAGGTGGTCGAAGTGGATGTGGGTGACGAGGGCAGCATCCGGCAGCGCCACCTCGTTGGTGAGCATCTGGTGGCGGAAGTCGGGCGAGATATCGACCAGCAGCGACTCGTCGGTCGCCTCGTTGTGGACGTGCACCGAAAACCGGGTCCGCTCGACGCCCAACTCGCGGGCGCGCTCGCAGGTGTCACAGTCACAGCCCGGGGTCGGCGTTCCCGTCGTGTCGCCCGTCCCGAGCAAGGTCACCTGCATCAGTGGTCGTGATCGTGGTCGTGGTCGCCCCCGTCGCCGGCGACGGGCGCGGTCTCGTCGGACATCATGTCCATGTTCTTGAGGTTGTCACGCTCCTCGAACCCTTCGACAGCCCGTTCGAGATCATCCTGTGTGAGCGTCATGCGTTCCTCGGTAAGCGCATCGAGGACGGCCTCGCGCATCACGAGCCGGAGGTCGCTTCCCGTGAGCCCCTGTGTGATGTCGGCGATTGCCTGCGGGTCGAACTCGTCGATATCCATGCTTCGGGTGATGAGCATGAGGATGTCGCGTCGCATCCCGGAGTCCGGCTTCGGGAAGTTGACGATTTCGTCGAAGCGTCGCCACGCCGCCGAGTCGAGTTGGTCGGGGTGGTTCGTCGCACCGATGAGCAGCACCTCGTCCTGAATCAGCGAGATCTCGTCGATTGATTTCAGCAGGGTGTTGACGGCGCGTTTGATAGCCGCGTGCTCGTCCGACGAGCGCGTCTTCGCGACGAAGTCGAACTCGTCCATGAAGAGGATACACGGCGAGAGCCGCTTTGCGACCTCGAACGTCTTGTCGACGTTTTTGGCCGTCTCGCCGAGATACTGGCTCGTAATCATCGACAGCTTCACCTCGACGAACGGGAGATCGAGCTGGTGAGCGAGCGCGCGGGCGACGCTCGTCTTCCCGGTGCCCGGCGGACCGACGAACAGCAGCTTCCCGATTTCGCGCAGCCCGATACGGGCGAGATAATCGCGGTGTTCGATGGCCTTGACGACCTTCTCTATCTCGCCTTCCTGGTCTTCGGTCAACACGAGGTCGTCGAGTTGCATCTCGATCTCCTCGGGCGCGCGGATGTCGACGAGGTCGAGCATCTCCTCTTCGTCCTCGTCGAACATCTCATCGAGCAGGGAGTCGATCCAGACGCGGTCGGCGTGAATCGGGCGGTTCGACTGGCGGCTCTCCTCGTACTCCACGCCGAACTGGTCGCCGAAGACGTACGCGAGGGTCGGATTCGCGGCCACGTCCTCGGGTTCGATGCGGTCGAGCAGCCACGTCTCGGCCATCCCCTCGTCGGTGAAGCTGATGGAGCCGGAGAAATCGTCGCGGTCGGTGAACATCAGCCCGGAGACGGCCTCCCACGGGCGGTCGACGTTGGTCGCGGCGGCGGCGTTGTTGCTCGTCGCCGACAGCGGGCGCTCGAGTTCACCCTCCGACCAGAAGACGCGCCGGTAGCTGGGAGGGAGGTCGCGTTCGTCTAGTTCGCTGTGCTCGTTGTACAGTCGGGTCGTGAGAAGAAACTCGACGATATCGACCTCGGGGCTGGTCATCTCACGGAACTAACGACGGGCTGGCAGTTAAGCGCATCGTCCTCGGGGCGCGAATCTGTTTCCGTTGGAAACAACAGCCGACGACGCGCTTACAGTTGTTGTCGCACGGTCGGGATAGCTTTACCACGCCAGCGACACACGCCTAGCGTACAATGAGTGACAGCGATCCGGTCATCGTGCAGGCGGTCCGAACCCCGTTCGGCAAAGAGGACGGCGTCTTCGCCGACACGCGCCCGGAGGACCTCTCCGTGGCGCTCATCGACGAGATACTCGACGAGACCGGCCTCGACGGCGAGACCATCGACGACCTGATGTGGGGCTGTGCACAGCAGCGCTCCGAGCAGGGCAACAACATGGCGCGCATCATCGCGCTGCTCTCCGAGCTGGGCGAGTCGGTCCCCGCGACGACCGTCAACCGGTGGTGTGCATCCTCGGCCCAGACGATCATCTCCGCGTCGGACGCGATTCGTGCCGGCCAGCGCGACGCCATCATCGCCGGCGGCGTCGAGTCCATGTCCCGCGTCAAGATGGGCGCGAACAACGAGATGCACCCCGGTCTCAACGACGATTACAACGTCGCGGCCCTCTCGATGGGGATGACCGCCGAGGCCGTCGCCGAGCGCTACGACGTGTCCCGCGAAACGCAGGACGATTACGCGTACCGCAGCCACGTCCGCGCCAGCGAGGCGACCGAGGAGGGCCGCTTCGACGACGAAATCGTTCCCATCGAGACCGACGACGGCGTCGTGGACACCGACGAAGGGATTCGCCACGACATCGACCGCGACAAGCTCTCGGAGCTGCCGACCGTGTTCAAGTCCGAGGGAACCGTCACGCCGGGCAACGCCTCCCAGATTACGGACGGCGCGGCCGCGACGCTCGTCACCTCGCGCGCGTTCGCCGAGGAGCACGACCTCGAGATTCTGGCCGAGGTCGGCAACAACGCCGTCGCCGGCGTCGACCCCGAGGTTATGGGTATCGGCCCGATTCCGGCCTGCGAGCAGCTGTTCGAGCGCTCGGGGACCTCCGCGGAGGATTACGACCTCGTCGAGTTGAACGAGGCGTTCGCCTCCCAGTGTGAGTACTGTCGCCAGCAGCTCGGCTTCGACGAGGACATCTACAACGTGAACGGCGGCGCAATCGCGCTCGGGCACCCGCTGGGTGCCTCTGGCGCGCGGCTCCCCGTTACGCTCATCCACGAGATGCACAAGCGCGACGCCGAGAACGGTATCGCAACCGAGTGTGTCGGCTTCGGACAGGGCGCGGCAATCGAGTTCTCGCTGCCGAACTAATCCCGACCGAGGAACGTCGCCCGGCCGGAGGTGCCGTCCGGACCGTGGTCGGTGATTTTGATATCGATGGTGTCGTTTTTCGAAACGTCGCTCGGAATGTCCTCGACGAAGACGTACAGCCCCTGAATCGAGACGCGGGCGGTCTCGCCGCCGTCGACGAGTTCCTGGACGACGGTCGTGTGTTCGCTGCCGACCGGCGCAACGTCGCTGGGGTCGCGTTGCTGTGCCTGCTCGTGGGCGGCCTGTGCCTCCGGGTCGTCGTACTTGTCGTCGCCGTTCCCTCCCAACAGGGCGGCGATACCCGCGAGCACGACCAGTCCGCCGACGGCCGCCGCAATCGTCGTAGGTTCGACCATACCGGGGCGACGAACGGAGTTGGCTTCAACACACGGGGCGACGCGTAATCTTTCTCACACGGTAGACCGTTCGCCGGGTATGGACGTTGCGACGCTGTTCGAACAGATGCCCTTCGCACAACACGTCGGTATCGAGATGACGGCCGCCGAGGACGGCCACGCGGCCGGCCACATCGAATTGGGCGATGAACACACCTCCTCGCCAGACAACGGCGTCGCCCACGGCGGCGTGGCGTACACGCTGGCGGATACGGTCGGCGGGGCCGCGGTCATCTCTCGGGCCGGCAAGCCGACCCCGACCATCGACATGCGCATCGACTATCTCGCGCCCGGCGACGGGGACCGGCTGGAGGCGACCGCGGACCTCGTCCGGTTCGGCAGCAGCGTCGCCGTCGCGGACGTGACCGTCACCGACGGCGAGGGGCGACAATTGGCCGAGGCTCGCGGGGTCTACAAAACCGGTGGCGGCGAAGGCGGGAACGCGTGGCGAGACGGCGAGGAGATTCCGTACGACAGCTAGGGGCTACAGTACTCCATCGCCTCGCGAACGTCTTCTTTCTGCCCGATGAGGGTGATGCGGTCGCCCGCTTCGAGCACGAAGTCGGCGCTCGGCACCTGCGTCTCGCCGTCGCGCGCGACCAGCGTGATGAGCGTTCCGGACGGCAGTTCCGGGCCGACCTCACGCAGCGGCCGCCCGATGAGGTCCTCGTTCGTCACCTCCACCTCCTGTACGTCGCCGGAGCGACCGATTTCGCCCATCCAGTCGGCCAGCGCCGGCCGTTCGATGGCGTTGTCGAGCGCCTGTGCGGTAGCGAGCGTCGAGGAGATGGTCCGGACACCCAAATCCTCGAAGGCACCGACGTTGTCTGGGTTGTTTGCGCGAGCGATGACCGTCTCCACGCCGAACTCCGAGGAAGCGAGCTGTGCGACAAGCAGGTTCGCGTCGTCGTCGCCGGTGGCAGCGGCGACGATTCGTGCGTTGTCCGCGCCGGCGCTCTTGAGCACCTCCGTGTCGGTCCCGTCACCGATGTGGACGGTGTGCCCCTCGTTGCGAGCAATTTCGATCTGTGTTTCGTCGTTCTCGATGATGACGACGTTCTCTCCTCTCTCTTCGAGGCGACCGGCGAGCGTCCGACCCACCCGTCCGCCTCCGATAACAAGTACACGCATTGGAATTACCCCGAGGTAGTTCGCGAGATACCGCGCGAGGCCGCCCTCGAATACGACCGTCGCGAGGATGACGAGGAAGACGACACTGACCAACAGCGTCGCGCCCTGTGCCAGTTGGTCCGCCTGTGCAATCATGCCCGCCTCCCGGAGTTCCGTCGCCCGTGCCTGCATCTCGACGGCAAACAGCGTCGCGACCGACGCCGGAATGATGCCGCGGGGCCCGACCAGACTCATGAACACCTTCTCCTCGGTGGTGAACCGGTCACCGATGGTGGAGACGAACACGAGCACCGGCCGGATGACGAGGGCAACGGCGACAACGACGATGACACCCCGGTAGCCGAGACTGATGAGTTGGCCGAAATCAAGCAGCGCCGCGAGCGCGATGAAGACGAACGATAAGACAACGAGCGTCACGTCGCCTTTGAACTCCGAGATGTTCTCCTCGTAGGGAAGGTCCATGTTGCCGAGGACGACCCCGGCGGTCGCGACCGCGGCGACGCCCGCCTCGGCGGCGAGGTAGTTCGCCACCGCGTACGCGACGAGCGCGCCCGCAAGCACGAGGAGCCGGGAGTTCTGCGGTGCGTTCCCCGGCGAGAGGTCGATGTAGCGGAGCAGATACCACGTCACCGCCGCGACCGTGATACCGACGACCACGCCGATACCGAGCCGTTCGACGAACAGCGTGAGGAAATCACCCTCGTTGGGGTTCATGATGAGTTTGAAGACGGCGACAGCGGCGATGGCCGCGGTCACGTCGTTGACAATCCCCTCCGTTTCGAGTGCCGCCTCAACCCGGTCTCGGACGGGCACCACCTGAACGATGGGTGCGATAACCGTCGGTCCCGTGGCGACGAGCAAGGCTCCGATGAGGAAGGAGATATCCCACGCCACGTCGAAGGTGAACTTCGTCACGGCGGTCGTCGCCAGCAGCGCGATGAGCGCGCCGACGGTGACGAGTCGGACGTTCTCGGCCGGTGCCTCTCGGAGGTCGTCAAGGTGGAGATGGAAGGCCCCCTCGAAGACGATAATCGCAACCGAGAGCCCGACAATCGCCGGGAGCGCGCTCCCGAAGGAGTCACGCGTCACGAGCGCGGACTCAAGTACGAGTCCGGAACCGGGTCCCAACGCGAGACCGGCGGCGATAAGGAAGATGATACTCGGCAGTTGGAATCGGTCTGCGAGTATCTGTGCGCCAACCCCCAACCCGATAATGGCCGCGACGGTCGCGATAAGTACACTCGAACCGCCAGCCATCAGAGACCCTTCATCATCTCTCAGTTCGGCGGGCTACGTATTAATCCCCGACATGGTGGTGTTACTCCTCACGGGCGTCGAGATACCCCAAGACGCCGCGGACGTTCATCGCCGCCTCGTTGTACACCTTCTCGTCGGGCCACGGCTCCGTCCCTTCGACGCGTGCGGCGACCGCCTCCACGACCGCCGCGTCGTCATCGTATTCGGCGCGGGCCTGTTCGACCCGTTCAACCCACTCCGTGAGGACACGCTCGTAGGTGTCGAGATTGTCGCCCGTCTCGGCCGGGCCGAAGTGCGGATACAGCAGGACGGCGGGGTCGATATCGCGAATCGTGTCGATATCGTCGAGACACTGCTCGAAATCGAAGTTCGACGGCGGCGATGTGGGGCGAATCTCCCCCGTCCGACGCACGTACAGGCCGGCGGCATCAGCGGTGAAGACAGCGTCGTCGGCCGGACTGTGGAAGAGACACTGGTGTGGGGCGTGACCCGGTGCGTCGTGGACGTGGAGCGTTCTGTCGCCGATATCGATTTCATCCCCGTCGTGGAGTTCCTCGATGCGCGACTCTGGAATCGGCTTCGGCTCGCGGTAATGCTTGAACTGGTCGCCGACGGCGCGGCGGGTCCCCTCCCAGAGCCGCTCGGGATTGGCGAGGTGGCGCGCGCCGACGGCCGGACAGTGGACGGTCGCGTTCTCACAGGCGTCGGCGAGATAGCCGGCCCCGCCTGCGTGGTCGAGATGGACGTGCGTAGGGATGATGTTCGCCACGTCGTCGTGGTCGATACCCACCTCGGTGAGGGCGGCGAGCGTCTTCTCTACGTCCGGTCCCATCCCCGTATCGACGATGGTGGGGTCGGGCGCGTCGATGATGTAGACGGCTCCGTACTCGGGGGTGTCGTACATCCCGGTGTCGAAGTAGTAGATGTCCGAAACCGACTCCTGTGTGACCTCGTGTACGTCGACAGTGATCATAGTCCGTCTCCGTCGCCGTGATAGTAAAGTGGCGGTGTCACACGCCACCGACATTCCTTTGCCGGCGAGTCGTGAACTCCGAGTATGTTATCACGGCAGTTTGTCCGCGAGAATCCCGACGAGGTGCGGCGGGCCCTCGACACGAAAGGCGTCGACGTGGACCTCGACCACGTGCTCGAAATCGACGAGGAGTGGCGCGAACTCAAATCGAAGGGGGATGACCTCCGGAAGGAGCGCAACGATATCTCATCGCGTATCGGCCAGCTCAAACAGGAGGGCAAAGAGGAGGAAGCACAGGATGCAATCGACCGGTCAGGCGAGCTGAAAGCCGAAATCGAGGCCGTCGAGGAGCGCGCCGACGAACTCGAAGCGGAGTTGGAACACGCGCTGCTCACGCTCCCGAACATCCCTGTCGAGGAGGCCCCCGTCGGCGACGACGAATCGGATAACGTCGAACTCCGGCGTGAAGGGTTCGAGGACCTGCGTACCCTTCCCGATGAGGTCGTCCCACACTACGACATCGGCGAGGAGTTGGATATCCTCGACTTCGAGCGCGGCGCGAAGGTGTCGGGCGGCGGCTTCTACTTCACGAAAGGCGAGGGCGCGATGCTGGAGCACGCACTCATCCAGTTCTTCCTCGAAACGCACCGCGAGCAGTCGTACGAGGACGTGTTCCCGCCGATTCCGGTCAACTCGGCCTCGATGCAGGGGACCGGCCAGTTCCCGAAGTTCGTGGAGGACGCCTACCGGCTGAGCGGCGACAACGACGAACCGTACGACGACGACGACCTCTGGCTGCTCCCGACCGCGGAGGTGCCCGTCACGAACATGTACCGCGGCGAGATTCTGCTGGACGACGACCTCCCGCTGAAAAAGCAGGCGTACTCGCCGAACTTCCGGCGCGAGGCCGGCGAACACGGCACCGAGACCCGCGGGATGGTCCGGTCACACCAGTTCAACAAGGTCGAACTCGTCAACTTCGTCCGCCCGGAAGAGAGCGCGGCCCGGTTCGAGGGACTCGTCGCGGAGGCGTGTTCGGTGCTCGATGCGCTGGAACTCCCGTACCGCGTGTTAGAGATGTGTACCGGCGACATGGGGTTCACGCAGGCGAAGAAGTACGACATCGAGGTGTGGGCACCGGGCAACGACGACGAGGACGGTCCCGAGGAAGGCGGGCGGTGGCTCGAAGTGTCGTCGGTGTCGAACTTCCACGACTTCCAGGCGCGGCGGGCGGGCATCCAGTACCGGCCGGAGCGCCACGAGTCGGCGGAGTATCTCCACACGCTGAACGGGTCGGGGGTCGCCGTCCCGCGAGTCGTCGTCGCAATCTTAGAGTATTACCAGAACGCCGACGGCACCGTCGCGGTGCCCGAGGTGCTCCAGCCGTACATGGGGACCGACACCATCGAGGGGTCGGAGCCGGTGGGCGAGTCGGCGGTCGGCGCGGGCGAAAAGGAGTAGCTCACGCCGGGTGCGTGTAGGTCGTCAGCGCGTACAGCTTCTCGTTTTCGAAGCGGAAGGTGTCCACGAAGGAGAACATCGCCTCGCCGGACGCGCGTCTGAGCGTCCCTTCAGCAGCGATGCCGGCGTCGCTCTCGTAGATGGCGGTGAGTTCGTGGCTCGTCTCGGGGTCGGGACGCTCGCCGCGCATGAACGCGACGAAGGCGTCGGCTCCGTCGAGTCGCATATCCCCGCGGTCGTGGACGAAATCGTCGGCGAGCAGCGCGCGCAGTTGCTCATACTCGTCGGCGTCGATGGTGTGGTAGTAGCGCTCGACTGCGTCGTGGCGGTCCATACCCGGGCAACGCCGGGCGGAAAGAAAGGCGTGGCGCGGTCGGGGTGGTTACTCGTCGGGGTACGGAATCTCGATGTCGTCGCCGTCGTCGGGGAGGAACGCCTCGCCGTCGAAGTAGGCCTTCCCTTCGTCCTCGATGTCGTACTCGTGGCCGGCGTACCGCGAGGAGACGTGTGTCAGGGCGAGCCGCTTCGCGTTCGCGCGGTTCGCGATTTCGGCGGCCTGGACGGCCGTCGAGTGGCCCGTCTCGCCGGCGCGCTCGCGCCGGTCGTCGAGGAAGGTCGCGTCGTGGATGAGCAGGTCGGCGTCGGCGGCCGCCTCGACGGTCGCGCCGATTGGTCGGGTGTCGCCGGTGTACGCGACCGTCCGGCCGGGGCGCGGCTCGCCGACCACTTCGTCCGGGTGGACGACCGTACCGTCGTCGAGTTCGACGGGGTCGCCGGCGTGGAGCGTCGAGAACTTCGGGCCGACGGGGACGCCCAGTTCCTCGGCGCGCTCGCGGTCGAACCGCCCCTTGCGGTCGTCCTCGATGAGCGCGTAGCCGACGGACTTCGCGCGGTGGTCCGTCTCGAAGGCGCGCACCTCGTATTCCTCGGCGTCGAGGACGGTGTCGCCGGGACCGACCTCGTGGATGCGGACGGGGTAGGAGGGGCGCGCGCCGGTCGCGCTCGTGAGGTTTCGGACCAACTGTCGGGTGCCGTTCGGCGTGTGGATGGCGATGGCTCGGTCGCGCTCGTTGAAGTCCCACGTCTGGAGCAGGCCCGGCAGTCCGAGCACGTGGTCGCCGTGCGTGTGGCTGAGGAAGATGTGGTCGATGCCGAAGCCGGTGCCGAAGCGCATCATCTGTCGCTGTGTCCCCTCGCCACAGTCGAACAGGAAGCAGTCTCCCTCGCGGCGAAGAAACACCGAACTCGTGTTCCGCTGGCCCGTCGGAACGGCCCCACTCGTCCCGAGGAAGGTGACGGCAAGTGTCATACCGACACGAGTGGCGGGGGCGGTAAACGGGTGTCGAAGCGCGCCGGCTTAGACGCCAGTCGAGTAGCGTAAGATACCGGCAATCCCACCGAACGCCGTCAGCAGTTGCTCGCCCTTCTCGAAGTCCGTCGAGATGAACTTCGTCTCCGTGCCGCGCTGTTCGGCGATGTCGATGAGGTGTTCGATGACGTCCTCGCGATTTTCGTCGTCGCCCTTGACGGTCTCGCCACACTCGCTACACTCGTGGTCGGGGGTGTTCTTCCGGCGGTCGATGACTTCCCGCTCCTCGTGGCCGTTGGAACACTCGTAGGTGACCACGTCGTCGCGGAGGTCCTCGGAGATGAGCAGGCGGTCGACCGAGCCCATGATGAGGTTGCGACGGGTCTGCTCGAAGCCGTAGGTGGCCTTCTCCCCGTCGTGTAGCTCCTTGAAGAACTCGTTCATCTGCTCTTTGTCCTTCATCACCTCCGTCTCGGCCAGCACGTCCTCTGCGGCGTCGACGAGGTCGTACAGTCCGGACTCGTCGGTGTATGACACGTCGAACTTCCCGAGGACGCTGTCCTGGAGCTCGTGGTGGAGGTAGTCGCCGTCGAGGAACTCGTCTTTCGTCGGCGAGGGACCGCCGACGATGATGCCGTCGATTTCGTGGCGCTTGGCGACGAACAGGTCGTTTGCCATCTCCGCGACCTCCTGATAGAAGTTGTCGATGGCTTCCAGTCGGAGGCGGGCGAATCGCTGGGCGGACTGGCCACCCTTCCGCTGCTTGCCGGGGACGAGCGACGACGCCGACTTCACCGGCTCGACGCGTTTCCCTTTCAGCCAGCCGACGTTCGCCTCGCGTCGGTCCAAGACGATGAGTCCGAACAGCCCCTTGTCCGCGAGCATGTGTTCGAGCGGCTCGGTGAGGAACGCCGAGTCGCAGTGGTAGCGGAACGACTCGACCGGGTCCGGCGGCGATTCGAGGACGCGGGTAATCATGTCCGTCTGGCCGCCGCCGCTGTTGATCGCCCCGGAGAACATGACCATCCCGTTTTCGGGCGGGCGCACGTCGTAGTACTTGAGGCGGTCCTTCAGCGACGTGAGGGCGTCCTGTACGGCAGTTCGGGTCTGTTTGGACTTGATGTTGGACGCTTCGGAGTGTTCCTGGGTGATGTGTGCGGCCACGTCGGAGATGAGCCGGTCTTCGGGGATGTAGATGCTCACCAACTGCGTGCCGGAGCCTTCGTACTCCTGTAGCTCCTCGATGACCTTTCGGAAGTCGTACTTCTGTTTGTCCGACTTCTCCTGTTCCTGCTGGCTCATTACACGCGCTACGGTAATGCGTCGTAAGTACCTGTTGACCGCTTGCGCCGAGTCGTGAGGATTTAAGCCTCGCGTCCCCCCACGGGAGGTATGCCCGACCCAGACAACGTCGATACGAGCATCCCGCTGTCGTGGATTGTGATCTTCCTGCTGCTCGCGCTCGGTCTCGGCGCGGCCGCCGTCCAGTTCGCCGGCGGGACGCTCATCAACTCCGGCGGCTTCGTTCTCCCCCTCTGATTACATCGACACCGGCGCTTCAACGCCGATAACGTCGAGTGCATTCGCCATCGTGTGGCGAGCCGCGGCCACGAGCGCGACGCGGGCGTCGCGCACGTCCTCCTCGGCCGACAGTACTGGACACTCGCGGTAGAAGGCGTTGAACGCCTCCGCGAGGTCGCGCGTGTAGGTCGCAATCCGGTGGGGCTGGAGGTCCGCCGCGGCCCCGTCGATGACGCCTTCGAACCGCGCGATTTCACGCAGCAGCTCGCGGGCTTCCGGTTCGGTGAGCGCCGCCACGTCGCCGTCGGGCACCTCGCCGGCGTCATCGAGGATGCCACAACACCGCGCGTGGACGTACTGGACGTACGGCGCGGACTGGGCCTCGAAGTCGAGGGCGCGCTCCCACTCGAAGGTGATGGCCTTCGTCGGCTGCTTGCTCACGATGTCGTACCGAACCGCGCCGATACCGACCTGGCGGGCGATGCGCTCGATGTCCGTCTCGTCGAGGTCGTCGTCGCGGTCGCGCGTGTCGAGTCGGGATTCCACCTCGTCGCGGGCGCGAACGATTGCCTCATCGAGCAGGTCGTCGAGGTCGATGCCCGTGCCCGCACGCGTCGACATCTTCCCCTCCGGGAGGTTCACGTACGAGTAGATGACCGACTCCAGTTGGTCGGTGTCGTTGCCGAGCAGCCCGAGCGTCTCCTTCAGCTGGCCGGCCTGGAGCTTGTGGTCTTCGCCCAACACCGTGACCGCGCGATCGTAGTTGTCGAACTTCCACTCGTGGTGGGCCAAATCGCGGGTCGTGTACAGCGAGGTGCCGTCAGACCGCAGAAAGACGAGGTTCTTCTCGAAGCCGTCCAAGTCGAGTTGCCACGCGTCCTCCTCGTAGACGGCCTCGTCCAGCTCCTTCAGGCGGGCGACCACGTCGTCGGTGTCGCCGTTCTTCATGAACCGGGTCTCCTTGACGAACTCGTCGAACGTCGCCGGCAGGCGCGCGAGACACTCCTTCATCCCGCCGAGCACCGCATCGACCACCTCGCCAACGCGCTCGTAGGTGTCGTCGTCGCCCGCCTCTAACCCCTGGAGAATCGACTCGATTTCGGCCTCGGCGGCCTCGACGGCGGCTTCGTCGGCGGAGTCGAGGAACTCGTTGCCCTTGCGGTAGTAGCGCACCATGTCGTACTCGATGCGGTCGCGCTCCGGCTCGGGAAGCTCCGACTCGTCGAACGTCTCGTACGCCCACGTGAAGACAGCCATCTGGCGGCCGGCGTCGTTGACGTAGTAGTGGCGGTCCACGTCGTTGCCGGCGTATTCGAGCAGATTCGCGACGGCGTCCCCGACGATGGGGTTGCGCGCCCGGCCGACGTGGACCGGGCCGGTCGGGTTCGCGCTGGTGTGTTCGACGACGACGGAGTCGCCCGTCGAGTCGAGGCGGCCGCTCTCCTCGCGGACGGCGAGCGCGTCGGCGAAGTACGCCTCGCCCGGCGTGAAGTTGACGTACGGCCCCTGGGTCGCGACCGAGTCGACGTAGGTGGTCTCCGAGAGGTCGACCGCGTCGGCGAGTTCGCCGGCGACCTCCGGCGGTGGCGCGCCGGCTTCGCTGGCGAGTCGGAAGGCGACCGAGGAGGCGAGGACGGCGTCGAACTCCTCGGGCGGCTCCTCGAGTCCGAGGTCGTCGCTCGGATAGCCGCGGTCGTCGAGTGCGTCGGCGAGGACGGCAGCAACCTCCTCGCGGAAGGCGATGAACATGGCTCTCGTTTCCTGTGGGTGATAAAGGGGCTTGCGGAGATGATTGGCGAACGGCGTGAGTCAATCTTGCACGACGCGAGAGCGAACGAAGGTGAGCGACACGGAAAGCTAAGGTACGTAGGCTGTCGAATAACACCCTCACGCGCCGAAATAGCAATCTGTCCTTTCAGCAGCGACAGTCGGAATAGCCGGCCACTACGCCTAACAGACCGAATTCCTCGAGACGTATCGTCTCAACGGCCGGAAACTCACCCCGTCCTTTTTATATAGATTCTTGTGTTGGAGCGACTGATGGATACGCCGGCGTCGCGTCGAACGGTGCTCGCGAGCGTAGGCACGACAGCGGTTGGCGTGGCCACGCTGGGAGCGAGTGACGTCCTCGCGGGCGACTGGGAGCGCGTCGACTCTGGAACCGGGAAGACACTCAACGCCGTCACGCGTGCGGGTGCAAACGCGTACGCGGTCGGGTCGAGCAGGCGCGTCGTCGAACGCAGCGGCGGCTCGTGGTCCGTCTACGACACGACCGGACCGACCGGCGGGCAGAAAACGCTCTACGGCGTCGACGCCACCGACGACGAGCGACTCCTGTGGGTCGCGGGGTCGTCCGGAGCCGTCGGTGCGTACGACCGTGCTGACGGCTCCGTCACCTCGCACAAGCCGCCGAACGTCTCCCCGACGTTCACCGACGTCGCGGTCACTGGTCCCGCCGGCGGCGAGCGGGTGTATCTCACGAAGTCGTCGGGCGAGGTGTACGTCGGCGCGCGCGCGGACACGGAGGAGGGTGGCATGTCGTGGAGTACGAGCGACACGGGCGGCTCGTACACGATTCGGGCAGTCGACTTCCACGGTCCCGAACGCGGCCGAGCCGTCTCCTCGAACAGCGGGGTGTACCAGACGACGGACGCCGGCGAGACGTGGACGCGGGTCGGTATCGCGGACTCGGCCGCGTCGACGTACGATGTCGCCAGCGGTCCCGACCGGGTCTTCGTCGGCGCGGCCACCGGACGGCTGTGGCGACGCGACTGCGACTGCTCGCTGTGGACCCCGCTGCAGGCGGGGAGCAAGGCGATTCGCGGACTCGCACGCGACGGCACGCGCGTGCTCGGGGCCGGCGAGAGCGGCCGCGCGTTCGACCGCGACGCGGACGGCTTCTCGGTCACCGACACCCCGACCGGGAACACGCTCCTCGATGCAACCGTCGGCGAAACGGACATCCTCGTCGGAAACTCCGGAACGATACTCGAACGATAATCCCCCACGATTCGGCAGTCTGTTTGCTCTCGTCCGTTAGAAATTTCTTTATTTCCAAGTATTGGTGTTATAGTTTTATATGCTAATCCTGTGTCGCAACGGATAGAGGGTGCAGACAATGTCAGATACTGAGTCACTGTTCACGCGACGGTCGGTACTGAAGACAGCCGGTGCAGCAACCGCAGTTGCCGGCGGTGCAGCTGCACTCGGCACGGTAAACGCCACGACCTCCCAGCAGGCGGCGGGCTGGCAGACGTACGCGGACGACCAGGTCCCGACGAGCAAGACGCTCCGGAGCGTCACCATGACCACGCGCGGTCCGGTGGCGGTCGGCGCGACCGGGAATCTCCTCACCTACGCGACGAACGGGAAGGGGACGCCGGAGGATTACGACGTCACCGCCCACGAGTGGGAACTGGCGTTCAGCAACGGGCCACAGACGCGTGGTGCGCCGCTGCGGGCCGCCAGCACAACCGACGACGGCAAGCGCGTCTACTTCGTCGGCGGCTCCGGTGCCTTCGGTGCCTTCGACGTGGAGACGAAGACGAAGTACAACTACTCCGCGCCGTCGGGCAAGACCTCGACGTGGGAGGGAATCTCCGTCGTCGGCGACGTGGACGAGGAGGTCATCTACGCGTCCAACGGCTCGGGTGAGGTGATGCGGATGCCGTTCGACCAACAGCAGAAGTGCCTACTTACGGACCTCGAGGAGGACGGCGTCAACCTCGTCAAGCCGGCGTCGGGGTCGAACGCCGCGGCGATCGACATGCGCGAATCCCGCCCGGGGTACGGCCACGTCGTCGACACCTCCTCGAACGCGCTGGAGAACACCGGCGACAGCTACGCGACGGACTCGTGGGACGACATCGGCATCCCGGACTCACAGGTCGCCACGACCGACGTGATCAGCTACGAGACCCAGGACGTCGACCGCGCGTACGTCTCCGCGGGCGGCGGGAAGCTGTATCGGCTGGAGTGTTCCTGTAACAACTGGACGCCGCTCCAGCTCGGGACGAAGCGGCTCAACTGCGTCACCCGCGAGGGCGACAAGAAGCTCGTCGTCGGCAACTCCGGGCGCATCTTCGAGAAGACGCCGGAGACACAGTGGACGCAGCTCGACTCTCCGGTAGAGAGCAACCTGCTCGAAGCCCGTTACGGCCGACCGGCTCCCGACAGCGAGAACGTCTACCCCGACGTCGCCGTCGGCTCCTCCGGGCTGGCCGTCTTCCGACTGCCGCCGGAAGTCACCCAGAGTTAACCCCCTAATTCTCGTTTTTTCGGCCGGACAGCGACGGCTTTAGGCCCGCGGCCCGCGAGCGTCGGGTATGAGCGACACCGGGCCGAAACAGGTGGACGACCCGGAGTACCACAGCAAAAACCACACCGCCGCACAGACCTGCGGGTGGACGGCCAACGCGCTCCGCGGCGAGGGGCGCTGTTACAAGAACACCTTCTACGGCATCCAATCGCACCGCTGCATCCAGATGACCCCCGTGGTGAAGTGCAACGAGCGGTGCGTCTTCTGCTGGCGCGACCACGCCGGTCACGCGTACGAACTCGACGAGGTCGAGTGGGACGACCCCGAGGCGGTCGTGGACGCGTCCATCGAGCTGCAGCGCAAACTGCTGTCCGGCTTCGGCGGCAACGACGAGGTGCCGAGACGCGTCTTCGACGAGGCGATGGAGCCGCGCCACGTCGCCATCTCGCTGGACGGCGAGCCGACGCTGTACCCGTATCTGCCGGAGCTCATCGAGGCGTTCCACGACCGCGACATCACGACCTTCCTCGTCTCCAACGGCACGCGGCCCGAGGTGCTCGACGCGTGTGACCCGACCCAGCTGTACGTCTCCGTCGACGCCGCCGACCGCCACACCTTCGACGAGACGGTCGCCGCGATGGAAGAGGACGCCTGGGAGCGACTGCTCGACACGCTCGACGTGCTGGCAGAGAAGGACGACACCCGGACGGTCATCCGGACCACCCTGGTCGACGGCTTCAACATGCACACGCCGGAGTGGTACGCTGTGATGTGCGAGCGAGCCGACATCGACTTCTTGGAGATGAAGGCGTACATGTACGTCGGCCACTCGCGGAGCCGGCTCGGCCACGAGAACATGCCGAGCCACGAGGAGGTGAAAGCCTTCACCGAACGCGTCGGGGAGTTCCTCCCCGAGCACGACACCTTCCGCGAGGTGCCCGACTCCCGCGTCACCCTGCTCTCGCGCGACGAGGACACGTGGGTGCCGAAGCTGAAGGGCGGCAGCGACTTCTGGGCGTAGCGTTCCACTTCTGCGATGCGTGCCAGTAACGATATGGTTAACTACGCGAAGGCCCCACCTTCGGGTATGCAAGAGCAGGTCGCGTCCGTCGGTCCGGACGAACTCACGACGCTCAAGGAACTCGCGCTCGCGGGCAGTATCGACGGCCCGACCACGGTGACGTGTGCGGCCGTCGCCGAACGGCTCGACGCCTCGAACCAGACCGCCTCCCGCCGGCTCCAGCGGCTCGAATCCGCCGGCCTCATCGAGCGCGAGATGCTCGGTGACGGCCAGCGCGTCACCCTCACCGACGACGGCGAGCGCGTGCTCCGCAGCGAGTACGAGCAGTACCGCCACATCTTCGAGCGCGACCTCTCGGTCGCCTTCGACGGCCACGTCACCAGCGGGATGGGCGAGGGTCGCCACTACATCTCTCTTCCGGGCTACATGGAGCAGTTCGAGGAGAAACTGGGCTACGAGCCGTTCCTCGGCACGCTCAACGTCGAACTCGACGACGAGTCCGTCGCCGCACGCAGCCGGATGGACAGCTTCGAGCCGGTGCGTATCGACGGCTGGGAAGGTGACGACCGCACCTACGGGCCGGCGTTCTGCTGGCCGGCGACCGTCGAGACCGACGAGGAAAGCTTCGAGACGGCCCACGTCATCGCGCCCGAGCGCACCCACCACGACGCCGACAAGCTGGAGATCATCGCCCCGGTCAAGCTCCGGGACGAACTCGGCCTCACGGACGACCAGGAGGTGACGGTCCGTGTCACAGCAGAGTAACGCGGCCGTCGATGCTGCCATCGCGGCCTACCGCCGCGGCGAGCCAATCTTAGTCCACGACGCGGCCGACCGCGAGGGAGAGACTGACCTCATCTACCCGGCACACGCCGTTGACGCCGACGCGGTCGCGCGGCTCCGCAACGACGCGGGCGGGCTCATCTGCGTCGCACTCTCGGATGCGGTTGCGGAGGCGTGGTCGCTCCCGTTCATGCAAGAGCAGCTCGACCACCCTGCGGCGGCCGACCACGAACTCGCGTACGACGAGCGCTCGTCGTTCTCGCTGACGGTGAACCACCGCGACAGCTTCACGGGCATCACCGACGCCGACCGCGCGCTCACCATCTCGCGGCTCGGGGAGTCGGCTCGTGCACCCGACACGCTGGAGTTCGCGGCCGACTTCCGCGCCCCCGGTCACGTCCACCTGCTCCGGGCCGCACCGGAACTGCTGGGCGACCGCCAGGGCCACACCGAACTCGCGGTGGCGCTCGCCATCGCGGCCGACCAGCCGCCCGCGGCCGTCGTCTGTGAGATGTTGGACGACGAGACGGGCGAGGCGCTCTCGCCGGCCGACGCCCGGGCGTACGCCGACCGCAACGGCTTCGCGTACGTCGAGGGAGCCGACCTCATCGCGCGGCTGGCGTAGGCAGTTTCTGCGACATTTAAGGTACGAGCGACCGACGAATCCGTATGTCCGCGTTCGAAGCGATGGAAGACGACGGTGTCATCTGGCAGAACGGCGAGTTCGTCGATTGGCGTGACGCGACGACGCACGTCCTCTCACACGGGCTTCACTACGGGTCGGGCGTCTTCGAGGGCGTCCGCGCGTACGATACGCAGGAGGGGACGGCGCTGTTCCGCTGGGAGGAGCACCTCGACCGCCTGTACGAGAGCACCAAGCCGTACGACATGGACATCGAGTACGACCGCGAGGAACTCACCGAGGCGACCCTGGAACTGCTCGACCGCAACGAGCTCGAGTCGGCGTACATCCGCCCGATTGCCTTCTACGGCTACGACAGCCTCGGCGTCTCGCCGAAGGACTGCCCGACCGACGTGGCCATCGCCGCGTGGGAGTGGGGCGCGTATCTCGGCGAGGAAGCCCTCGAAAACGGGATCGACGTGATGGTCTCCTCGTGGCGAAAGCACGCCTCCAGTCAGATTCCGACCAACGCCAAGACGACCGGGCTGTACGTCAACAGCATGCTGGCCGGCGAGGAGGCCCGGCGCAACGGCTTCGTCGAGGCCATCGTCCTCAACAAAGAGGGGAACGTCGCTGAGGGACCGGGCGAGAACATCTTCCTCGTCCGCGACGGCGAAATCTTCACGCCGGGGCTCTCGGAGTCCATCCTCGACGGTATCACGCGCAACACCGTCATCACGCTGGCCGAGGAGCGCGGCTACGAGGTCCACGACAACGTCTCCATCTCGCGTGGCGAGCTCCACACCGCCGACGAGCTGTTCTTTACTGGTTCCGCCGCCGAGGTGACCCCCATCAAGCAGGTGGACAACGTCACCATCGGCTCGGGGACCCGCGGCCCGGTCACCGAGGAGCTTCAGACCGCCTTCTTCGACCTCGTCGAGCGCGAGACGGACGACCACGACGAGTGGTTCACCTACGTCTGAGCCGGCCGAATAGTCACACCCTTTTTGCTCGCCGCCGTGGCCGCGGTATGGACTGCAACCACTGTGGCGGCCCGACGACGATGTACGAGGTCCCGCTGAATCTCCGCGAGTACGTGGACAGCGAGTACGTCGCGACCTGCACGCGGTGTCTCGCCAGCCAGCCGGCGGAGTTCGGCGACGAGCCGGACTTCTCGCACGTCTCCGACGAGTTTCCGGAGGGCGACGCCGGCGCAGCAATGGCACTCGCACTCGGGATGATGGATTCGCTCGCGCTCAACCGCAACGACATCGAAGGGCTGCTCGAAGCTGTCGAGAGCGAGGGGGTCGACCCGCTGCTCGTGCTCGACCGGCTGTCGAGTCAGGGGAACGTTCGGCTCCACTTCGACGTGAGCCGTCGTCGCCACCAACTTGAGCAGTTGCTGTAGCTTGTATACCCGTAGCTGTCCGGAGTTCGAAGGACGGACAACGGCATGAGAGCTTACTCTTTGATGTCGAGGGCGAACTGTTCGTTTTCGAGCACGGAGTTGAGAACGACGCTCGTGTTCGACTCCTTGATGTCTGGGTCGATGAGCAGCTCCTTGATTTGAGAGTTCATGTGGTCGGTGTCCGTGAACTTTCCGATGGCGATAACGTCGTGGTCGCCCGTCACCTCGTACACCGAAATCATCTGGCTGTGTTCGCGGAGCCGTTCGGTGATGTCGGGGAGCGCGGAGCCTTCACACTTGAGCTGGATAATCGCCGTGACGTCGTAGCCGAGTTCGTCGTAGCCGACGACGGGCGTGTACCCGGAGATGATGCCCGACTCTTCGAGCTCGGAGATGTGATTGGAGACGGTGGTGACGCTCACGTCGAGTTCCTCGGCGAGCGAGCGAAGCGAGGCGCGGCCGTCTTCGAGAAGTGCGTTCACCAACCGTCGGTCGAGGTTTTCGTACGTCATTACACCTGGTAACGCCTCCCCACCATTATAAGTTTACGAATATCCAGTTCCTGAGCGAGCTTGGTATGTTTTGCGAAGATAGATACTGCTTTAATACCGGGGACGTTCAGTACACCTGTCTCGAACATGACGGAGGACACTGCACCGGACGGCGGCCTTTCGGCGGAAGCACAGCGCGTACTGGACGAAATCGACGAGAAGAACGTGGACTTCCTGCGGCTCCAGTTCACGGACATCCTCGGGACGGTCAAGAACGTCGCGGTCCCCGCCGACCAGGCGGAGAAGGCGTTCACCGAGGGCATCTACTTCGACGGCTCTTCCATCGAAGGGTTCGTCCGTATTCAGGAGTCGGACATGCGGCTCAAGCCCGACGCGAGCACGTTCGCCATCCTGCCGTGGCGCGACGGCCACTCCGCGCGTCTCATCTGTGACGTCATCAACACGTCGACGGGCGAGCCGTTCGAGGGAGACCCGCGCTACGTTCTGAAAGACGCACTCGACCGCGCCTCGGAGATGGGATTCGAGGTCAACGCCGCCCCAGAACCGGAGTTCTTCCTCTTCGAGGAGGACGAGGACGGGCGCGCGACGACGAAGACGAACGACGCCGGCGGCTACTTCGACCTCGCGCCGAAGGACCTCGCCTCGGACGTGCGCCGTGACATCATCTTCGGACTCGAAGAGATGGGCTTCGACATCGAGGCCTCCCACCACGAGGTCGCACAGGGTCAACACGAAATCAACTTCGAGTACGACGACGCCCTGACGACGGCCGACAACGTCGGGACCTTCCGGACGGTCGTTCGTGCGATTGCCGCACAACACGACCTCCACGCCACGTTCATGCCGAAGCCGATTCCGCGCATCAACGGTTCGGGCATGCACACCCACATCTCGCTGTTCACCGAGGACGGGGAGAACGCCTTCCACGACGGCGACGACGAGTTCGACCTGAGCGAGACGGCAAAGCAGTTCACCGCCGGCATCCTCGACCACGCCGAGGCGCTCGCGGCCGTGACGAACCCGACCGTCAACAGCTACAAGCGACTCGTCCCCGGCTACGAGGCTCCGGTGTACGTCGCGTGGTCCGACCGCAACCGCTCCGCGCTCATCCGCAAGCCGGCCGCCCGCGTGCCGGCCGCCTCCCGTATCGAGGCGCGCTTCCCGGACCCGTCGTGTAACCCGTATCTCGCCTTCGCGGCGCTCATCCACGCCGGTCTCGACGGCATCGAGCGCGAACTCGACTGCCCGGACCCGGTCCGCGAGAACATCTACGAGTTCGACGAGGCAAAACGCGAGGAGTACGGCATCACCACGCTGCCGTCGAACCTCGGCGAGGCGCTCGACGCGCTCGAAGAGGACGAGCTCGTGATGGACGCGCTCGGCGACCACGTCGCCGAGAAGTTCCTCGAGGCCAAGACGGCCGAGTACGACGACTACCGCGTCGATGTCTCCGACTGGGAGATCGACCGCTACCTCGAAACGTTCTAACGCGGACTTTCCTCTCCGTTTTTTCCGCGAGAAAGCGACAGCCGACGGCTACCCGAGCAGCCGCTGTGTCGCCAGCGGTGACGTGAGAATCAGCGTGATACCGCCGGCAGCAGCGACGAACAGCACGACGACGCTGGCGTCGCCCGCGAACGCGGCTCCGCCCGCAAGCGCCGCCCCGACGAGCGCGACGACCGCCGTCACCGCCCCCTCGGTGCCCGTCGAGAACGCCGGGAGCCGTCCACCGACGATGGTCCAGGTGATACGCCCGCTGAGCGTGGCTCCGGCGATAGCAGCCGTCTCGGGCGTCAGCGTCGCGAACATGCCGACGAGCGCGACGGCGAGGGCGAGCGAGAAGGCGCGCTTGACCTTCCGACCCCGGGTGGCGAGCCAGACGACGGCGAGATAGCCGCCACCGACCGCGAGACCGACGAGCACGTCGCCGAGATAGTGGACGCCGATGACGACCCGTGAAAGGGCGATGAGCGCGACCAGCACGAGGGCGCTGCCGTACCGGAGCCGACGACTGCCCCATCGGCTCACGAGCGCGATAGCGCCGTATATCGCCGCGCTCCCGGTGGCGTGTCCGGAGGGGAGCGTGTAGCTCTCGCTGGTCGCGAGGAACGTCCAGACGGGGTCGAGCGAGGCGGGCAGCCACGCGAGGTCACGGGCGGTCTCGGCACCCGGCGGGCGCGGATGTGCGACCGTCAGCTTCAGCAGATAGGTGACGGCGAGGGCACCGAGCGCGACGGCGATGACGAAGGCGACGCGTTCGCGCACGCGCTCGCCGCGCAGTCGCGGATGGATGCCGGCGAAGGCGTACGCCAGCGTCAGGACGGACAGATACCACCAGAAGTCACCCAGTTGGGTGAGGAGTGCGAAGCCGACGACGACGATGTCGGGGGCGTCACGCAGCGCGGCGACGACACCGAGCCCGTGGCTCATCTCCGCCGGTCGGCGACGGAGTCACGCAGCTTGAACGGGAGCTGTGCCGCGGAGAGTCCCCCGCCGACGATGAGCATCAGCGCGTACAGCCCGAGCGTCGACAGCCAGATGACGAGCATCGCGAGGACGGCCCACCCGCCCGAAAGCTGAGTGAACGCGCCGAGCGTCATGACCGTCCCGTACAGCAAGACGAGATACGGTCCCCAGCCGCGGGCTTTCCCGGAGCGAACTTTCCGGCGGACGTACCGCTTGAGGTCACGCTCCAGGTCGTCGCGTTTGACCGTGCGCTCTTCGACCTCGTCTTCGAACTCGGCGAGTCGTTCACGGAGTTCGCGAATCTCCTCGTCGCGGTCGTCGTGTCCGTCGCGGTCGTCGGCGTCCTCGCTCACATCGAGAGTGGTCGTACCCGTGGCAGATAAGCCCCTCCCTCCTGTCTCGTGGGCGTCGGTGTCGATGAGGTCGCTCTGGTCGTCGATGCGCCCGGCGAGGACGGCGTTCACGACGACGCCGACGAGCAGGATGATGCCGCCGATGTACAGGAAGGTGACGAGCAGGAGCACGCCGCCGAGGACGCCGTACGCCTGGTAGGTCGCGGCCTGTTCCGCATAGATGCGGAAGCCGACCTGTAGCCCGGTCCAGCCGACGGCGGCGACGAGCGCCCCCGGGACTGCCTCGCGGACCGTCACCACGCCGCGGTCGGGAAGCACGTAGTAGAGGGGTAAGAAGACGAGCAGGAGCCCGAGCACGAGCAGTCCCGTCCCGGCCACGTCCGCCATGTCGATACCGACGATGGAGCGGTCGACGCGGGCGACGGCGAAGCCGACGACCACCGTCGCCGCGATGCCGAGCCCGACGCCGACGAGCGCGACGAAGCCGTCGCGGAGCTGGTCGAGAATCGACTGCTCGTCGACGGTGCCGTAGATGGTGGTGAACGCGACCTTCAGCCCGCGAAACAGCTTCAGGGCAGACCAGACGAGAAGCGCGGTCCCGACGACGGTGGCACCGCTTCTGCCCGCGGCGTTGACGAGCGCGCTCTCGACGAGCGCACCGGCCTGTTGGCCGAAAGAGTTCGCGGCCGCGGTGCCGAGCGTCGCGGCCAGCTCCGGCCCGCCGACCACGCTGACGGCGACGACGGTGAGCAACAGCAGCGGGAGCAGCGAGATGAACGCGTAGTAGGCGAGACTCGCGGCGATGAAGGTGATTTGGTCGCTCCGGACCACGGTGACGACCGTCCCCACGGTGTCGAGCAGGCCGGACTGACGGCGGTTCATACCCTGTGGTGGGCGACTCCGTACTAATAATCGCCGGGATGCCACGCCTCGTCGGGGTCGACGTGGCCGCCGAGCACGGCGTTGAGCGCTGCACCGACGAGTACGACCAGCCCGCCGACGTAGAGCCAGCCGAGCGAGAGCACGACGACTCCGAGCGCGCCGTACTGCCACGGTCCGCCGGTGGTGGCGTACCACCTGACGGCGACCGTCGCGAGGGTCCAACTCCCCGCCGACAGCGCCGCGCCCGGGAGGGCTTCGCGCGCACCCACTGACGCGGACGGGAAGACGGCGAACGTCGGGAGGACGGCACAGACGAGTCCGGCGAACAGGAAGACGGTGCCGACGGGTGCAACCCAGCCGTCAGAGACGCCGTGGACGAGGTGGCTCCCGGCCACACCGAGGACGGCGAGCGCGAGGCCGTCGGCGAGCGCGACCACGGCCACGTCTCGGAGGGCCGCCGACCGCGACCGCCCGCGGCGCTCGCCGTAGATGCTGGCGAAGCCCCGCTCCAGCGTCTGGAACAGCCGGACCCCACCGAACGCGAGCGTCGCCGTGCCGAGCAGCGTCGCCTCGAACCGACCGCGGGCGTCGCGCACGTTCGACTCGATGAGCGAGCCGACTCCGGGTTCGAGCGTCTCAGCGAGGAGCGCGAGCACCCGCGAGCCGGTCGGCTCGCCGACCAGCGTGGCTATCGCGACGACGAACAACACGCCAAGCGGGACGAGCGCGACGAACGCGAAGTACGCGAGTGCTCCCGCGAGCGTCGACACGTCGGCCCGGCGACCGACGGCGTACACGTCGCGAGCGAGACGGCGCATATCCGGTGGTCGACGCGCAGTCAGTTATAAGACGGCGTCGCGAATCTCGCCGACCGACGCCGGCGTCTTGAACGTCGTTCCGCCGTAGTGGCTGCGGGAGGCCGGGTGGCCGGCGTCCCGGAGCGCGTCGAGAAAGTCGTCCATCCCGATAGCCGACTCGCCCCAGTTGCCGTACAGTTCGTGTTGGTCGTAGTGGGTGGGGTCGTGGCGCTCGACTTCGAGGCGGTCACAGAGCCGCCGGGCCTTCGTCGCCTCGCCCATCGTCTCGGTGACGTTCTCGCGGACGGCGGCGGCGAACGACTGGTCGTGGGTCGGGCCGAGCCACAGCGGGCCCGCGGTTTGCGTGGCGTGGCCGCAGTGTGGACACTCCTCAACAGGGTCGGCGATGAGTCCGTGCTCGTGGTCGCGCCAGTAGCAGTGGTTACACCAGTCGACGTAGCCGAGCTGGTCGATGCGGTCGTTCGCCTCGCTCGCGCCCGAATCGAGTGCGAGATACGTCCGGACGTAGTGGCTGGTCGCGTGAGTGAAGACGGGAGTCGCGGCCACGTCGTACCGGGCCGCGGTCCGAACAGACGCCGACAGCAGGGTCCGGGTTCCCATCTCGGGGTGGAACTCCGTGTTGCGCGGGACGACGCCGTACTTGCGGACGCCGCTCTCGAAGTGGGCACCACACAGCGGGGCGGTGTCGGTCGCCGTGATACACAGCAGTTCGCTCGCGCCGTTGAACGCCGCATCGAGGAAGGGCACGACCGTCCCGAACGGGTCGAGGTCGACCACGTCGTAGTGGTGCTCGTAGAGGTGGGCGTTGACGTTCGTGCGCTCGGTCTCGCCCGCGAGGTCGTTGCGGTCGAGGTTCCGGGCCGCAAGCTCCGTCGCGTCGCTGTCGATGTCGGTACAGGTCACGTCCCAGCCGGCGTTCGCCGCGCGGACGCCGCGGACCCCGGAGGCGCACATCGCGTCGAGATACGTGCCGGGACCGTCGCGTTGCTCCTCGGCCCACGTGTCGAGGACGGCGACGGTGAGGTCGCGGTTCAGCTCCTGTGTGGGGTTGAAGAAGACGCCCTCGCCGGTCCCCTCGCTCGCGCCGTCGCGCGTCTCGGACACCTCGATGGTGACGCCGCCTTCCGATACGTTCATACGCCGAGTCGCCGCTCGCGGGCGAAAAGGAGTTTCATTCGGGGTACTTCGGCTCGCGGCGCTGTGCGCGTTCGAGCGCCCGCTCGACGACCTCGGTCACGTCACCCGTGAACGGGTCGCCGTGGCCCGCGTACATCGCTTCGACGCCGTCGAGGTGCGGAAGGAGGTCCTGCAGGGATTCGATGAGTCGCTCGCGCGACTGACCGGCCATGTCCGTGCGCCCGAAGCTCCCGTCGTCGAAGGCTCCGTCGTTGTAGACGACGACGTCGCCCGAGAAGAGCGTCGCGTCGGAGACCAAGGAGACGTGGTCGTCGGCGTGGCCCGGTGTGTACACCACGTCGAACGCCTCGTCGCCGATTGGGACGGTGTCGCCGTCGTCGATGGCGTGGGTCCGGTGGTCGTGGTCGGCGTAGGCGTACACGTCGGGGTCGAATCGGTCGACGACGGCGTCGAGTTGGGCGACGTGGTCGCCGTGCTGGTGGGTGAGAACGACGGCGTCGACCGATTCGACGTGCGACTCGATGACCTCGACGACCCCCTCCATCGCGCCGGCGTCGACGAGCGTGGTCGTCTCGCCGGGGACGAGATACGCGTTGCAGGTGAACACCTCTGCGTCTGCGGTGACCGGAATCGGGTCCATAGTCGGGGTACGTGAGGGGGACGCTTGAGCCTGTGGACGACCCGTGAGCTTTTCCGTCCAGATTAGTAACTTACGTATACATATGGGATTTGGGAGCTATGATGAGTCCGAACAGGAGAATCAGGAGTACGACACCGACTTCGAGGACGAAGACGGCATCAACGCCGCGGAACACGACCACGACGGCGAGGTCTCCTTCGATCTGGACTCCAGTGACGAACTGCTCGACCAGTTCCAGGAGATGCAGGACGACGACTGAGTGAAGCAGGCCACCCGGGCGGTCGGTATCGCCGAGTCGGCCGGCGACGGCGAGTCGACCCTCGCCGCGGCGGTCGTCCGCGCCGACCGAAGCGTCGACGGACTGGAGTACGGCCGCTGTACCGTCGGCGGGCTCGACGCGACCGACGCCGCCTGCTCCCTTCTCTCGCGGCTCGACCGACCAGACGCACAGTACGTACTGCTTGCGGGCATCGCGCCCGCGTGGTTCAATCTCTTCGACCTCCACCGGGTTCACGAGCAGGCCGACCGCCCCGTCGTCTCTGTCTCCTTCGAGGCGAGCGCGGGACTCGACGCCGCACTCGCCCGCGAGTTCGACGGCGACGCACTCGCCGCGCGCCGTGGTATCTACGAGCGACAGCCGCCGCGAGAGCAGGTCGCGGTCAACGGCGAGCGGGTGTGGGTGCGAGCCGTCGGGACCGACGACCCCGAACCGATTGTCCGGGGGTTCACGCCCGAGGGGGGTCGGCCCGAACCCCTCCGAGTCGCACGGCTCGCGGCCCGCGCCGGGCGGCGATTTCGGGCGGATTCTTAACTGCGGGTCGCGTGCAGTCGGTATGGACGGACTGGACGTGACGGCGTGTGAACGCTGTCCGGAGCTGTGTGCGTCGCGCTCGCGCATCGTCAACGGCGTCGGCCCGGCGGACGCGGACCTGCTGTTCGTCGGCGAGGGACCGGGCGCGAACGAGGACGAACAGGGCGAGCCGTTCGTCGGCCGCTCGGGGACGGTGCTCGACGACGCGCTCCGCGATGCGGGGCTCGCTCGCGGCGACGTGCGCATCACCAACTGCGTGCGCTGTCGCCCGCCGGACAACCGGGACCCGACGACGGGCGAACTCGACAACTGCCGCAAGTATCTGGAGACGGAAATCGAGCGGCTCGACCCCGAACTCGTCGTCACGCTCGGAAAGGTCCCCTCCGAGCACCTGCTCGGGCGGTCGGTCGGCGTGACGGACGAAGCCGGCGACCTGTTCGACGTGCGGGTCGGCGAGTCTGCCTACCGGCTGCTCGTCTCCGTGCATCCGGCGGCGACGCTGTACGATCGAAGTCAGGAAGAGACGTTCGAGACGGCGATTGCCCGCGCGGCCGAGCTCGCGGGCGTCGGCGACAGCGAGTCGGGACAGTCCCGACTCGGCGACTACTGAGCTAGTTCGTGTCGGTGCGGCCGAGCCACTTGTTCCCGTCGAACAGCCCGCGGACGGTCTCGACGAGGCCCTTACCGGTGTCCTCGCCGGGGCGCAACCGGGCGCGGATGCGCGAGGAGATGAGTTCGACGCTGACGACGATGAGCATCACCATGATGAGTCCGGCGGCGGCCGCGGCGTACGCCTGGTCGCTGCCGAACTGGAGTTTCAGCTTGATGTACTGTCCCAGCCCGCCGGCACCGACGACGCCGAGCGAGATGGCGATGCGGGTGTTGATTTCGAGCACGTACAGCGTCCACGCGATGAAAGAGGTGGACACCTGCGAGAGCATACCGAAGATGACCGTCTGTGCCCGGCCGGCACCCGTCGAGGAGATGGCCTCGATTGGGCCGTCGTCGATTTCCTCGAGTTCGTCGGTGAAGAGGCGACCGAGGTTCCCGATGGTGTCGGTCGCGATAGCGATGATGGCCGACTTCTCAGAGATGCCGAACAGGGCGATGTAGATGAACACCCACACCAGCGCCGGCACCGAGCGAATCGCGGACATCGTGCCACGGAAGATGAAGTTGAACGGGAACGGCGTCACGCGCTCGGAGCCGAGCACGCCAAACAGGAGCGCGAGCGGGAAGCCGAGGACGGTTCCGGTGAAGCCGACGATGATTGTCGTGATGGCGGCCGGGACGAGCAGACTCCCGCTGAGTTGGGTCTGGCCGGCAGCCTCGACAATCGTCCACGGATTGGTAAGCGTGTACCAGATTGCGCCGAGCCCGCCGATTCCCTCCTGGCGGGTGGCGAGCGTCAGGTCGATAAAGTCGGGCTGGAGGAACCGGGAGACGCTGTCGAGCCAGATAGGGAACTGCTGGATGAACTGCGCCAGCGTGAACTCGACGTACACCATCCCCAGCGTGGTCAATCCGAGGATGACGAAGAGACCGAAAAAGCCCAGAATGCGCCGGACCAGCTGTTGACTCTCGATTCGCTCCTTGACGTTTTGAATGTCGCTTGTTGCCATGATTACGTTTCAGCCAGGTGTTCGACGCCGGTCTCGCTCTCCTCGTCACCGTCGCCGTAGTAGATGCGGTCGACCACGTCCATCGTCAGGTCCTCTTTGCCGCCGTCGAAGACCACCTCGCCGTCGCGGAGTCCGAGGAACCGCTCGCCGAACTCGCGGGCGATGTTGACCTGGTGGAGCGAGACGACCGAGGTCAAATCGCGGTCGTCTGCGGCCAGCTTCAGATACCGCATGACCTCCTGTGCGGCCTTGGGGTCGAGACTCGCGACCGGCTCGTCGGCGAGCAGGAGTTCGGGGTTCTGCGTGAGCGCACGGGCGATGCCGACGCGCTGCTGTTGGCCGCCGGACATGGAGCCGGCGCGCTGGTCGGCCTCATCGAGCAGTCCGACCGTGTCGAGCGCCTCCAGCGCGAGGTCCTTGTCGGCTTCCTCGTAGTTCGAGATGACGCTGTCGACCGTCTCCGTCCGGTTGAGCGCGCCCGTCAGCGAGTTGCGGTAGGCGCTCATCGACTCGACCAGATAATGCATCTGGAACACCATCGCCACGTCCGAGCGCGTGCCGGTCACCTCCTCGCCGCCGATTTCGAGCGTCCCCTCCGTCGGCTGCGTCAGTCCGTTCAAAATTCGAAGCAACGTCGACTTTCCCGCACCGGAGGGGCCCAGTAGGACGACGAACTCACCGTCTTCGAGTTCGAAGGACACGTCGTCCAGCGCGACCGTGTCCTCGCCGTAAACCTTGGTGAGCCCCGATGCTGTAACTGTCGCCATTCTTGTCTCTATCGTAACGTGGTAACCTCAGTAGTCAAAATGCTGTGCTTTTTTGCCGCGCGTTTCGCGGCTCAGGACTCGAAGACGTCCTGGCCGTAGCCGAGCGAGTCGGCGAGGTCGATGACCTGCTGGTAGTCGTCGACCGTCGCCGGACGGACGCCGTCGAACCAGATGTCGTCTTCCGTCCCCTCCTCGCCGTCTTCGCCGTAGTACATCGTGTTCGGTGCGCTCGTGAACGCCTCGGTAATCGCGGTCTGCTCCTCGTCGGTGAGCTGTGGGCTCACGACGATGGGCGCACGCGGGATACCCGTCCGTTCATCGACGAGCTGGAGCCCGTCTGCGAGGTCGTCCTCGTTGTCGCCGGAGGCGATGAAGTAGCCGACACCGGCCGCGTCGGCCTGCTCGGTCTGGAGCGCTTCGAGCGCGCTCGCGTGGCTCGACCACGTCGGGTTGAAGTCAGCGCCCGACGGGCTGCCCGGCGAGTCCGGTACGGAGATGCCGGCCTCCTGCAGCATGAACAGCGGGTACAGCGACCCGGACGCCGACAGCGGGTCGGCGAAGGCCACGTCGCGGCCTTCGAGGTCCTCCAGCGAGGAGATGTCCGTGCCGTCGCGCGTGATGATGATGGAGCGGTAGGTCCAGCCGCCGTAGGCCCGCCGCTGGAGGACGATTTCCGCCTGGTCGTTGTTGACGCCGAGCGCGGCCGCGAACGGGCCGGTCTCTGCAACGTCGGCCGTCTGGGAGTCCAGCGCGTTCAGCGTCGCGGAGTAGTCGGCCGCGTAGTCGATGGTGACCTCGTCGGCCATGTCGATCGACTCGCTGAGCTGATTTCGGACCGGCGTGTACTGTGCACGCATCTGCTCTTGTGGTTCGGTCGGCGACATGAGGAACTGGATCGTCCCGTCGTTGAACGGGTCGGAGCCGAACGATCCGATACAGCCACTGAGGCCGGTAAGTCCAACTGTGCCAGCGATGCCCGCGGATTTGAGGAAGGTGCGCCGATTCGTCATCGGAATTCAACTAACGGTTGGACACCGCTATGTTAAATGTTGCTATTAGTTCGATATAGATGCGCACAATCGTGTATGCTCACGGCCGACAGGTGGAGGAAAACCGACTTCTCCCCCCGCCGCCAACGGAGGGTATGAGCGTCCAAACGACGGCCGACATCGTCCTCGTCGACTACGGACTGGGGAATCTCCGCTCTGCCACCCGCGGACTCGAGCGCGCGGGCGCGAGCGTCACCATCAGCGACGACCCCGAGCGGTTCCACGCCGCCGACGGCGTCGTCCTTCCGGGCGTCGGTGCATTCGCCGAGGGGATGGAAAACGCCGCCTCGATTCGCGACGGTCTCGTCGCGTACGCCGAGGAGGGTCGACCGCTCTTCGGCATCTGTCTCGGCATGCAGATGCTGCTCACGTCGAGTGAGGAGGCCGACAAGGAGGGCCAGGGCGACGTGGAGGGTCTGGACCTGATTCCGGGGCGAAATCGCCGCTTCGCCGAGGGGCAGAAGATTCCACACATGGGGTGGAACGAGCTGTCCGTCGAGCGCGACCACCCCGTCACGGCGGGTATCGACGGCGAGTACGCCTACTTCGTCCACTCCTACTACGCCGACCCCGACGACGAACGGGCAGTGGTCGCCGAGACCGACTACGGCATCGACTTCCCGGCTATCGTCGCGAACGAGGCGGGCAACGTCTTCGGCACGCAGTTCCACCCCGAGAAGTCCGGCGAGACGGGGCTCCGGATTCTCCGCAACTTCGTCGACTACTGCGTCGAGTGACGCAGCCCCAGGCTGTACATCCGGCTCGTCGGTGACGGCGCGTCCTCCAGTAGCGATTCAGCCTCCGCGAGCAGCGGCTCCGCGAGTGCGTCGTCGAGCGGTTCGGCGCTCCGCCGTGCGGCGTCGAGGTGTGCCTCGAACAGTTCCTCGGGCCACGGCACCGGCTCCAACAGCGACTTCGTGCGCTCGTGGTCCCAGCCGTGGCCGGCAAACAGCTGCCGGAGACCGGCCTCGGGGTGGAAGACGTACGCGGGGCGACCGTCCACGAGTTCGGCGATGGCGTTCTCGACGCCGAACAGCCGGCGAATCGGCGCGTGTTCCGGCATCGGGTCGTAGTCGTCCACGAGCAGCCACGCCCCGGGCGCGGCCACGCGGGTGAACTCGGCCGCGATAGCAGCCGCCTCCTCGTTGGTCAGGACGTTGAACAGCCCGTGAGCGAGAATCACGTCGACGCTGTCGTCGTCGAGCGGAATCGACTGGAGGTCGGACTCCACTACCTCGGCCTCGGGGACGCGCTCGCGGACTCCGGCAGCGTGGTCGGGATGGTCGGTGACGGCGTACACCGGCGCCGCGCCGGCGTCGACGAGGCCGGCCGTCCCATTGCCGACGCCGGCTCCGGCCTCCAGTGCCGTCGCTCCGTCGACAGGAACGTCGGCGAGGGCGTCTCGCACCGTCTGTGGGATTTCCATACCCGTGCTACGCGCGTGGGCGGCGAAAGTCCACCGTTCACGCTACAGAAACTCGCGCACGTCGGAGTACCACATGTCGTGGCGGTCGACCTCGTCCACGCGCTGGGCGATGGCGACCGCGAGCGCGTGCCAGCAGCGTTCGGTCGGGTCGTCGGGGTCGAGGTTGTACTGGGCGTCGCGACACTGACAGCCGCCGTCCTCGACGACGTGCTCCTCGGAGTGGCCCACGACGACGGTGAAGTCGTTGTACTCCTTGACGCGCGCCTCGGCGACGGCCTCGATCGCCTTCGCGCCGCGCTCGCCGTGCGTCGAGAGGATGGCATCGACTATCTCGGGGGTGAGCTCCCCCGCTGTGTCAAGTTCGGCCTGCCACTCCTCGACGGCGTTCACGCCCTGCGGTTCTCGGGGGCGGCGCAAAAGGGGTTCGGTGGCGTCGCTGTCGGCCGGAAAAGCGCGGAGAAGAACGCGGATTACGCGGCGCGGCGTTCCTTCGCCTTCGGACGGAGCTTCTTGTAGCCACACTTTCGACAGCGGTCGGCGCGCTGTGCGTTGCGCGCGTTACACCGCATGCAGATCATCTTCTCCAGCGTGCGTGCTTCCGCTTCCTCGAAACTGGCCATGCCAGATGTATCGGAACCGCGCGGTTAAACCTTTCCGAGTCTCCCATCCGGATATGCGCCGCTACGCGATGGTCGACTCGCTGCCCGTCACTGTTGACTCGCTCACGCTCTCGCGTCGCGAACGCGACGTGTCGAGCGGCTTCACCCGCGTCACGACCACGGTCGAACTCTCCGGTGACGGCTGTATCGGCCGCGGCGAGGACGTGTGTTACGAGGCCGAGGATCACGCCAACTACCCCCGGCCGAACCTCACCGGCGAGTGGGAGTTCGACGGGCTCTCGGACGCCATCGACGACGCCGACCTCTGGCCCGACGACCCGTCCCAACACCACGCGCCAGCGTTCCGACAGTGGGCCTTCGAGTCTGCGGCCCTCGACTTGGGGCTGTCGCAGGCCGAGATGACGCTCGCCGAGGCGCTCGATACCCAAGCGGAGCCGGTCAGATTCGTCGTCTCGACGCGGCTCGACAGCTTCGACCGCATCGAGTCGCTACTGGATTCGAATCCCGACGCCGAGTTCAAACTCGACCCGACCCTCGAGTGGGACGACGCGCTACTGGAGCGGTTGGCCGACCTCGACCGCGTGCGCGTGCTCGACCTGAAGGGGTTGTACGAGGGAACCGAGGTCGATACGGAGCCGTCCGCCGACTTCTACGAGCGCGTCTTCGAGACGTTCCCCGACGCGATCGTCGAAGACCCCGCTGTCACCGGCGAGACGATGGACATCGTAGAGCGGGAGACGGAGCGCGTCGCGTGGGATTATCCGATTACGGGCGTCCCGTCGGTGCAGGCGCTCCCCTTCGAGCCGTCCGTGTTGAACATCAAACCCTCCCGGTTCGGGACGGTCGAATCGCTGTTCGACACCCTCGATTTGGCCGATAGACTCGACCTGACGCTGTACGGCGGCGGGCAGTTCGAACTCGGCGTCGGTCGCGACCACATCCAGACGCTGGCGTCGGTCGCCTACCCCGACGGGCCGAACGACGTGGCTCCGGGGAGGTACAACGACCCCGAGGCGAGCGGGTCGCTCCCGACCAGTCCGTTGGACCCGCCGGAAGGGTTCGGCCGCTAGTCGTCCGCGAGGTCGAGATACTCCTGTTGGACGGCGACGACCTCGCTGGAGTCTGCACAGTTCGCGTACCGACGGAGGGGTTCCTGGTTCAGTTCGAGGAAGGTGTGGCCCCACCGGAACTTGCTCATGATTTGCTCGGCCTGTTCCTGCTCGCCGAGGATGTAACAGCCGGCGGCAAAGGCCTCGGCGGTGTTGAGCCGGAACGGACGGCCGTGGCTGACGGGGTTGCCGGCGACGAGAAACGGGAGCGCACGGTGTGGCCCGTCGAGTTGGAACGCCTCGGCGTCGGCGGTCTCCCACGAGCAGTCGAGCGCGACGAGCACGTCCGTCTCGTCGGCGGGCGAGAGCGCTCGCTCAGCGTGGGGGTCGAGCACGACGCCCGGGGGCACGCTCCGGGGGGAGTCGTGGAGCGTCGTCATATCGAAGCGGGCGAGCTTCCGGGCCGTACACTTCTCGGGGTCGTCGTCGCCCTCGTACCGGACGTGTAAGTCCACACTCCCGCTCGGGTGCGCGCCGGCAAAAGTCGCTCGCGTGGCCCGCCAAGAGATTTATTCGGGCGACAGACCAACCGTCTCCATGAGCACACGCACCACCGCGCTCGACAGCGTCATCTTCGGGGTGGATATCCAGAGTGGCGACATCCGCGGTGATGCACCATCCTACGCGGTCGTGGCCTTCGACGGCGAGAACGTCGACCGGGACGTGGTGTCGTACCGGAAGCTCCGCCGGCTCATCGACCGCGAGCAGCCGGACATCGTCGCGACGGACAACGTGTACGAACTCGCCGAAGACACCGACGCGCTCGTCCGATTTTTGCGCGACATCCCCGAGGCGACGACGCTGGTGCAGGTGACCGGTGCCCAACAGCCGGAACCCCTCTCGCGGGTGGCAAAGCGCCACGGCGTCCCCTACGGGAAACAGCCCATCAAGGAGGCCGAGGCGGCCGCGCGGCTCGCGGCCGCGAACGTCGGCCAGGAGGTGACCGCCTTCGCCGACCGCACCGAGGTGAAGGTCGCACGCGGCCGCTCGACCGGGAAGGGCGGCTGGAGTCAGGACCGCTACACCAGACGCATCCACGGCAACGTCCGCAAGCGGAGCCGCGAGGTCGAGGCCCAACTGACGGACGCGAATCTCGACTTCGAGCAGGACGTGACAGAGAAGTACGGCGGCTACTCACAGGCCGTCTTCACCGTCGAAGCAAAGCCGAGCGACATTCCCGTCTCGTCGTCACGGAGCGGCGACGTGCGCGTGGAAATCGAGCGAGAGCGCCGCGACGGCATCGAGTTCGAGCCGCTCGTCAAGCGGCGCGACCACGTCATCGTCGGTATCGACCCCGGCACCACGACGGCCGTCGCGCTCGTCGACCTGGACGGGAATCCGCTGGACGTGTACTCGACGCGGACGGCCGACCGCGCCGACATCACCGAGTGGCTCATCGAGCGCGGTCGCCCGCTGCTCGTCGCCGCGGACGTGGAGCCGATGCCCGAGACGGTCGAGAAGTTCCGCCGCTCGTTCGACGCGGCGGGGTGGGAACCCGAGCGTGACCTCCCCGTCGACGAGAAGAAACACCGGACCCGGGAGGCGTCGTGGGACAACGACCACGAGCGGGACGCGCTGGCGGCGGCGCTGTTCGCCTTCGACGCGCACGCGGACCAGTTCGAGCGCATCGCGCGCAAGATTCCCCCCCAGTTCGACCGCGGTGAGGTGACCGCGACCGTCCTCAGCGAGGAGGCGTCGGTCGAGGCCGTCATCGACCGGATGGTCATCGACGAGGAGGACGACGAGGAGGGCACCGAACACCGCGCTCGCGAACTCACCGCCGAGGAGCAAGAGATTCACGACCTGCGCGACCGCATCGACCGACTGGAGTCTCACGTCGAGAGCCTGAAGGAGACGGTCGAACAGAAGGACGCCGAGCTGCAGGAGTACGAGGAGGAGCTATCGGCCGCCCGACGCGAGGAGCGCCGGGAGGCGCGCGAACGCCGCGAGGTGACGCGGCTCCGCCGCGAGAACGAGCGTCTGGAGGAGAAACTGGAAACCGAACGCGAACAGACCGAACAGGTCGAAAAGAAGCTCGAACAGCTGAAGCGGCTCTGGAAGCTGGACCACTCCAACTTCGCCAGCGTCGCCGGCGAGGAGACCGACCTCGTCCCCGTCAAGCCAATCGAGCAGTTCACCGTCGGCGACATCGAGGCCGCGGACGACTCCTTCGGGCTCGCCGAGGACGACGTGATTCTCCTGCGTGACGCCTCGGGTGCGGGGCGGTCGTCGGCCGAACTGCTTGCCGATATCGACCCGCGCGTCGTCCTGAAAAACGGGACGCTCTCGGAGCAGGCGAAGGAAGTGTTACACGCCGAATCCGTCCCGTACGGCCCGGCCGAGGACGTGACGGTTCGGGAAATCGATGAACTCGCCGTCGCCGACGAGTCGGAGGTGGAGACGGTGCTCGAAGGGTGGCGCGAGGCGGAAGCCGAGCGCCAGCAGGAACAGACCGAGTCGATGGTGGAGGAGCTCATCAGCGAACACCGGGCCGACCGACAGACCGAACAGAGCTAGAGCGCGCCCTTCATCCCCATCTTTTCGAGAGCGGTGTCGACCAACCCGCCGGCGACGAGCCCGAGTCCGACCACGACGGTCGCGACGCCGGCGGCGATGCGTTTGTCGCGCGTTGCGACGACGACGAGACCGAGAAGGAGCGCGAACACGCCGTACTCGCCGCGCGACCCGAGCCACTCGCGAACTGCGTCGGTGTCCATACGCCGACGCTCGGCGGCGGCCGGGATAAATGTAGTTAGAACTCGTTACAGACGGGGATGCCGACCGTGTCGTAGTCGCCCATCGAGGCGATGGTCTCTGGCACCTCTTCGAGCGAGACCGTCTCGGAGACGATAGCACCGGGGTCGATGGTGCCGGCATCCATCATCCGGAAGATATCCTCGTACTCGTGGGCGGGCATCCCGTAGGAGCCGAGGAACTCGCGTTCGTCGAAGACGATTTCGTCGACGGGGAGCGACACCTCACCCTCTTCCTCGCTGGTGGTGAGTCCGATCTGGAGATGCTGGCCCAGCGTGGAGAGACTGCGGACGGAGTTGCGACAGGTCTGGGCGATACCGAGGGCGTCGACGCTCACGTCGGCACCGCGGTTGCGCGGCGTGAACCCCTTCACCGCGCGGGGAACGTCATCGACCTCGTCCACTTTGACCGTGTGGCTCGCGCCGAGCTCCGCGGCCTTGTCGAGGGCGTCCTGTTTCAGGTCGACGGCGACGACGTTCGCGCCGAGCGCGTCGGCGACGTGGACAGCAGAGAGACCGACACCGCCACAGCCGTGGACGGCGACCCAGTCGCCCGCACCGAGGTCGGCACGTTGGGTAATCCCGTGGAAGGCGGTGGCGAAACGGCAGCCGAGACCGGCGACCGCAACCGGGTCCACGTCGTCGGGGAGGGTGACGACGTTGGTGTCGGCCGCGTGGACGGCGTACTCCTCGGCGAAGGCACCCTTCGAGAAGTCGACGAAGCCCATCGGGACGGACTGCTCACAGACGTTCTGGTGGCCCTGCTGGCACATCGGACAGGAGCCGTCCGCGAGGTTGAACGGGTTCGTCACGCGGTCGCCCACCTCGATGGACTCGACGTTCGGGCCGACCTCCTGGACGATGCCGACCGGTTCGTGACCGAAGATGAGCCCCGGTTTCGATTCGACGCCGACCCACGACCAGTCGCCCTGCCAGGCGTGCCAGTCGGAGCGACAGACCCCGCAGGCTTCCGTCTCGACCACGACGCCGTCCGGGGGACACTCGGGCGTCGGCACTTCCTCGATGGCCATCTCTTCGCCGGGTTCGTCGAAGACAACTGCGCGCATACACGGACCGGGAGGCCCCATCATGATAAATGCGCACGTTCCGGTTGGCAGTTCGAACCGTTTTACGTCTCGGTGTCCACGTTCGGGTATGGACAACGAGGAGTTGCGCCTCCCCGGCGACGACGAAGTGTTCGCCCGCGTCGAACAGATGCAGGGGGCGAACCGCGTCGCGGTGCAGTGTGCAGACGGGAAACAGCGGACCGCGCGCATCCCCGGCCGGATGCAAAAGCGCGTCTGGATTCGCGACGACGACATCGTGCTCGTGGAGCCGTGGGACTGGCAGGACGAGAAGGCCGACGTGACGTGGCGCTACGACAATCGCGCGGCCGAGCGACTGCGGGAGGAGGGCCACGTCTCGCTGTGAGCGACTACGACCTCATCGACGCGGACGACGTCGACACGCCCGGCGACGAGTGGGAGGAACTCGACGTGTCCGACGACGAGAGCGACCGCATCGCCCGCGTCCAGGACCGCGAGTTCCAGGAGTTCCGGAAGCGCATCAAGGACGCAGACCAGTTCAAGGTCGAAGCCTCCGTCTTCGACGACGCGACCCTCGGTGCGCTGTACAAGCTCGTGCAGGACGGCCACATCCGGGCCTTCGGCGGCCCGCTCTCGACGGGAAAGGAGGCGAACGTGTATCTCGCCGCCAGCGACGACGACGACGTGGCGGTCAAAATCTACCGCATCAACGCCTCCGACTTCCGCGCGATGCGGGAGTATCTCGACGGCGACCCGCGATTCGAGGGCATCGGCTCCGACAAGAAGAAGGTCGTCGTCGCGTGGACGCGCAAGGAGTTCGCGAATCTCCGGCGCGCACAGGCGGCGGGCGTGCGCGTCCCGAACCCGATTGCCGTCCAGCGGAACGTCCTCGTGATGGAGTTTCTGGGCCGGGACGGCGAGCGAGCAAAGCGGCTCAACGAAGTGTCGGTCGAGAACCCCGAGACGGCGTTCGAGGTCGTCCGCGAGTACATGCGCCGGCTCTACCGGGCGGGACTCATCCACGGTGACCTCTCGGAGTACAACATCGTCGTCCACGACGACGAGATATACGTGCTCGATCTGGGGCAAGCCGTCACCGTCCACCACCCGAACAGCCGGGAGTTCCTCGAGCGCGACTGTGAGAACATTGCCGCCTTCTTCACCCGCCAGGGTCACGACGCGACCGGCGAGGAGCTGCTGTCGTACGTGACGGACCCCGAACCCGAGCCATAGCCGAGGTTTTTGTGCGCAGATGCGAAGGGGAGGTATGAGCGACCCCGCCATCGAACACGAGCCGCCCGAGGAGGTGTTCGGCCTGCTCGGCAACCGGCTCCGGGTGGATATTCTGCGCGCGCTCGCCGACGGCGACCCGCCGATGGTGTTCTCGACGCTGCGCGACACGGTGGAGGAACGGGACTCCGGCCGCTTCAACTACCACCTCCGGAAGCTGGTGGGCACCTTCGTCCGGGAGACGGACGCCGGCTACGAACTCACGCTCGCCGGCCGGCGCGTCGTCGGCGCACTCGTCGCCGGTACCTACACCGCCGACGCGACCCTATCGGAGACGGATGTCGACGACCCCTGCCCGGAGTGTGAGACCGCACCGATTACGGCCAGCTACGCCGACGACGTGGCCCGACTCGCCTGCCCCCACTGCGAGGCGTGGCAGATCGCCTTCACCTTCCCGCCGGGGACACTCGCCCAGTACGCGACCGACGAACTCCCGGGCGCGCTCGACCGCTGGCTCCGGACGCTGTTCGAGCAGTTGACCGCCGGCTTCTGTGACAACTGCGCCGGCCGGCTCGACAGCGAGTTCGTGGACGACGGCGACAGCCCACAATTGGTGTGGGGGTGTGACCGGTGTGGGAGCCAGTCGCGCACCGCGGCGGCGACGCCGTTCGTCTTCCACCCCGCCGTGCAGGGGTTCCTGTACGACAACGGCGTCGACCCGACGACCACCTCGTCGTGGCGGCTCCTCGCGGCCGGAAACATCGACTACGACATCGACGACGGGAGCGTCGGCGTCACCTACCGCGCCGGCGGGGCGTCGATACAGGGGACGGTCGAGGCCGACGGCTCCGTCCACAGCATCGAGCGGTCGGACCGCAAGGAGTACCCGTCGGGGTGCGAATAGCCGGTATGCCCGAGATTCGCCCGGCAACGCCGGAGGACGTGGACGCGATTCGCGAGGTCGCGGACGCAGCGTGGTGGGACACCTACCCCGGCACGCTTTCGCGCGACCAGATCGAGACGGCCGTCGACCGCCTGTACGACCCCGGGTTCCTGCGCGAGGTGGTAAGCGAGCGCGAGGACCTGCTGTTTCTCGTCGCCGAACGCGACGGGGAACTCGTCGGCTTCGGCTCCGCCCAACAGACGTTCGCCGACGAGGTGGAGCTGTTCACCCTCTACGTCCACCCCGACCACCAGCGGGCGGGCGTCGGAACGGCACTGCTCGGGGAGGTTCTCGATGCGGCGCGTGCTCAGTCGGTCGACCGACTGCGGGCCGGCGTGTTGTCCGGCAATCAGCAGGCGCGGAGCTTCCTGGAAGGCCACGGCTTCGAGCGGACCGAGACGGTGACGACCGAGGTCGGCGGGGAGTCACAGCCAGAGGACCTGTTCGAGCGACCGGTGGAGTGACGGTCGAACGCGTCGGAACGAACGCTTATCATTCTCGGTCGGCAACGTCGGGTATGCAACACGTTCGTATTCCCGAAGACCGCATCGGTGTGCTCATCGGTGCCGGTGGGGAGACGATGCGCGAAATCGAAGAGAAGGCGGAGGTCCGACTCAACATCGACTCCGAGACCGGCAGCGTCGAAATCGAGGCGGTCGGCGACCCGATTGCCGCGCTCAACGGGCCGGACATCGTGCGCGCCATCGGCCGCGGCTTCCACCCCGACGACGCGCTCACCCTCCTCGACAACGAGATGCGGATGTTCGACCTCGTGGACATCGACGCGGTCACCCGCAACCAGAACGACCTCGAACGCAAGAAGGGCCGGCTCATCGGCGAGAACGGCCGCACCCGCGAGCTGATGGAGGAGCTGTCGGGCGCGTCGGTCGTCATCTACGGCAAGACGCTCGGCATCATCGGCAGTCCGAAGGAGGTCGACGTGGTTCGCTCGGCGGTCGATATGATCATCGACGGCGCACCACACGGCGCGGTGTACTCGTATCTCGAGCGCCAGCACAACGAGATGCAACAGGAGGGGATGGGGTACCACGAGTTCAACGACGGCGGTCCCGCGACGCCGGCGGACGCGGACATCGAGTTCACCGTCGACTCCGACCCGGACAACGACGGCGTGGAGTTCGAGGAGCCGGAAACGTAATCGGCGGGTGGGTCGTGTGAACGAGTAGCGCGCCGTCGTGCGGTTTTGGGTAGCCACGTTCGAAGCATTTATATAGAATCGCGAACATTCATTCGACTGTCTATGGCTCAGCAGATGGGTAATCAGCCGCTTATCGTACTTTCCGACGACAGCCAGCGCACGTCTGGAAAGGATGCACAGTCGATGAACATCACCGCGGGGCAGGCCGTCGCCGAGTCCGTTCGGACGACGCTCGGTCCGAAGGGGATGGACAAGATGCTCGTGGACGACACGGGCAACGTCGTCGTCACGAACGACGGCGTCACCATCCTCCAGGAGATGGACATCGAACATCCCGCGGCCAACATGATCGTCGAGGTCGCCGAAACACAGGAAGACGAGGTCGGCGACGGAACGACGACCTCCGTCGTCATCGCGGGCGAACTGCTCGCGAAGGCGGAGGACCTTCTCGACCAGGACATCCACGCCACGATTCTCGCACAGGGGTATCGAGAGGCAGCCTCGAAGGCGAAGGAGATTCTCGAGGATATCGCTATCGACGTCGACGCCGACGACACCGAAGTGCTCGAACAGATCGCCGGCACCGCGATGACCGGCAAGGGCGCGGAGAACGCGAAGGACACGCTCGCGGCGCTCGTCGTTGACGCGCTGCGCGCGGTCGCAGACGACGACGGTATCGACACGGACAACATCAACGTCCAGACGGTCGTCGGCGGCTCCGTCGGCGAGTCCAACCTCGTCGAGGGCGTCATCGTCGGCAAGGAGCGCGTCCACGAGAACATGCCGTACTTCGTCGAGGACGCGAACATCGCCCTGCTCGACACGCCAATCGAGGTCAAGGAGACCGAAATCGACGCCGAGGTGAACGTCACGGACCCGGACCAGCTCCAGCAGTTCCTCGACCAGGAGGAACAGCAGCTTCGCGAGATGGTCGACCAGCTGAAGGCCGTCGGTGCCGACGTGGTCTTCTGTCAGAAGGGCATCGACGACATGGCCCAGCACTACCTCGCCGAGGAGGGTATCCTCGCCGTGCGCCGCGCCAAGAAGTCCGACATCAAGGCGCTCTCGCGGTCGACGGGCGCGCGTATCGTCTCGAACCTCGACGACATCACCGAGGACGACCTCGGCTTCGCCGGCTCCGTCGCGGAGAAGGAAATCGGCGGCGACACGAAGGTCTTCGTCGAGGACGTCGAGGAGGCCAAGTCCGTCACGCTCGTGCTCCGCGGAGGGACCGAGCACGTCGTCGACGAGGTCGAGCGCGCAATCGACGACTCGCTGGGCGTCGTCCGCACGACCCTCGAAGAGGGGAAGGTGCTGCCGGGCGGTGGCGCACCCGAGACCGAGCTCGCGCTCGGTCTGCGTGAGTACGCCGACTCCGTCGGGGGCCGCGAGCAGCTCGCCGTCGAGGCCTTCGCCGACGCGATCGACGTGATTCCGCGCACGCTCGCGGAGAACGCCGGACTCGACCCCATCGACTCGCTCGTGGACCTGCGTGCACAACACGCCGACGGCTCCACGACCGCCGGGCTGGACGCCTACACCGGCGACGTGGTCGACATGGAGGAAGACGGCGTCGTCGAGCCGCTCCGAGTCAAGACCCAGGCAGTCGAGTCCGCCACCGAGGCGGCCGTCATGATTCTGCGCATCGACGACGTCATCGCGGCCGGTGACCTCGTCGGGGGCAAGACCGGTGAGGACGACGACGACGGACCCGCTGGCGGTCCCGGCGCAGGCGGCATGGGCGGTATGGGCGGCGGCATGGGCGGCATGGGTGGCATGGGCGGCGCGATGTGAAGTAGGCCCAACCCACACTCCCATCTCGCACCGCACGCCGACCGATTTTCACTTTGTTTCGCTGCGCTCGACCAGCGCCCGCTGTACCCGACCGTCGTCCGACAGCGACCGCACCGTCAGCCGGGCGTCCCCGATGGCGACAGAATCGCCCGCATCGAGCGACTCGCCGAGTTCACGCGCGAGCAGGTCGGCGACGGAGCCGTCGCCGTAGTCGGGAAGTCCAAGATCGAGCGCGTCGTTGACGGTCGCGACCGCCGTATCACCGCGGACGCTCGCGCGGCCCGGGCCGATGCGCGAGACCGGCCGCGGCTCGCCGGCGTCGAACACCTCGCCGACGAGTTCCTCCAGCAGGTCCTCGATGGTCACGAGCCCCTGCACGCGCTCGGCGTCGTCGGTGATGACCGCGAGTTCGATGCGTCGCTCCTGGAGTTCGCGAAGCAGGTCGTCGGCCTCGCGGCCCTCGTAGGCGTAGGCGACGGGCAACAGGAACTCGCGGACACTGGTGTCGGGGGCACCGTCGATGAGGTCGCGCACGTCGACGTGGCCGACGAACCGCTCGCCGTCGTTGACGGGGAGTCGGCTCGTCCGTTCGATCGCCGCACGGTCGAGCGCGTCCGCGACGGTCGCGTCCGCGTCCACGACGGCGAGGTCGCCGTGTGGCACCATCACCTCACGGAGCGTCACGTCGTTAAATCTGAAGAGCCGACCGATGAGGTCGCGCTCGTCGGCATCGAGCACGCCCGTCTCGCCCGCCAGTTCGACGAGCGCCGACAGCTCCTCGCGCGTGACGTACGGTCGCTCGATGTCGCGTGCCCCGCCGATGAGCCGTCGTACGCCCTCGTTGATGGTGTCGAACACCGTCACGACGGGCGAGAGCAGGATCTGAAGCAGCCGAATCGGGCGGGCGACCGCGCGTGCAATCGACTCCGCGTTCCCGACCGCGTAGCTCTTCGGGATAATCTCACCGAGCAGGAGGACGAGCACGCTCACGACGGCGGTCGCGACCAGCGGTCCGCGTTCCGGGCCGAACTGGCCGACGAAGGCCGCGGTCGTCACCGACGCGATGGCGACGTTGACGACGTTGTTGCCGACGAGCACCGTGATGAGCAGTCGATGTGGGTCGTCCCGCAGTCGGGCGAGGGTCCCGCCCGACCCGGTGCCGTCGCTGCCCATCGCGGCGACGCGGTGTGACTCGAGCGAGAAGATAGAGGTCTCACTCGCGGAGAAGAAGGCGCTCACGACGAGTAAGCCAGCGACGACGAGGGCGGTGGTAGCGACCATACGGACCGCTCACCGCCCGAACATAAGAGAAATCTGGTCGCGTCAGTCGTCGGCGAGCGCGGCCTCCTCGGCGTCTGCCTCCTCGGCTTCGGCTTCCGCCTCCTCGCGTTCTTGTTCTTCCTTCTTGGCTTTGATCTTCTTCATGCGGAAGATCTCCTCGCGCTCCTGTTCTTCGAGCTTCTGCTCGATGTACTCCTGTGCCTCGTACAGGTCCGGCAGCAGCGTAAACTCCAGCGCGTTGACGCGGCGTTTGGTCTTCTCGATCTCTTCGAGCATCTCCTTCATCGCGGTCTCGACCTCCGCGGCGAGGATGATGGTCTCGATGAGCTCCTCGTAGGCGTCGGCGGCCTCGTCGATGCGCGCGGAGGTGCCGAGCACGCCGTAGCCGCGCTCGTCGAGGCTCTTCTTCACCTTCGAGGACTCGATCTGCGGGACGACGACGCCCATGATGTTCATCGACTCCGTCGTGATTTCGGGGTGTTCGGTGAGCGCCGAGGCGGCACCGCGGACGGCCACGTCACCCTCCATCGCGCGCGCCATGTTGATGGCGCGCTGGGCGCGTTCGTACTGGTCGTCGACGTTCTCACGGACGTCCTTCGCCTGGTCGAGGATGTCCATGAACTCCATGATGAGTCCGTCACGCTTCTTCTCGAGCGTGTCGTGGCCCTGCTCGGAGAGTTCGATGCGATCTTCGATCGCCATCAGATTCTTCCGAGTGGGTTTGACGTCTGTCGCCATTACCAACTCATTCCGACGCGAGGGAGTTAGTCGTTTCCTTCGCTGGCCAACGAGCGCGCGAACCGGCGCGTTCACCCGAGCCAGCGGCTCGCGACGACAAGGAGAAAGAGACGCGCGGTTAGTCGGCCGTGACTTCTTCGGCTTCGTCGTCGGTCGCGGCGTCCTCGTGGTAGTGCTGCTCGATGGCCTCCTCGTCGATACGGTTGAGTTCCGTCTTCGGGAACATCGAGAGGAGCTTCCACGCGAGGTCGAGCGTCTCGTCGATGTCGCGGTTCGTCTCGAAGCCCTGGTCGATGAACTCCGTCTCGAAGCGGTCCGCGAAGTCGAGATAGCGGTTGTCACGCTCCGAGAGCGCCTCGCGACCGACGATGTTCACGAGGTCGCGCAGGTCTTCACCCTCCGCGTACGCCGCGAACATCTGGTCTTTCACGTCGGCGTGGTCGCCGCGGGTCAGCCCCTCGCCGATACCGTCGTCCATCAGCCGCGACAGGCTCGGGAGCACGTTCACCGGCGGCTCGTACCCCTGGCTGTGGAGGTCGCGGTCCATCATGACCTGTCCCTCCGTGATGTAGCCCGTCAGGTCCGGAATCGGGTGGGTCTCGTCGTCACCCGGCATCGTGAGAATCGGAATCTGCGTGACGGAGCCGTCACGCCCCTCGATGCGGCCGGCTCGCTCGTACAGCTGTGCGAGGTCGGTGTACATGTAGCCGGGGTAGCCACGGCGACCCGGCACCTCCTCGCGTGCGGCACCGATTTCGCGCAGCGCCTCGCAGTAGTTGGTCATGTCCGTCAGGATGACGAGGACGTGGTAATCCTCCTCGAAGGCGAGATACTCCGCCGTCGTGAGTGCCATCCGCGGGGTGACCGTCCGCTCGACTGCGGGGTCGTCCGCGAGGTTCATGAAGACGATGGAGCGTTCGAGTGCGCCGGTGCGCTCGAAGTCGTCCATGAACTCGTTCGCCTCCTCTTGGGTGATACCCATCGCGCCGAAGATGACTGCGAACTCCGACTCGTCTTCGCCCTCTTCCGGGACGGTCGCCTGTCGTGCAATCTGGAGTGCCAGGTCGTTGTGCGGCAGCCCCGACCCCGAGAAGATAGGGAGCTTCTGGCCGCGCACGAGCGTGTTCATCCCGTCGATGGAACTCACGCCCGTCTGGATGAACTCCTCCGGGTACTCGCGGGCCGTCGGGTTGATTGCCGCACCGACGATTGGCCGCTCCTCGTCCGGCTCGATTTCGGGACCGCCGTCGATCGGCTCACCCGACCCCGAGAGGACGCGTCCGAGCAGGTCCTCCGTCAGCGGCATCTGGAGCGTCTCGCCGAGGAACCGCACCGAGGACTCCTTGTCGATGCCCGAGGTTCCCTCGAACACCTGAATCGCGACGAACTTGCTCGTCGATTCGAGCACCTGTCCACGGCGGGTCTCGCCGTTCGGCGTCTCGATTTCGACCATCTCATCGTAGCCGACCGGCTCGTCCACTTCCGCGAACACGAGCGGCCCACTGATCTCCGTGATTGTCTTGTACTCTTTTTGCATGGTTCAGTACTTCTCCTGTAGCTGTGATTCGATGTCGGCTTCCAGTTCGTCGATGAACTCCTCGTACTCTTCGGTGGTGTCCATCCGGTTCAGCCGGGGCGCGGCGTCGATGTCGGTGATCTCGTCGACCGGGACACCGGCTTCGAGCGCCTCGAACGCCGCGTCGTTGAACGTCTTGATGGCACCGAGCATCCGGTAGGTCTTCTCCGGTTCGGAGAACGTCGCCACGTCGTGGAAGGCGTTCTGCTGGAGATACGCCTCACGCAGGTAACGGGCGACCTCGAGCGTGAGCTGTTGGTCGTCCGGCAGCGCGTCCTTGCCGACGAGCTGGACGATCTCTTCGAGCTCGCTCTCCTCGTCGAGCGTGTCGACGGCCCACTGGCGCTGTTCCGGCCAGTCGTCCGCGACGTTGTCGCGGAACCACGGGTCGAGCTGGTCTTGATACAGCGAGTAGGACTCGTTCCAGTTGATGGACGGGAAGTGCCGGCGTTCGGCCAAGTCCGCGTCCAGCGCCCAGAACGTCTTCACGATACGGAGGGTGTTCTGCGTCACCGGCTCGGAGAAGTCACCGCCCGGCGGCGACACCGCCCCGATGACCGAAATCGAGCCTTCCGTGTCGTTGATGTTCGTGAACTTCCCGGCGCGCTCGTAGAACTCCGAGAGTCGGGCGGCGAGGTACGCGGGGTACCCCTCCTCGCCCGGCATCTCCTCCAGTCGAGAGGAGATCTCGCGCATGGCCTCTGCCCACCGCGAAGTGGAGTCGGCCATCAGCGCCACGTCGTACCCCATGTCGCGGTAGTACTCCGCGATGGTGATACCCGTGTACACGCAGGACTCGCGTGCGGCGACCGGCATGTTCGACGTGTTCGCGATGAGACACGTCCGGGACATGAGCGGGTTCCCCGTAACCGGGTCTTCCAGCTCCGGGAAGTCCTCGATGACCTCCGTCATCTCGTTGCCGCGCTCGCCACAGCCGACGTAGACGACGATGTCCGCGTCGGCCCACTTGGCGAGTTGGTGTTGGGTGACGGTCTTCCCGGAGCCGAACGGTCCCGGAATCGCCGCCGTCCCGCCCTTCGCCAGCGGGAACATCCCGTCGAGGATGCGCTGGCCAGAGATGAGCGGCGTCTTCGGCGTCTCCTTCTCCTGGGTCGGGCGGGGCTCGCGGACAGGCCACTCCTGTCGCATCGCGATTTCCTCGCCGTTTTCCAGCACGACGACCGGCTCGTCGACCGTGAACTCGCCCTCGTGTGCCTCGGCGACGACGCCGCCGTCGTACTGTGGCGGAACGAGCACCTTGTGGTCGATCTGAACCGTCTCCTCGACGACGCCGACCTCGTCACCGGGGGCGACGGAGTCGCCCTTCGAGACGGTCGGCTCGAACTCCCACTCCTTCTCCAGGTCGATGCCCGGCGCGTCGACGCCGCGGTCGAGGAACGCGCCCATCTGCTCTTCGAGCACGTCGAGCGGGCGCTGGACGCCGTCGTAGATGGAGTCCAGCATTCCCGGTCCCAGGTCGACGGAGAGCGGCTCGCCGGTGTTCTCGACCGGCTCGCCGGGCGCGACGTCCGAGGTCTCCTCGTACACCTGGATGGTGGTGATGTTCCCTTCGATTTCGATGACCTCGCCCATCAGACCCTCGTCGCCCACGTAGACGACATCGTTCATCTTGGCGGCGAGGTCCGTGGCGGTCACGACCGGACCGCTCACGCTCTCGATGACACCGTTTTGCGTGGTGTCGGTTTCCTGTGCTTGGCTCATGTTAGTCTTCCTCCTCGTCCATCAGGTCGATACCGATTGCTCGTTTGATCTGCTCGCGGAGACCGCCGGAGGCGGCCCCACCGCCGAGCGTGACGAGCACGGGTTCGACGCTCGTTTCGACGTCCTGTCGCACGGTTCGTGAGAGATACTCCATATCGTCGTCGTGCATGACGACGATACCGATACCGTCGTCTTCGAGCATCTCCTCGACTGCGCTGTCGAGTTGTTCGTCCTTCTCGTCGGCGGGGACGCTCGCAAAGCGGCGCACCCCCGCCAGTCGGAACCCGGTCGTGAACTCCGGGCTGCCGATAACTCCGATCTCTTGGCTCATACGATGACCAGCTCCGTTTCGATCTCTTCGGGACTGAGCCCGGCTTCGCGACCGCGTGCGATGGCGCGGATGTTGTCGACCTCACGTTCCTTCGCGAGCACGTACGCGAGCACCGGACACACCGACAGCGGATAGCGGTTCGACAGCGTGTGTGAGTACTCGAGCAGCGCCGCGTCGAGCGCGTGCTCGAACGCGATGAGGTTCTGTGCGCCGTCGAGTTCGGTGAGCGCCTCGTCCAACTCGTCACCGTACGTCGAGTCACGGACGCGAGCGACTAATTCATCGGGGTTGTTCGCCAGCTGGCGGAGTTCGTCGTCGTCGAACAGCCGACCGCCCTCAATGTAGAACTCGGCGGGGTCGATATCCGCACCCGACCGCGCGATACGCAGGGCGTTCCGGAGATTCCGGAAGTCGACTTCCGCCTGGACGAACTCGATGTACAGCTCCTCCGCGCGGTTCGGGTTGCGCGGGAGATTCGACTGGAGATTCGCGTAGTAGGCGCGGTCGACTGCGTTCTCCAGCGGCACGAGGATGCCTTCCGACTCGTACAGCTCGTAGGCGTCTTCGAGCGCGTCGCCGAACAGCGTGCCGGACAGCAGTTCGATGACGTTCTCGACGGAGTTGGCCTCGACCAGTCGGCCGAGCAGCTCATCGGAGAGTTCGCCGGCCTCGATGAGGTCGTCGTCGATTTCCGTCGGGGTCGATCCGGAGTAGATCCCACGGAGCACCGTCTTCACGTTCCACGCGTCGAACTTGCGGAGATATCGGGCGATGTAATCGTACAGCTTCCCGTCCGCCCAGTTGAGCACGTCGTCGAAGTGCTTGACGAGGTTCTCGTTGAGGGCGTACTCGATCAGGTCGACGCCGGAAAAGCGGGTGCCGAGCGCGTTCATCTCGCGTTCGTACTCCGACTCCTCCATGAAGCGCGCGATCTCGCTTGGCCCCATCCGGACGAGCTTCCGGTAGTCGCTCTCGTCGAAGAGGGCCGAGCGGCGCGAACGAACACGTGCGGTCACGTACTCGTAGTTCGCCGTCCCGTCCTCCTGTCCGAGCTTCATCGTTCCTCGAACAGCTCCTCGGAGATCGTTTTCAGATTATCCTCCCACACGTCCTCGAGCACGGAGTCGAAGGTGTTGTTCACGCGGACGCGCGACTCCTCGGCCTCCACGACGACGCCGCCAAGACACTCCGTCTCGCCGGCCAGCTCGAAGCCGTCGTACTCCTCGAGAATCGACTCGAGCAGGTCGGCATCCTCGCCGCGACCGTACACCTCGACCGTCGAGGCGTCCTCGAACTCGGTCGCGGCGGCATCGAGCAGCGTGCGCGTCAGTTCCTCGCGCTCGTCGCCGTCGATGGCGGCGACCGCTTGCCCGGCCTGCTCGCGAACGTCCTGGAGGGCTTCGCGGCGGGCCTCCAGCCGGGCCTGTTTCGCTTCCAGTTTGGCCGACGAGAGGCGCTGTTCGCGCTCGCGTTCGATCTCCTGTTGTGCGTCCTGTTCTGCTGTCTCGATGATTTCCTCGGCGTCCGCCTCCGCCTCCGAGACGATCTCGTCGGCGCGGCGTTCACCCTCTGCGCGTATCTCCTCCGCACGCGCGCGGGCATCATCTCGAATGTCCTCTACGACCGTATCAAGGCTCATTGATTGGAAAAGTTGGCTGCGCTGTTTAGACGACGAAGACGACGACGAGTGCGAAGATGACGAGCGTCTCCGGCAGGACCGTCAGAATCAGGCCACGGCCGAACAGGCTGTCATCCTCGGCCATCGCGCCGACGGCCGCCGACCCGATACCTCGCTCTGCGTACCCCGCTGCCAGCGCCGCAAGCCCGACGGACAGCGCTGCGGCACCGGATGCCGTGAGCGCCGGGGAGGAAGAAGCCGCGTCGGAACCGCTCTGTAGTAGAGGTGCAATACTGCTGAACAGCGTGGTGGCAATCTCGAACATTGTGTTTCCGAACAGGCCAAAGTCGTTGCGGCCATCAAATAAACCTTCCCAAACGCGTCGTGGAGCACCTCACGCGCCGGAATACGAAGCGCCGTGATTAAGTCAGTCGAAAGAGAAGACGCGGGGGTTACTCGTCGGCCGTGTACCGTCGCTCCTGTCCGAACGGGGTGTAGTCGCGGCCGCCACCCTCGTAGAACTTCCCGAAGAACTCCACGTACTCCAGACGCACGGCCTGCAGCCCGGCAGAGGTCACGCCGAGCACGAGCACGAGCATGTGGCCTAACACGAGCACCAGGATGCCGGCGAGCAAGCCGAGCACCATCGCGAGTCCGCCATCGACGTTCACCAGCCCGGAGAAGACGACGTTCTCCGCGGCGGGCGCGTGGTCGGAGAAGAAGATGAGGTGGAACTCACCGCCCTCCAGATACGCGCCGAAGACGAGCAGATTCACGGCGAGGGCCATCCCGGCCTTCGCCAGCAACACGGCGGCGATTCGGGCGTACGAGATGACGTGACCGAAGCCCTGCGTGACGGACTCGACGAGCCCGATACCGCCTTCCGCCTTGATGACGAGCGCGAGCGACGCCACGACGACGAGCAGCACGGCGTCGATGGCGAATCCGGCGACCGAAAACACGTCGATGGCCGGGAAGCCGTTGAAGCCGAGCGAGTAGACGACCTCGCTCGATTCGATAGTCGCGCCCGTGACGGGATTCGTCTGGCCCGCCTGTGCGAAGGAGGTAAACAGGAAGTCCGGCTTGGCGCTGAGTGCCGTGTGCGAGAGAATCCACGCCCAGAGGCTGACGGTGAAGAGAATCCACGAGCCGCTCTCCATGAACGCCTCGCCGACGCCGTGTTTGAGGTTGTTCACGAAGTCGAGCACGCGGCCGGCGACGAGATGGAGCACGCCGACGACGACGCTGAGCATCATCCACGCGAGCGCGTACTCCTGGTAGTACGGCTGGAGGCCCTTGTGCATCGGTGCGCTGCCGCTCGGGTAGATCGCGTATCCGAGCTGGTGAAGTCCGAAGAACTCCCCGTACAACACACCGAAGACAGCGGTGAAGAAACCAGAGAGCAGCCCGACCGCACCGAGTGCGCGCATGATGTCCGAATCCAGCGAGCGCATCATCAGATAGCCGATGCCCATGTAGATGAGCCCGTAGCCGAGGTCGCCGATCATGAACCCGAAGAACACCGGGAAGGTGAGGAAGAAGACGATCGTCGGGTCGAGTTCGGAGTACTTCGGCTTGTTCAGGACGGCGACGAGCGACTCGAACGGCTTGACCGGGCCGGGATTGTCCTGGACGACCGGCGGCGTTCCGTCGCTCATCGGCTGTTCCGCGTGGCCGCCGTCCGCGGCGACCTCCTCGGTGCCGTGGTCCGCGGCGTGGCCGTCCTCGTACTCGGCCTGTTCGAGTTCCTCGACGTCCACGTGGTCGCCCACGCGGTCCTTGAGCCGCTCGGCGAGGTCGAGATACTGCTCGGAGGGGAGCCACCCCTCGGCGACGAAGGCGTTGCGCGTCGTCGCAAACGAGAGGGGGGCTTCGCGTTTTTGCACGTCGATGGTGAGCCGCTCTTCTGCGGCCAGCAGGAACTCGGCGTGTTCGTCGGCGAGGTCGGCGAGCTCCGCTTCGATGTCTTCGAGTTCGGCCTCGATGCTCTCCTTCTGGTCGCGGAGGTCCGCGACGTACCCCTCGGGGTCGGCGTCGGTGTCGGGAATCTCCAGTTGCGTGAAGTCCGCGCTGACGAGCGCGTCCGAGACGGCCGCGTCGGCGGGCGCGACGAAGGCGGCCAGCGTCTCGCCGTCGCCGAAGAGCTGGTACTGGTCGACGCCGTCGGTCTCAACGAGCGTGCGCCGGACCTCGTCGCGGTCGCCCTGTCCGACGATGACGGTGAGGTTGTCGTACCCCTGCAGCAGGTCGAGGTCGATGCCGAGGTCGACGAACGGCTCGACGCCGTTGAGCGACTCCTCGACCTCGCGGAGGTCGCTTTCGAGTTCGTCCTGTCGGTCGTCGAGCGCGTTGACCTCGGTGCGGATGGCGGCGAGCCGGTCGGCGAGGTCGGCGTCGTCGAGACGGAGCGGGTCGCCCTCGAAGTCGTCGCCGTCGATGTCGAGCAGCGATTCGAGCGAGCGGACGGTGACCAGCTTCTCGGAGGCGTCTTCTGCACCCTCGACGGGGTCGCCGGGCTGGAACCCTTCCCACTCGCCGTCGTAGTCGGTCATGTCGAACAGCCGAAGCTCGTGGATGGTCTCGATGACCTCGTCCATGACGCGTTTGGACCCCGTCACCGAGACCCGACTCATCTGCTCAGGTCTGAGCATCGACCGCCTCCGTGAATCGTCCGAGGATGTCCTCGACCACCTCCTCCTCGCGGGTGGCCGCCCGGTTCGTGAGCTTCTCGCGTTGTGCTTCGCCCTTCTCGCGAATCTCGTCGGCCTCGGCCTCGATTTCCTCGCGGGCCTCGGCGAGTCGCTCCTCTTTCAGCTCCGTCGCCTCGGTTTCGGCGTCCTCGCGAATCTCTTCTGCTTCGCGGCGCGCGTCGGTGATTAGTTCCTCGCGCTTCTGTTCGGCTTGCGCGATGATTTCCTCGGCCTCCTGCTCGGCCGTCTTGACCTCTTCGAGAACATCTGGCCTCGCCATATTCGTATCGTGCGGGGATTGTACCACAGTGTATATGGGAGTTGCGGAACGCGCGCCGACACGACCGGGGGAATCCGCACACATTTGGTCGTCGGGGCCGATACACGGATAATGGGATTCCTGGAGAACAAAGCGCGTGCCCGGGTGTTCTACCGGTACTTCTCGAACCTGTACGACACCGTCAACCCGTTCATCTGGAACGAGCAGATGCGCGACCAGGCGTTAGAGTGGTTCGACATCGACGCCGGCGACCGCGTGCTCGACGTGGGCTGTGGCACCGGCTTCGCGACCGAGGGTATCCTCCAGTACACCGACGACGTGCACGGACTCGACCAGTCGGACGGCCAACTGTCGAAGGCGTTCGCCAAGTTCGGCCGCGACGGCGACGTGCGCTTTTACCGCGGCGACGCCGAGCGGCTCCCCTTCGCCGACGACACCTTCGATAAGCTGTGGTCGTCCGGCTCCATCGAGTACTGGCCCAACCCCGTCGCCGCGCTCGAAGAGTTCCGTCGCGTCACCAAGCCCGGCGGCACCGTCCTCGTGGTCGGGCCGGACTACCCGGATTCGGTCGTCTTCCAGAAGCTCGCTGACGCCATCATGCTGTTTTACGACGAGGAGGAGGGCGACCGCATGTTCACCGAAGCCGGCTACGAGGAGTTCGACCACCACATCCAGCAGCGCAAACCCGGAACCCCCCGTGCCATCACGACCGTCGCGACCGTCCCGGAGGCGGAACCTGACGCCGAAACCGAATCGCCGGTCCCGTCACCGTAGCCCGCTGTTTATACTGCAGTCGTCGACAGCCGCGCCACCACGCCGCGCTCCGTTCGGAGGACCACGGTCACGGTGGCCCCGGCGGACAGGTCGGGCGCGTTACTCGCCGCGAGTCGGAGACTAGCCCGCTCGCCCGCGGTCCAGTTCCCGTCACCCGCGGCGTTGAACACTCCCGATGGCGAACCGACGTAGCCGCGGCTCCCGACGAACGGAATCGTAGGCTGGTGTCGCACCGACTCCCCGTCGACGGCGATGTGGACGGAGAGGTCGTCCGTCCGGAGGTGGTCGCCACCCGCGTGCGTGAGTGTGACGGTGCCCTCACCGGTAGCGGCGAGTTCGACCGTCGCCTGTGGAGCCGGCTCCGCGGGCGAGAACGCCATCGCGGTCGCGCCGACGCCGACGCTCGTGAGGAGGGTAACGGCGAGTAGACAGATAGCACCGAGGGCGGGCGCGACGGCACGTGTCCGTGACATGCGCCGTCTGGCGCGGCTCCGTATTTAGGTGTCCGGCCCGACCGTCGCGGTGACGTTTCCGGTCGGCGTCATGGCGGTGACCGTGAACGGGCCGCGCGGCGTGACCGTCCAGTGGGTCGCGCCGTCAGTGACACCGAGTGCCTCGCCGTCGAGATAGACGCCGGACTCGACGGTCTCGCCGGTCGTCGTGTTCTCGACGCGGATGCCGAGGGGACCGTCGGCGTGGGTCGTCTCGACGACGAGCCGGTACGCGTCGTTGGTCGCGGTGACCGACTCAGTCGGGACCGTACTCACGTCCTTGCGCTGGATTTCACGGAAGATGGCATCGGTGTCGGCGTCGTAGTAGACGACGAGGTCGTTGGCACCGGAGCCGCCGTGCGGGTGGTTGACGGCCATCCCGTAGATGCCGGCCTGCACGTAGTACGGCTCGTTCGTCAGGGCGGTGTTCGACCGGCGGTCGGAGCCGAACACCCACGGGTACAGCTCCTCCAGTCGGGGGACGAAGTCGTCGGTGATGCTGATTGGCTTGTCGGTGAACTGATTATCGAAGGCGGAGCCGACGAGCGACTCACGGAGGTATCGGGTCGAGAACTCCCCTTCGATTATCGTCGAGAGCACCAGTCCGTCGGCGGCCGTCGTGAGGTGGACGCGTCGGGGCGTCCCGTCTGCCATGTGCGCGGCGAGTCGGTCACGGACCGGTCCCTGCAGCGGGATGAGCCGTGCTTTCATCCGGGCGATGTCGCGTTCCGGGACCGGGGTGCCGACCGCGCTGTCGTAGGTGTACAGCTGGTCGATGGTTTCGCCGAGTTCACTCGCCGTCGTGTCGACCGCGACGAGTTCGCGGACGAACGCCGAGGCGGGAATCTCGCCGCTGTTGTAGGCGTCGAGTGCGGTCTGCTGGCGAGCTTCGAGTGCGGCGATTTCCGCCTCAATGCGAGCGCTGGTGTTTTCGATGACGCGCCGGCGGGTCTCGTCGGTTTCGGCGTTGGCGAACCGCTCTCTGAGCCGTTCGGATTCGAACTCGCCGCGAAGGCGGGCGGTCGTGACGGCGTTTGCACCCGCCGGGTCGAGCCCGACGGTCACAATCCGGCTCGTCTCGATGCGTTCGGGGCCGAGCGCGAGATAGCCGGAGGTGTTCGCCTGCGGGACGACCGGCTGCGTAGCGTCGGCGGTCACCTCTGTCGGTTCGGCCGACTCGGTTGGGGTCGGTGCTCCGAAGACGGGGAGCGCGAGACCCGAGGAGACGACGAGTGAAACCGCGAGGAGGGCGGTGAGGAGACCGCGACCGGACGGAACACGGCGGGGGCCAGCCATACAGCTACTGTGGCTGGCCGTAATAAAAATCCCGTCGCTCCCACGGGACGACAGTGTCAGTGGGATGGAAAGCGTTTTGCTGGCGGCCGGCACATCCGAAGACATGCGGTCCGAGTGCCGCCCCCTCCTGTGGTTGCTTCTCGTCGCGCTCGCTCTCTCCGCGGGAGCGGGCGGCGGCGTAGCGACGGGCCACACCACACAACAGGAGCTACGGCCGGCGGCGACGACCTTCGACGTGCAGTTGACGCCCAGCGGCGACGCCGACTGGACGGTGTCGACGCAGTTCCAGTTGGCGACGGAAAACGAGACGGAGGCGTTCGAGCGGCTCGCGGCGCGGTTCGAGGCCGGCGAGGCGGACCTCGCGTACGACGCGGAGACGTTCAGAGAGGCGGCAGCACGCGGCGCGCCCGGTCGGGAGATGTCGATTCGCGCCGTCGAGTACGAGGCGAACACGACGACCGTGGACGGCCAGCGCATCGGCCGGCTCTCCCTGCGATTCGAGTGGGCTAACTTCGCAGAGACGACCGGCGAGACCTACCGGCTCGGCGACGCGTTCAACACGACCGACGGAACGTGGCTGCCCGGGCTCGCGAGCGACCAGGCGCTCGTGATTCGCCCGCCCGAGGGGTACAGCGTCGAGACGGCTCCCGTCCCGGTCAACAACGGCGTGTTGCGCTGGGAGGGACGACAGAGCTTCACCCCCGGGTATCTCGGCCAAATCACGTACACGGGCGACACGTCGACGCCGGGACCGAACGGGCCTTCGGCTGCGGTGCTCGGCGGCATCGGTGTCCTCATCGTGGTCATCCTCGCCGGGGGGTATCTCTGGTGGCAGCGACAGCCGAACGTGAGTGGAGACGGGACGCCCGCAAGCGGGACCGACGGCGGGGCCGGGGGAGCCGTCGCCGGTGGTGCCGCCACGGCCGACGACACCGACGAGCCAGCGTCCGGTAAGACAGCGCCCGTGGGCGAGGACGGCGAGCCGGACCCGGAGCTGCTCTCCGACGAGGAGCGCGTCCTCCGGCTGTTGGAGGCGAACGACGGCCGGATGAAACAGGGAACGATCGTCGAGGAGACGGGCTGGTCGAACGCGAAGGTGTCACAGCTGCTGTCGGCGATGGACGAGGCGGACGAAATCGAGAAGCTCCGCATCGGTCGGGAGAATCTCATCTCGCTGCCGGGTGAGGGCGTCGGCGACATCGACGACAAGTAAGTACGGTTCGGAAACGCTTAACCCCGAACCGGCGTCAATTGTAACCGAGAACGATGAAGGTACTTGTCACTGTAAAGGAGGTGGCCGAAGTGGACGACGAGTTCACCATCGACGGACTCGACGTCGACGAGAGCTATCTCGAATACGACCTCAACGAGTGGGACGACTACGCGATCGAGGAGGCCGTCCAGCTGTCGGAGGCGAACGACGACGTGGAAGTCGTCACCGTCACCGTCGGCCCGGAACGCGCCGACGAAACCATCCGCATGGCACTGGCGAAGGGTGCAGACCGCGCGCTGCGCGTGTGGGACGACGCCATCGCCGGCGCGGAGTTCCTCGACCCCGGCACCAAGGCCCAGCTACTGGAGGCCGTCGTCGAGGAGGAGGACCCCGACCTCGTCCTGACGGGCGTCCAGTCGGGCGACGACGCCTTCGGCGCGACCGGCGTCGCACTCGCCGAACGCGTCGGCTACGAGTGGGCCGCGGTCGTCAACGACCTCGAACACGACGTGGAGGCGAACGACTCCTCGGTGCGGCGTGAACTCGAAGGCGGCGTCGAGGAGCTGACCGACGTGGAGGGACCGGCCGTGCTCACCATCCAGACGGGTATCAACGAGCCGCGGTACGCCTCGCTGCGCGGGATTCGACAGGCACAGCGCAAGCCGCTCGACGTGCAGACGCTCGACGACCTCGGACTGGAGGAGTCCGTGCTCGAAACGTCGGTCGATCTCACCTCGATGTACGAGCCGGAAAGCGAGAGCGACGCCGTCATCTGGGAGGGCTCTGCCGACGAGACCGCCGGGGAGCTTGCCAGCTTCCTGCGTGACTCGGGGGTGGTCGAGGGATGACTCCAGTCAGACACGCCGTGTCTGACGACGTCATGCTCTCCACCGGAGGTGTCCGAGCATGACCGTCCTCGCCGTCACCGAGCACCGCCGCGGCGAGCTTCGCGACCCCTCGTTCGAACTGATTACCGCCGGCCGCCAGCTCGCTGATGACCTCGGCGGCGAACTCCATCTTGCCGTCATCGGCGGCGACGTGGACGGCTACGCCGACCAGCTGAACCGTGAGGGCGTCGACGCCATCCACACCGTCGCGGAGGGCGAGGAGTTCAACCACGACATCTACACGCAGGCCGTCACCGCGATGGCCGAGGCCCACGAGCCGGACGCCGTGCTCATGGCCAACACCGTGAACGGGCTGGACTTCGCGCCGGCCGTCGCCGGCCAGCTCGACGTGCCGCTCGTCACAGACGCCGTCGACTTCGACGCCTCGGGCACGCCCGAGATCACCCGCGAGCAGTACGGCGGGAAGGTCGAGACGACCGTCGATATCGAGGCCGACCAGTTCGCGCTCACCATCCGCCCGGCAGAGTGGGCGAAAGCGGAGGGCACGGGCGACGCAGAGGTCGCGGCCTTCGACTTCGACCTCGACGAGTCGGCCGTCCGCTCGACGGTCACCGGCTTCGAGGAGGTCGGCTCCGGCGACGTCGACATCGCCGACGCGGACATCCTCGTGTCCGTCGGCCGCGGGATCGAGGAGGAGGACAATCTCCCGCTCGTGGAGGAACTCGCCGACGCGCTCGGCGCGACCCTCTCCTCGTCGCGACCCATCGTCGACAACGGCTGGCTCCCGAAGAACCGACAGGTCGGCCAGTCCGGCAAGGTCGTCACGCCCGACGTGTACATCGCCATCGGCATCTCCGGTGCCGTCCAGCACGTCGCCGGCATGAAGGGCTCCGACACCATCGTCGCCATCAACACGGACCCGAACGCGCCCATCATGGACATCGCCGACTACGCAATCGTCGACGACCTCTTCGACGTGGTTCCCGAACTCATCGAGGAGTTCGGCGGCGAAGCGCCGTAAGCTCGATTCTCTCTCTTTCCTGTTTTTTGCGGTCGTGAGTCGCGTCGCTGGCGTGAGTTGCGTCTGGCGTAAAACAAACAGAAACAGCGAGTTCAGAGTTCGTGGAGAGTCACGTCCACGTCGCCGGCGTCGAGCGTGAGCGTCAACATCGTCGGCCCCTCGGCAGGGTCGGCACCAGTCACGGACCCGGGATTGAGCACGCGAATCCCCTCGAACTCCTCGTCGACGACCTCGTGGATGTGGCCGCCGATGCCGACGACGGTATCCGCGCTCGTCCACGCGCGGGCACGAACGCGAGCGGTGTCGGCGATAGCCGCACGGTACGCCTCCGGACCACTCCCGATAGTGGTGGCGTCGGTCTGGTGGACTGCCGCTTCGACCGGATTCAGCGTGCCGTGGCTGACGACGAGGTGGACGCCCTCGGCGCGGAGATCGGCGACGGCAGGCAGCCCGATGTCGTTGGGGTCGATGTTGCCGTAGACGGCCGTGAGGTCGGCGGCGAGGTCACGAAGGTCATCGAGCACGTCGCGAGTCTCGAAGTCGCCGGCGTGAATCGTGTGGTCGGCGGCGGCGATGCGCTCGCGGAACGGGGCGGGAATCTCGGGCTCGCGGGTCGGGATGTGGCTGTCGGAGATGACGGCGATGTCCATGCACACAGGTGACACGGCTCGGCCGAAAAGCTACCGTCGCTATCGGGCGGTTCCGTCACCTACTTGCACGGGACGCTCCTATCGAGACGCAATGGAGTATCTGGAGCAGCGTCGCGAGCGCGTCGAGAACCGACTCGAAGCGGTGCTCGACACGGTCGAGCCGGCGGCGCTGCGCGAACAGGTCGAACACGTCTCCCTGTCGGGCGGAAAGCGTGTCCGCCCGACGCTCGCGATGCTGGTGTGTGAGGCTGCGGGCGGCGACGGCAACGAGGCGGTCGATTTCGGCGTCGGTATCGAACTCGTCCACAACGCCTCGCTCGTCGTCGACGACATCATCGACGAGTCTCCCGTCCGGCGCGGCGTCACGGCGGCACACGCCGAGTACGGTCACGGCTCCGCCATCATCGCCTCGGACGGGCTACTCGGGGAGGCGTTCAGTCTCTTTTCCGAGGACGAACGGGCGATGCGCGTCGTCTCGGAGGCGATGGTCGAACTCGGCGAGGGAGAGGCGACGGAGCTCGTGGCACAGCCGACGACACAGGCGGAGTACATGAACCTCGCGCGCCGGAAGACGGGGGCGCTGTTCCGTGCGGCCGCGGAGGTGGGCGCGATTGCGGCGGACGCGGAGCCAGAGACGGTCACGGCCTTCGGCGACTACGCCGAGCGCGTCGGCGTCGCCTTCCAGATTCGCGACGACGTGCTCGACGCGACGGCCGATCCCGAGGAGCTGGGGAAGCCGACCGGCCAGGACGAGGAGATGGAGCGACCGTCGCTCGTGCAGGTGACCGACGTGGACCCGGAGACGGCAAACGAACTGGCGCGCGACCGTGCGGACGCGGCGCTGGACGCGCTCGATGCCACCGGCGCGGACGAATCACAGGCGCTCGGCTATCTGCGCGACCTCGCGGAGTTCGTCGTCGTGCGCGAGCGCTAAAACGAGAGGGAGACGGCGTCGGTGACCGGGGCCGCGCCGCGGCGTCGCGGAACGGCGAGTTTGGCCTCGTCGTTGCGGTTGCGCTCGACCCAGCAGACGGCGTCGGCGGCCGTGATGACGGCCTCGGCGTGAGGGTGGTCCTGCGTCGGGTGGACGACGTGGAGCCACGTGAGCGACTCCGTCACCGAGCGAATCGTGTCCAACAGCGAGAGACACCGGCGCGTCCCGTCGGTGTAGTCGGTGAAGTCGTCGACGACGAGGGTCCCGGTGTCGTCGCCGTCGTGGGCGAGCAGCCGGGCGGAGAGCGTCTCGAATCTGTCGTCTTCGGCCTCGCTGGCCTCCGGTGGCGTCGTGTCGAGTTCGTCGTACTGCGGCGGGTCGCCGTACTCGCGGCAGAGCCGCACGGGACTGACCCGCGGCGCGTGACAGATCCCCTCGACACGCACGTCGAGCGGGTACTCGGTCGAGGCCGCGATGGTCTCTGCCGTCCACTTGGGAGCGCGTTTCGTCGTGTAGTAGGTGGTCGAGCGCGCGGCGGCCGCCTGCGCGAGGACGGAGTCGGTGGGCGACTCCGGCGGGCCGACGAGCGCGACGACGCTCCCCTTGGGGAAGGTGAGCGCCCGACCACCCAGCAGCGGCGCGAGTCCGCTGTCGACGCGCGTGTTCGGGTCCATATCTCGTGTTCGTCACCGAACAACTAAATCGACGGGGTCAGTCGGTCGACGGCTGTTTGGGCGAGAGTCGCGACTCCGCGACCGCGAAGGCGAGCGTGCTCGACACCGCAAGCAGCGTGCCGCCCGTGAGCGCGGCGGCCAGATACGGGAGCGTCGCGAACTCTAAGCCGAGCAGATACGCCGACAGCGCCCGGACGATGACCGCAATCGCGATGACGTAGAAGGGAGCGTTCAGATACCGCCAGTGGAAGCTGTCGGCCAGGTACTCGTCGGTGATCCGGCCGAACGCGGCCACGAGTCCGGCGGCCGCAATCCACGCGACCGCGCCGTACGCGACCGCGGCGACCGTCTCTAAAGGTGCACCCGGACCGTCCGCCGAGTGGAGCGCGAGCGACGCGTCACCGCGGACGGCGGCGACGGCGACGAGCGCGAGCGCGACGACGCTCGTCACGAGCGTCACCCGGCCGGTGTAGAGGGCAGTGCGGAGTCGCTCGGCGACGGCGTCGACCGACTCCTCCAGACCGAGGCCCCGAAAGAGCACGTACAGCCCCAACAGCGCGGAGCCGAGTCCCAGCGCCGACCCCGGCAAATCGAGCACGTTCGCGATGACGGCCGCCGGATACACGAGCAGCAGGATGCCCAGCGGGACGAGAATCGTCCCTCGCGTCTCGGGGTCGTCGAGCACCTGCTTGAACGTGTAGTACATCGACTCGAGGTCCTGTGCCTGGCGGACGACGACCCGGCGCACGGAGTCGATGGGGACCCGCGATCGAATCACGGGGATGACAGATTCGTCCTGTGCGCCGTCGGTGACGACGACCGCCCGCACGTCCTCGCCGGTCTGGAGCGAGGCGAGGATGCGGTCGATTTCGTTGCCGACCTTGCGGTTGGCGGCCACGTCGCCGGCGGCCTCGCCGGTGACGACGGCCACCTCGACGGATTCGCCCTCGGCGGCGAGTTCGTCGTAGAGGTGGACCCCCTCGAAGATGACGTTCACGTCGGAGTCTTCTGGGTCGGCGGTGGCGAGCGCGACGGCGCTCTCCTCGACGGCGTCGCGTCCGGTGACCGGCGTCTCGAAGCCGGTCTTGCGACCGAGGTCGTCGTCGAGGTCCACACACAACACCAGCAGCATTGTCGGTGGGTACAGCCTCCCGCGTTAACTCTCTTCGGGGTGGCACCCACGGTACCCCTCTTCGGGGGAGCTCGTGAACGCACGACTTTTGCGTTTGCGTGGGTAAGACGGGACAACAGATGATTTCGAAGGGCTGTGAGCAGTGTGCGAAAGGCGGCAAGATGGTGCTGTTCGTGTACGGCTACTGCGACCAGCGCGACTGCTTTTACTGCCCGCTCGGCGAGAACCGGAAGAACGTCACCCAGACGTACGCGAACGAACGCCCCGTCGAATCCGACGAGGACATCATCGCCGAGGCGAATCTGATGGACGCGCTCGGCACCTCCATCACGGGCGGTGAACCCCAGGAGGTGATGGAGAAGACCTGCCGGTATCTCCGCCTGCTGAAAGACGAGTTCGGCGAGGACCACCACACCCACCTCTACACGGGTATCACGGGTGGCCGCGAGAACATGCGCCGCCTCTCGGAGGCCGGACTCGACGAGATTCGCTTCCACCCGCCGTACGAGCAGTGGGGCGACCTCCACGGCACCGAGTGGGAGGAGATTCTCTACATCGCCCGCGAGGAGGGCCTGACTCCCGCCTTCGAGATTCCGGGCATCCGCGCGGAAGAGGAGTTCCTCGAGTTCCTCGACGAGGGGGCGGCCGACTTCTGTAACATCAACGAGTTCGAGATGTCCGACGGGAACTACCGCCGGATGCAGGAGGAGGGCTTCGAGCTGAAGGACGGCCACATGAGCGCGGTCGAGGGGAGCCACGACATCCTCGAAACGATGGGCGACCACGAGAAGGTGTACTTCTGTACGAGCGTGTTCAAAGACGCCGCACAACACCGCTCGCGGCTGAAGCGGATGGCCCGCAATCTCCGGCGCGAGTTCGACGAGGTGACCGACGACGGCACGCTCGTCTACGGCAAGACGTGGGAGACCGAGGAGCGACTGGCCGACCTCGGCGTCCCCGAGGAGTTCTACACCGTCAAGTCCGACCACGTCGAACTCGCGTGGTGGCTGCTCGAGGAGATGGTCGAGGAGGGCGACGTGGAGGAGGGCGAAATCGTCGAGCAGTATCCGACCTACGACGGGACGGTCGTCGAGCGAACGCCGGTCGCGTAACGAGCGTACGCCGAACGGAGGAACGTTTTACCGAGCCGACCGACGGGAGGCTCGGCTGCTGTTTTGGTGCAGATTTTACCGGGGAGTGGTGCGCGGAGCGCACCCGAACAGCAAAAAGGTGCGATGGCACGGTTGTCGAGCGAACCCCGGTCGCGTAGGAGTCTTTTCTCGTTTTACCGTCCAACTGCGAAGAACGCACCGAGGAGGAGACAGACGCTGCCGGCGACGAGTCCGAGCGTCGGCTCGCCCGCGGCAATCCCGCCGAGAATCCCGAGGAGCGTCCCGCCGAACAGCCCGGCGACGACCCGCGTCCGGGCCGTATCCGAGAGCGGGCCGCCGCGCTGGCGACGGTAGTCCAAGCCGGCGAGCACGAGCGCGACAGCCGTCGCCAATCCGATTGGTCCCTGCCCGGTGAGTAATCCGAGCCCGGCGACGAGCGCGGCGAGTCCACCGACCGCCAGAAGCGTGAGTTCGGGGTCGAGTGGGTTCATCGGCTCGCCGTAGCGGGCGTGATAGAGGGCGGTCGGAACGGCCGCGACGGCCGCGACGGCGAGCGCGAGCGACGGTGACGAGGTGGCGAGCCCGTAGCCGGCGAGCACGACGGCGAGGACGCCACCGGCGACGAGCGCGGGGGTCGGCGGGATGGCGTCGGCCGGGTCGCCCGAGCGCACGATGCCGACGGCGGTGAAGCCGTAGAGGACGACCAGCGCGGCGGCGACCGCGACGAGCCGCGTCTCGGCAGTTCCAAAGAGCGCCCCGAAGCCGGCGATACCAAACGCGAGAACGAGACCGACCAACGGCGCGGCCTCTGGAACCGGCTCACCACGGCGTGACATAGCGTGCGTTGGAGGGTGGCGTGCGAAAGCGTTGCGTCCCGGCGGTGACCCACAAACGTTTACTCGCACCCTGCGTAGGCACGTGGTATGTCCGGATGCCCACTCGCTGACCAGTGTCCCCAGTTTCAGGAGCGAATCGAAGGGATGGGGTGTACGCACTACGGTGACCGCGGCGGGGCCGAGTGGTGCAACCACTACAGTCAGCCGATTAACGAACTGAAACAACAGCCCGTCGAGCCGGGCGAGGAGGTCGTCATCACGGTCGACGACATCCACGAATCCGGAGCGGGCGTCGGCCGCACCGAAGACGGCTTCATCGTCATGGTCGACGGCATTCTGCCGGAGGCGCGCTCGCGGGTCAAGATTACGAAGGTGCTCGACAACTTCGCGCGCGGCGAGGAACTCGAACGGCTGGAACTGGAAGAAGACGAGGAGGAGGAGGAGGGCGACGACGGCGAGGACGCCGACGCGAGCGACGAGGACGACGAGGAGGAGACGGGCGGACGGGCACAGCGCGAGCGGCTGGGCAGCCGCGAGGACTTCTGGGGCTCGTAGCTCACCACGTCTCGACGCAGCCCTCGCGGATATCCGCGAGACACCCCTCGCAATCGGGGTGGTCGGCGTCGAAACACCGCGGCACGTCGCCGTCGAGTGGGACGGCGCGTTTCTCTGCGTGGCGGCGACAGACGAGTCGGGCGTTCCCCTGCTCGTCGGTCGGGAGGTTCGCCTTCCCGGCGGCGTACTCGCCTTTCGCGCGTTCGTACTCCGTGCCCGCAGCACGGAGCTTCGACCGGAGCAGCCGCGCGAGTCGGCGTCTGTTGCTCATACCCACACATCGGACGCTGGCCAGTAGAATCCGTCGGCGCGTGAACGGGCCACACGCCCGACGAACGCTTTTGTCTCGTCCGCCGGCAGACGACCAATGGCAGGCCCAGTGTATCTCTCCACCGACCGCATCGACCTCCGGACCGTCGAGGACGACGACCTCGAGTTCTTCCACGAGGCGACGAACCACCCCGAGGTACGCCGCTACATCAACAGCTTCGACGGCCCCGTCTCGAAGACCGAGTACGAGCGCGAGACGTTCGAGAAACACCGCACCGAGGGCGTGAGCCTCGTCGTCTGTGACGGGGGGACGCGCGTCGGCAACGTCTCGCTCGGTCCAATCAGTGACGAACACGGCTGGGCGAACCTCGGCGCGTGGCTCCACCCCGACCACCACGGCGAGGGGTACGCGATAGAGGCGTGTGCACTCCTCCTCGATTACGCCTTCGGCGAGCACGGACTGCGGCGGGTACGCGCCCAGCATCTCGGCCCGAACGACAACTCCCGGCGACTCCTCGACCGACTCGGCTTCACGCAGGAGGGAGTCGCGCGCGACCACTACCGGTTCGAGGGTGGAGTCGTCGACGACGTTCGCTACGGGCTGTTGGCCGACGAGTGGCCCGGCAGCGAGCAGATCGTGGAGTAGTTTCACTTTCACCCCGGTAGGCACAATTTAAATACCATCGGGCACCAACCGTCGTACGTCTCCCACTGAAAACACGCGGAGACAGAGCAAGCCATGAGTGTTACACAACACGCCAAGGAGATACACGAGCAGTTTTCAGACCAACTCGACGTGAGCGTCGAGGAAATCGAGGAGCGACTCGACACCCTCGTCAACGAGTACCGCATCCCGGCCGACGAGGCGCGCCGCTCCGTCGTCTCGAACTATCTAGACGAGACGGGGATGGATCGAGACGACCTCGGTGGCGGCGGCAACGAGACGGTCGAGGTCGCCGACATCGCCGAGGACGAACAGTGGGTCGACCTGCGGGTGACGGTCGCGGACCTGTGGGAACCACGCTCCGAGAGCATCTCGCAGGTGGGACTGCTCGGCGACGAGTCGGGCACCATCAAGTTCGTCGCCTTCGAGACGAGCGAGCTGCCCGAGCTGACCGAGGGTGCGTCGTACGCGCTCGGCAACGTCGTCACCGACGAGTACAACGGCAACTACTCGGTGAAGCTGAATCGCACGACCTCGATCACGGAACTCGACGAGGAAATCGAGGTCGGCGACGACGACGTGAGCGTCGAGGGTGCGCTCGTGGATATGCAGTCCGGCAGCGGGCTCATCAAGCGGTGTCCGGAAGAGGGCTGTACGCGCGTGCTCCAGAACGGCCGCTGTAGTGAACACGGCGAGGTCGACGGCGAGTTCGACCTTCGCATCAAGGGCGTCCTCGACGACGGTGACGAGGTGCACGAGGTCATCTTCGACAAGGAGGCGACCGAGCGGCTCACCGGCACCGGTCTCGAGGAGGCCAAGCAGATGGCGATGGACGCGCTCGACACGACGGTCGTGGCCGACGAGATGGCCGCGGAAATCGTCGGGCGCTACTACCGCGTGACCGGCCCGACCTTCGGCCGGTACGTGCTGGCGAACGAGATGGAACAGCTCGGTGGCGCGGATGCCGAGGCAACACTCATCCGCGCGAGGTCGATGTAGATGTCTTCGATACCAACCCGCGAGGTCGCGCGCCGCGCGTTCGCACACGAGTACAACGACGCCAGTTACACGTTCAAGGAATCAGACGACGAGCGCGCACCGGTGTACGCGCTCCTCCCGACGGGCGAGCGCGCCAACCGCGTGTTCATCGTCGGCACCCTCACCGAAACCGAGGACATCGGCGAGGACTCGGAGTACTGGCGCGGCCGCATCGTCGACCCGACGGGGACCTTCTTCACCTACGCCGGGCAGTACCAGCCCGAGGCGGCGAGCGCCTTACGCGACATCGAGCCGCCGGCGTACGTCGCCGTCGTCGGCAAGCCGCGGACGTTCGAGACGGACGACGGTGACGTGAACGTCTCCGTCCGGCCCGAGTCCATCAACGTCGTGGACGCCGAGACGCGCGACCGCTGGGTCGTCGAGACGGCAGACCGGACGCTCGACCGCATCGAGCGGTTCGACGCCGAGGGCAACGAGTACGGCAGCATGGCCGACGAGCAGTACGACCTCCCGCTCGGGGAGTACAAACAGGCTGCAGTCGAAGCGCTCCAGTCGCTGGAAGCCGAGGACGACGAACGCGACGAGCCGGCGGAAGTCGAGGCCTAACGGCGCAACTCCGTTTTTACGGTGCCAGTCCGACGAACGCGAGCAACGCGTACAGCAGGTCGCCGTAGACGAGTCCGACCACCAGCCCGACAGCTATCGGGACGATGAACGGGAGGCCGGGCGTGAGCCACACGGTGTCGCGTTCGGCGAGCACGTCGAGGCCGGCACGCAGCTGTTCTGGCGTCGTGCCGTAGGCGCTGGAGTCGATAGCCGCGAGGAACGCCGCCGCGCCCCACGGGTCGTCGGGGTCGGTTGGTCGCACGACAGGGGCGGGGGCGTCCGACCCGGGGAGCGAGCCGTCGGTCACGTCCGGCCCGGCGGCGAGTGCCCCGTCCGTCGGTTCCCCGGTCTCGTCGGTGAGCGAGGCCGGATTCCGGTAGCAATCGGGGTCGCGTCTGATGTCCGCGAGCGTCAGCCGTCGCCACCGCAGATACATCCGGAGGGCGTCGAGGTCGAGCCCACGCCGCGTCAGTCCTTCCGGCGTTTCGAGCAGGCTTCCGTATTCGTTGGCTACCTCGGGGACGCGTGCAGGTCGGCCGACGAACATGGCAAGGGAGATACGACCGGAAAGTAGATTCCGCGCCGCGAGCAGCAGCGGCGAGACCAGTCCCACGAGCACCGCGTTCGAGAGGACGGTCATCGAGAAGACGCCGAGGGGCGTCTCCGTGAGCGGGAAACTCCCGTTCGCGAGTAGATACACCGGAAACTCCGGAAAGACGAGCGCGAGCACGATAATCGCCTTCGCGTCGGCCCCGCCGAAGCCGCCGAGTTGCCAGAACACGTAGCCGAGGGGGGCGACGATGCCGAGCGAGACCGCGAGATGAATCCCGAACAGTTGGAGTCGCGGCCCGCCGACGGCGACGGCGGCGAGTCCGTCGACGGCGAGCGCGACGACGCCGAGCAGGAGGAGCGGTGCCCAGAGTTCGTCCCGGACGCGGCGGGTCTGAATATCCCGGTAGGCAGCCCACAAGAAGACGGGGACGACGGAGAGGCGAAGCAGGTCCGTCGGCGGGCTGGACAGCAGCGTCTCGGCGGCGGTCGCGAGCGTCACGCCCCTACTGTCTCCGGGACGGTATAAGGCGCTGTGGGTCCGGAGTCACAACGGTCATGCTCGCCGACGGTAAACGACCGGCGTGCGTCCGACGACGCAGGCGACTGGGACTGCGATGCTCGCGGTCGCAGCGACGGGGCTGGTCCTCGCCAGCGGCGCGGCCGCCGGCCGGCACCTCGTCGGCCACGGGGGCGTCGGACTTGCGGTCGGCGCTGTCGCCGGACTGGCCGTCCCGTACGCCTTCGGTCGTGAACTCGCGACCCACGTCGTCGGTGAGCCGCCGCTCGTCCTGACGCGAACCGACGCCGGCTTTCTCGCCTCGATACTCGTCGCCGGGCCGGCGACCCGGCTCGTGGCACAGACCGGCGTCGGGGTTGTCGTCGGCTCCGGGGTCGTCGGCCTGCTCGCGCATCTGTTCGTCCAGCAGTACGAGGCACCGGCCTACTGTGGCACGTTCGTCGGGATGGCGACCGCGAGCGTGCTCTCGTGGGGGGCGCTGCTGGCCGCGAGTGTCGTCGCCGGCGTCGTCTTCATCGCGGCCCAGCGCGCGTTCAACGGGTTCGGTGGAAAGCTCGGGACGACCGCGTTCGTCGGCTGTGGCGTGGCCGTCCTCGCCAGCGGCTCCGGTCCGGACGCGGTGACGACACCGGGCACCGCCGTCGTCCTCGGGAGTCTCGCGACGGCGACCGCCGGCGCGGTGGCGGCGTATCTGCTCGCGCGCCTGCGTGGACTCGGCCCCGTCTTCGGGTCGAGCGTCGTCGGCATCCTCGCGGGTGGCGTCTCGCTGGTCGTCCCCGGAACGACGCTACTCGCCGCGGCAGCCTTCTGCGGCTCGTTTACCGGGATGAGCCACTCCGGCCGGCTCCCGAGCGTGGCGAGCGTCGCGCTCGCGGGCGTGGTGACGGGAGTACTGTTTGCCGCCGCCGTCCCCGTGCTCGCGGGCTTCGGCGGGAAGCTGGGGACGATTGCGTTCGTCGCCTGTCTGGTGACCCACACCCTGCTTGCTGTCGCCGGGGGTCGACTCGGCGCGGACGGGGCGTTCGGCTTCCAGCCGCTGGACGGGTAGGACGGAGCGTCAGGCGTCGGCGAACTGCTCGCGCACCAGCCCGGCGAGAATCATCGCGAAGCCGGTATCGACGCTCCAGAAGGCAGCCTCCCGCTCGACGTGCGGGATTTCGGCGGTCGGCAACACGCTCAACAGCACCGTCGAGCCGTCGGCGACGAAGACGCGCCCGATACTGATTTCGAGTTCGTCGTCGCGGCCGACCGCCTCGACCGGAATCCCGGCCTCGGCGACGAGCGTCCGCACCTCGTCGTCGGCGCTCGCGACGATGACGTCGACGCCACGGGCGTCGGCGGCGACAAGCGCGTCGAGCACGTTCCCGTCGATGAGCCGCGGCTGGCTCGTCGCGAAGAAGATGCGTCCGCCGGCGTCGTCTGCGAGCGCGGCGACGCGGGCGGCGATGCTGTCGGCTCCTTCGGTCGTCCAGATTGCCTCCTGTCCGTCCGACGGCTCCTGTTCGTCCTGAATCGACTCCAGATACGAGAAGGCGCGGTCGGTCGTCGTTTCGAGCCGCGACCGGAGAATCTCGTGGGCGCGGTCGAGGTCGACCGACCGGTAGCGCTGTGGCGACCCGGCCTGTACGTCCACGAGTCCAAGCGCTTCGAGTTCGTCCGTCGCGCCGTACACCTGCGAGCGCGGCACGTCCGTGACGGCGGCGATGTCGCTCGCCGACGCCACGCCCAGCTGTTGTAGCCCGATGAACGTCCGGGCGGCGTACGTCGACAGGCCGAGGTCGGTGAGCGCCTCGACCGCGCCGTCGGCGTTCATCTTACTGTTCCTCGGCGAGTTCGCCCCGGACCCACGCGCGGTAGATGCGATCCATCTGCGTCTCCGAGAGGTCGCCGGCCTCGTACTGGTCTGCGGCCCGCCGGAGGTCGGCGTCCGAGACCTCGCCCGCGACGGTGATACGCTCGAACAGGTCCGGAATCACCTGGATAGTCGTCTCGCCCTCGACTGTCGTCGTCTCGTCGCCGGCGAGTACCTCACCCTCGATGTCGAAGCTCGCGCCGTCGGTCGCGTCGGCCGGTATCTCGACCGTGTACTCGACGGTCGCGGCGTCGGTCTCGAAGGCGACGTACAGCGAGCCGTCGGCCGTCGCCGTGTCGACCGGGACGGGCGTGGCGTCGTGGAAGGTGACCGGGGCGTCGCTTCGCTCGTGGACGACGCTGCGACCACCGAGTCCGGTCACGGAGACCGTGACCGGGACGCTGTCGCCGGGGGCGGCGACGGTGCGTTCGACATCCCGCGTCCCGGTTCGGTCGCCGGTCGCGGTCTGCTCGGCGGCTGCCGTCGTCGCCGCGTCACCCGCCGAGTCGTCGTCGATATCGGCCGGACCGACGAACCGGGTCCAGATGGCAAGCAGACTCGGGAGCACCAACACGCTCGCGAGGAACGCATAGAGGATGGTCATCCCGGTGATGAGCCCGAACTGCTGGAGCGGCGGCAGGATGGCGAAGACGAGCACGCCGAAGCCGCCGATGGTCGTCGCAGCAGAGCCAAGCAGCGCGCCGCCGGTCCCCGTGACGGCCCGTTCCATCGAGTCCCACACGTCACCGGTCCGAGCCAACTCCTGATTGTACCGCTCGGAGAGGTGGATGCTGTAGGCGACCCCAAGCCCCACCGTGAGGCTCGTAATCATCCCCGTCAGGACGTTGAAGGAGATGTCGAGCAGATACATCGTCCCCAGAATCCACGTCACGGTGAGGGCGACGGGCAACAGCGTCACCGCGCCGAGCGTCGCGCTCCCTTCCGTGAGCCGGTAGGCGGCCATCAGGAAGACGAACGTCGCCGCCAGCGTGATGATGAGACTGTTGATGACCGTATCGAGCAGTTCGTCCTGGACGATTTTGTTCAGGATGGCGCTGCCCGTGGCGGTCGACTCCAGTCCGTTGCCGTCCAGTTCGGTCGCGACCTCGCCGATCTGGGTCTGGATGGCGTCGCCGCTCGCGCCACCCTGCACCGAGATGACGAGCCGCAGCGCCTCGTACTCGCCGTCGTCGGTCTGGTAGATGACGCTGTTCGCCTCGTCGGGAGCGGCCTCGTACAGCGCGTCGTAGACGCCCTCGACGTTGCGGTCGGGGACGCCGTCGCCGTCGGTGTCAGCACTCTCGAAGGTCTCGGCGAACGCCTCGTCGCTGGCGGCCACGTCACGCATCACGGACAGCGGCGTCGTGGCGTCGGGGTCGCCGTTCGAGAGGGTCTGTGTCACCTCCTTGTCGGCCGCGGCTTCTTCCGCGGTGTCGACCCGTTCGAGGACGGTGTCTGCTGTCACGCCACCCTCGACGAGAATCTGCGCCTGTGAGTCCTCGCGGATGAAGTTCTCGTTGACGTACTCCAGGTTCGACTTCGCGGTGTACTCACCGGGCGCGAACGGCTCCGGCAGGTCTTTCATCCAGTCGGCCGGCTCCTCGGCGAGGAAGTCCTCCTGTGAGAAGGAGGTGTCCACCTGCGTCGCCCCGTAGGCCCCGCCCGCGCTGACGAGTAACACGAGCACGAGCACGAGATACGGCGCGCGGCGTGCGGCGGTCGCGCCGACGGAGAGGGCAGCCGAGAACCGACCGCCGCCGGTCCCGAAGGCGCGTTTCCGGCGGTCGATACCGCGGGCTTCGAGCGCCTCGTCGAGTTCGGCCTTCACCGCCGGCATCAGGATGCCGAAGATGGCGAGCGCCGCGGTGATACCGAACGCGCTCACGACACCGAAGTCGCGAATCGGCGGAATCGGGCTCGTCAGGTTCGACAGGAAGCCGATGACGGTCGTCGCGGTCACGTAGACGAGCGCGATACCGACGCCCGCGAGCGCGACGCGCATCGAGCCGCGCGGGGTGTCGTCCTCGCCGCGCTCCTCGCGGTGGCGCATGAAGATGTGGATGGCGTAGTCGATGCTCAGCCCGATGAGCAACACCGGCACCGCGATCATCAACTGATTGAACGAGATATCGGCCCAGCCCATGAAGCCGAACGTCCACGCCAACACCCCGCCGATGCCGAGCAGGCCGAGCAGGATGTCGAGCACGTCGCGGTAGGCGACCACGAGCGCGATAATCACGAAGATGAGCGCGAGCGGCCCGACGATGAGGAGACTATCCGTCATCGAGCTGTTGATTTCGTCGCTGATGATACCCGCCCCGAAGATGAGATACTCGCCGCCGTCGGCCGACTCACCGAGACTCTGCATCGCGAGTTGGGCGTCGATGACGGGGTCGGACGCCGCGGCGTTGTTGCCGGCGGGCGCGTCGCTCGACTGGCGAACGAGCAGCATCGTCGCCTCCGCGCTCGTCGAACCGGTGTCGAAGTCGGTCGGCATGAAGCCGAGCGCGCGCGTGTTCGCGCCGCCGTCGCCGCCGTCACCGAGCACGGTCGCGACGGTCGACTCGATGTCGCTGCCGTTCATCGACTCCAGCTGCTCGTACTGCTCGGTCAGCGTGGCGTTTTGCGCGTTCTGGAACTGCTCGCGTTCGGTCTGAAGCTGGTCGCCGACCGACTCCAGTTCTGTGGCGGTCGCTTCGAGGTCCTCGCTGCGCTCGGTGAGCTGCTCGTACTGGTCGCTCAAGACGCCCTGGGTGCCGAGCGTGTACGCCTGCTCGGCTTCTTCCTGCGTCTCTGCCTGTCGAAGCTGTTGGGCGGCCTGCTCGAACGTCTGGCCGTCCTCCTCCGTGAACTCGACCGGCGTGTTCGCGCGGACCTCCTCGAAGGCCGCCGCCGGGTCGGCGTCCGGGTTCTCGCGCAGGAACGTGAGCCGTTCACGGAGCAGCCCGGTCGTCTCGGTCAGCGTCTCGTTGCGCGCTTCGATCGCGGCGCGCTCCTCGGTGACCGTCTGGTTCAGCTGTTGGAACTCGGTCGCGAGTCGCTGGACGTCTTCGCCTTCCTCCTGGCTGATTGCCGTGATGGCGACGATGTTCGAGATGCCGACCGTCGGCGTCGAGTCGGTGAGCGTCGCGTTGACCGTCTCGTTTGCCCGGAGCGTCTGCTGGTACGCGATGCTCCCGAGCAGCGACTCGCGGTCCAAGACGTTGTCGTCGCGGATGATTATCTGTGCGGAGGTGGTGTTCTCGTCGCCGGTCTGGAAGTTCTCCTCCAGATACTCCAGCTTCTCGCCCGCCTCGGAGTCGGTCTGGAACTGGTCGAGCGAGGAGGTCTGTTCGACCATCGGCGCGCCAGCGCCGACGACCACCGTCAGCAGAATCATCACCGCGATGACCGCCCGGCTGTGGTCTAAGATTCCGTCGACGATACGGTCTACGACGCTCACGCGAGACCCCTCGTGAGCGGTCCGCTCTCGGCGCTACTCATGTCTGTACTATTCTACTAACACCGCGCGTATAACGGTTCCGAAGTATCTGAACGGTCGTTCAGTCGCCGGCGACGGACACCATCAGGAAAACCAGCGGCGACGAGTACGGCAGCGCCGACGCCGCCTCCTGGCCGAGTTGGCCGACCCAGGACGTGTCTGTGAGGTTGTACCCACCTGCAACAGCTGTGAGAGGACGATTGGCCCGGCGAGCACGGTGGGGGGCTTCAGGATATCTCCTCGATGACGTTCACGTCGCAGCTACTCATCCACTCCCTCCGCGAGCGCGTCGATGCGGGCGTGGAGGGTCGCACGCGCCTGCTCGGTGATGTCGTGGTCGGTCGTCGCACTCTCCAACAGCGCACCGTTCAACAGCATCGTCAGGTCGGTCGCCGCCGTCTCGGGGTCCGCGACCGCGAACCGGCCCCGCTCGACGCCGGCTTCGATTTCCGCGGTGACGCGGTCGCGGAGTCGGTCGTCCATCGCGGTGAACGTCGCCCGGAAGTCGGGGTTGCCGACCGCCTCGCCCCGGAGTTCGAGGATGACCCGACGGCCGGTGAGTGCGTCCTCGCTCGGCGACTCGGGGAGCAGTTGGTCGACGAACTCGCGCAGATTCGCGGCCGGGTCGTCGGTCGACTCAGCGTCGAGCGTGGCGAGAAACTGGTCGGTCGCGTAGTCGAGCAGCGACCGCAGGATGTCGTCTTTTCCGTCGTAGTGGTAGTAGAGCAGCGACTTGCTCTTCGTGAACTCGTCGGCGATGCGCGCGACCGTCAGGTCGGCGTAGCCGTGGGTCGCGAGCGCCTCGAAGGCCGCCTGCATAATCTGCTCGCGGCTGTCCGGGTCGCCGCTCACGCGCGTGTCACCTCCACGGCCGTCGTCGGGGGGAGCCGTCTCGAATCGAACATATGTGTACTGAACGTTCAGTCAGTAATGAGTGTTGCGGGCGGCCGACGGGAACGCACGGAGAGCGTCACCGGTAGCTCGCGGCGAGCCAGCAGAGACCGAACGCGCCCGCGAGGACGCCGCCGACGAGGAGGGTCTGGCGGTAGCCGACCCGGAGCGCGGCGACGGTACACAGCGGCGGGCCGATGGTCGTCCCGAGTCGGAGCACGCTGGTCCGGACGCTCATGATGCTTCCGCGGAACTCGTCGGGCGCGAGTTCGTTGAGCGCGGTGTCGGTAATCGGTTCGGCAAAGCCCTGTCCGAAGCCGAACAGGAGAAGCCCGAACCCGGAGACGACGACCGACTGCGTGGTCGCGACGATGCCCATGCCGACGCCGTACACGACAAACCCGAGCGCGATGGACTGGAAGCTGGTGAGCCGAGCGAGGATGCGGTCGGTCTGGGTGGCGGTCGTCCCCATCGCGACCGCGGGAACTCCGAGCAGGAGACCGATTTCGGCCGACGACAGCCCGTAGGTGTCGTCGAGCAGGAACGGCACCGCCGTCAGCTGTGCGCCGTAGAGGATGACGAAGATGCCGAGAATCGCAGCATAGAGCACGGCGTACGGCCGCAGCGAGGTCGGACCGGTGAGGAAGGCGCGAAGCCCTTGGCCGTCTTCGACGGCTTTCCGGTCCGGCTCCGAGAGCACGAACAGCCCGGGGACTGCGACGACGAGACCGAGACCGAAACAGAGGAACGGGACGGTCCACGCGATGGTGGCGAGTGCACCGCCGAGCAGCGGGTACGCCGCTGCGCCGAACGCGAGGATGGCGGCGTTGGTCCCGATGAGCTTCCGGCGCGTGTCGCCGTCGAAGCTGTCGCCGATGAGCGTCACCGTGACCATCGCGATGGCGCTGCTCGCGGCCCCTTGGACCGCCCGAAGCCCGAGGATGACCGGGAACGCCTCGGCGAGGACGACGGGGCCAATGGAGATGGGGATAGCAGATTCGACGAAGACGATACCGCTGCCACAGAGTCCAAACAGGACGAGCGAGGGGACGAGAATCGGCTTGCGGCCGATGCGGTCGGCGAGCATGCCGAGTGGAATCGTGAGCACGACGCCCGGGAGCGTGAACGCCGACAGGAGGAGACTCGCCTGCGATTCAGTGATACCGAGCGCGTCCTGCACGGCGGGAAGCGCGGGGCTGATGAGCGAGACGCCCATCACGGCGATGAGCGTGCTCGCGAAGATGACGAGGACCGCGGGCGACTGGCGGACGCTTCGGGCGACAGACATCGCCGTGGCTAGCGCAGTGGGGGTAGTAAGCCGTCCGTTCTCCGAACGCGGCTCGGGCGCGCGACCTTTTTGCTCCCGTCGTGTGCCCTCTGTGTATGTCGACACCAGAGCACGCGCTCGCGCAGTTCGTCGCCGAGACGACATACGAGGACCTCCCCGCCGACGCGCCGGAGACGGTGACGCGGGCGGTCGTCGATACGGTCGGCGTGACCCTCGCCGGCGCAGTCGAAGGGGCGGGGGCTGTCGCCGCCGAGCACGACGATATCGGCGAGGACGCTGACGCCGCAACCCTGCTCGGTCTCGGGACCGAAGACCCCGAGCGCGCGGCACTCCGCGTCGGCACCGCCGCCCACGCCCTCGACTACGACGACCTCTCGTGGGCGCTCGACGGCCACCCGAGCGTCACCCTCGTCCCGCCGCTGTTCGCCCTCGCGGACGACCACTCCGGGAGGGAGCTGGTGACGGCCTTCGCCGTCGGCTTCGAGGTCGAGTGTGCCGTCGCCGGTCCCATCAGCCCGAGCCACTACGAGGCCGGCTGGCACGCCACGGCCACGTTCGGCACCTTCGGCGCGGCGGCGGCCGCGGCCTCGCTGCTCGATTTCGACGCCGCGACGGCCGAGCGCGCGCTCAACGCCGCCGCCTCGATGCCGGCCGGCACCAAACGCAACTTCGGCTCGATGACGAAACCGCTGCACGCGGGGCTGTGTGCCCGCTCGGGGATGACGGCCGCCCTGCTCGCTGCGGAGGGACTGACCACCTCCGCGACCGCGATGTCGGGCGACCAGGGCTTCTGGGACCTCTACGGGCCGGAGCCGGCAAGCGCGTTCAGCTTCGGCGACGAGTGGGCACTCGACACGGAGGGCATCCACGCGAAAGCGTACCCCTGCTGTTATTTCACCCACACCGCCATCGCCGCGACGCAGGCGCTCACCGACGACATCGACCCCGAAGCTATCGACCACATCGAAGTGACCGCGGCGGGCGGGGCCGGCGACGCGCTCACGTACCCCGACCCGGAGACGGGACTGGAGGCGAAGTTCTCGATGGAACACGCCGTCGCCTGTGCGGCGGCCCGCGACCGGGTCGACCTCGCTGCCTTCGAAGCCGACGCGCTGGCCGACGAGACGGTCGCCGGCTTACGCGAGCGCGTCGCGTTCAGCGTGGACGAGTCGCTCCCGTACGACAGCCACGAGGCGACGGTCCGGGTCACGACCGACGACGGCACGGTCGAGCGGCGACAGGAGAATCCGCCGGGCGTCCACACGAATCCGCTCTCGCCGGCCCGACGAAAACGGAAGTTCGACGACTGCGCGCGGCGGGCGGTCGAACCGCCCGAGGCCGACCGCCTGTACGACATGTTCACCGACCTCACCGCCGTCGATGATATCGGCAGTGTGGTGTGAACCCGCATGGTTTAAGCGGTCACTGACGCGAGAACTGCCCACGGAATGATACAGCGCGACACAGTGCAGTTGAGCGAGCAACAGCGGCTCGTCCGCGACTCCATCCGGGACATCTGCTCGGACTTCGACGCCGCCTACTGGCGGGAGCACGACGAGAACGCTACCTACCCGGAGGCGTTCGCCGACAGCCTCGCCGACCACGGCTGGTTCGGCGCGCTCATCCCCGAGGAGTACGGCGGAGCCGGCATGTCGACGGCCGAAGCCGTCGTGATGATGGAGGAGATTGCCGCAGGCGGGGGTGGATTCAGCGCCGCCCAGGCCGTCCACGGCGCAATCTACAACGCCGTCCCGCTGGTCAAGTACGGCACCGAGGAGATGAAATCGGAGCTCCTGCCGGCGGTCGCGGAGGGCGACACCTCGATACAGGCGTTCGGGCTGACGGAGCCGAACGCCGGCTCGGACTCCACGCGCATCACCACCACGGCCGAGAAGGAGGACGGCGAGTACGTCATCAACGGCCAGAAGATCTGGATTTCCCGCGTCGACCGCAGCGACTACCTCGTCCTCATGGCGCGCACGACCCGCCGCGAGGCGGTCGACAAGCGGACCAAGGGGTTGTCGATGTTCCTCGTCGACCTCGAAGCCGCCTACGAGTCCGACTCGCTCACGCTCGAGCAAATCGAAAAGACCGCCGGCCGCGCCGTCCACTCCTACGAGTTGTGGCTCGATGACCTCCGGGTCGACGAGTCGGCGCTCATCGGCGAGGAGGGCAACGGCTTCTATCAGATGCTCGACGGGCTCAACGAGGAGCGACTCGTCATCGCCGCCGAGTGTGTCGGCCTGGGCGAACTCGCCTTGGAGGCCGGCGCGGAGTACGCGAGCGAGCGCGAGGTGTTCGGCCGGAAGATCGGCGCGAATCAGGCGATACAACACCCGCTCGCGGAGGCGTACGCGCGTGTGACGGCAGCGAAACAGACGGTGTACAGCGCCGCGGACGCGGTGGCGCGCGACGGTGACGCGACCGCAATCGGGGCACGGGCAAACGTCGCGAAGTATCTCGCTGCCGACGCGGCCTTCGACGCCGCGGACGCCGCCGTCCAGACGCACGGCGGCTTCGGGATTGCCCGCGAGTACGACGTGGAGCGGTATCTCCGCGAGGCGCGGCTCACCCGACTCGTCCCCATCACGCAGGAACTCGTACTGAACTTCGTCGCGGAGAACGAACTCGACTTACCACGCTCATACTAATGACAGAGAGAACACTCGAAGCCGGTTGGCAGGGTCGCTACTACGAAGACTTCGCGGTCGGCGACATCTACAAACACCCGTACGGTCGCACCGTCACCGAGACGGACAACGTCTGGTTCACGAACCTCTCGATGAACCTGAACCCGATGCACTTCAACGAGGCGTACGCCGCCGAGACGGAGTTCGGCGAGCGGCTCGTCGACGGCACCTTCGTCATCGCGCTCGCGGTCGGGATGAGCGTCATCGACGTGTCGGCGAACGCGACGGCGAATCTCGGCTACGACGACATCCGCCACCACGCGCCCGTCTTCCACGGCGACACGCTGTTTGCCGAAAGCGAGGTGCTCCACAAGCGCGAATCCGAGAGCCGCGACCACGTCGGCATGGTGACGACCGAGCTCCGCGCGTACAACCAACACGACGACCTCGTGCTCTCCCTAGAGCGGACACCGATGGTGCTGAAACGCGAACACGCCGATCCGAGCGCCGCCCAGCCCACCGGCTGGCCCGAGGGCATCGGCACCCAGCCGGAGGACCTCGAAGAGTGAGCTTCGAGGCCCGAACCGAGGGGGACCTCCCGGTCGCCTCCCCCGAGGCGGCGAGCGAACACGTCGGCGACGACGCGACGATGCTCGTCAGCGGCTTCGGCAGCGTCGGCTACCCGAAGCTGGTGCCGGAGACGCTGGCCGAGTCTGAGCGCGACCTCTCGCTTGCGGTCGTCAGCGGCGGGAGCGTCGGCGAGGAAATCGACGTGGCGCTCGTCGAGGCCGACGCGATGGCCCGCCGCTACCCGTTCCAGGCACGCGACGCCATTCGCGAGGCCATCAACGCCGGCGAGGTCGCCTTCGCCGACCGCCACATCTCGACGCTCGGCGACGACGTGCAGTTCGGCGGGATGGTCGACCCCGATATCGCAGTCGTCGAGGCGGTCAGCGTCGGAGAAGACTGGCTCGTCCCGTCCACCTCGCTCGGGCTGACGCCCGCGTTCATCGAGAGCGCCGACGAACTCATCGTCGAGGTGAACACCGCACAGCCGCGGGCGCTCGAACAGTTCCACGACGTGTACCGACCCGAAATCCCCCCGAACCGCGAGCCGATTCCGCTCTCACACCCCGGCGAGCGCATCGGCGACGCGAGAATCCAGTTCGACCCCGCGAAGCTGTCCGCGGTCGTGGAGACGGACCGCCGGGACGTGCCCTATGAGTTCCGCGACCCGACGGAGACGGACCTCGAAATCGCCGCCAACCTCGGCTCGTTCATGGAGCGGGAAGTCGACCGCTCGCCGCTGTACGAGGAGTCCGTCCGCCTCCAGTTCGGCGTCGGCAGTCTCGGCAACGCCCTCATGCGTGCCATCGGCGACGCCGACCTCGGGGACCGCGACCTCATCTACTACGGCGAGGTGATTCAGGACGGCCTGCTCGACCTGCTCGACGACGGGAAACTCGAGGCCGCGAGCGCGACCTCACTCGCCCTGTCGGCCGAGGGACAGACCCGGCTGTTCGAGTCGGCAGACCGGTACGCCGAGGACGTGCTCCTCAGACCCGGCGACGTGTCGAATCGGGCGTCGCTCATCGACCGGTTCGGCGTCGTCGCCATCAACAGCGCCGTCGGCGTCGACCTCTACGGCCACGTCAACTCGACGAACGTGAACGGATCGCGGCTCATCAGCGGCATCGGCGGGAGCGGCGACTTCACCAGAAACGCCCCGCTGTCGATTATCGCGCTCCCCTCGACCGCGGCCGGCGGGGAGGTGTCGCGTATCGTCCCGATGGTCCCCCACGTCGACCACACGGAACACGACCTCGACGTCGTGGTGACCGAACACGGCGTGGCGGACCTGCGTGGGTTATCGCCTCGCGAGCGAGCGCGTGAACTCCGGGAGTGTGCAGCCCCGTCCTTCCGGTCGGCGCTCGACGAGTATCTCGACCGCGCGACCGCCGCCGGCGGCCACGTCCCCCACGACCTCGAAACGGTCTTCGACTGGACGGACGGCGAGTAGCCGCGACCCCGTGGGCCGTCACTCGACGCGCTCGCGGACGATGTCGCGGGCTTCCTGCTCGGAGAGCGGTTCCCCGCGGTCCGTAGCGGTCTCGTGAATCACGGTGAGCGCGCGAGTGACTCTGTCCTCGGTCGGCTCGATACCGGCATCGGTGAGCAGCGTCCGAACGGCACCGCTCCCGGTTCCGCGGCCGAAGAGGAGGTGTCGGTCGGCCCCGTAGCGCGTCGGGTCGAACCCCTCGTAGGCGGCCGGGTCACTGAGCATCGCCGCGGTGTGGAGACCGCTCTCGTGGCGGTGGACCGCCTCCCCGATGACGGGCGTGGTGGGGTCGAGTGGCACGTCGAGTAGCTCGTGGACCCGGCGACAGACGGGCGTCAGCTTCGCGTGGTCGATGTCGAACGGCTCGCCGTGTTCCGCCAGCAGAACCGCGACGGCCTCCAGTGGGGCGTTTCCCGCCCGCTCACCGAGACCGCCGACGGTGGCGTCGACGCTGTCCGCGCCGGCCTCGACGCCCGCCTTGGCGTTCGCCGCCCCGACGTCCATGTCATCGTGGGGGTGAATTGTCACGCCCGCCTCGCTGCCGACGGTCTCGACCACGCCCCGAACCGTCTCGGCGACGCTGCTCGGGTCGCCCGCCCCGGTCGTGTCTGCGACGGTGACGTGGCTCGCCCCCGCCTCGACGGCGGTCTCGGCGTAGCTATCGAGCACGTCTCCGTCGGCGCGAACCGCATCCATCAGCGTGACTCCGGCCCGGACGCCACCGTCGACAGCCAGTTCGACGGCGTCGCGCATCATCGTCTCGGCCGCCTGCCGTGATTTCCCGAGCGCGTGCTCCAGTTGGAGCTCGGAGGTCGTGATGATGATCTCGATTTCGTCCGGCTCGACCGCGAGGGCGGCCTCGACGTCGGCCGGAATCGACCGCGCGAGCGCCGCGGTCTCCAGCCCGTGGCGCTCGGCGGCTCGATACCACGACTCGCGCGGCGTCGCCCTGGGGAATGAAAGCTCGACTCGACCGAGTCCGAGCGACGCGAGCGCCTCGATGACGGCGCGGCCCTGCTCGTCGCCGATGTCCAGCCCCGGCATCTGTGCGCCCTCACGGAGCGTGACGTCTTTGAGTCCAGTCATCACAGCCCCCCGAGCCGTCGCGGCGAACGGTTACCGGGTCGCGAAGTCACGAACCAAGGTAGCATACGGCCCACCGTACACGACAGCTGAACATAGCTCTACTCGTCACCGTAGCTGTGGGACAGCCGCGGCTCGACGGCGTGCGACGCAGAGAGGAGAAGAAGCCGGGTTAGCCTTCGACTTCCGCCGGGCGGAGACTCGCCTGCCCGGTCGCGACCTGTGACCCGTACAGAATCGCGAGGACGCCGACTGCGCCGGCCTGAATCAGGAACGTCGGGTAGACCATCGTGATGACTCCGCCGACGAAGAAGACGACGCGAGCACCGAGTACCTGTACCCGCGAATCGAAGCGGAACGGGAAGTTGATGCCGTGGATGATGGCCACCGCACCGAGCATCGCGAGGATGCCGATCTGTGCCGTCGCCATGTTGAGTTCAGCCGAGACGATATCCGGGTGGTAGACGAAGACGAACGGCAACACGAACAGCGGCGCGGAGATTTTGATCGCCTCCACACAGCTGCGCCAGAAGTCCGCGCCCGCGATACCACACGCCACGGCGACACAGGTCGCAATCGGTGGCGTCAGGCCGGCGAGAATCGCGGCGTAGAAGACGAAGAAGTGACTCGCCAGCTCCGGCAGGAAGAACTGACTGATGAGCGTCGGCGCGACCAGCAGCGCGACGATGGTGTAGGAGGCCGTCGTCGGCATTCCCAGTCCGAGGACGATACAGATGATCATCGAGAGGATGGCCGCGACGATCAACACGCCACCCGAGAGGTCGAGCAGCGTGAGCGAGATCGCCGTCGGCACACCCGTCGCGGTGAGGATGTCGACCACGCCGTTGATGGCCGCGAGGATAATCGCGACCGGCGCGAGCACGACGACACCCTCACGACAGCCGTCGAGGGTCTCCCAGAGGGTTCGCTTGAGCGCTCCGACGGGGGACTCCTCGTTCGTGCCGGCGGCGGCGTGAACGATTGGAAACAGAATCCCGGTCAACAGCATGGCGGCCGTCGTCCACAGCGCCGCGGTCCCGACGGTCACCTGTTGGATGCCCAGCTTGTAGATGAGCACCGCGAGCGGGATGCCGTACTTCAGACTCTCGGAGGCGAACTCGCTGCGGGGGAGCTTGTCACCGAGCAGCGATTCGGCGCTGGTGTTGTCCAGCTGCGGCGCGGCGACGTAATGCACCGCGACGAAAATCGTCAACGAGAGGATGGCCGCCGGAATCAGCCCGGCGACGATGACGTCGACGTAGGTGATACCGGGGATGAGCGACGCCATGATGAACGCACCGGCACCCATCACCGGCGGGAGCACCTGTCCGGCCGTCGACGCGACCGCCTCGATACCGCCCGCCGTCTCGGGTTTCACCCCGTAGCGTTTCATCAGCGGAATCGTGAACGAGCCGGTCATCCCGGCGTTTGCGGTCTGGCTTCCGTTGACGGAGCCGATGACCGCAGACGACAGGACGGCGGTCTGGGCGATACCCGAGTCGATGTACTTCGCCGACCGGAACGCCAGCCGCATGATGAGATCGAACGCGCCGTACGCCTTCAACAGACCGGCGTACAGCAGGAACAGCGCAATCCACGCGGCGACGAGCTGCGTCAGGAAGCCGTAGAACCCGTCGACGCTGATGACGACGGTCCGGAGGATGCGGTCGACGCCGAGCCCGCCGTGTTGCAGGGGACCGGGCGCGAACGCACCGAAGCGACCGTACGCGAAGCCGATGAGGACCACCGCGAGGAACGTCCGGCCGAACGAGCGCCACGTCAGATAAATCATCACGAGCGAGAACACCGCCGCCATCACGTACTCGTGTGGGAGCGCGCGGCCGGCTCGCTCAACGTACAGCGCCTGGAAGTTCCAGCCGATGTAGACGGTGGTGATGAGGATGTCGACGGCGGAAAGCGTCAACAGGGTCGCGTGGAGCCGATTCCCCGGCCCGAACGCCTGTTTCAACTCCGGGACGAGGTGGCCGCGACCGCCACCACCCATCGCCATCAGCTCCGTCAGAATGTACATCTCCAAGATCGCGCCGAGGAACAACACGGCAAGCAGCGCGCGCGACATCGGCAGGGCGTACGCGTACCACATGATGCCGAGCCAGAAGACGACGGAGCAGATGATGAGCACGTTCCGCAGCGAGACGAGCTCCGCGTCGCCCGGCTGCTCGCGCTCGAAGCCGATATCCGCGTCGGCTACCTGCTCTTCCGGTCCGCTCATCGTCCACCCGCCGGTACGTGGCCGCTACACGTCGACCTATTCGTAATGTGCATGTTCGTTCATGTAAGTTGAGATTGTTTAGTGCTTCGACGCCCGGGCGTTACTCGTTGGTCTCGCCGCGGGTCCACTCGTCGTTCCAGACGCCCTCCTGCTCGAAGAAGTCTGCGACGCCGGGGTGAATCTCCAGTTCGGGGATGACGGCCGTCGTCATCGACTCGGGGTCGGAGTGGTCGAGCGCCGTCGGGTCGGACTCCTGGATGGACTCCCAGTGTTCACTGGAGATGCGGGCGATTTCCTGGGTCGCGCCCGCGGGCACGTCCGGACCGAAGGCCCACTGACCGGCGAGCACCCACGCGGTCGTGGTGTCGGTGATGCTCGTCACGTCCTGCTCCCAGCCGTACGGCTCCAGCCCGGACTTCTTGATTGCGCCCCCGACGTTGTCGATTGCCTGCTCGAAGTTGTCGTCGACCTCGATGACGTTGAGTCCGCCGCCGGAGCGAACGTCGACCTCCTGGACCCAACTGGAGAGCGCGACGCCGTTCGCGCCGTAGATGGCGAGGGCGTCGACGCGGCCCTCCTCGACTGCGCCGGCGATGTCGCTCGTGCCGACGTTGAGAATCTCGTTCGGCTCCCACAGCCCCGCCTCGCGGATGACCTCCTCGGTGAGGAGTCGCGTCCCGAAGCCCGGCTGAATCGGGTAGATGGTGTAGCCACCCTCGGCGAGGTCGGCCGTCGACTCGATGCCGGAGTCTTCGGTCGCGACCCAGTAGATTTCCAGGTTCGTGAAGACGAACCCCTGCATCGGGAGCGAGTCGACCGGCTCCTCCGCGAACGGGCCCTCGTCGTTCATCGCCTTCGAGAGGGAGTTGTTGTCGACGCCCATCGCGGAGATGTTGTCGCTGTCGTACTCGTAGAGGTTCGCCGTCCAGCCGTCCGTGACCTGCACGGAGATGTTCAGCGAGTCGCTGTGCTGGCTTGCCGCACGCGCGAGTGCCTGCCCGGCCTGCTGGGTCGAACTGCCCGAGGACGTACCCGCAATCGTCACCTGATAGTTCTCGCCGTCGCCACCGCCACCACTGCTACAGCCCGCCATCGTGATGACTCCCATCGTAGTTGCTGCGCCTTTCACCATGTCGCGTCGGCTAATCCCGTCTTCAGACATGTGTGTAGTTCTTGGCAAGGGAATGTTTAACACTGTCGTTCACACGAAAAAGGGCCAATATATCGAACGAATGTTAATGAACGATTAGAAACGTGAAAATCAGGAAGCCACGAGCACCGGTCGGTCGCTGTCGATGATGACACCCTGTGTGACGCTCCCGAAGATGGCCTTCCCGGCCGGGCTGCGATTCCGTCCGGCGATGAGGATGACGTCCACGTCGAGTTCGTCTGCGGCATCGAGGATGCGCTCTGCCGGCTTGCCGACCTGCGCCGCCGTCTCGGTTTCGATACCCATCTCGTCGAGCGCGTCGACGGCGTCGTACACCACGTCCGGAACGCCCTGCAGTTCGTCCAGTTCGCGGTTGATAGCCTCGATGACGGTCGCCGGCCCACCCGGCACGTCTACCTCTTCGTGGACGTACAGCACGGTCGCACGAATCTCCTCGCGGCCGGGGAGTGAATCGAGCGTGTCGAGCTGTCGTTCGAGTCGGTCCTCGTCACCGTCGATAGCGAGTAGCACGTGGTACACGCTCGCCGGTTCACCGCCACCGGTCATTAAGATTAATCCAGTGGCTGTTCTCGCTTCGGCGGCGACAGCTGGATGACGCGGCCGACGAACACCACGCCAAGGAGTGAGATGCCAGCGAGCAACAGCCAACTGCTCCGGTAGCCGACGGTGTCGGCGAGATAGCCGAACGCCGGCGGCGCGACGAGCGCCCCGGTGGTGAGCGCCAGCTGTCCCCCGCCGGTCGCCCCGCCCATCTGTTCGACGGGAACGAGCGTCGCCATACAGGAGTAGTAGACGCCGGTCGAGCCGAGCGCGAAGAAGCCGAGCGCGAGCAGCGCGCCGGTCGACAGGAGCACGCCCTCGGTCACGGCGACGAGGGCGAACAACAGCCCGCTGGCGAGACACTGCACCAGCAGAATCGCCCCGATTGCGCGGCGTGGCTCACCCGGCACGGTGTCGCTCAGCCAGCCGGTCACCACTCTGCCGACACTCCCCGACAGTTGGAGGCCGGCGAGCACCACGCCGCCGTAGGCGACGGTCGCGCCGACCGACTCGTCGATGTACAGGACGGTGTAGCCGGTCGTCGTGAACACGCCCGTCCCGATACAGACACCGGCGGCCGTGAGTGCGCGATAGGGGCGGTTCGAGAGCAGCGTCCGGAACTCCGGAATGCTCGCCTCGTCGCTCGTGCTCGCGGGCCGGTAGAGGAGCCAGAACGCCGCCGCGACGACGGCTCCGAGTGCACCCACGAGCAGGAAGCTCACCTCCCACGTGAGTCGGCTGCCGGCGACGTACCACACGACGCTGCCCGTGAGTCCGGTGACGATGAGCGCGCTCGCCCCGCTGCCGGCCGTCACGCCCACCTGTTTGATGCCGACGGCGAGGTTCTGGCGGTCGACGGGCGTGTTGTCGAAGATGGCCTTGTTCGTCCCCGGCATCGCCGTCCCGTAGACGGAGCCGAGCAGGAAGACGGCGAGTAAAAGCGAGAGGTACGACCACGAGACGGCGACGAGGACGGTGCCGACCGCAAGCCCGCACAGCCCGAGCGTGAGAGTCCGCCGCTCGCCGTAGCGGTCGGTGACCACCCCGAGCGGTAACAGAAACACGGCGTACCCGAGTGTCAGTGCCGTCACGACGAACCCGATTGCCGCACCGGAGAGTCCGAACTCGTCGCGGAAGAAGGGCGTCGCGGCGAAGACGGCGTAATAACAGATGCTCGCCGCGAGCTGCCAGCCGAAGATGAGCGAGACGACGCGGTACAGCCTCATCCCGTGTCCATCCCCATGGGGTGGGTAAAACAGTCCCTATCGCGTCACGTCTTCGCGGCCAGACGACACTGCGGGTGCTGGGGGGTGAAAGAAAGAAACGAGCAGAACGAAGCGTCGACCGTGCGAGTCAGATGACGCGGTTCTGGAGGTAATCGAGGTGCTTCGCGTTGTAGACGATTTTGACCTCGTCGGTCGCGGGCGAACCGATGCAGGTGAGTCGGACGTCCTTCTCTTCGACCTCCTCGTCCGAGAGGATCTGCTGCATGTCCATGTCGATGTCGCCCTCGACGGCAATCGACGCGCAGTTTGCACACGCACCGGCGCGACACGAGAAGGGCCAGTCGTAGCCCTGTGCCTCGGCCGCCTCAAGGATGTACTCGCCCTCGTTCACCTCAAGCTCGCCGTGGTCCTCGTCGTCGAGACCGGCGCTAGCCGCCTCCTCGAAGAGGTTGTCGTCGTCCATCGACCAGCCGTGGTCGTCGAGCACTTCGTAGTTGAGGTATTCTACAGTTGGCATCAACAGCTATGTTGTATCCGGCTATTGTTAAAGGTCGCCTTTTCGATGACCCTCACCCCAACACGACCGGGAAGACGACCGCGAACACGACGAAAGAGCCGACTGCGGCCAGCGTCGGCGTCGCCAGCCAGAGCGTGATGACCCGGCCCGTCGCCGCGGGGTCAAAGAGGTCGTTCGCCGACAGCTCCTCGGTTTCCTCCTCGCCGATTGGCCGAATCTCATCGTCGTCGGTGTTGAGCGAGTCGACGCCGGGCTGGACCGTCTCGGAGGTGTTGCCGCCCATCGCCGTCGTCGCCACGTCGACGAGCCGGCTCGTCCGGGTGGCACGCCCCCAGCCGAGCCCGATGATACACATCGTCGCGGAGACGGCGAGCGAGGCGGGAATCCCCAGCTCGGAGAGGAACGTGATGAGCGTCGCCGACACCGCCTCGACGATGAGCGCAGCGAGCAGCGGCAGGTCGGTCAGCCCCGTCCCGACTGTGTCGAGCGTGCGTCGAGCGATGGTGAACGCGCCGACGGCGATGGCACCACCGGCGAGGAAGACACCCTGACTCGCCGTCAGTTGACCGGTGCCGCCGGCGACGAGGGGTGCGACCGCGTTCGCGACGTTCGACGCCCCCGCCGAGTAGGCCATGTAACAGCCGATGGCGACGACGAGAAACCGGGTGACCATCCGCTTCAGCCCGGTGGCCTCCTCCAGTGCGAACCACGAGTCCAGATACGGGTAGAAGTAGCGACCAATCATCGTACAGACCCAGAAGCCGAGCAGCGGGGCGACGAGCCACCACACCATAATCTGGCCCATCACCGCCCACTGGAGCGCGCGTTCTGCCAGTCCCATCCCGGCGATCGCGCCGACGGCAGTCATCGAGGTCGAGGCGGGCACGCCGAACAGATTCGAGATGAGCAGCGCCAGGCCGACGAACAGCAGGATAGTGACGCTCGCAATCAGCGTGAAGTAGCTCGCCGGGACGATTTCACCGCCCATCGTCTGGATGACGTTGCGGCCGGAAAACCAGCCGCCGGCGAAGGCGAAGACGGTCATCAGCGCGGCCGCACCGCCTTTGCTGATAATGTCGCTGCCGACTGCTGGTCCGAACGCGACGCCCGTCGACGACCCACCGATGTTGAAGCCGACGAACGCCGCGACGACCAAGCCAAGAATAAGCAGTGGCGATATCATATATAACATATCGCGAAGTCGGGGTTTAATCTCCGGGGTTCGTCGGAACCGGCGGATTTACCCCCCGAGCGAGCAACCGCCGGATATGTACGATTCCTTCTCCGTCATCCCCGCCGTCGATATGCAGGACGGCGAGGTGGTCCAGCTGGTCGGTGGCGAGCGCGACACCGGTACCCAGTACGGTGATCCGGTCGAGGCGGCCGAACGCTGGGTCGACGCCGGCGCGGAAATCCTCCATCTGGTCGACCTCGACGGGGCCTTCGAGGGCGAGCGTGTCAACGCCGACGCGGTCGAGGCCATCGTCGAGGCCGTCGACGTGCCGGTGCAGGTCGGCGGCGGGATTCGCACCGCCTCGGACGCGGGCGACTTACTCTCGCTGGGCGTCGACCGCGTCATTCTCGGTACCGCCGCCGTCGAAGACCCCGACATCGTCACGCGCATCTCGGAGATGTACGCCGACAGCGTCATCGTGAGCCTGGACGCCAAGGACGGCGAGGTCGTCGTCGACGGCTGGACCGAGGGGACGGGACTCGACCCCGCAGAGGCGGCCGGACGCTACGAGGAGTTGGGCGCGGCGGGCATCCTCTTCACCGACGTGGACGTAGAAGGGCAACTGACGGGCGTGCGCCGGGGGCCAATCGAGGCCGTCACCGAGGCGGTCGAGATTCCGGTCATCGCCTCCGGCGGCGTCGCGACGCTCGATGACATCCGGACGCTCCGCGAGGTGGGTGCGGCGGCGGTCGTCGTCGGCACCGCGCTCTATGAGGGAAAGTTCACGCTCGAAGCGGCGATGTCGGTCTGACGCCCGCGGAGCAGGCCGTAGACGAGTCCGCTGGCCGCGGCGGCCGTCACCGGGGATGAGGCCAGCAGTTGCGGAGTGGTACGCGCCGCCAGCCGCATGACCCGTGGGACGACTGCCTGAAGCATACCACGACACCACGTCTCCAGCCACTTAGTCGGCAGGACGGTTATCGCGCCCTGACGCCGCCGACCACCACAACCGTCATGCCGTCGCCCGCGGAACGTCGCGTATGAGCGAGCGAACGGCGGCGGTCACCCGCACCACCGGCGAGACGGACATCGAGGTGACGGTCGCCATCGACGGCGACGGCGACGCCACCATCGACACCGGTATCGGCTTCTTCGACCACATGCTTCGGGCCGTCGCCACCCACGGCCTGTTCGACGTGACCGTCCGGTGTGACGGCGACCTCGACATCGATGACCACCACACCGTCGAGGACGTGGCCATCACGCTCGGCGAGGCGTTCGCCGACGCCGTCGGCGACAAGCGCGGCATCGTGCGGTACGCCGACCGTCGCGTTCCGCTCGACGAGGCCGTCGGCTCCGTCGTGCTCGACATCTCCGGTCGCCCCTACTTCGAGTGGGACGGCGACTTCTCACAGGAGCAGGTCGGCGAGTTCACGAGCGACATGGCCCGCCACTTCTTCGAGTCGTTCGCGATGCACGCGAACGTCACCCTCCACGCCGGAATCGAGGGGCGAAACGCCCACCACGAAATCGAGGCGCTGTTCAAAGCCGTCGCCCGCGCGCTGGACGACGCCACCCGCTACGACGAGCGCCGGACGGACACTCCTTCGACGAAGGGGACGCTCTAGGGCCGGCGGAGTTCGTCGCCGGCGACCCGGAGTCGCCCGCGCGCGTCCGCTTCCTCCAGAATCTCTTCGACCTGCGACTCGGCGAGGTCGTAGGCTCCGGCGGCCATCTCCACGGCGTCGGCGCGCGCAATCGGGAGTTCGCGCCCATCCAAGAATCGGACCACCTTCCGGTAGCCCGACGGCACGGTCGTTCGGTCCTGCTCGTCGGCCGCGTCCGACTCCTGGCTGTCCAGTTCATCGCCGTCTGCTTCGTCCGTGTCCGTGTCGGCGTCGACTGCATCCGACTCCGGTTGCGTACGTTCTTCGGCGTCCGGGACCGTCGGCTCCGGATCGCCGTCGAGGGCAGTATCGGACGGTTCGGTAGTGCGCGTGGCAACGTCCTCGCGGCCCGGCTCCACGTCGGTAGCGGTCTTCGCGTCGAGCAGCGGGTCGAGGATGGACGCGAGCGCGTCCCGGCAGTGAGAACACAGGACCATGCGTTTCCCGTCGCCGTCGGGGTCGTACTTTGCCGGGAGCACGTCGAACGTTCCGGTGGGCGGTTCGCCACAGAAGTCACAGCCGGCTACCTCGCGCATGGTCGTTGTGGGTTTGGCCCTCGTATTAATTCGTTGCTGTGAGGGTGTGGTTGTTGTTGGTGTGCTGGTTTTGATGGCAGTTCTGGGTGTTGTCGCTACGATTGTCTCTACAGCACCACCGGTAGATTCAGATTCAACACCGACACCGCTCTCGTTGCTTGGCTCGGAGACCGCGTTGTTTACACTGACTTCGACAGCACCGTGACCACTCTCGTTGCTTGGCTTAGGGACCAGCACCGCGACCGCACCAACCTTTCCCCACACCGCACACGCGCCAGAGGCGCGGTGCGGTAGGCCACCGCCACGGTTGCCCAATCAAGCGATGCGGTGGCGTGAGCCGGCGCGCCTCGTGCGCGCCCGTCGTCGCGAGGGACGAACGAACGCAGTGAGTGAGTCGGTTGGGGAGGCTCGTGGGCGGTGTGGGTGGACTGAAAGGGGCGGGCGTGTCGCGCGTGTTTGGTCGGCTCCGTGACCACTATCGGGAACGAGCGAAGCGAGTGACCGATATGTCACGGGGAGACCGCGACACGCCCGGGGCTTTCGAGTTGGTCCCAACAGACCAATCACCAGACGACACGCCCGGAGCTTTCCGAGGGTAAACACCAGAGCGTCTAGAGAAGTCAAAAAGCCACCAACGGACAGACGAGCGGAACAGCCAAACCCCGAGGCCACAACGCCCACGTATGTTCGACGAAATCATGGCGAAGTTCGCCGACTCGCCCGGCCAGCGGGCAGTCGTGCGACTGCTGCTCGAACGCGGCTTCTCCGTCAACGCCGACGGGCGGGTGGTCTCGGGGGGCATCGAAATCCCCAACACCGGGCTGGCGCGGGAGGTGGGCGTGGACCGCCGGGTGGTCGACGCGACGACCGACGCCATCCTCGATGACCCGGAACTCGAACGCGTCTTCCGGAACATCTCCGCGATTCCCTCGCTGATGGACCTCGCGCCGGTGCTCGGCTTGACCGTGTTGACCATCCACCCGAACACCGCCGAGGTGCCGGGCATCGTCGCGGCCGTCACGACCGCCATCGCCGAACACGATATCTCGATTCGACAGACCATCTCCGAGGACCCCGAGTTCACCGACGAGCCGAAGCTCTACGTCGTCACCGACGAACCCCTCCCCGGGGAACTGGTGACCGACATCCAGACGCTGGAGTTCGTCCGGAAGCTCGAACTCGAATGAGCGAGGGCGACGACCGGGACAGCTACCGGACCGTCGCGAGCGCGGCACGGGCCTCCTTCGAGGTGCGCGGCTCGGAGTTCATCGGCCACGTCCGGCCGGTCGAGTCGGCCGAGGCCGCGGAAGCGTTCATCGAGGAGGTCCGGAGCGAGTACGGCGACGCGACCCACAACGTCCCCGCCTACCGCGTCCGGGCGGACCCGTTTCGCGAGTACAGCAGCGACGACGGGGAGCCATCCGGCAGCGCGGGTAAACCGGCGCTGAACGTCTTACAGGGGCAGGAACTGGAGAACGTCGCCGTCGTCGTGACCCGATACTACGGCGGGACGAACCTCGGCGTCGGCGGACTGGTCAGCGCCTACGGACAGGCCGTCAAGGATGCGGTCGACGCGGCGGGCACCACGGAGCGCGAGCCACACGAGCGGTTCGCCGCCACCGTCGCGTACGACGACTCCGGGACGGTTCGCGGCGTCCTCGACTCGGCGGACGTGGAGTACGAGGCCGACTACGGCGAGGACGTGCAGTTCGTGGTGTCGGTGCCGGTGGCCGACGCCGCCGGTCTCCGCGACCGACTCCGGAGTGCGACGAGCGGTCGTGTCACTATCGAGGCGCGCTAACGGAAAATCGCCGGACAGCGCCGCGTCTGACGCCCGGCAGACGAATCTTCCGGTGGAGATACGATACCGTCGCCGTCGGCGATATCTGCATTCGAAGGAAGGGGGTTCGCGCCGCTGTCGGGCGTACGCAACTCCGGACCTACCGGTAGTTGGGTGGCGTATATCAACCCATCGAACGCGAGGAGTTAGCCGAGCCGGAAGGAGGGTTCGTCTTCCTGTTCGCCGTCGAGGTCCTCCAGTTGGATGACCTCCTCGTCGGACTCGTCTTCCAGCTGCTGGGAGAGCTTCGTCACGTAGCGCTTGTACTCGTCGAGCTGTTCACGCAGGTGCTCGGCTTCCAGTTCCAGCCGCTCGTGTTCGCGGATGAAGCTCTTCGGCACCTCGACCTTCGGCGGGAACGACTCCTCGTCGGCGTCCGTGTCGCCGATTTCGTGTTCGGGAACGACCTCTACCTGTCCGTCGTGGGCAACGAGCGTCTCGACGTAGTCGCGAAACACCGCCGACAGCGAGATGTCGCGCTGTTCGGCAATCTCGCGCAGGGTCTCGAACGCGTCCTCGTTGACCCGGAAGGAGATGGTCTTGTTCTTGTTGCCCATGCTTATCGGTACTCCCTGTTCCACGCGTATAAACGTTCGTCAGACGTTGCCACGGGTGAAAAGACCTATTCGGCGGGGTGACCCACTCGCGGTATGAGCGAATCCGTGACGGTCGAGTTCGACGAGGACGGACTGGTCCCCGCCGTCGCCCAATCCGCCGCGGACGGCACCGTCCTCATGCTCGCGTACGTGAACGAGGAGGCGCTCGAACGCACCCGCGAGACGGGCGAGGCACACTACTACTCCCGCTCGCGCGAGGAACTCTGGCACAAAGGCGGGAGTTCGGGCCACACCCAATCCGTCGAGGAGATTCGCGTCGACTGCGACGCCGACACTCTGCTGTACGTGGTCGAACAGGAGGGCGGAGCCTGTCACACCGGCTTCGAGTCCTGTTTCCACCGAACCCTCGACGGGGAGGAGGTCGGCGAGCGCGTCTTCGACCCCGAGGAGGTGTACGGCGACGGATGAGTGACGCCCCCGACCCCGAACACACGCGCGCCGCGCTCCGCCGGGCCGCGGACGAGTACGAGCGCGTGCGCGAGGCAGTCGAAGAGGCGGGCGGGGAGTCGGCCGTCCGGCAGACGACCGGCGCATACCGGCGCTTTCGCCGGCTGCTCGCGGACAACGAGGAGTCCGCGACCGGCACCGGCTTCCAGGAGTACATCCAGTTTCAGGAGGCCGTCGCCTCGGCGACCGAGGAGTTAGACGAGTCGATGCCGGCCTACGAGGCGTTCGAGGCGGCCGACGACGCCGTCCACGTGAACCGGCTCTCGGCGAGCGACTTCGAGAACGCCCGCGAGGCGCTCGACCCCGCCCGCGAGTACGCCGACCTGCTCGTGGAGTGGGAGGCCGCCGAGGAACTCCTACGAGAGACGCGCCGTGCGGCCCGCGACCGTCTCGACACGCTGGACGAGGAAATCGAGGCCGACGAGCGACTGCTCGAACTCGGCGACGCCGACCTCGGTGCGCCCGTCGAGCAGTTGCGCGACCCCATCGAACGGTACAACGAAGGCGTACTCGCCGACTTCGAGCGGCTCAAGCGGGAGGCGTCGGCCCGCGAGCTGTTCGGCGTCATCGAGAGCGCCGACAGCTACCCGCTCGTGGGGTTTCGCGACCCGCCGACACGGATGCGCGAGTACATCGCCGACGACCCGGTCGGCGAGGAGTCGGTGAAGCAGCTGCTCGAGTACGCCGACTACTCCGCGGAGAAGCTGGGCCACTACGTCGACAATCCGGGCGACTTGAACCGGTTCGTGGCGACGAACCAGACGTATCTCGCGAATCTGGACGCCTCCCCGCTGACGGTCGCGTACCCGCCGCCGGAAGCCGGCGAACTGGAGTACGAGTGTAAGGAGTACATCGCCGTCTGCAACCGGTTTGCCGACGAGGAGACGCTGGCCGCGCTGCGGGCGGTGCGGTCGCTCCCGAGCGAGACCGACTACGAACGGCTCCGCGAGGCGGCCGAGGCCCTCGAAACGCTGACCGACGACGAGCGCGACCGCCTCCGAGCCGGCGAGGTCGAACCGCAGTTGGAGGCGTGTCGGGCAGAGCGCGCGGCGCTCGAGGAAGCGCTCGATTCGACGCCCGAACCCTGAGTCCGTTAGACTACTCGAGCGCGGCGAGCAGACGGTCGTGAACCCCCTCGACGAGCGACTCGGCGCGGTCGCGGTCGCGCGCCTCGGCGTAGATTCTGACGACCGGCTCCGTTCCCGAGGGGCGCGCGAGCACCCACGCGTCGCCGTAGTCGAGTCGGTAGCCGTCGGTCGTGGTCGGCTCGGCGTCGGCCTCGGCGGCGTACTCCTCGACGGCCGCGAGTAGTGCCTCGCGCTCGGCGTCGGAGTCGTACTCGACGTTGCGCCGGACGTTGACGTAGCCCCCGTAGTCGGCGACCGCCGCGCTTGCGGGCTGGTCGGCGAGCAGTTCGAGGAAGCTGGCGGCGGTGTAGGCCCCGTCGCGCGCGAGCCGGTAGTTCGGGAACAGAATCCCCCCGTTCCCCTCGCCGGCGACGGGGACGGTCTCGCCCTCGTTCTGGAGTTCGCGGATGCGGGTGATGATGTACGTCGAGCCGATCGGCGTGAGTTCGAGGTCGGCACCGACGCGATTCGTCACGTCGACGAGCCGCTGGGAGACGTTGACCGCAGAGACGGCGGTGTCGCCCGCATCGAGTCGCGCCTCGGCGAGCGCGGCGAGCGTAGCGTCACCCTCGATGTAGTCGCCGTGTTCATCATAGAAGATGGCGCGGTCGGCGTCACCGTCGTGGGCGATCCCCACGTCGGCGTCGGTCGCCCGGACGAGCGCGCCGAGGTCGGCGAGGTTCTCGGCGACGGGTTCGGGGTCGCGGCCGGGGAAGTGGCCGTCCGGCTGGGCGTTGACGGTGACGACCCGGCAGCCGAGTTCGCGGAAGAACTCGGGCGAGGTGAGCGCGCCGGCACCGTGGCCGGGGTCGAGTGCGACCGTCAGGTCGGCGTCGGCGATTCGTTCGCGGTCGACGGCGGCGAGCAGTTGGTCGACGTACGCGCGGCGGGTGTTCTCGACCCGCTCGCTCTCGCCCGTCTCGTCCCACGCCTTCGTCTCGTAGCGGTCGGCGAGCAGGCGGTCCTCGATGCGTTCGAGCGCGTCGCGCGACAGTTCGATGCCGTCGCGGCCGACGAGCTTGACGCCGTTGTACGCGGGCGGGTTGTGACTCGCGGTTATCATCACGACGGGAACGCCCTCGCGTTCGGCGTACGCCTGCGCGGCGGGCGTCGGCGCGACGCCGAGTCGGTGCACGTCGCTGCCGACGGCGGCCAACCCACCGGCGGCGGCGTCGGCCAGCATCTCCCCCGTGCGACGGGTGTCACGCGCAACGGCGACCGTCTCGGCACCGAGCGTGGAGCCGGCGGCCTTGGCGACGCGGCCGACGAACGCCGGCGTGATGGTTTCTCCGACGACGCCGCGGACCCCGCTCGACCCGAAGACCTTCATGCCGACTGCTTTCGCGGGCGCGCCAAAGTCGGTATCGGTCCGAAGAGACACGGCTTTGTCCGCAGCGGTGACAGGCCGGGTATGAGCGCAGACGAGGACATCTCGCTGGAGGAGAAACGCGTCTACGCCGGCGGCTCCGCCCGCCCCGCCTTCGTCGCCACCGATGCCGGCCTCGCCCGGGTTTCGGTCTCGGGCGACCTCGTGGGGGAGTTCGGGCTGGCGGTGCGCGAGTCGGCGACCGACGTAGCAACGGACGACGGCCGCGTCGTCGCCGCGACCGACGAGATTCGACAGCTCACCGACGACGGGAATCAGGCCCTCGGCTTCCCGGGCGCGACCGTCGTCGGCTTCTCGGGCGGTATCGTCGCTGCCGGCGACGGTCGGCTCGCCCGCTACGACGACGGGGGATGGACGACACTCGCCGAGGTCGAGCACCCGACAGCAATCGGCGACGGCGTCGTCGCTACCGAGTCGGGCGTCGTCGGCTTCGACGGCCGCTCTCGTGGCCTGGATGCGGTGCGGGACATGTCCAGCAAGTACGCCGCGACCGCCGACGGGCTGTTTCGCGGGCCAGACTGGGAACTGATTCGCGACGGGGGCTTCCGCGCAGTCGTGACCGGCGAGCGCCGACTGCTCGCCGTCACCGATTCGGGGAACGTGCTCGAACGCGACGGCGAGTGGCGCGACCTCGACGCGCCCGGCGAGGTGGCCGACGCCGCACTCACCGCCGACGGCATCTACGCCATCACGGTCGACGGCACCTTCCTCGCCGACGCCGGCGACGGGTGGCGCTCGCGCGTTCTCGGGCTTCCGGGTGCACGCCGGCTTGCAGTCCCGACTGCACGACCCGAGTAGCCGACCGACGGCTACCCGGAGAGTCCAGGGTGGGAGGGAATGGAAGGGGCTGCGTCGCTACGGGACGGCGCGAACGAGCAAGCACCGCAGCGAAGCGAGGAGCGCAGCCGTCGCACCGACCGTAGCGGCGCAGGGGCTTCCGAGGTGTTGTCATCGGCAGTCGGCGGTCACCGCGTGAAGCTCATCGAGCCAACGAGAAGCGGGGCGAAGAACAACACTTGTTAGCGAGCGGGCGGCACGGTCGGACATGATACTGCCGGGGTCGGCCTCACAGTCGCTCGCCGCCGCGCTCGCCGACCAACTGGACGAACCGCTCGCCGTCGTCGAGACGGAACACTTCGCCGACGGTGAGTTCAAGCTCCGAGTGCCCGACGCGGGCGGCGACCGCGCCATCATCGTCGCCGCGACGACCTCCGCCGAGGCACACCTCGAACTGCTTCAACTGCAGGACCTCGCCCGGGAGAGCTTCGACGAGGTGGTGACCGTCCTCCCGTACATGGGGTACGCGCGACAGGACAAGTCGTTCCGCGACGGCGAGCCGGTGTCGGCGCGCGCGGTCGCTCGCGCCCTCTCGGCGAGCACGGACCGCGTCGTCGCGGTGAATCCGCACGAGCCGGCGATTGGCGAGTTCTTCGACGTACCGTTCGACGTGGTCGATGCCGCACCGCAGTTGGCCGAACCGCTCCCCGATCTCGATGACCCGCTGTTTCTCGCCCCCGACGAGGGCGCAATCGGGCTGGCAGAAACCGTGTGTGAGGCGTACGGCGACGGGAGCACGGACTACTTCGAGAAGACCCGTTCGTACGACACCGGCGACGTGACCGTCGAGCCGTCGGGTACGGAACCGGCGGGCCGGACGGTCGTGCTCGTCGACGATATCGTCGCGACCGGCTCCACGATGTCGGCCGCCATCGGCCAACTCCACGAGCGCGACGTGGGCGAGGTGTACGTCACCTGCCTCCATCCGATGTTCGCCGCGAACGCGCGCTCGAAACTGGCCGACGCTGGCGTCGCCGGCGTCTGGGGCACCGACACCATCGAGCGCCCCGCGAGCGCCGTCTCGGTCGCCCCGGCGCTGGCCGACTACTTCTGACGGCGAGCGAGGAGTCCGGCAGCGACGACCGCACCGACAGCCACCGCGCCACCGAATCCGGGTTGGCCGGGTGATTCAGTGGTCCGTGGCTCCGTCGCGGGGGTCGTCGTCCGTGTCTGGGTCACAGTCTCGGTAGCCATCGGCGTCGCCGTCCGGGTCGCAGTCGCCGTGACTGCCGCGGTCGGCGTGGCCGTCGCAGTGGGCGTCACCACGTCCTGCTGGAACGCCGCCCGGTGTTCTGGCGCGGACCACGGGCGTGGCGTCGACGCCGTCTCGATGAGTCGTTCGGCGTTCGCGCGGACGGTCGCGTTGCCGGCTGATTCGACGGCCGAATAGAACTCCGACAGCGACACCTGCCCGTCGATGTCGTTCAGGGCCGTCGCGAGCGTGGCGGAGCCGTCGGAGGCGACGCGAATCTGACGGTCGAGTTCGCCGGCGACGAGTCGACCCTTCACGTACGGGACGAACGGCTCGGCCCACGTGTTCGGCTCCGCGAGGGTGGCTTCGTCGTATCTCGCCGCGCGGCCGAGGAACTGCTGAAACTCGGCAAACTCGATGCGGTCCTGTCTGAGCGTCTCCAGCGTGGCGTAGTAGTCCGCACTACCCTCGATTGACCAGCGCATCGCCGCTGTCGTATCCGTCGGCTGGCGGGTGTGGACGTACTCGTGGAGCCAGACGTTGTTCGCCGCGTTGACGGGGAGTCCCGCCCGCACCCAGAAATCCGCGGAACCGCGGGCGAGCCCCGACGGTCCCCACTGCACGCTCGTCGGCGCGGCGATGGCGACGTGGGAGCCGGCGGCGTCACCGAGTTCGAGACCGTCGGTCCCGGCCGCGAGCGTATCGAGTACCGCCTCCGGATTCGCGAGCAGCTCGCCGGACGCGGGAACGACGAGGCGGAACTGCGTCCCGCCGGTCGTGCGCTCGTAGGTCGTGTGCTCACCGAGATACAGCATCGTCTCACCGGCGACACCCGGACCGTCGGTGTCGTAGTTGGTCTCGACGGATACCTCGCTCCGTGTTGAATACTCAAAGCCAACACGCGGCGTCGGTACGATTGCCCACTCCCCGGTGTCGGCGTACTCGTAGCCGCGCGCGCTCGTCCGGTTGACCGGGAGCGTGTAGCGGAGCGACGGCGAATCGGTCGTGGAGCGGTAGCCGTCGGCCGTCCGCTCGAAGCCGGTCGTCTCTCGAACGGTCGTTCCATCGGGAAGGCGGGTCGTCACCTGCGACACGTCCGGCGGGAGGTCGAAGGCCATCTCCACGTCGACCTCGCCGGGCGCGTCGGGCGTCAGCAAGACGGTGAACGTCCGCGTTATCGTGTCGTCCTGCGTCTGTGCCGGCGACAGGTCGACAGCTGCGGCGCTCGCGGGAGCAACGGCGAGAACGAGAACAAAAATGACCGCGAGCAGCGGGCCTCGTGACATACGTCACGAACGCACGCCGGGCGCTTGGATGTACGGGTCAGTTCGCGCGTGCGACGCCGAGGGTCACCTCGACGCCCTCGATGTCGTACGTCTCGTGGAACCCTTCGTCCACGTCGGTGAGGGTGGCGCGCGTCTCCTCGGCCACGAGGTCGTCGTACTCGCTCGCGAGGTCGGCGATGCGGCCGTCCGCCACGTCGATGTCGAGGTGAATCTCCGCGTCGATATCGAGGTCGAGGTCCTTGCGGGCCTCCTGCACCCGGCGGATGATTTCGCGGGCGTACCCCTCGGCCTCGATGTCGTCGGTGAGCTCCGTGTCGACGTAGACGACGCCGCCCGACTCGCCGGCGACGCGGAACTCCGTCCCCTCGATGCCCTCGGGCGTCTCGGTGACGAACTCCACCATCTCTGCGTCGAGGTCGACCTCGCGGCCGAGCTCCTCGGCGACGGCGGCTTCGAGCGCGTCGAGGTCCTTCCGGGCGACGGTGACGCTGTTGAGCGCGTCCATCACCTCGCCGGCGTCGCCGCCGAAGGCCGGCCCGAGCACCGACATGTCTGCGCGGGCCCCGTAGGCGAGTTCGCCCCAGTCCTCGGTCGCCTCGATGAGTTCGATTTCGCGGGCGTTGAGTCGTTCACGCAGGAGGGCGCGCTGGCGGTCCACGCTGTCGGCGACGCCGTCGGCGTCGGCCGCGACGACGACCCGCGTGACGGGCCATCTGAGCTTGCGGCCGGCCTGCTGGCGGGCGTTCGCGCCGGCCTCCTCCACCGCGCGTACGGTCTCGATGTCGGCCTCCAGCTGTGGCGCGTACCACTCGTCGTCGAACTCGGGCCAATCCTCCATATGGACGGTCGGGTGGCCCGATTCGCCGGTGAGCGTGCCGTAAATCTGCTCGGCGACGAGCGGGGCAAACGGCGCAAACAGGGTCACGGTCTTCGTGAGCACGTGGTGGAAAGTGGCGTACGCCGCCGTCTTCGATTCGGAGTCGGCCTCCGCCCACATGCGCTCGCGGACGACCTGGATGTAGAAGCGCGACACGTCCTCCACGAGGAACTCCAACAGCACGTCCAGCGCCTCGTCCTGTCGGTAGCTGTCCCAGGCGGCGGTCATCTCCTCGACCGTCGTCTGGAGCCGCGAGAGCAGCCACTCGTCGACGGCTTCGAGTTCGCAGTCCGCGAGGTCGACCGCCTCGGGGTCGAACTCGTCCATTCGCATGTACGGGAGCGGGAACCGGAACACGTTCCAGAGGATGTTCAGGTCCCGCTGCATGTTCTCGGTCTCGTCCCACGAGAAGCGCATATCCTCGCCCTGCGGGTTCCGCGAGAGCAGGAACAGCCGCATCGGGTCCGCGCCGTACTCCTCGATGACCTCGCCCGGCTCGACGGTGATGTTCTTCGACTTCGACATGCCGCGGCCGTCGGGCATGTTCGCGTAGCCGTGCATCAACACGTCCGAGTACGGCACCTCGCCGAGGGCGGCGGTGCCCATCCCCAACTGCGACCAGAACCACCCGCGCGTCTGGTCATGGGCCTCCATGATGAGGTCGGCGGGCCACAGCCGGTCGAACGCCTCGCTGTTGCCCGGGTAGTCGAGCGTGCCCCACGAGGCGACCGACGAGTCGATCCACACGTCGAACACGTCGGGGACGCGCTCGTAGGTCGTCCCCTCCTCGGTGATGGTGATGTCGTCCACGGTCGGCCGGTGGAGGTCGATGTCACCGGGGTCGACCTCCTGGTCGGCCCGCTGTGCGAGTTCCTCGCGCGTGCCGACGATGATGGCCTCGTCCATGTCGCCGTTCCACTCTGCGGGCAGCCAGATGGGGATGGGCGTCCCCCAGTAGCGCTGGCGGGAGACGTTCCAGTCGGGCGACTCCTCGACGAAGTTCTTGAACCGGTCTTCCCGCGCCTCGTGCGGATACCAGTCGCTGTCGTCGATATTCTCGAGCAGTTCGTCTTTCACGTCGGTGACGGTGATGAACCACTGGTCGGTCGCGAGGAAGATGATGTCCGTGTCACACCGCCAACACTGGCCGTAGTCGTGGGTGTACGTCTCGCTCGCGAGCAGATAGCCGTTGGAATCGAGGTCGGCGATGATGTCGTCGTTGGCGTCGCGGACGAACTGGCCGGCGTAGTCGCCGGCACGCTCGTCGTACACGCCGTCGGAGCCGACCGGACAGTACACGTCCAAGCCGAGTTCGTCGCCGCGCTCGAAGTCCTCCTGCCCGTGGCCGGGTGCGGAGTGGACGAGGCCCGTCCGGTCGACTTCGACGTAGTCGGCGTGGTACACCTCGCCGCTCCCCTCGAAGTCGGGGTACTCCGCCACCTCGTCGGCGAGCGGGTGGTCGTACGTCCAGCCGAGCATCTCCGCGCCCGACAGCGTCTCCACCACGTCGTACTCCTGATAGCGACCCTTCTTCAGAACGTCCTCGACGACGCCCTCGGCGACGTAGAGCGTCTCGGTGTCGCCGTCCTTCGTCGCCTCGACGGCGGCGTAGGTCACGTCCTCGTCGACGGCGATGAAGGTGTTCGCCGGCACGGTCCACGGGGTCGTGGTCCACGCGACGAGCGACCCCTCACGCTCCGCGAGGGGGAACTTCACGTAGATGGAGGGGTCTTCGACCTGGTGGTACTCGACCTCGTTTTTCGCGATGGCCGTCTCACACCGGGGACACTGCGTGATGGAGCGTTTCCCGCGCTCGACCAGCCCGCGCTCGTGAGCCTGCTGGAACCCCCACCAGACCGCCTCCATGTACTCCGTCGAGGCGGTCTTGTACGGCGAGTCCCAGTCCATCCACACGCCGAAAGACTTGAAATCCTCCTGGAGTCCCTCCAGCTGTTCGTCGGCGAACTCTTGGCAGGCGTCGATGAACGCCTCCATCCCGTACTCCTCGATGTCCTTCTTGTTCTCGAAGCCGAGCTTGCTCTCCACCTTCGTCTCGATGGGAAGCCCGTGCATGTCGTAGCCGGGGCGGTCGGTGACGTTGTACCCCTGCATGCGCTTGTAGCGGATGTAGGCGTCTTTCAGCGTCTTGTTCCACGTCGTTCCCATGTGGGCGGCACCGGAGGTGTACGGCGGCCCGTCCACGAAGAAGAAGTCCTCACCGTCGCGGCGATGTTTCCGGGTTCGCTCGTAGGCGTCCGTCTCCGCCCAGTACTCGAAGGTCGACTCCTCGACCTCGTCCGGGTCGTACTGCTCGGAGACCGGGGCGAATCGTTCCATACCACCTCTGGCGGGTGCGACCACAAAGACGAATCGGTCTCGCAGGTGCCCCAGTCAGAGCGCGCGCACTCGCGGCAACAGTCGGTCGCGACCGACGAGGACCAGCCCGCCGTACAGCGCGACCGCACCCATGACCCCGAACCACAGCGCGAGCGCCGTGCTCTCTCCGAGGCTGTTGAGTCCCGACAGCTCCGCCGACAGTCCGACGAGCGTGAGCACGAGCGTGAGCGCCGCGTCGAACGCGAGCGGGGCCGCCTCCGCGAGCGTCTCTTGAAGCGTCATACTATCGCTGGTCGGTACGCGGCTATAGTCTTTTTGAGAGCGACGAAAAAGCATACAACGGCGCGTCGAACAGCCACCGTATGAGCCACACCGGCACGACAGACTACGCGACGGTAACGAAACGCGCCACTGCGCTCGGATTCACCCTCTTTGCCCTCGGCGCGGGGATCGAACTGCTCACCCACGCCGCCGGTATCACCCTCCCCGCGTGGGAACACACCCTGCTCGTGGATATGGAGATTCTCGGCATCCTCATCTTCGCCATCTCGCCGTTTCTGTTCGGCATCGCGCTTCCGCTCGTAGAGTGAGCCGGTAGCTACTTTTCGCTCGCCACACCCGAATCCCGTGTATGCCCTCCGAAGCCGAACTGCTCGCGTCGATTCGCCGCTGGCTCGTCGCCGGCGTGCTCGCGCTCGGTATCGTCGTCTTCCAGTTGTCCGCGATTCAACAGGGCGTCGCCCTCCATCAGGGCGGGCTTCCCGACCTGATGCGGCTCGTCGGCTTCCTCATCGCCGTCGCCGCGCTGGGCACGCTGGTGAACAGCGACTGGGAGCGATACCGGTAACTCGGGGGCGGACACGAAAGGCCGGGAACCGAGAACGGTTTTCGCCCTCCACCCGAAATACCGGGCGTGAACCCGAGCGAGGTGTCGTACCCCGACGGCCCGGCGAACCGACTGGCCGACGACTGCCGGCGGTGTCCGGCGCTGTGTGACTCTCGCGAGCGCATCGTCTGGGGCGTCGGCCCGACCGACGCCGAGGTCGTGGTCGTGGGTGAAGCGCCGGCCGCGGGCGACCCCGAGGCCGACCGCTGGCAGGGCGGGAATCTGACGGGGAAGGCGTACACCTCACGCGCGTCCGGGCGGGCGGTGCGTGCGCTCGTCGCCGATGCGGGGGCGGACCCGGCCTACTACACGAACGCGGTCAAGTGTCACCCCGAGGGGAACCGCGACCCGACGGACGACGAGCGCGAGCACTGCCGGTCGTGGCTGGCGCGTGAACTCCGCGATATCGACCCCGACGTGATTTTGCCGACGGGCAAACACGCGACGCTGTCGGTGTTCGCGCTCGCCGACGAATCGCTCGACGGCTTCCTCGATGCGGTGTTAGAACCGCGGGCGACGCCGTACGGAACCGTGATTCCGTTGCTCCACCCGAGCTATCAGGCGGTGTGGCTGTCGCGACTCGGCTACACGCGGGCGTCGTACGTCGCGGAACTCCGCGACCTGCTGTGATTTACAGCAGGACGAACGCCGGTTCGACCCCGTAGATAGTGGCGATGTACAGGAGTCCGAACAGCGTCGCGTTGTACACGGAGTGAATCGCGACCGGGACGGCGAGGTTGTCGGTGTACTCGTAGAGCCCTCCGAGCACGAAGGAGACGAGGATGAGTCGGCCGACCGTGGCCGCGATGCTGATGGGCGGGGAGCCGACGAAGTTCGTGACGTGGATGAGACCGAAGGTGACGGTCGCGAGCGCAATCGCGGCCCTCGGACCGAACGCCTCGCGGAGTCGCCCCTGCACGACACCGCGGAAGAAGAAGTCCTCACCCGGGCCGATGATGAGGAAGGAGGCGACGAAGAGGACGATGATGACCGTCGGATTGCCGAGCGCGAGGTCGGTGATACTGCTCTGTGGCATCGGGATGTTCGCCAGCTGTGTGGCGATGCCGGTGACGATGTTCGCCGCGAGCATCGCGACCCAGCCGACGAGGACGAGTCCCCACTGATTCAGCGACGGGAGCGCAATCGGGACGGCCGGCGCGCCCCGCCAGTAGAGATACGCCACCCCGCCGCCGATGAAGCCGACGCCCTGGAGTGCAACGAGCGACAGGAGCACGGAGCGGAGCGAGGTGAGTTCGACCCCCGTGAGACCAGCGACGACGCCCGCGGCGAGCAAGACGAGGTTCCCCAGCGCGATTGCGCCGACGGTCAACAGCAGGACGGCAACAGTCGCGACGACGCGCTCGTTCGTACGGACCGCGACGAGAGAGCCGGACATGTGAGTTGGTGAGTGCGCGACCGATAAAGCGTTCGCGGCGGGCGGTCAGGCGGCCCGGCCGTCGCGGCTGACCCGGTAGTGGAGGGCGACGGCGACGAGCATCGCGAGCAGCGCCGCGCCCGCGCCGACGAGGAACGCGACCCGGTAGCCGGCGACGGTGTAGGTGGGCGCGCCGCCGACCGTCTCACCCGTCCAGTAGGCATCGAGGATTGCGCCCATCACGGCCGGAAAGACGGCCGCACCGAAGTAGCCGAGACTGTTGATGACACCCGTCGCCGTCCCGCTGACGCCGGGCGCGTGTTGCTCCTTCGCGACGGTGAACGCGAGCGTCACGGAGCCGTTGGCGAACAACGCGAGAAAGAGCGCGACGCCGACGACCGGGAGCGGCGGCACCGTCGCGAGGGTGAGATACACCACGACGCCGGCCGCGCCCCCGAGAATCATCAGCGGCGTGCGGGAGCCGAGGCGGTCGGAAAGCACCCCGAACACGGGCGAGCCGAGTATCGTCCCGACGTTTCCGACGAGGACGAACAGCGAGGCGGTCTGGACGGACACCTCGTACACGTCGGCGACGAACGGGACGCCCCACAGCCCGAGGACGGTGAAGTTCATCCCGATGGCGAGGAACAACAGTGCGCCCATCAGCCACGTCTCCACCTCACCGAGCACCGTCCGGGTGTTCGCGAGCACCTCCCGGGCTTCCGGCGGGTCGCGGTCGGCCGCCTCTGAGGGCGGGCTGTCGCGCACGACCGCCCACACCGCGCCCGCGAGCAGTCCACCGACGACGCCCGCGGCGAGAATCGACGACCGCCACCCGACCGCGCCGATGGCGTAGGCGAGGGGCGTCGTCGCGAGCACGCCGCCGATACCGGAGGCCGCAATCGTCAGCCCGGTCATCGTCGCGTACGCGTCGGGGCGGAACCACGAGGCGAGAAAGGCGAGCGTCGCGATGTAGATGGTGCTTCCGCCGAGGCCGATGAGTCCGCGGGCGAGAAACGCGGCCGGAAACGAGCCGGCGGTCGCGAACCAGCCGACGCCGACGGTCATCACGACGAGACTCGCCGTCGCCGCCCGCCGGGAGCCGTAGCGGTCCACGAGCAGCCCCGCCGGTAGTTGAAGCGCGGCGTAGATGTAGAAGAACGACGAGTGGAGCACGCCGAGTTCGGTGCCGGTGGTGTCGAAGGCGACGGCGAGACTCGACGCCAACACGCCTGTTGCCGTCCGGTGGAAGTTGACGAGCAGGAACGCTCCCGCGAGCAACGACCACATCAGGAGTCGGCGGCGACGGGGCATGGGTGGGCCACACACAGACACCGAAAGAAGCTACCGCTTGCAGTCGGCGGCAGGCTTAGTAGCGAGCCGCGACATCCGCCGATATGAGCGACGACTGCATCTTCTGTCAGATCATCGACGGCGACATCCCCGCACGCACCGTCTACGAGACCGACCAGACGCTCGCGTTCCTCGACGCGAACCCGCTTGCCGAGGGTCACACCCTCGTCATCCCGAAGACGCACGCGGGACAGCTACAGGACCTCGACGACGAGACCGCGACCGCGGTGTACGAGACGCTCCACCGACTCGTCCCGGTGGTCGAAGAGACGGTCGGCGCGGACGGCTCGAACGTCGCGTTCAACAACGGCCCCGCCGCCGGCCAGGAGATTCCACACGTCCACGGCCACATCATCCCGCGGTTCGATGGCGACGGCGGCCGGCCGGTGCACGCTGTCGCCGGCAGCCCGCCGGAGCTGAGCGACGAGGACCTCGACACCATCGCGGCCGAAATCGAGTCGAACGCGTAACGCGGTCGAGTTGCGGCGACGGTCGCACGACGAGACACAAATGTATTCAGTTGTCGAGTCGGGAAACGAACGCATGGGAGACGTGGCTGCGTTCGTCGGGACGGCAGGCGGAGCGGGTGTTACCCGGCTCTGTATCGAGAGCGCGGCGCTGCTCTCGACGGAAGACGTGGGCGTCGTCGTGCTCGACGCCGCGTTCGCGACACAGGGGTTGGCGACGCATCTGTCGGGACGGCTCTCGACGGACGTGACGACGCTGGTGACCGAGGAGCGACCGCTCGGCGAGGCGGCGTACGAACTGGAGACGGCCGGCGACGGCACCGTCGTCTGCGTGCCGGCCCGCGCACCGTTCGAGCGGATGGCCCGGGCGAAGACAGCCGACGCGGCACAAGCGTTCGAACGGCTGGTCGACGAGGCGCGCGAGCGCGCCGAGTACGTCCTCGTGGACGTGCCGCCGATCGCGTCGAACGAGGCGGTAGCCGCCGTCGCCGCGGCCGACGCCGTAACGCTCGTCGCGCCGGGCGACCGGACCGAGACGGTGCCGCGGATGCGCGACCGCGTGAGCGACATCGGTGCAGACGCGGACACCGTCGTCGCGACCCGAACCGACGGGGCGAGCGTGGCCGACGTGACCGTGCCGACCGACGCGACCCCCGCCGGCGAGACGCCCGTCGCTGATACGGAGGGTGGGCCGTTCACTGCCGGGGTCGCTGCGGTCGTCGAGAACAGCTTCGACATCGCCGTCGATCAGCCGACGAACGAAGGGCTGCTCTGGTAGCTATCCGAGGTCGGTCAGCCCCGAGCGCGCGTCCGAGAGCGGGTCGGCCTGCTCGACGGCGAGCAGACTGTCGAGGGCAGTCTCCGCGACCGGCAGCGGGTCGTGCGTCTCGACGTACACGGCGAGCGCGAACGCGTCGTCGTCGGTCTTGGTGAGCGTCTTCGCGTCGGTCCGCGAAATCCTCGCGTCGAGCCAGTCGCGGACGATGTCTCGCCCGGTCGGACCGAGCGGCGAGGTGTCCTCGCCGAACAGGTGGAGCGTCTTCGCCGCCGTCACCGCGGCGACGTTGGCGGCGCGAGCGGCGTCGCCGATGCTCGCGCCGTCGGCGTACGACTCTACGAGCGTCGCGGCCGCGGCGGGCGTACACGGCAGGTCGTCGGCGACCGGTTCTAGCCGCTCGACCAGCGGCGTCTCCGTCCGGTCGGCGACGGCGACCCCGCGCTCGGACTGGGTGGTCGTCACCGCCAGACCAGCGGCGATGTCGTCGAGACTCATATCCACCCAATCGAGCAGCAGTACTAAATTGTTGCGTATTAGTTTTGGAAGAAAGCTATCGCGTGGCGGTGGGTATACGGAGTCGAGGACGGCTGCCGCCGAGCCTTTCACCGTGAGCCCCCTCGTACGCGTATGGACGAACAGGCGGGGCTGGCGCTCGTGGAAGTCGAGCCGAAACTGTTTCTGGGCAACGTCTACTCCGCGAAGGAGGGCCACGACCACGAGTTCGACCACGTGCTGACGGTCAGCGAGAACGCACAGCCGCTCACGACCGACCACCAGCCGCTACGGGATGATCTGACGATCTCGTACGAGCAGTTCGAGGCGGCCGTCGAACTCGCACGCGAGCGCTACCGCGAGGAGGGGTCGCTGCTCATCCACTGTTCGGCCGGGCTCTCCCGGAGCGTGACCGTCATGGCGGCGATGCTCACCGCAGAGGGCGTGTATCCGTCCTTCGAGCACGCGGTCGCGAAGATACAACAGTCACAGCCGGAGGCGTATCCGAACCCCGCGCTGTTAGAACAGGCCGAGCAGTATCTGGGCCGAAACATCGAGCAGTCGGTCGTTCACCACGGTCGCTGACTCGCCGTCAGGCGTCGGGGTCGCGATCGACTCTGGTGTCGGGGTCGCGGTCGGTTCCGGGGTGGGAGTCTGGGTCGGCGATGCTGGCTCCGGCGTCGATGCCGGCGTCACGGTTGGCGTTGATTCTGGCTCCGGCGTCGGAGTTGGAGCCGATTCCGTCTCTGGCGTCGGGGTCGACTCCGCCTCCGGCGTTGGCGTCGGCGTCGACTCAGATTCGACAGCCGTCTCGTTGTCAGCGGGGACCGGTGTCGGCGTATCACTCGTCGCATCCGTGCCGTTCGTCGCGGGAGTCTGTGGTGTCGGCGTCGGGGGGTCCGTCGCCGACTCGTTCGTGCTCGCGTTTTTCTCCGGAGTGGGTGCGACCGGATCGGACGCGTCGGACGTGTTCGTGGCGTTCACGTCGGGTGTGTCCACGTCGGTCGTGTTCGTCTCCGTCGTGTTCGTCGGTCCGAGGTCGGTCGTGTTCGTGGCGTTGTCGGCCACGCGCGCGCCAGCCGAGTCTCCGGTTCCGAGACTCGTCGGCGCGACCGACGGCGACGGCGCGTCGACGTCGGCGCTGAACCGAACGCTCGTCGACTCCTCGTCGCCGAGGACGGCGATGACGCCCTGCCCGCCGGTCGCCGCCGCGAAGACGACGAACGCGGCGACGGCGAGGACGACCAGTCTACTCATCGTCCACCTCCACGCCGCCGTCGGTCTGTGCGACCGGCGTCGGCATCGACACCCGCGCGGTCCGCCACGCGGTGAACGTCACCCAGCCGGTGAACAGGATGCCGACCAGTCCAGCGGTCGCGGCCCCGACCGAAATCGGGTCCGGCGCGCCGGTGAGACCGAACTCGGCGCGGATGTTCCACGCCGCGTACGCCAGCAGTATCCCTAACGCGAGCACCGTCAGCTTCAGGTCCACGAGCGCGACCGCGACCATTCCGGAGTCGGAGGGCTCTGGAGTTTGGGTCGGCTGTGTCGACGGGGAGTCGTCGATTGGACGAATCGCCGGAATCGGTGCGTCTGCGTCGGACTCCTCGTCGTCACCGCGGCGCGCCCACTCGAACAGCTCGTTCGCGACGAGCAGGAACAGCGGGACCACCACGAGCGCGAGGTAGCCGAGCGAGGTGTTCGCCCAGAGGACGACACGCCCGACGACCGGAATCGAGAACGCTACCTCACCGAGCACGGTGTCGGCAGCGACGACGCCCGAATCGGGATCCTCGTTGGCATCACCCTGGGTCAGGTAGCCACCGTCGACCGTGTCGATGACGCGGTGCGTGATTGGTACGTCGCCGCCGGCGTAGGTGATGACGTCACCCGTCGCGATGGCCGCGTCGGCGTCGACGAAGACGATATCCCCCGGCGAGAGCGCCGGCTCCATGCTCCCCGAGAGCACGACGAAGGCGTGTTCCGCGCCCACGAGCCCCGGGACGGCGAACAGCACGAACGGGACGACGGCGACGACCAACGCGAGCGTCACCGCAACGGCGATTCCCCGCCGCATCGGGCTATCGCTCACTTCCATCCCCCACGTTTGTCTTTGGTGTCATCGTTCTTCTTGTCGCGACCGCGGCCACCGCCACGCCCGGGTCCGCGGCCGTTGTTGTTGTTGTCGCCGTCGTGGTCGTCATCACCGCTCGTGTCGTTCGTGTCGCTGCTCGATACGTCGTCGGCACACGCCGACGCGTCGTCACAGACGTAGACCTGGATGTTGCTGATTGCCTTCCCGTCGGGTGCGACGATGATACCGTCACCGTCGGCCCCGTCGAGGGCTGTCGTATCCGAGCCAGTTCCTTCGTATCTCAGCGTGTTCCGTCCGCCCTTCACCTCGACGCGGCAGAGTCGCTCTGTGGGCGCGCCGTTGCGCTCGACCAGTCGGAACGCGACGCCGGTCGTCTCCGTTCCGTTGTCTTTGGTCGTGGTGTCCGTCACCACGATGCCGTAGCGGCTGTCGCCCTCGTCGAAGTAGTACGGGCCACCGGGTGCGATGAAGCTCTCGCCGATGCCTGCGCGCCCGTCGTCCTCGAGATTCAGTTTCCCGAGGTAGCGACAGCAGACACACGGCTCCGGCGTGGTCGCACACGGTTCGGCCGACCGGCCCGCGAAGGGGTTCGTCCCGTCGTCGTACCGGCACTGTCTGGCGGCGAACTCCACGACGAGGTCCGTCGACTCGGTGCCGACGTAGTCGGTGAGCTCGTACTCGAACAGCAAGTCGAGCGCGTCCGCGACACAGTCGTCGCCGGCGCTCGTCGGCTCGCCGTCGAGTCGAACCCCGCCACGGAGGTCGTCTGCGACCTCGCGAAGCGAGCCGGACGCCACCACCTCGCCCGTCTCGGCGTACGAGACGGTGACGGACAGCGCCTCTGCGAGCGTCGTCGCCTCCGGCGGACAGTCGGTCGCCAGCCACACCGCCGCCGGGTTGGCGACGGCGTCGGGCTGGTCGGGCACGCCGACGGTGATGCGTGTCGCGCCCGAGGACACCGTGTCGGTGAGCGTGCCGAGCGGGAGCGGAAGTCGCACCCCGTTCGTGGTGCCGGTCGTTCCGGCCTCGGGGCCGGTGAGTATCTCGTAGGCGATGTCGATATCGAGCGCACCAGCCGTGAGCACACCGCCCGTTCCCTCACGGTCGGTGAGGGCGGCCGCGGTGGTGTTGCCGGTGAGGGCACCGCCAGCGCCCGCGGCCGCGAGGGCGGCGAGCACGCGTCGGCGACTCACGTCACCACTCATTGTGCACCTCCCGTGACAGCGAAGGGGCTGTCACTCCCACAGGCGACGCCGCCGAACGCAACGTCGAACGCCGCGCTGTCACCCTGTATCTCGTTGCCGGTCGTCGCCGGGAGCGCCCACCGGAGGGCGACACACCGGAGTTCACCGACGGAGAGACAGTCGAACGCGAGTACGCCGTCGCCCGCGACATCGCCGGTGAAGCCGGCCGCTGCCGTCGTCTCCTCGATGAGCGCGGGTTCGAGCACCGCGCCGAACTGTCGGGCGCCGTCACAGCCGCCGAACGGCGAGCCATCACGCCACACCTCGACCGTCACGGACTCGTCGAGTTCCCCGTCGTCGGTCGTCGTGTCGCCGGCGACCAGCTCCGGTTCGTTGATACCGTTTTCCGCGTCACCGGTGACGGCCGCGCGGAGATACACGTCGAGCGGGGCGGCGTTCGCCTCGTCGACGACCTCGATGCCGACGACGAGCGTGCCGGTGTCACCGGGCATGACGTTCCCGATACTGATGACCGGGCCGGACACGTCCGTCACGAACGTCGCGTCGGTGACGTAGCCGGGACCGTCGACCGGGTCGAGGGCTTCCTCGCCGTCGGTCGTGACCGCCTGCGTCTCCACCGTCGCGCCGTTGTACGTCTCGTACCACGCGACGCGCATTCGCCCGTCGTCGGTATCGTCGCTCGGTGCGGCGTAGGTGTACTCCGTGAATTGTGGCGGTCGCTGCCCGAAGGTAACGCCTCCGAGTGCGAGGGACCCGCCGCCGAGTCCTGCCAACAGTTGCCGACGTGTGAATTTCATCGTATGGTTATCCTCCACCGAATCGGTGGCTGACGTGGTGTGCCCGGAACACGCCGGGTCGGTAGCTCGGGTCGGTCCCGCATGATTCGTCTGTTCTGATGCCAGCCGACGGTATAGGTATGCGTCGGTGATGTGCCGGTAGGCCGTGACTACCACGTCCCGTTACCAGCAAAATCAGCTGGTATCAGGCCGGCGTATTCGCCGGGCCAGAGCCGTCGTTGTGCCGCTCCTGTTCGGTGTAGAAGCCGATATCGAAGCCGAGCGTGTCGCCCTGCACTTCGTTCCCGACCTCGAAGGGGAGCTCCCACTCGAGCGCGACACAGTGCATCACGCCATCGCCGCGGAAGGCATCGCGGTCGGCGTCGTCGGCCGGGTCCGCGAGTTCGTCGTAGATGGTCGCGCGGTTCCCGTCGAGCGGGATACCGTTGCCGTCTGCGAGTTCCGCCAGCACGTTCGTCAGCGAATCCTCCATGATGACCTTCTCCTCGACGGTCTGGGCCGCGAGGTTCCCGAACACAGTCGGGATGTTCAGCGGGTCGTCAACGTCGCTGAAGAACGTGGCGTCGTCGCCGGTCACGTCACCGGCCGCGCCGGCCATCGACTGGAGCACCGCATCGTTCGCGCTGCCGACCGAGATGGTGTAGAGGCTGGTCTCCGGGTCAACGCCGCCACTGGAGCTGCCGAGTCGTGCGTTGTCGGCCGCTGCCGTGGGTGAGGAGAACTGCGTCGAGCCGGTGCCGTTGAACGACTCACCGTCAGAGAGGACGATGTTCCGCTTTTCGGCGCTGGTGCGACCGTTGCTTGCGAGTTCCGCCTGCGCGTCGTCGACACCCTCGCCGATGTAGGTGCCCGTCGCGATACCGCTCGCGTTCGAGAACGGGTCCGGGTTGCCGTCGCCGTCGGATGGCGTCGAGTTCGGGCCGGAACCGGTTACGAGGTTGGCGAGCTTCTGTCGAAGGTCCGAGAGTGCGCCATCGACAACCGAGAGATCGTTCGTCAGCGGCTGGAGCACGCCAGTCCGGGGTTCGGTGTCGTCGCTGCCTTCGCCGTCGAAGTAGGCGACACCGACCTGCACGTCGGCGTTTTGCGCCTGCAGGTAGTTGACGAACTGCCGGGTGCCGAGTTCGACGAGGTCGATCTTCGTCGTCTCGTCGTAGGTGAATCCGTCAATCTGGATGTCGTCGTTGCTGATGACGCCGCCGTACTGATTGTACAGCATGGAGCCGGAGAAGTCCAGCGTCAGCATGATATCGACCGGCCGTGCCGCGTCGTAGACGTTGTCACAGTCCTCGTCGTACCAGAGGGTCGCCTGAATCGCGTCGCCGAGGTCACCGAGGTTGTCCGGGTCGACGATGAGCTCCGGCTCGGTGCCAGCGCCACCAGTCTCAGAAATGTTGTTCGCCTGCATCCAGACGTAGCCGGGGTTGTCACAGAGATGGAGCGAGAAGGTGACTTCGCCGGAGTCACCGGGCTTCACGTCCGTGAACTGGACCAGCGTCTCCATGTCTTCGCCCGTCACGGGGTCCGTACCGAAGTCGGCCTCGGTGAGGGGCGGAATGTTGTCACAGTCGAGGACGGGGAGGTTCGCACCGTTGCTGTCTGGGTCTTCCGTGTCCGGGAAGTCGCTGTACTTGCTGACAGCGCCGTCGATATCGACGGATTGCTCGCCGTCGCCGTCGTGGTCCGGGTGAGCGTTGACGAACTGGTGGCCGTCGCCGAAGTCGTAGGTCTGTTGCCAGTCGACGAGCAGGTCGAGCTCGCCAGCAACGAGGGTGTTGTCGACGAACTCCTCCTCGTCGGAGAAGAATGCCGAGGTGCCGAGGCCTGCGCCAGCCGAGGCGAGGCCGATGGTCCCGAGGCCCGCCAGAACGTTCCGGCGCGAGAGGCGGTACAGTTGTGGTTCCTGATCGTTTGTCATGATTACTCCCCATAGGGGAATCCCACCGAGGGAGTCGAACCCCCGCCGTCCTGTATGGGATACCGAACGCTGGTCGTCGCTTATTCGCTGAACGACACGGCGTTGCTGCTGTTGTAGAAGTCAGGCCCGAGCGCGGGGTCGGTGTTGACCTCTGCGATTGGTCCCTCGCCACCGGTCGAACCGTACGCGAGGAGCCGGAACGTCGAGGAAATCTCAGTACGCGGGACAGTGAACACGATTTCGTTCCCGTTCTTCGCAGCCGAGAAGCCGGCCGGGAGAGCCGTCGTCGCGGAGTAGCTACCACCGTTGTTCTCTTGGTAGCCGAACGGTGCGTCCGGGAAGCCGGCGTTCGGCTGCCAGATGAGCTGGAAGTCGTGGGTACCGTCGGCGTCCCCGTCGATTACGACCGGGAGGTTCGTGCTGGAGTAGTCGGCGGTGTCGAGGAAATCAACACCATCGCCGTCATCCTCGAACGTGAATCGGATGCCGACGTTGTCGGGACCGAAGGCCACGTCGGTGGTGACGCTACCGTCGGTCGGGTTACCGAGCGTCTGGCCCTTCCAGTCGTTGTCGTACTGGACGGTGGTCGTGCCGTCGAGACATGGGTTCGTCGTGCCGTCGTTGTGTCGCGACTGCAGCGCGTGGAACTCGAAGTTCATGCTCAGCGAGTCGGTCTGGATTTCGTTGCCGACGGTCTCGTAGGGGATCTCCCAGAAGAGACAGATGCACGCGCCGGTCACGTAGGTTGCCTCTCCCTGAGGCGTCATCGGGGTGTCGTGGGGCGACTGTTCGCCGGGCACGTTGGGGACACCGTCACCGTCGAGTGCGGCACCGAAGCGGATCGCGTCCAGAACCTCGGCGAGCGAGCCGGAGACGATTTCGCCGTTCTGGATTGGTTCGCCGTCCTCATCACAGTAGACGAGCTCGGCCTCGATGCTGTCGGCCAGCTCACCCTCGTCGGGCGTCTGGTCGACATCCATCTCGGGTTCGCTCATGCCGTTCTCGGCTTCGGAGTAGTCTGCACACGCCCACACGTACGCGGGGTTGTCCACGATGTCGAAGCAGAACTCGACATGGCCGGAGTCGCCCGGCTTCACGTCGTCGAGATTATAGAACGTAGAAGCAGGGGTGCCGTCCTGCGTGCCCATCGCGCTGTCGGCGAGGTTCTGGACTGCGCCGTCACTGTCGTAGCTAGCCTCGTACTGGACGCGGAGGTCGAGTGACCCTGCCGTCAGGGTGTTGTCCTCGAAGCTCTCCTCATCGGAGAAGAACGCGGAGGTGCCGAGACCTGCGCCTGCGGACGCGAGCCCGATGGTCCCGAGACCAGCGAGGACGTTGCGGCGCGAGAGTCGGTACAGCTGTGGTTGGTTGTCGTCGGATGTCATGGTTGTATGTCCCGATTGGACCACCTCCCCATCGGGGCGGCTGTTCGGTCGGCTTCGGGTATACCACCCCCCAGGACAAGGGAGGTATTAGATAATCGCAGATTCAGCGTTTCAGGCTCTCTAACCCGTGTTTACAGGGTATGGGTACCACAAATCCGCGGCAAAATAGTGTCGCCCTACCGCCGCCGAGGGGTGTGCCTACCGCCCAAATTGCCCGTTTGAGCACAACGGATGGGAAACCATACCGCCCGGTAGCCTGCGCATGTCTAATCTCGAACGACGCGTTCGACGCTTGTGTTCCCACAGTCGACGCTGACCGAGCCAGAAATCTACGGTGTGTTGAGCAATCCCCGCCGTCGCGAGACGCTCGCGGCGTTGTGGGACGCGGAGACGACATACACCCTCCGGGCGCTCTCGGAGAGACTCGCGACCGCGGAGTCGGGACTCGACCCCGCCCCGCGCGCGCTGCGCGAGAGCGTCTACAACGCGCTCCACCAGACCCATCTGCCGAAGATGGACGCGCTTGGACTCGTCGCGTACGACGGCGACCGGAAAACCGTCACCGCGCTCCCGGCGTCGCGCCGACTCACTCCGTACATGGATGTCGTGACGCGGGCCGGCATCACGTGGGGGGAGTATTATCGGGCGCTCGGACTCGTCGGGCTGTTCGCCACGACGACCACGCTGGCCGACGTGCCCCTGCTCGGGGCCGTCGACCCACTGATTCCGGCGACGGTATTTCTCGGGCTGTTCGCCGTCTCAACGGCGTATCAACTCACCGGCGGGCGCGTGCGATGGTGGCTCACGCGCGCTCTGCGACGGTGAGAAGTCGCGGTTCGGCGCGTGAAGAGGGGCAATGGTCGGCTGCTTTCTGCTAAACGGATAAGTGAGGGGAGCGAGAACACTCCGCGAATGAGCGAGTCGGAACTCCCGGACGACGACGAACAGCTCCGTCGGTTTCTCGAGTTGGCGCTCGAAACGGGCCGGATGAACGGCGCACACGTCGATGCTGAACTCCGCCACAAGTGGGTCCACGACTCGGCAATCGAGCCACCCACCGCAGAGCCGCTCGGAAAGACCGACGCCGAACTGTTCTCGGCTGAAATCGCCGAGCCGGCGATGCGTATCAAGGAGGATGCCATCGACACGGAAGCACGCGTCGAGCGGGAGTTCACCTCGATTAAGCCGGAGGGGCAGCGTCGGTATCGGGGGGCCGCCGAGCCGCTGTACGACGACGACGGCGAGGTCGACGGTGCGATGTTCGCCGCCGCCGATATCTCGGACCGCTACCGCTTTCTCAGACGAACCACCGACGCGGTGTACACCGTCGACACCGACTGGAAGGTAACGTTCTGGAGCGACCGGATGGCGAAACGCACGGGTACTGACCCGGAGGAAGTCATCGGAGAGAATCTCTGGGTGGTGTTCGGCGACGAGATTTCCGACGACCTCGAAACCAAGCTCCGTGAGGTGATGGATTCGGGTGAGCCAGCAGAGTTCGAGCATTATCTCCCCGAGCCGTTCGACTACTGGGTCGAGATACGCGTCTTCGCCGACGAGCACGGACTCTCGGTGTACGCCCGCGACATCTCCGAGCGGAAAGCCTACGAGGAGCGACTCAAGCGCCAGCGCGACACCCTCGACGTGTTGAACGGCGTCCTCAGCCACGACATCCGAAATGACCTCCAGTTGGTGACCGCCTACACCGAGATGATCGCAGAGCACATCCCCGAGGAACACGACTCACACGTCGAGATCATCCGCGAGCGGGCACAACACGCCGTCGAACTCACCAAGAGCGCGTCGGACATCTCGAACGTGCTGTTTGCCGAAAGCGAGGAGCGAAAGCGGGTTGGACTCCGGCCGCTGTTGACGGCGGAAATCGACAACGTCCGGGCCTCGTACCCCGACGCGGCCATCCTTGTGGACGGACAGATCGACGAGGTGACCGTGCTGGCCGACGAGATGCTGGCGTCGGTGTTCCGGAATCTGTTGAAAAACGCCATCCAGCACAACGACAAGCCAGTGCCGGAGGTGCACGTCGCGGTCGAAGAACGGCCGGAGGAGGTCGTCGTCAGCATCGCGGACAACGGGCCCGGCGTCGCCGACGCACACAAGGAGACGATTTTCGGCAAGGGCGAGAAGGGGTTGGGAAGCAGCGGCACCGGCATCGGGCTGTACCTCGTCAACATGCTCGTCGACCGGTACGGCGGCGAGATTCAGGTCACCGACAACGACCCCGAGGGGGCGGTGTTCCGGTTGACGCTCCCGAAGATTGCCCAACAGGAGCGTACCGACGCCTGAACACCGTTACTCTGGAACCTGTGCGGCGCGTATCTCGAACAGCCGGGCGTCACAGTCGCCACACGTCGCAGCGATGACCTCGTGTTCACGACAGCAGGAGGCGACGACCGTCGTTCCGAAGGTGATAGAGCCGGCACACACCGGGCAGGTCTCCAAACACGCCCGAATCGACGCGAGGACGGTGCCGCCGGCCTCGGTTGGAATCTCGTCCCACAGGCCGCGCTCGGAGAGCACCTCGTGCGCGGCGAGATCGGCCACGAACGCCGCGCGCGACTCCCAGTTGCCGACGCGGTACTCATCAACGAGGACGCGCCACGCGTCACCCACCTGTGTCGTGCGTATCTGCGCGGGCGAGGTGTCGAGCATCCGCGCCGCGGCGGTGTCGAGGTCGTCGATAGCGAGCGCGCGCTCGGCGAGTTCAGCCTCGAAGGTCGGCGCGAGCCGTACGTCCGTCTCGTCGTCGAGTAACACGTCGCCGCGCAGGAGGAATCCGGTCGGGTCGAACGACGCTACGTCACCGTCAAGCGCCGCGTCGGTTCCAGCGACCCCGAATCCGGCCGGCTGGTCGGCCTTATCGAACCACGCCAACACGCGGTCGGGGAGATAGCGCTTCGTCAGCGTCGGCGTTCCGGGGACGAGATAGCCACGTAGCCAGATACTCGCCAGCGAGACGCCGGCGGCAGCGACGGCGGCCGGGACGGAGACAACGGAAAGCGCTCCCGTTAGTACCCCTGCGAGGACGAGATTGACGGCCATACACGGGAGACAGCGATTCGCGCCGGTGTACTCCGGCTGTCTGACCGCCGCAAGCAGCCGTCGCGTCCGCGTCAGTTCCGGTCGGCGCTTCTGTCCCTGCTGTCGGTACTGCATACCACTGCTTCGCTACCGAGGTGATTAGGTATGTGTCCCGTACCGAATTGTTCAGCGAGTGTCATGTTATGTTTGAGACAGTCGACAGTCTAATTATCCATGCGGTGAATATTATGTTGTTCTTGACGGGACGTGGGGGCGGTGACATGACACAAGTAGGTGCACAAATTTCAGAGGACGTGCAGCGCGACGAACTGACAACGGACGCTGTGTTCGAAACACTGAGCAGTCGCCGACGACGGTACGCCTTACATTATCTGACGCATACTGGCGGGGAGACGACGACGCGCGCGCTGTCAGAACAGATTGCGGCGTGGGAAAACGGCATCGAGCGCGAGGCGGTGGTGCCGAAACAGCGCAAGCGCGTGTACACGGCGCTTCACCAGACCCATCTGCCGAAGATGGCGAAGTTAGGCGTCGTGGAGTACGACCGGAATCGCGGAACCATCTCGCTGACCCGCACTACCGACGAGTTCGACATCTATCTGGATGTCGTCCCGTCGAACGACCTGCCGTGGAGCGAGGTGTATCTCGGCGTCGGGGCCGTGCTGTTGGCCCTGTCGGTCGTAGCTGCGGTAGGAGTTCCGCCGTTCGGGATGCTTCCGGGCTTTGCCTACGCCATCGGGACGGCAATGCTCCTCGCGTTGCTGGGGCTGTACAACACCGTTCGCGACCGTCGGCTCCTCATCGGAACGACGAAGGTCACCACCGGGCCGTGTCCGCCGCCCGCGGAGGCGATCGGCCTCTCGTACGAAGACACTGAACAGATTGAAGCGTTCACGCCACAGGACTGAGTACTGGACACAAATCGAGAACAGACGCGAATGAGTTAGTCGGACTTCGAGACCTCGGGTTCGGCGGTTGCCGCCGACTCCGCGCTCTCGCGAATTTCGGATTCGAGCTGGTCGCGGCCTTTTTTGAACTCGCCCATCGCCTGCCCGGACGACCGGGCGAGCTTGGGGAGTTTGTCTGCGCCGAAGAGCAGCACTGCGATTGCGAGGACGATCAACATCTCCGGGCCGCCGAACGCACCGATGAACGCTGGTGTGAGTGCCATACCCTCCGATAGGCGGGTGTAAGCATAAGTACGAGCTGCGTATCGGTCGGTAGAGATCCGTTATCGGCCGATGATCGGCTTTGAACGGTTCTCGAAATGTATACAATCCGACGAGCTACCCACCGGTGACCGGTGGGTAGTCGTCGCGCATTCGTCGTATTTTCACCCGATTCGGCTTCGTTTTTAACCCCCTTCCCGCCCCATATTCGAGTATGAGCACGACGGCGACGACGTGTCCGGAGTGTACAGGGACGGTAACTACAGACGGCACCGAACAGGTCTGCTCGGAGTGTGGGCTGGTCGTGAGCGAGGACAGTCTCGACCGCGGGCCGGAGTGGCGCTCGTTTGCCGACGACGACACCAATCCGAAACGCACCGGCGCACCCCTCACTCGCTCGCGCCACGACAAGGGACTCTCCACCGAAATCGGCCACTCAACGCGGCTGAAGGGGCGCAAGCGCCGCCGGGTCGCCAGGATGCGCCGCCAGCACAAGCGCGCACAAATCGCGACGAAACGCGAGCGGAATCAGGTGTACGGCTTCACCGAGATTCGCCGGCTGGTGAGCGGGCTCTCGCTCGGCGAGGCGCTGCGCGAGCAGGCGTGTTCGCTGTTCGAATCCGCACAGTCCGAGGACCTGTTTCAGGGGCGCTCGCTAGAAGGGTTCGCTGCCGCCGCGGTGTACGCGACCTGCCGCGTGAACGGGCTGTCGCGCACGCTCGATGAGGTCGCCGACGCGGCGAAGGCCGACTCGGACGAGCTACAGGTCGCGTACGACGCCCTGAACCGCGACCTCGGGCTGCCGGTCGGGCCGGTACATCCCCGCGAGTATCTCGCGCGCTTCGGCTCCGAACTCGGCGTCGAGTCGTGCGTCGAACGCCGCGCCCGCGAGCTAGCCGAGCGCGCCCACGAGGAGCAGATTTCGGTCGGTCGCAATCCGGCTGGCGTCGCCGCCGGCTGTCTCTACACGGCGACACAGGAGCAGGGGATTGCGCTCACGCAGACCAAAATCGCCGAAGTCGCCGGCGTCACGCCGGTCACGCTCCGTCGGACGCACACGGACCTCTGCGAGGAGTAGCGCCCCCGACCCTCAGGAACGACCGTTAGTAATAATTCGCGTTGTTTAAATTCACAACAGTAATTTCTACGGGTAGCATATGTCCTCAGAACATCTCGCAGGGACGACCGACGCGCGGCCGACGCTGGCACAGGCGCTCGTGCCCGTGCTCGGTGTCGTGGTGTTTCTCGCGATCGGGTCCGGCCTGCTCGGACTCGCCCCCCACGCCCCACTGTTGTGGAGTCTCACGCTGACCGGCCTCGTCGCCCGCTACTGGATGGGGCTGACGTGGACGGATCTCTCGGACGGAATCGGCGGCGCGCTCGCGGCCGGACTCAACGCCGTCCTCATCCTGTTCGTCATCTACGCGCTCATCGCGACGTGGATCGCGAGCGGGACGATTCCCGGCCTGATGTACTACGGGCTCGACACGCTGACGCCGGACGTGTTCCTCCCCGCGACGGCGGTGCTCGCGGCGGTCGTCGCCTTCGCCATCGGCTCGTCGTGGACGACGGCCGGCACCCTCGGGGTGGCGTTTATCGGTATCGGCTCCGGGCTCGGGATTCCCGCGCCGATGACCGCCGGAGCCGTGTTGTCGGGAGCCTACGCCGGCGACAAGCAGTCGCCACTGTCGGACACGACGAACCTCGCCGCGGCCGTCACCGACACGGACCTCTACGATCACATCCGCGCGATGCGGTGGGGGACGGCGGTCGCATTCGGACTCTCTGTCCTCGTGTACGCATGGCTCGGTCTCCGGCGCACGGGTGCGATTCCGGCCGGTCGGGTCGGGGAGATACAGGCCGCTCTCGCCGGCGAGTACGCGCTGTCGCCGCTCGTCTTCCTCCCGCTGGTCGTCACCTTCGGGCTGGCGCTGCGGGGCTACCCCGCGCTCCCGACGCTCGTCGCCGGCGTGTTCGCGGGCGTCGGAACCGCCGTCCTCGTGCAGGGAGTCGGCTTCACCGCCGCGTGGGAGGTGTTCCTCTCGGGGACCGACCCCGAAACCGGTCTCACGCTCGTGGACGACCTGCTCGCGAGCGGCGGGCTCTCCGGGTCGGCGTGGACAATCAGCGTCGTCGTCGCGGCGCTCTCACTCGGCGGTGCACTGGAAGCGACGGGGATACTGCGGGAGCTGGCGCGCCGGCTCGCGAGCATCGTCTGGAGCCCGTCGAGTCTCGTCGCCGGCACCGGAATCGCCGCGTTCGCGACGAACGTCCTCACGGCCCAACAGTACATGAGCATCGTCGTGCCGGGGATGACGCTCGGCGACCTCTACGAGGAGTACGGACTCGACAGCGCCGAACTCTCGCGGGCAGTCGAGGCCGTCGGCACCCCGACCGGCCCGCTCATCCCGTGGCACGCCGGCGGCGTCTACATGATGACCGTCTTCGGTCTCGGAACGACGAACGTGGGTGTCCTCGCGGTGCCGGCGTACGCCCCCTACTACGTCTTCGCGTTTCTCTCACCGGTGGTGCTGTTCGCGATGGCCGCGACCGGACTCGGTATCGACGCGGGTGACGCAGCGACTCGGGCGTCGTAGCGCACGATACCCTCAGTTTCCGCGACCGACCGCTGTGTGGGTTTGACGCACGACGGACGCGAGCTCGGTCATCCCCTTCGCCGCGCGGGAGTCGGGCGCGTGCGTCGTCACCGGACGCCCGAGGTGGGTCGCCCGTCGGACGGTCTCGCTTTCGGGGACTGCTACCGACGGTGCGCCGAACCGCTCGCGTGCCTCGTCGGTATCGCTCGCCCGACAGACCGCGACGGCGACCAGTCCGGTGTCGAGACCACGCGCCAGCGTCCGAACGCGGTCGGCGTGTGCGAGTGCCCCCTCGGTCGGGCGCGTCGTGAGCACCACCGAGTCGGCGGCGGCGAGCAGCTCACCGACCACCCGCCCGAGTCCGGCTGGACAGTCCACGACGACGACGCCGTACTCGCGTTCGACCGCGCGCAGGGTGTCGGCGAGACGGTCGGGGTCACACGCCGCCGCGCCCGCGAGCGTTCGGCCACAGGCGAGGAGCGCGACCGGTCCGGACTCGTCGACGGCCTCGACCGGGTCGGCGCGGTCGGCCAACACGTCGTGGAGGTCCGGCCCCCGCGACTCGGGTAAGTCGGCCATCGCGAGGTCGCCGTCGACACAGACCGCACCGAGTTCGTCGGCGAGCGCGAACGCGACCGTCGAGGTGCCGACCCCGCCGGCCCCGCCGGCGACGGCCAGAATCACGACAGCCACTCGGGCGCGACCGAATCCGAGGGCGACGCCGGCCCGACGAGCGCTCGACGCGGTGGCCGCGACGCCCCGAGCGCGTCGAGCAGCCGCGCCGGGTCGGGTGAGTCGGGGAGTGGCTCGTCGCTGTCGAGGGTTGCTAGCGGCTCGGCGTCCGGCGGTGCGGCAGTCGTGAATCCCGTGCCAACGGTCGCGCCCGCGGGGACGCGCACCCGAAGCGTTCCCTCGGGGTGTTCAGACGGTGTTACCGCGTCGTGTGGACTCGACAGCGCGGCGAGTCGCGGCTCCTCGCCGGCGTTGGTGAGCCGGCAGGTGACGAACGTCCGGCCGTGCTCGCGGGTCGCGGTCGTCGTGAGCGTCAACACGGCGCGAGTGGTGCGCTATCGGTTATAAATCTCGGCAGCGGACGACGCTCGCGCGCGTCACTCGGGCGAGTTCGCTCGCGTCGAGTGAGCCGCCGGCGACCACGACGGGAGCCGACAGGCGGGCGACGCGAACCGCGGCGAGTCGCCGCGTGCGGTCATCCTCTGGATCGAGTAGCGTCGTTTCGGCCAGGGCGTCGCGGGCGCGAGCGACCCGGGGTGTGACCTGATCCGCGAGCGCCTGTCGCACGTCGCGTTCCCGGTTCGCCACCGCGTCTTCGAGTTCGAGCCGGCGCTGGTGGGCGTCGTATCGCTCCGAGCGACGCTCGCGCTCGCGAGTGAGCTTCTCGCGCGCCGCCGTCGCAGTCGTTCCGACCTCCGAGAGCCGTGCCGCCGTCTCGCGATACTCGGCCAGCGTCTCCGCTGACGGCCCGTCGCCGTCGCGGCTGGCGTCCACGACACCCCGGAGTCGCGCGACCTCCTCGCGGAGCGCACCGCGGTCCTCGTGGCTCGCGCTCGCCACCCGCTCGCGCTCGGGGGCGAGGGTCGTCGACTCGGTCGTGTGGGCGGCGAGTCGGTCCCGCGCCGCGGCGAGCGCCTCCTGTTCGGGAACGCGAATCCCGCGCGAGCGCGCGACCGCGGCCAGCGTCTGTCTGCGCGAGGGAGACGAGCCGAATCCGACGGCTCCGAGGGTCTCGTGGAGTGGCGTGGCGCGCCGACACCGAACCCCGTCGTCGGTCGGGTCACGCACCGCCGCGAGAACGCGCGTTGGGTCGACGTCGGCCCCGCGACAGTCGACGGCGCGTCCGACCCGGTCGGAGTCGGTGAGTCGGAGCCTCACGGCTCGGCGTCGAGCGTGCGGTCGCGCAGCGCGTCGGGACCGGGGTGGTCGGTTCCGGTCGCGAACCGCGCGTAGGGGGTGTACTTCGAGGCCTGAGTCTCGTAGGCGACGGCCGCCTCGTGAATCTCGGGGACGGCGAACTCGTTGAACGGTCGGGTGCGCTCGACGCGGACGGCGTCGGGATACCGCTCGCGGAGTCGACACGCGAGCAGCGCGCCGTGGCCGGTCGGCTCGAACAGCGTGGCGCGGCCGAACTCCCTGACGACGGTCTCTTCGTGTTCACGCCGGAGATTTCTGAGCGTCCGCCTGGCCGCCCGCGAGTACGCGACGACGAGCAACATACCTCCGCTTCGGGAGATAATATTTAGTTGTTTTGTATGCGGATTTTACGCTACTGTGCGTAACGTTGTCATCCATTAGTTATTGAGGTGAACAGACCACTTCACTGAACAATTATACACGCTTTTGCGTCTCTCTTCGGCCCGTTCACCTGATGCCACGACAGACACGGCGACGCTTGCTACAGGGCACAGGCGCGGCGCTCGCGGCCGGACTGTCCGGCTGCTCGGGAAACACTGGGGACGGCAACGGTGGAGACAGCGGCGAGAACGCCAGCGACAGCAGTAACGCAGAGCAGGCGTACACTGTCGGTCACGGCGACTACGAGACGGAGGTGACGGCGACTGCGTTCCCGGACATGCTCTACTTCTACTGCGTCCAGTCGGGGTGGATGAACTGGCCCAGTATCATGGAGAGCTTCGAGAACAACTACGGGGTCGCGGTCAACGACAACGACCGCTCGTCGGGCGAAGCGCTCCAACACATGCGCGCGAACGCGGCGAACATGAACCACTCCGGCTACAACGGCGGCTACACCTACGGGGTGCGCGCCCGCAACGAGGGGTTCACCCAGGCGTACAAGCCGGCCGGCTGGGAACAGGTTCCGGACTCGCTCAAGACCGACGACGGCCACGTCACCGCGACCCGTCGCGTGACGACCGCCGTCACCTACCGCTCGGACATCTACGAGGAGCGGGGTCTCGACGCGCCGACCACGTGGGAGGACCTCCTCCAGCCCGAAATCATGCAGGACCTCGCGCTCCAGACGCCACAGGCGGCGGTCGGCCTCGCGACGGCGCTGTCGATTAACAACGCCCGCGGCGGGAGCATGGACGACGTACAGCCCGTCATCGACTACTACAACCAGATTCAGGAGGGCGGCGCGGAGTTCACCGACAACTTCCTCGCGCAGTTCTCCAGCGGCGAGTACGCCACCTTCCTGCGGTACGACTACTCCGGGCTGGACCTGAAATACAACAACGACGAAATCGCCGAGGAGAACGTCGACGTCGCGCTACTTGCGGGCGAAAACGGCAATCAGGGCGCGCTCAACATGCCGTACGGCTACGCCCTACTCGAAGACGCGCCGAACCCCGAGGCCGGAAAGCTGTTCATGGATTACGTCCTCTCCTTGGAGGGCCAACAGCAGTTCCTCGACGCCTACGTCCGGCCGATTCGCTCCGACGAGCTGGAGTTACCCGACGAGTTCATCGACCCCGCCGAGTACGAGCGAACCGAGTTCCAGGTCGACTACGGCCGGCTCGTCGACGAGCAGGACCGCATCATCGAGGATATCACCCGGGGCGCGAACATCTGATGGCGACCTCGGACGACGAACAGTACACGAGCCTCCCGGTCGGGCTGTCGGGACTGACCGCACAGACGGAGGCCCAACGCGAGCGACGACGCATCGCGGTGCTCTGTCTCCCGTTTGCACTCTTGCTTCTCGTCGCCGGCATCTACCCGCTGACGGAGGCGATTCGGATGAGCGTCTCGACGCAGCCGTACGAGTCGGTCGGCTTCACGCTCGACGCCTACCGCACCCTCGCGACGGACCCCTACTACCGCGGCGTCGCGTTCAACTCCCTGTGGTTCGCGACCGCGACGACCGTCACCTCGGTCGCGATTGCGGTTCCCATCGCCCACGCACTCCGGAAGTACGAGCTTCCCGCCTCGGGGCTGTGGGTGACGCTCGTCTCCTTTCCCATCAGCCTCCCGGGCATCGTCGCGGCGTTCATGATACTCGTCCTGTTCGGCAACAACGGCGTCGTCACGAACATCGTGGCCGCGATGTCCGGCCGGAGCGCAATCGACCTCGCCGTCGCGACGAGCGTTCCCGGCCTCTTTTTTGCGTTTCTCTACTCGATGATTCCCCGCGCGACGCTCATCCTCCGGGGGAGCTACGCCGAACTCGACACCGCCGCCGAGGAGGCCGCCCAGTCGCTCGGCGCGACCCCGTTCGAGACGTTCCGGCACGTGACGCTTCCCCAGATACGGGCCGGCATCGCCGGTGCGTTCATCCTCACCTTCCGGACCGCACTCGCAATCTTCGGGACGCTCATCGTCATCCAGGCGCTGGTGGTGTGGACGCTCCAGATCGACCGTGAGCTCTCCGGCGGCTCGTTCCCCGTCGCCGGTGCGCTCGCGGTCGTCTTCTTCGCCTTCACGTTCCTGTTTACCGTCCTCGGACTTCGGTACACGAGCGCGGAGGTGGGGCTGTGAGCGTCTCCCCGTCGCGGCGCTTCGGTCGACCGGTCGTCACCGCCGTGCTCGTCGCGGCGGTCGCGTTTCTCATCGGCCCGGTCGTGCTCACGCTCGTCGGCTCCGTCGCCAGCGAGTGGACCGGCGTGTTCCCCTCGGGGCCCATCAGCTTCGAGAACTGGCGGGTCGTGCTCGGCTTGACCGACTCCATCGGCTCACAGCGCAGCATGGGGTGGGAGACGCTCGTCTCGCTCGGCGCGTTCACGCTCACGGTGCCCTCGGAGCTCATCTTCAGCGTCGGGCTCGCGCTCGGCGGCGTGGCCATCAATCTCGTCGTCGGCGTCCCAATCGCGTACGCCATCGCGCGCTACGACTTCCGAGGCAAGGAATGGGTGGACGCGCTGTCGGTGCTCCCGCTCGTTCCCGGCCTGATTCTCGGCGTCGCGTTCCTGCGGGCGTATCCGACGCTCTCACAGACGAGCGTGAGTCTCGTCATCGGCTACTCGCTGCTCAAAGCGCCGTTCATGGTGATGGCCGTCCGCAGCGAGTTCGAGACGATGGACCTCCGGCAACTGGAGGAGTCGGCGCGGTCGCTGGGGGCGTCGTGGCCGGCGAGTCTCCTGCTCGTCACTATTCCGAACGCGCGGGCCGGCATCGTCTCCGGCTCCATCATCTGCTGGACGCTCGCGGCCGCGGAGTTCAACTTCTCGTACATCGTCTGGTCGCGTGGCACCCAGCCGCTCGCGTTGTTCTTACAGCGGCACATCTCGAACAGCACCTTCACACGGGCGGCAGCGGCCGTCTCGATGTTCTTCTGTATCGTCGTGGCCATCACGCTGCTGCTCCAGGTCGTCGGCCGCGACGGCTTCACCACACAGACACACGAATGACACACGTCACACTCGATTCCGTCCGGAAACAGTACGACCAGACCACCGCCGTCAACGGGCTGTCGCTCGACATCGCGGAGGGGGAGACCCTCGGCGTCGTCGGCCCCTCGGGCTGTGGGAAGACCACCACCCTTCGAACGGTCGCGGGGTTCGAGACGCCGACGGAGGGGACCGTCGCCTTCGGCGGCCGCGACGTGACCCACGTCCCGCCCGAACAGCGCAACGTCGGGCTCGTCTTCCAGTCGTACGCCCTGTTCGACAACATGACCGTCCGCCAGAACGTCGCCTTCGGGCCCAGAATGGCCGGCGTCGGGAAGACGGAGCGGCGCGAGCGCGCCGACGACCTGCTCGATATGCTCGGTATCGGCGAGTTGGGCGACCGCGACCCGACGACGCTCTCCGGGGGCCAACAACAGCGGGTCGGACTCGCCCGCGCGCTCGCCATCGAGCCGGAGATACTGCTACTCGACGAGCCGATGACCGGGCTGGACGCGAAGCTGAAACGCCGGCTCAGACGCGAAATCTCCGCCCTGCTCGACGACCTCGACGTGACCGCGCTGTACGTCACCCACGACCAGGCCGAGGCGATGGAGATGTGCGACCGCATCGCCGTGCTCTCGGACGGGAAGCTAGAACAGGTCGCGACGCCGACGGAGCTGTACGAGGAGCCGGCGAACGAGTTCGTCGCCGACTTCATCGGCTCCTCCACGCTGCTGTCGGGGCCGGTCCGAGACGGTCACATCGACGCCGGCCCGATACGGATACCGGCACCGACCGCGACGGCGGCGACCGCGACCGCCGCGGTCCGGCCGGGAGCGTTCGTCTACGGCGACGACTTCGAGGCGACGGTCACCGACCGCGCGTACCTCGGCGGTTCGGTCCGCGGACGCGCGACGCTGGCCGACGGACAGTCGGTCGAGCTTCGCTTGGACGAGATTCCGGAACCCGGAGCCACGGTGTCGCTCGCGCTCGATGAATCACGGGTCCACGTGCTCGACTCGTGACCGACCGAGGCCCAGTCGTCGCCGACCTCGCCCGCCCGCGGCTCGCCGAGCCGGTGACGCTCGCCGTCATCGCGGACCCGCATCTCGCGGTCGAGGGACGCGGAACGTGGAAGCTCCGCCACCGGAGCGAGCCGCGGCTCCGGACGGCTATCGAGACGGCAAATGAGGCCGACGCCGTCGTCTTCGCCGGCGACCTGACGAACGACGGCCACCCCGCGGAGTTCGACCGCGTGGACGAGCTCCTCGCCGACCTGTCGGTGCCGTGGACCGCGATACCGGGCAACCACGACGTGGCGAAGTCCTTCGACGGCCACGAGACGCCGCCCGTCACCGACTTCGCCCGACGTTACCGCGGCGACGCGACCAGGCCGGACGCCGCCGCCTACCCCCTAGTGCTTCGGGTCGGTGGGCTTCGCGTCGTCTGTCTCAACACCGCAGCACCGGGAGACGTGTCGACTCGCGACACGTGGGGTGGAGCCGTCGGTCCGGCACAGCGGAGCCGGCTCGCCGACCTGCTCGCCGACGAACCGGAAACGCCGACGCTCGTCGTCGCACACCACAACCTCGGTCCGTTACCCGAACATCCGGGCGGCGAGCCGTGGTCGAACTTCGCCGCGACCGACGCGACACGCGTTCGTGCCCTGCTCGCGGAGGCTGGAGTTCCGCTGGCTCTCACCGGTCACCAGCACGTCCCCGCAGTCGAGGACCGCGACGGCGTGACCGAACTGCTCGCCCCGGCGACCTGCTCGTTTCCACAGGGGATGGTGTGGCTGCGCGTCGCGGCCGACGGAACGACCGTCCGGTTCGTCCCACTGGCCGACAGAGCCGGGACGGCAGAGGCCTACTGGTACGCCAGAACCGGGAAGCCACTCGCACAGGGCATTCTCGACGCGACGACCCGCCGGCTCGGCGAGTGACTCAGACCTCGTTCATCTCGAAGTCGGGGTCGCCGGAAAGCAGGTCGGCGAGTCGCTCGCGGGCCGCCCCCTCGGAGGGCGCGAGCACCACCCGCCCGTCGGCCGGTTCCTCGCCCGTTGCGCGGTAGGCTCGCTGGTCACCCTCCAGTTCGGTCGCGTAGGTGCGTACGGCTCCCCGGACGCGGCGTTCGAGTTCCGCGAGGTCACACTCCCCGTCTTCGAACGCCGCGAGCGCGTCCTCGATGTTGCGCAGCGTTGAGATGCGGTCCATCAGACCGTTCGCAGGTGGTCGGTCGTCGGCTCGTAGATGTCACCCTGTCGCCGGAGCTTCTCGATTTCGTGTTCCGCCTTGTCGCGGTCCATCCCGACGGCGTCGGCCTTCTCGTACACCTCCTCGATTGGCGCGCCGTCCTCGTACTCCTCTTCGAGTTCGTTGATGATGCCCTTGATGTTCTTGATGCGGTCGCGCTGGCTCTTCGAGGAGCCGGCCTCGACCATGTCCACGTCGAACTCGCCGGTCTCGGGGTCGACGCCGATGGCCTCCAGCGAGTCGCGCACGATACCGACCACCTTCTCGGCGTCGCGCTTCTCGACGGTGTCCGACAGCCGGACGCGGGCGGACGCCTCGGCCAGCCGGACGAGCGCCTCCAGCTTCCGGGCGGTCACCGGCACGGGCGCGTCCTCGCTGGCTCCCTTCGAGCGCAGGTCGACGTAGAAGTCCCGGATCTCGGCTTTCGCCTCCTCCGTCATCGTCGGGAAACAGGTCCGCTTCGCGTAGGCGATATACTTCCGGAGGAGTTCGGCGTCGATCTCCGGCTCCACGTCCTCGGTGACGCTCTCGACTTCCTCCTCGGAGATGTTCGACGTCGGCACGCTCTCGCGGTGGGTGAACAGCTCGCCGGCGTAGTTCGTGTTGATGATGTGGTCCGCGAGGTCGCGGTCCTTCTCCGGGTTCGGCTTGTCCGTCACCGTGAAGATGAGATCGAATCGCGAGACGAGGGCGGGTTCGAGGTCGATCTGCTCGGGGATCGGTTCGTACTCGTCGAATCGACCGTACTTCGGGTTCGCTGCGCCGAGCAGCGAACATCGCGACTTCAGCGTCGCGTTGATGCCGGCCTTCGAGATGGAAATCGAGTTGTGGAGCGCGACACCCTGACTCACGAACGTGTTTGTCGGCTCGACAGTCACGTCGTACACCCAGTCGGTCGCGTACTCCCCCTCGTTGGGGACGGTCTCAACGTCGGTAACGCGGTAGTAGCGAATGTCCGTCCGCGCATCGAGCGCGTCAACGCGGCGTTCGGCCTCGTCCATCGCCGCCAGCACGGCAGTTCTGGCGCGTTCGGTCAGTTGCTCGCGAACCTCAACGTCGTAGCCGCCGTCTTCGGCGTAGTGAATCCGGCTCGTCGTCTCGTCGATTCGCTCTCCAAGTTGGCGTCCGGACCAGTCGACGGCAGCACGGACGGAAGCGAGGTCGTCTGCGTCAGCAACAGCCGCACGGACAGTTTTGATTCGGTCGCGAACCGTCGATAGCTGCGTGTCGACGGTCTCGATTTGAATGCCGAATCCCTCGTCGATGTGCGGGCGGAACTGCCCGGTCTTGCCGAGTCCCACGAGCGTTCTGAGTTCGCGAAGTTCGCGGACAGCACTCGTCGGGAGCACGTCGTGGTGGCGGCTCGTCGCCTCGCTTCGGTTGGCGAACGTGCGGGCGTCGTCGTACCGGTCGTCTGCCGGCTCTACGACCGCATCAACGAATCGCTCCGTCGAGTCACCCATCACGTACACTTTCCATGCGTCTTCGGCGGTGTCGTGGTGGATTCTGGAGGCGACACCGACCTTCGCCAGCGCGTCGGCGTAATCCTCGGCCAGTCCGTCGGAGGCCGTCGAGAACGACATCGCTTCGCTCTCGACGCCGCCGTCACCGGCGAACGCGCCGACGAGGAACCGACGGATGTGCTCTTCGGAGGCACCGAGCACGCGGGCCGGAATCCGCTTCTCCCGGGCAGTGTGCATGAACTCGGGGAAGTTCTGTTCGAACCACCGGTACAGCTTCGTGGAGACCCACCGCTTCGTCACCGTTCCCGCGTCGTTCGTCGTGTCGGTGCTCTGGAAGCCGAACTCGCGGGTCATCAGGTCGTCCATGCGGGCCAACAGCCGCTCGTCCTGATTCGAGAAGCCGATTTCGTGGGCAGAGCCGGCGTAGGAGTGTCCCTCTGCGGTGAGGAAACCGAGGATCTCTGCGAGATCACAGCTCAGCTCGTCGGGAAGTGAGACATCGCGTTCCGTACCACGGTGCGGTTCCTCGTCGAGTTCGACGCCAGCAGCCGAGTTCGGAAGCTTGCGCGGGGCCGGAACGAAGGCCCCTTCTTCGATATTGCGCGCCTCAACGGTACCAACGTCGCCGTCAACGTCGGCGAACATCGGATGCTCCGGCGTCACGAGCACGTCACGACCGTTCGAGAACGTCACCCGCACGAACTCGTCGGGAGCCTCGTGGCGGCTCACGCGGTCGATTGGCTCCTTTCGAACCTCGTTCGTCTCGAAATCGACCGAGTGGATTCGCGTATCGTCGACGGGGAGAATTTCGCAGTCGACGCCATCGACTACCTCATCCGAGCGTGCCGCCATCTCCGAATCGACGAACTCGCCGATTTCGACACGACGACCGTCGGCGAACAGCACCTCGGTATCCGGGTGGTACGACTGCTGTTCGAGCGCTTCGTGCATGGCTGAACGGTCTTCGGGCCGCATTTTGTCCAATTCGTCAACCGCCGCAATCCCTTGGTCGGCGAGCACGAGCGCGCCGGCCTCGAGCGTCCACTGCTGGCCCTCACCGAAGTCGTCGCGCACGGCCGCCGCCGTCAACCCGGCAGAGCTGGAACCTTTCCCAGAAGTGTAGACACTTCTGGGCGCTAGTTTCTTTACGTACTGAAGTAGCTGAGAGTTGTGTGAGACGACGCCGTTCGTCAGGTAGTTGTGTGTTCCCTCGATTTCGAGGTCGTACACCCACTCGTCGTCCGGTTCCACCGACTCGATGCGACTGATCCGGTCCCACGAGATGTCGCCGGCGACGAGCGCGCGAAGCGACGCGAGCGTTCGCTCGACATCCAGCCCACCGTCGGCGGCGACCGCTCGCGCGTCTGCGGCTTCGGTGAACGTCTCAACGACAGTTCGGAGACTCTCGCGGCTCGGGTTGCGGTCGCCGCGTTCGTAGTGTTGGTAGGTACTTCGCGGAAGCCCACACTCTGTCTGTGTCAGCCCGAGTCCCTCACGAAGGGTTCGGAGCGTGTCCCCGACGTTTGGAATCACGTCACGATTCGTGTTCGAGTCACTGCCGGCGACCTCGGCGGCTGCAGTCGCCTTGCGCTCGGTGACGAAGCCGACATCCTCACAGTATCGCTCAAAGTCCTCTCCCGAAATACGGAGGCGGAAGCTTCCGCCGGCCTTCTCGCGAAGCTGTGACTCGATGCCGAACGCGAGCAGCAGCGTGCGGAGCCCGTCAAGCAGGTCGCGACTCGTCGATGAGACGACGACCGACCGCTGTTTCGGTGAGACGGTCCCTTCGGCGTCGACGACCGCACGGATGAATCCACGCTTCGTCGGATTCGTCGCACGATACAGACAGTCGGGGACCCGCTGGTGGCCCGAGTCCTCAAGCATCGCCGGCTCCAGTGAATCGAGGAAGCTGACGAACTCACTCGACGAACAGACGATTTCGTTCGCCTGGTTCCCCTCGTGGCTCGTTCGCTCCGTCGGATTCAGTCCGAGCCGCTCGAACCCTGCCGTCACATCGTCGAGAATCTCTCGGTCGTTGTTCGTGACGTAGGTCGTTCCGCTGCCGCCGTCGTGACGTTGGACGTATCCTTCGGCGATGATGAAGCCGAGCAGGCGTGCAAGCCACGGTGTGAGTTCATCGGGAACGTCAAGCCGGACGGCGTTGTTCGCCGCAGAGCGACGGACGGATACGTCAAGCGTGTCGTCGCCCGTCGTGGAGAGTGACCGCGGCACAGCGATGAACTCGCCCGCGTCGATATCGTCGGCAACGACCGCATTCGTCCCGCCGTCTCGACTGACGAACAGCGGATGTGAGGGCGTGATGGTGAGTTCTCTACCGGTGCGTGTCTCGACTCGGTACAGGTGGTCGGGAGCCTCCCGTTTCCAGACCTTGCTCGCGCGGCGAGGCTGAATCGTGCCGTCGTCCGCCATCGACGGGACGGCGAAGTCAACAGTATCGTACACGCCGTCGTCGACGGGCTTCGGGTCGTCGAGATTCGACTCGACCAGCTCGCGTATCTTGACCTCCGAGCCGTCGCCGAGTGTGACACGAGTGTCACCGGAAACACACTTCCCCGTACCAGGATCCCCTATTAGAAGCATGTGTAAATCCCCACGGATCCGGGAGCCGTCGGGGAGCGACTTCTTCACGCCGGAAAACAGCTGGAGGATGATAGCCAGCTTCTCGTCGGGGTAGCCGAAGATGGAGGGAGCCATCGAGCCGACCATCTGCTCGTAGATGTCGGGGTCGTTCGAGAGCTCGATAATCTCCTTTTTGTCCTCCTCGGAGATATCCATCTCCTCGAACTGCTCGTCCTCGATGGCGACGGACATCCCCTCCATGTAGAAGTCGAAGATGGCGGATTTCTCCTGTTGGTTCCCCTGCTGTTCGAGGCGGAGAATCCCGGAGATGGTGACGTGGTCGCCGGCGGTGACGCGCCCGGTGATGTCGTCTTCGATGTTCACGTCGATAGCCTGGGGGGTCTCGCCGCCGCGCAGTCCCTCGGGAGACTCCTGGACGCGAATCTTCTGAGAGTCGATGAACTCCGACTGGTCGAAGTTGATCTGGAACGGCCCCTGTCGTTCACACCCCTGACACTCGTGGGGTTCCTGGAAGTCGCCGTCCGATTGGGGAATGCGGGTCATCGTCCCGCAGCGCTGGCACTCGAAGGCGGCCTGTTGCATCTTCGGGCGCACGTCGGTCGCCTTCCGGACGATACCCTGCACGGAGACGAGGTTGCCGACGTGGTCGGCGCGTATCTCGCGAATCCCGGTCTTGTCGGAGAGGTTCTGGACCCGGACGTGTGCAGAGCCGAGTTTCACGTCGACGGGGAGGTCATACAGCCGCAGCGCCTCCTCGGCGTACTCGCGCATCTGCTGGGGCTGGGCGATGAAGTCGTCGGCGATGTCGGGGTCGAAGCGATAGAGGTCGTTCCAGTCGACGTACAGCGACTTCTGCTCGTTGGGATACTTCTGTGCCAGTTCACCGATTTCGTTCCGGTAGTAGCTCCGGTAGAACTCGTCGAACCGGTCGATTATCTCGGCGTTCTCTGCGCGGGCCATCAGTTAGCGACCCTTGTTCGCCTTCGCGTATGAACGTTCCTCCCGGCGTGCGTCGACGAGTCTCAGCGGCCGACGCGAGCGCGGAGTCGCGCGAGCACTCCCCGCTCGACCGGCTGCTCGTCGGTGTCGTCGGACTCGACGGACAGCGGGTACTTGTGTGCCATGTGTATTGGTACCGTGCCAGAGCAACATAAATCCACGAACCGTCACGGGGACCGCGGGTGTGAAGCTGCCACGAAGATAGACACAACGGGAAGATTTTTTTCTAAACACGGATACGGGCGGGGTATACGTGGGGCCACCGTCTTTCGAGACCCAGAGTAGAGAAAGTAGCGACCGCGGGCCGCTGTTGGCGGCCGGCAGTACTACCAACGACCGGGGGCGTCGATGAGTCCGGACGCCGCCAGCGTCCAGAAGTCGTTCCTGAAGTATCAACACGTCTTCGTGTTGACCGCACCGGTGTTGTTCATCCTCGGCGTGTACACGCTCGCGCCGACCACTGGGTCGGGCGCGGGCTACTGGCTCGAGTACTGGTGGCTGTTCCCCTTCTTCCTGCTCGGGGCGACCGTCGTCAACACGGTCGGCATCTCCGGGTCGGCGCTGTTCGTCCCGTTTCTCATCTTCGTGTATCCGATACTCGCGTCGGGGAGTCTCAGCCCGTCGGCGTGGGGAGCCGTCTCGCTGACGCCGGAGACGCTCGTGAAGGTCGGTCTCATCAGTGAGTCGTTCGGCCTCTCGTCGTCGGCCGTCGCGTTCGTCCAGTACGGGCTCGTCGACCGAAAGCTCGCGCTCGCGCTCGTCGGCGGCGGAGTTCCGTTCGTCGTCGGGGGCGCACTGCTGTCGTTCATCATCCCCGAGCCGATTTTCCATCTGTTGCTCGGTATCGCGCTCATCGCGGCCTCGTATCTCCTCTTCACTGCGGACCTCGGCCACGGGAGCGAGGCGGAAAACGAGGAAGAAGACGCGGTCGCCGCAGACGGCGGTGACGCCGACAGCAATCTTCCCAACGACGCCGGCAAACTCGGGCCGGCGGGCGTCGAGACCGACACCGAGGGGAACGTCACCCGCGTCGACAAGACGGGCGACGATTACCAGTACACGCGCGGCGGCTACCTCCGTCGGTTCGCCAACTACGCGGTCGGCGGCACCTTCCAAGGGCTGGCCGGCTTCGGTATCGGCGAACTCGGCATCGTCTCGATGCTCTCGACGAAGGTGCCCGTCCGAGTCGCCATCGGCACGAACCACATCGTCGTCGCGCTGACGGCCGTGCTCGCGTCGGTGGTCCACGTCTTCGGCGGCGGTCTCGTCCCCGGCGGTCACTCCATCGACCTCGCCGCGACCCCGTGGAACATGGTCGTGTTCACGGTGCCGGCGACGGTCATCGGCGGGCAAATCGCGCCGTACGTCTCGAACGCACTCGAAGTGGACACCATCAAGACGGGCGTCGGCTGGCTGTTCGCCGTCATCTCGCTCGCGCTGTTCGGCATGGCCGCCGGGAGTTTCATCTGATGGCCCGCCGAGGTGGTGAGTGATATGTACGAGACCATCCTGCTGCCCGTCGACGGGAGCGACGCCGCGACGGCCGCCCTCGACCACGCGGGCGAACTCGCCGTGACCTACGGCGCGACGGTCCACGTGCTGGCGGTCGCGGACACGCGCAACCGCTTCGAGAGTCCGAGCAGCGGACTCGCCGCAGACGCGTGGGTTGAATCACAACATGAAAGCGCCGAGGCGGCTATCGACGCAGCCGTCGACGCACTCCCCGACGACATCGACATCGAGCGCGTCGAGAAAGAGGGTGTTCCGGAGGCGACGATTCTGGAGTACGTCGGTGACCACGGCGTCGACCTCGTGGTGATGGGAACCCACGGTCGTACCGGCTTGGACCACTATCTCATCGGCAGCGTGACGGAGGACATCGTCCGGAAATCCGAAGCTCCGGTGTTGACGGTCCGGCTCTCCGAGTAGCTACTGCTGGTCGAGCGCCGAAATCTGCGTCTCCACGCACCGATCGGGCCACTCCACGATGTGCCGTTTGACCCGTCCGGCAAGCCCGCGCAGCCCGCCCTGTTGCGGTCGTTCCTCCCGGTTCGACTCCCGTGGCTGTTCCGGCCGCGTGCGTCCGTGGCTCATGTGTATATGTACCATACCCATATGATTATAAAGATTGTGTAGATTTACGTCGCGGTAGCTTTTTGCTCTCCTCTTCCTCGGTTCGAGACGTGCTAGAACAGGTGTTGACGGAACTGCGCGCTTGCGGCCACACGGTCGAGCGGCCGGATGACGCCGGCGAGCCGACCGCACTCGCGACCGGCGGGAGCGGGCCGCTTGATTTCGCCGCGGAACCGGTTGCCGTCGAGCGGGTCGGCTCCGACCCGACCACGCTCGTGGAGCGCGCGGCCGACGCCGCCCGCAGCGACCGCGCCACCCTGTACGTCACCTCGGCCGACGAGGCGACGACCGTCGGCGACATCCTCTCGACTCCCCGGTTCGTCGCCGACGAACGCGACGGCTTCCGGCAGTTCTACCCGGTCCCCGACCGCATCCAGCTGGCCGACGGCAGCTACGCCGCGGTCCGTGCCACTCAGCCGACCGCCCGCTACGGCGAGTCTGCCCGCGCCCGCGCCGACCGCGTGCTCACGTGGCGTGAGGCCCCCGGCGACGACGACCCCTCGCTCGTGCTCGACGTGAACCGACAGTCCACGGTCACCCTCGACTCCGTCGCGTCGCTCACGAACCCCGGTCCCGCCTCCGTGTTCCCGTACCGCTACACCCGCCGCGACGGCTCCTTTCGCGTGTTACAGGGCGACGAGGAGGTCGGGCGCTTCGCCAGCATCGGCGCGATGCGCGAGCGCGGCTACCAGCCGGTTCCCGTCCCGCTCGTCCCCGAACACCACCTCCGATGGGGGACGCCGACCCTCGGTCTCGCCGTCGTCGACGGCGAGCAGGTCCACTACGAACGAATCACGAAACAGGAACAGTAGCGCACGTCGCAGTCGCCACGAGAAATTCAGTGGGATCGCCCGGATTTGAACCGGGGTCTACAGCACCCAAGGCTGTGAGTATACCAAGCTAACCCACGATCCCTGTACCCGTCTCTTCGCGAGTACCGACGAAAGGGTTTCGTTTCACCGGTTCAGGTGACGCCGTACAGCCCGGCGATTCCGAGCGTCGTCACGACGGCGAACAGCAGTTGCAGCGGCGTGCCGACGCGCAGATAGTCGGTGAATCGGTAGCCGCCAGGACCGTAGACGAACAGGTTCGTCTGGTAGCCGACGGGCGTCATGAACGCCGTCGAGGCCGCGAACGTCACCGCGAGGATGAACGCGAACACGTCGCCGCCGACCTCCGTCGCGACCGTCGCGGCCACGGGAATCATCAACACGACCGCGGCGTTGTTCGAGATGATATTCGTCAGAGTGGCGGTGACGAGATACAACAGCCCGAGCACCGCGAGCGGCGGGAGACCGGCAGACGCCAGCACGACCCCTTCGGCGATGAACGCCGCCCCGCCGGTGTTCTGCATTGTGATGCCAAGCGGGATGACTCCGGCAAGCAGGATAATCACGTCCCACTGGACGGCGTCGTACACCTCGCCCGGGTCGAGACAGCCGGTGAGCACCATCCCGAGCGCGCCCGCGAGCGCGGCGACGACGATGGGAATCGGCGTGAGCGCCGCGACCGCGACGACGCCGAGCACGAGCGCGACGGCGACCGGAATCTTCGACTCGCGGAAATCCGGTCGCTCCACCTCGCCGGCGACGATGAAGTCGGGGTTGTTCGCGAGCCGGTCGACTGAGTCGCCGGTCGCCTGCACGAGCAGCGTGTCGCCGACCCGGAACCGGACGTTGTCGAGTCGCCGGCGGACGAGGTCACCCCCACGTCGCACGGCGAGGACGGTCGCGTTGTACCGCGTCCGGAAGTTCGCCGAGGTGAGCGACTCGCCGACGAGAAACGAGCCGGGGGCGACGACGACCTCGATGAGGTTCTGTGTCGACTCCGCCAGCTCGAGTTCCGCCTCGTCGACGGTCACGTCCGCGAGGTCCAACCCCTCGGCGTCGAGCAGTTCCACGAGCGTGTCACGGTCGGTTCGGAGCGCGAACACGTCGCCGGCCTGAATCGTCTTCGCGCCGAACGGCTCTAAGAACACCTCGTCGCCGCGAATCAGCTGAATCACGTCGACGTCGAACTCCGTCTCCCGCAGCGTCTCGCCGATCTGCTCGCCGACGAGCGGGGAGTCCTCCCGGACGATTGCCTCGGTCAGGTAGTCGCGAAGCTCGAACTCCGCGGTCAGGTCGTCCTCGGGCGGAATCCGCGCCGGCGTGAGCCACCGGCCGAGCGTCATGAGATAGATGGTGCCGGCGATGGCGACGATGACACCCAGCGCCGTGAACTCGAACATCGAGAACGGCTCGCCCAGATACGGGACCGCAAGCTCGGACGCGAGCACGTTCGTCGAGGTGCCGATGAGCGTGAGGGTTCCGCCGAACATCGAGGCGTACGACAGCGGAAGCAGCAGCTTCGACGGAGAGTTTCCACCCTCGTGGGCGAGGTCGGTCACCATCGGGAGGAGGATGGCGACGGCGGCGGTGTTGTTGATGAGCCCCGACAGCGGCGTCACGGTGCCGATAATCGCACTCAGCTGCTTGGACTCGGAGCCGCCGGTCAGGTCGGCCAGCTTCGCCCCGAGCAGTTGGACGACGCCGGTCTTCTGGACGCCCGCAGAGAGGATGAACATCGCGAGGACGGTAATCGTCGCGGAGGACGCGAAGCCGGACAGCCCCTCCGCGGTGTCGATGACGCGCAACTGCGCGTCAAGCAGGCCGGCGTCGACGAGCGCGAGCGACACCGGTTCCGCGAGCAGGAGCGCGACGAGTACCGACAGCGCCGTGATGTCGATGGGGACCGGCTCGGTCGCGAACGCGACCAGCGCAAAGAGGATGAGCGCGAAGACGAACCCCATCTCCGGCGTTATCGGTGGAAGTGCCACGCCGGATACTCACGGCGGGGCCGGAAAAGTCGCCCGTCTACGGCGAGCCCGGCGGTACAGTTTTCTCGCTCCCCGACTGGTGTAGGCGCATGGAAATCGCCGCCGCCACACAGCGCAGCCGTGACGTGTTGACGGAGGTCGGCTCCGCCGTCATCGCCGACGAGGCGTTCCTCGAAACCATCATGGCCGGCGTGGTCGCCGGCGGCCACGTGCTGCTGGAGGACGTTCCCGGCACCGGGAAGACGCTCACCGCCCGGAGCTTCGCGGAGGCGCTCGGGCTCTCGTTCCGCCGTATCCAGTTCACCCCCGACCTGCTTCCCTCTGATATCACCGGCTCCACGGTGTACGACGAGTCGACCGCGGGGTTCACCTTCCAGCAGGGACCCGTCTTCGCGAACGTCGTCCTCGCCGACGAGATCAACCGCGCACCGCCGAAGACGCAGGCCGCGCTGCTGGAGGCGATGGGCGAAGGACAGGTGACGGTCGACCGGGAGACGTACGACCTGCCGGACCCCTTCTTCGTCATCGCGACGCAGAATCCCGTCGAGCAGGAGGGAACTTTCCGGCTGCCGGAGGCACAGCGCGACCGCTTCATGTTCAAGACCTCGGTCGGCTACCCCGACGCCGACGGCGAGCGAACCATCCTCGACATGCGGGCAGAGCGCACCGCCTCGACCCCGAGCGCATCGACCGTTCTCGACGAGCAGGCGGTCGCTGGGCTGAAGACGGCCGTCGAGTCAATCGAGATGGAGGGCGTCCTCCGCGATTACATCGTCTCGCTCGCGCGGGCGACCCGGGAGGAGAAACACGTCCGGGTGGGTGTCTCGCCCCGCGGCATCCAGCGCGCCTTCGAGGCGGCCCGCGCGATGGCACTGCTCGACGGTCGCGAGTACGTCGTCCCGGACGACATCAAGCGAATCGCACAGCCCACCTTCGCCCACCGGCTCGTGTTGACGACCGAGGCGAGCGTCGAGGGCGTTGAGCCGAGCGACATCGTGGCGCGCGTCCTCGACCGCGTCGAGGTGCCGCCGACCTGATTACCGCCAGAGGACGAGCACCAACGCGACACAGCAGCCGACAGCTCCGACCAGCGGCAGCGCCGCCGGCAGATTCGTCACGAACCCGTCGAGCGCGAACCGCTGGACGGCAAGCGCCGCGGCGAGCGCGACGACGCCCGTCACCGTCAGAAACCCCGCCCGGACCGTCTGGACGCCCGTCGTGTCGGCGTACCGGCCGAGTTCCGTGCCGAGCGTCTGGCCGTCGCGCCCGAGGTCGCTGGCGAGCAGGGCGGCGGCCACCACGACCGCGACGACGCCAAGCGAGAGGGACCGTCCGGCCGCAAGCCCGGCGGCGACGAACAGCCCTGCGCCGGCGAGTGCCGACCCCGGCTGTGCCCGAGTGAGGAGTCCGAGCCGGAGCAACAGCGACAGCCCGGCGAACAGCGAGAGGGTGACGAACAGCGTCGCGACGAACAGCGTCACGAGCAGCGTTCCCGGGCCGTAGAACTCGACGACGCCCGCGGCGATTTGCTCGAACTGTCCGCTGAACTGACCGAGCCGACCCGCGATGCGGGCGATGAGCGACGAGACGAGCCCGGGCGCGACGACGAGAGTCGCCGCGAGCGCCCCGACGCCGGCGAGCCACGGGAGCAGCGGGATGACCGTCTCTGCCGTGGACTGCCGGACGAGCCGGCGAAGCTGTGCGAGCAGGAGTGCGGTCGCGACCGCCCCAACCATCGCGCCGACGGCGAGCCACCGGAGCAGGCTTGTCGAGACGACATCGAAGAGGAGTCGTGCCGGCGTCGGCCCGAGCGTCGAGACGAACACGGCCGGCGAGACGACGATATCGGCGACGACGACCAGCGCGACCGGGATGAGCGCGAGCAAGCCGACGGTGGAGAGCGTGGAGACGAGAGTCCCGACGACCTCGCGCGCCCGGTCGTCGTCCGCCTCGCCGACGCTCGCGAGTAGCTCCGCGACGGGAAGCCGTGCGAGGAGGCTGCGGACGCCGAACAGTCCGCCGAGCGCGAGCACGGCGAACGTGGCGACGGCCACCTCGGCCGCAAGCCCCTCCACGCCGGTGGCGGCGGCGGACGGACTGGGTGGCGAGAGCAGTATCGTCGCGAGGGCGTCGACCCCGGTCGTGAGCAGCCGGACGAGGTCTATCGTCGGCGGCACGGCCGGCGAGGAGAGTACGGCCAATCCCCCGACGACGAGGACGTACGCGGTCGGCGGGATCGTGAGCTTGGCGACGGTCCAGAAGCCGCGAGAGACGTTTTCGGGTTCGAGCGTTCGGCCGGTCGCGAAGCTCCCGAACAGCGCGACGGTGCAGGCCGCGACGACCAACAGCGCGAGCGCGAGCCGAACCACGGCGAGCGTGAGCTGTTCGAGCGTTCGCGTCGCCAACAGATTGCCCGTCTCGGCGAGGGCGGTCTGGAGGACGGTCGCGCCGACCGCCACTCCGACGGGGACGAACAGGAGCGTCCCGAGCGCGACGGCCGCCGGCCGGTAGCGGTCGCGCGCGAGCAGCCACAGTCCGGCGGCCCCGCAGCCGGCACCGACGATGGCGGTCGGGACGACCTGCCGGACGCCGAGCCGACCCAGCAGGAAGACGACGGCCGCGAGCGTGACGACGGCGACGAGCGCGCGAGCGAGCCGCGGCGGCTCCCACACCCGGTCGGGGAGTCCGTCGGCGCTCATCGGCCGACCACCTGCTGGAGCGACTGGTCGAGACTCGCCCGGAGCGGCTGGTCGCGGCTCCAGTTCACCGTCTCGATGCCCGCCCGCCGGAGCGTCTGGATCCGCGTCTCGCGTTCCAGTGCCGCGACCGTCCCACCCGTCGTCGCCCGGCTCGCGTGCTCGGGCGTGATGACGGTGGTCTGGTGGCCGTGGGCGTTGAGCCGGCTCGCGAACTCGACCGGCCACTCGTCGGCGAGGGGCGAACAGAGGATGACGTGCGTGTTCGGCTCGATGCGGGCGAGCAGCCGTTTCTGGTGGGTGTCGGTCAGTCGGCGCGCGCTCCCCGCGTGGTCGCTCGCCTCCTCCGCCTGCTCGAAGACGGCAGTCGGGTCGCGGGGCGTCGTCTCGTCCGCCCACGAAATCCCGTCGCGCGATTCGGCCGTGAGCACCGACTCGGGGAGACCGAGCGCGGCCGCCCCGACCGTGTGACCGGCATCAGTCAGGGCGTCGTACAGCAGTCGGCCGGCGTACGCGACCGTCTCGGTTCCGGTCGGATAACCCGGTTCCGGCACCTGTCGCGTCGGCGGCCGACAGTCGAGTAGCAGGAGGACGCGCAGCGAGCGCTCCTCGCGGTACTCGACTGTCGCCAACTCGCCGGTCTTGGCGTACTGTCGCCAGTCGATGCGGTTGACGGGGTCGCCGTGTTGGTACTCCCGGACGGAGCGGAACTCCAGCCCGTTGCCGGAGTCGTCGGTACCGAGTGTCCCGACGCGAAGTTGAGTCACGTCCGACTCCGGGGGAGCCGTCACGCCCCGACAGACGAGTTCGGTCGCGCCGGCGGCGGTCACCTGCAGCGTCTCCTCGTCGTCGCCCAGCGAACTCCGGACTCGCACGTCGACGGGGTCGTACTCGTAGCGGCCGCGCTTGGCGATGAACTCGTAGCTGATTGTGGCGGTCGACTCCGGCCGGAGCGTGACCGCGCCGCGGGGGGAGCCGTCGACGACGGTCAGCGGCTCCGGCACCGGGTCGACGAAGCGGAGGTCCGCGACCGGCGAGTCCCCCTCGTTCGTGACGGAGACGGTGACCGTGGCGCGCTCGCCGGGCGCGGGGTTGCTCGGTTCGACGGCGCGGCTCACCCGGAGGTCGGTGCGCGGGACGGCGCTGAGTTCGGTCGCGAGCAGATACGCGAGCGGAACCACGGCAGCGAGCAGCGCAGTCGGCGCGGCAAGCAGGAGTCCGACCGCGAGCAGAAACAGGGTACCGCCGAGTGCGAGCGCGCGGGTCACGGCTCACCCTCCCCGAGCGCGTCGATGGCACTGACGGTCGCCTCGACCCGGCGGCGGTACTCGCTTTCGGAGTCGAGCCACCGGCGGAGTCGCTCGAACAGCGTCGGCGACACCTCGCTCCCGAGGAAGACGGCCGCGGGACGGTTGTCGGTCCACGTTCCCGCTGCAACGGCCTGTTCGGGGTCGCCGTCGCTCGCGGCCCGGACGTGGTCGACCGCGATGGGGCGGAGCCGAGCCCGCAGTTTGGCCGGGTCGTCGTCGAGTCTGTCGAGCGTCGTGTCGAAGCCCGCACCCACGCGGTCGTGTCGCTCGACGGTCGCGACCTCCGGCGGGGCCTCGCGATACTGGTCGAACGTCGGGTCGGCGTCAGTCGGCGGGGACGTGAACAGCAGTATCGCGGCGAGCACGAGTCCGAGTCCGATGCTCACCCCGACACCCAACAGCTTCGGGTCGACGTTGGCTGCCGCGTCGATTGCCTGTCTCGCCGGCGGGAACTGAAGCACCGCGTTCGGTGCGAGCGTCGCCACGCCGACGGCGACGGTGAGCAGCACGAACAGCCCGCCGAACAGCTGCTGGAGCCGTGAGAGTGCCACTACGCGCCACCTCCGTTCTCGGCGGATTCATCGTCGGCGAGGTGCGTCTCGACGGCGTCGAGCGCCTCGGTCACCGACGCGCGCTCGGCATCGGGGTCGAGTCGCCCGTACTCGACCCCCCGGAAGGCGTCACGGAGGGTGCGGACGGCGTCTGGCGGGAGACCGTCGGTGTGAATCGCGTGCTCGGCAATCTCACCCGGCGTCCGGGTGCTGGGCGTCCGGACCGAGGTGTGTGCGACGAACCGGTCCCAGTTCTCCCGGAGGGTCCGGCGGGAGTCGGTGACGGTCGCCTGCATCCCCCCGCCTGCACCGACGGGCGTCTCGCGCGCCGCGACCTGCCGGAGCCGCGTCTCCTGTTGGCTCACCCACGACCGGAGACGGGCGAGCAGTCGCCGGAGCACGACCTGCGGCGGGTCCTGTCGGTCGATGAGCGCCCGGAGTTCGGTTATAATCGTCTGGACCGACGTGTACACGCGCGTCACGGCGGCGACGGCGACCCCGACGACACCGTGGACGAAGAGCGTCACGAGCCGGTAGCCTCCCGCGAGCACGGCACGCGCGGAGGTGTCGATACGTCGGCGAGCGACGACGAGTCCGCCGATGAGTAGCGCGAGCGGGACGAGCGCGATAGCGAGATTCCGGTAGAGACCCGCGACGGTCGTCGAAACCGACTGCCCGAACTGCCGGGCGGTGACGGTCGCGCTCGCGGCGAGCGGGAGCCGTGCGGTCGCGAAGCCGTCCGGCCCGGTCGTGATGGTCGTCTCGCCGACCGTCACCGGGACGCCGCCGACCCCGGACCCGCCGAGCGTGACGTTGGCCGTCGCCGTCGAGAACGGGAGCGCGAGCGGGAGCGACGGCGACACGTCGACGCGCAACGGCGCGAGGTCGAGGGTCGCGTTGCCGGAGAACTCACCCCGCGAGACCGTGTAGGTGACGTTTCCGGGGGTCGTCGGGAGTCGGAGACTGGTTCGGCCCCGGTCGTCGGTCGTGGTCACCTGCTCCCCGTCGCGCGCGACGGTCGCATTCCGGACGGGGACGGAGCCGATGGTCGCGACGAGCGTCACCGTCGCGTTCGTACGTATCCGCCCCGCGAGGGTGATGTTCAGGTCGCCTTCCGTCGGGATGGTCGTCGTCTCGCCGTCCGGCTGCGTCGGCGGTTCGACGGCGTACTGGCGGTCGTCGGGGGGCGGAATCCGGTCGGCGGTGAGTCTGTCGGGCGGCTGGATGGTAATGGTCAGTTCCCGCGTGTACGGGATGGTCGCGACGACGACCCCGTCGGCGTTGGTCGTCCCGACCGTCTCACCGTTGAACAGGACGGTCGTGTCCGGAACCGGCACGCTCGACGTGTCGTCGATCCACTGTTGGCCCTCGGGCGCGACTCGCACGACCGTGACCTCGACCGTCGCGCCGGGGACGGCGCTGCGATTCAGGCTCACGTTGTACTCGGGACCGTCAGTGGGTGTCGGCGTCGGGGTCGATGTGGGCGTCGGCGTGGAGGTCGGCGTCGGTGTTGGTGTCGCTGTTGCAGTGGGCTCCGTGCTCGTCTCGGTAGGCGTTCTCGTCGTACTCCCGTCAGGCGACTCCGTCACCGTCGTCGTGACTGGAATCGGCGTCTCGGTCGCTGTCTCCTCCTCTGCGTTGCGCGTAATCTCCTCGCCCGGGCTGCCTGACTCCTCGACGGTGTACTCGCCCGACACCTCGCCGGCCTCGGCGGCGAGTCGCTCGTCGCCCGGCGTCGGATCGAACTTCACCCAGCCGACCCCCTCGAAGTACACCTCGACCCACGCGTGGGCGTTCATCCCGCGGACGGTGTAGCTCGTCTCGCCGGTCTTCTCGCCGCTCGTGTAGCCGACGACGTACCGCGCCGGAATATCGTCGGCACGCAACGCGGCCGTCATCGCGGTCGCGAAGTACTCGCAGTAGCCTCGCTCCATCTCGGAGATGAACTGCGAGGCGATGTCGCCGGAGGGGGCGGTCGTGTTCAGCGAGTACTCCTTGTTTGCTTCGAGCCACTGCTCGATGGCGACGGCCGTCTCGTAGGGGTTCTCGGTGTCCGGCGTCAGCCGGTTCACGAAGGGTTCGAGGTCGCTCCGTGTCGATTCCGGCAGTTGGGTGTACCGCTCCGCGATGTCGTCGGGGTACGCGCGACTGGTGGCCAAGAGGACGGACGGGTCGCGCTCGGGAACGATTGACCGGCCCGCGTAGACGGTTCCCGGCTGGAGTGACCGACTCGCCCGGAGCGCGAGCGACTGCGACTGCAGTTGTGGGTTCCGTGCCGAGAACTCGACCGACTGCGGCTGCCAGCCCGTCGGCACCGCCTGTGCCGACTGGCGGAGTCGGACCCGGTACTGAATCTCCTCGCCCGGCAGCGCCGGCGGCTGTATCGGCGGGTCGTACGCCGTCGGCGGCGCGGTCTGGCTCCACGAGTCGCCGGCGTACTCGTCGTAGGCCCCGGTTCGCCAGTAGGTGCTCGCGTCGCTGTCGACGGTGAAGTGCGTCTCCGTCCCCAGCTCTTGGTACGGGTTCGAACTGTTCTCGCCGGCGAGTGAGCCGCCGATTCCGGTGGTCTCGGTCGGATTCAGCGCGCCAAGTCCCCCTGCTGCGCTGGCGGCCGACTGGGCCGCGTTCGCACCAGCCCCACCTGTCGGTGCGCCGCCGGGCGTCGGTATCGGGAGAGCGCGTCCGAACACCGACCCGGACAGCCCGCTCCCGAGCAGCAGCGGCGCGAGGCCCGCGGCGAGGACGACGGCGACGACGCAGGCGATTGTGAGTATCGACCGGCCGAGTTCGCGTCCCCCACCCTCGGTCGTCGCGCGGCCACTCATCGTGACCGGCGACAACAGGGCAATCGAGTCGACTGCGCGTTCATACGCTACGGGAGACTGAAACCACAAAGAGTGTTGTGCCGGTCGTCACTCCTCGTCGTCGAGTTCAAGATCGGCGACGATGTCGTACGGATGATTCCCCTTCCGGATGCCGTCGAGCATCACGAACGCCTCGCCCGGCGCGAGGAAGTGGCGACACACCGCGTAGCCGAGGCGGCTCGGCTCCAATCCCTCGATGAACCCGAACTCCAACAGCTTCCCGATGGCGTGTTTCGTCGGAATCTCTCCGACCATCCGGTCGTTGAGCCGTTTTGCGTCATTGCCCGCGACGACGAGATTCGCCAGCGTCTCCTCGACCGCCGAGGACTCGTCGTACGTCGTCCGGACGGACTCCATTTCCCCTTTCAGGAGCTTGAACGCCACCTCGTCTTCGGTCATCTCCTGTGAGCCGTGATACGAGCCGTCCGGCTCCACGAGCAGGTAGACGGTCCCCTCGTCGTGGTAATCCGGGCGACCGGCCCGGCCGAGCATCTGCTCGAACTCCTGGACGGAGAGCCACTCGATACCCATCGCCAGCGAGTCGAAGATGACCTGCGAGGCCGGGAAGTCGACGCCGGCCGCGAGGGCGGCGGTCGTCACGACCGCCGCGAGGTCCTGGTTGCCGAACTTCCGCTCGACCGTCTTCCGGCGGCCGTAGTCGAGCCCCGCGTGGTACGGCGCGGCGTCGTACTCCAGCTTTCGAGCCACCTCGTGACACCGCCGCCGGGAGTTCGTGAAGATGATCGTCTGGCCGCGATACCCCTTCGAGGACTTCTGGTCGAAGGCGCGGCGAACGAGCTTGTTCTCGATGCGGGGTTTCTCCTTGCCGTCCGCGAAGGTGACGTGGCGCTCGATGGGAATCGGTCGCTCCTCGAACTCGACGAGATTCGCCTCCAGCTGGCCGGCGAGCTCCTCGGGATTGCCGACCGTCGCCGACAGATACACCCACTGGGTCCCCTGATTGCGCGACTCGGTGTAGTACTTGAGCCGGGAGATGAGCCCGTCGAGCCGGTGGCCGCGGCCCTCCTCTCCGAGCGTGTGTACCTCGTCGATGACGACCGTCCCGATGTCGCCGAGGTCCTTCCCGGTGCGGAGCGCGTGGTCGATGCCCTCGTAGGTGCCGACGATGATGTCGGCGTTGGGGTCGAACCGGTTGCCGTCGTCGGCGATGCGCGAGGAGCCGACCCGGATGGAGACGTTCGCGATGTCGCCGTACTCGTCTTGGAAATCCTCGTGTTTCTGGTTCGCCAGCGCGACGAGCGGGACGAGAAACAGCATCTTCCCCTGTCCGTTGAGCACGCGGTCGAGACCGGCCATCTCGCCGATGAGGGTCTTCCCCGTCGCCGTCGCGGAGACGATGAGCTGGTCTTCCCCGTCGGTCGCGCCGTGGTCGACGGCGAGACTCTGGACCGGCAACAGGGTATCGAACCGCGATTCGAGCTTCGACTGGATGCCCGGGTGGAGCGACAGCGAATCCGTCGAGACGAGTTCGACCTCGTCGGTCGTCGCGGACACGGTGTCGAACCGCGTCACGTCGGGGTCGAGATTCCCCGAGAGGAGGTCGGTGATCTGTTCTAAGTCCTGTACGTCGAGCAGCAGGTCCTCGAGCCGGTCGCGGGCGCCCGACCGAAGCCCCCGGAAGCTCGCCTCCCGGTCGAGTTCCCGCATCGCGCAGTCGAGACAGATGTGCTCGTCGTCCGCGCGGATAGCGCTGTCTTCGGTCAGCGGCGAGTAGCGGCCGTCGTTCGCGCAGTAGCGACAGGTCCGGACGGCTTTCACCTTCTCGTCGAGCTGGTAGCCGCCGAACATCTCGCGCAGGCGGTCGCGGCCCTCGCGGGTCGTCTGTTGGGAGATGCGGATGCGTTTCGCGCGGCGCGCGATTTCGACGAACTGGTCGGGCGGGCGCGGCTCCTCGTCGCTGCCGGATTGAACGCGCAGGCGGGCGGGCCGCGGGCCGGCGCTCGTCTGCTTCAGTTCGAGCCGACCGTGGAGCATCCGCTCGCCGTCCCGCTCGACGGCGACGGTGAAGTCGCCGTCGCGGCGTTCGTGACAAAAGAGCGTATCGACGCCGGCGACCTGCTGAGACACACCGGAACTGGGTCACCGGACGGCAAAACGTCTCCGACTCTACAGCAGTTCGATGGTGTCGTCGCCGTTCGGCACCGCACAGATGAACGCGCCCGGTTCGTCGCCCTCGTTGCGGTACCAGTGGACCGCGTCCGCGGGGATGTGGACCGAATCGCCCGCGGAGACGGTGTACTCCTCGGTATCAATCCCGACGACGTACTCGCCGTCGAGCACGTACTGCTCGTGTTCGATTTCGTTGGTGTGTTCCGGCACCGTCGCGCCGGGGGCGAGTTCGAACCGCCGGAGCGAGAGCGTCGGCGTCACGTCCGGCCCGAGCAGGACCCCCTTCGATAACCCCTCGGCGGCGTCGACCGATTCGTACTCGACATCCGCGCCGCGAACAACGTGTCCGTCTGTCATACCCGAGGGACACAGTCGAGGGAGGAAACGGTGTCGGCGGCCGCGGCGATAGTTAAGTGACCGGGGGCACTAGGTCCCGTATGCGAAGTTTCCGAATCGGGCGACTGTTCGGTATCCCCATCGAGCTCGATTTGACGTTTCTGCTCATCCTCCCGCTGTTCGCGTATCTCATCGGGACCACGCTCGGCGAGTACGCCTCGCTCATCAACGAGGTGCTCGCGCCGGCGAATCTCGTCGAGGTGTCCGCACTCACCGGCGACTCGACCGTCGCGCTCGTCGTCGGCCTGCTCGCCGCGGTCGGACTGTTCGTCGGCGTCATCATCCACGAACTCGGTCACTCGCTCGTGGCGATGCGCTACGGCTTTCCCATCTCCTCCATCAAGCTGTGGCTGTTCGGCGGCGTCGCCCAGCTGAGCGAGATGCCCGAAGACTGGAAACAGGAGTTCAACATCGCTGTCGCCGGCCCCATCGTCAGCGTCCTGCTCGGCGTCGTCTCCTACGTCGCCTTTACCGCCGTCCAGCCCGGCGGTACCGCCATCGCGGCCGTCCGCTTCCTGCTCGCGTATCTCGCCGTCGTCAACGTCGCGCTGGCCATCTTCAACATGCTCCCCGGCTTCCCGATGGACGGTGGCCGGGTCCTCCGTGCACTGCTCGCGCGCAATCGGCCATACGCGCAGGCGACGCAAATCGCCGCCGAGGTTGGCAAACTGTTCGCCATCGGGCTCGGCCTGTTCGGGCTCTTCGGCGGCGGCGGTCTGTTCCTCGTGGCCATCGCCTTCTTCATCTACATCGGTGCCTCCTCCGAGGCGCAACGCACCGTCATGGCCGCGGCCTTCGACGGCGTGACCGTCCGCGATATCATGACGCCCGACGACGACCTCAAGACCGTCACGCCGGACACCTCCGTCGCCGACCTGCTCGGCCGGATGTTCACCGAACGCCACACCGGCTACCCCGTCGTCGAGAACGGCCGACCCGTCGGCGTCGTCACGCTCAGCGATGCCCAGTCCGTCAAGGAGGTCGAACGCGACGCCTACCAGGTCGAGGAGGTGATGAGCCGCGACATCGAGTCGGTCGATCCCCAGACCGGCGCGATGGACGCGCTCGAACAGATGCAGGCGGCCGGGGTCGGTCGCTTACTCGTCATGGAAGACGACGAACTCGTCGGCCTCCTCTCGCGGACAGACCTGATGACCGCCCTCGATATCATCAAGCAGGGCGGTGCCGTCTCGCGGTCCACCGACAGTCCGCGCCCGGCGCTCGGTCGCACGAACTAGATTGCCGCCCTGAGGATGCCGGTCTCGACGCCGCCGTGTTCGACCAGCCGGTGACAGTCGACACACAGCGAGCAGAGGTTGTCGAGCGTGTGTGCATCTGCGACCGTGAGCCGCGCCTCGTCGAGAAACGCTCGCACCGGGATGATATGATGGACGTCGGGGTTCTGTCCCAGTTTCTCGGCGTCGGTTCCACACAGCACGCAAGCGTAGTCGTCCCGTTCGAGCGCCAGCTTGCGAACCTCGCGCCATCCCGGTCCGTACGGCCCCGTCGGGCCACCCCGCCAGTTCGGGTGGCCCTCGCCCGTGAACGCCGTCGAGAGCCAGTCGGCGCGACACGCCTCCCCACAGAGATTCACCGTCTCGTTCACCTGCGCCGGATACCGCTCGAACGGCTCGCCACACTCGTCGCAGGCGATGGTCGCCGTTCCACCGGTGTAGTTCGGATTCGACTCGCCGGTCAGCTCCGGCGGCTCCTGCCACTCGTTCGTCGCGACGCAGTCACCGCAGAATCGACCTTGCTTCGCCGACGGGTAATACTCGAAGCTCGCACCGCATCGCTCGCAGGTCGTCTGCTCCTTGGCGTCGGAGTAGTTCGGGTTGTTCTCGCCCGAGAGGTCCCGGGTTGGCTCGGCGTACCGACACTCCTCGGAACAGTACTTGCGCTGGTGTTCACAGAAGAACCGTTCCCCACATCGGTCACACTCCCGGTTCGGAAGGGAGCAGTCGTGTGCGTCGATGTGGTGTAATCGGAGCTTCTGCCACGAATCACGACTCGCGCCACAGGTGGGACAATCCGCCATAATTCAGTTCGTTCTGCATGGAATATAATCCTATGCAGTAAGTGTAAGGTGCTGTATATTGGGTCTGAAAATTGGATTCAGAGGCCTGCAAGAAGACGCTAACAGACGAATAAAAAATGTCAGTCCAGGCGCGGGAATTGAACCCACGTCATCACCACCACAAGGTGATAGGATACCACTACCCCAGCCCGGACACGCAGTTACAGATTCGTGGCGGCGTTTGAATACCTTACGAAACGTCTCACTCGGGGAGGGCGTCGTCGAGCGCGACGGCCGGATGGACCGGCTCCTCGTCGAACGACTCCAGTTGCGAGCGACAGGAAGCCCCCGGCGCGACGACGCGGTCACACTCCTCCGTGGCGACCTGCTCGGCCAACTGCTCGCCGATTTCCCGGCTCATCGAGTAGTGTTCCGTCTCGTAGCCGAACGAGCCGGCCATCCCACAGCAGGTCGAGTCGATGGGCGAAACGTCGTAGCCCGCCCGCCGGAGCACGCCGACCGCGTGGTGGTCTTTCTTCTTCGCCTTCTGGTGGCAGTGGCCGTGGTACGCAAACGCGTCCGCCCCGGCCCAGTCGGCGTTCTCGTCGAGGCGGAACGCGTCGAGATACTCACACAGCCCGTAGCTGTTGTCGGCGAGGGACTCGACGTAGTCGCGGGCCTCGTGGTCCGAGGGCACGAGGTCGAGAGCATCGGACTGGAACATCACGGCGTCGGATGGCTCGACGAGGACGACATCCTTGTCGTCGGCGTCGGGGACGATGGTCCGGGCGTTCTCGACCATCTCCTCGCGGGCGGTGTCGATGAATCCCTTCGAGTAGGCCGGGCGGCCGGAGTCGCGCGCGTCGGCGAGTTCGACGCGGACGTTGGCGGCTTCGAGCACGCGCACGGCGGCCTTCCCGACCTCCGGATGGTTGTAGTTCGTGTACGTGTCCGGAAAGATGATTGCCGTGCGGTCGGCCTCACGTTCGGAGACCGTCGAACCGCGGTCCGCGAGCCACGTCGCGAACGACTCCCGCTCGAAGGTGGGAAGGTCGCGCTCGCGCTCGATGCCGAGTTGCGACTCCATTAGCGTGCGCACGCCCGGAATCTTCGTCCCGAGATTCGACAGGGGCGCGAACATGCTCCCGAGACGGGACAGCGAGTCGATGTTCGCGAAGATGCGGTCGCGGAGGCTCGGGCCGTCGCGCTCGTGGCTCGCGTGTTCCACCTCGGCTTTCATCTTCGCCATGTCGACGCCGGAGGGGCAGTCCACCTCACAGCCCTTGCAGCCGACACAGAGGTCCATCACCTCGGCTCCGAACTCCGAGCCGAGCAGTTCGTCCTCGTCGAGCGAGCCGTTCATGGCCGACCGGAGCAGGTTCGCCCGCCCGCGCGTCGACTGAATCTCCTCCTCGGCGGCTCGGTAGGTCGGACACATCACGCCGCCGGTCGTGGACTGCGGCCCGCGACAGCCGCCACAGCCGTGACACAACTCCACCATCCCCTGGAAACCGTTCTCGTTGGCCCACTCCAGAGCGGGGTCGAAGCCTGTCTCGAACTCGTAGCTCGGCGAGAATCGGAGGTCCTCGGTCATGTCGTGGGCCGCGACCGCGGTGTCGTCGGGCTCTTCGTCGGGCATGACGCCGCAGATATTCCCCGGGTTCAGAAGCCACGTCGGGTCGAAGGCGGTCTTCAACTCCCGGAAGACGCCCCACAGCCGCTCGCCGTACAGCTTCCGGTTCCACTGGGTGCGGGCACGACCGTCGCCGTGCTCGCCGGAGACGCTCCCGCCGTACTCGACCACGAGGTCGGTCACGTCGTCGGCGATTCCCTCCAACTGTTCGACTCCCTCGACGGTCTTGGTGTCGACGAGCGGGCGGACGTGGAGCACGCCCGGCCCGGCGTGGGCGTAGAAGGAGGCGTGGGTGCCGTGGTCGTCGAGCACGTCCTGAAACGCCTCGACGTACGCGGGGAGGTTCTCGACCGGAATCGCACAGTCCTCGATGAAGGAGATGTGTTTCGCGTCGCTGGTGCGCGAAAGCAGGATGGGCATCCCGGCTTTGCGCATCTTCCAGAAGGTGGCGCGCGTCTCGGCGTCGTGGGCCTCCATCGCGTGGCTGGCGTACGCGCGCTCGTCCGTCCGCACGCGGTCGGGACTCGCCGTCACCTCGGTCGCTACGTCGCCGACACGGTCGGCCACGAGGTCGGCCACCTGCTGGCGGCCGTGGTCGTCGTCCTCGGCGTAAAACTCCACGAGCAGGACGGAGTGGGTGTCGTCGGGGAGCAGTCCGACGACCTCCTCGAACTCGGGAGCCTCGCGGGCCAAGTCGAGCAGCACGTCGTCCATCACCTCAACGGCACACGGGCCGTGGTCGAGGATGGGCGCGACATCCTCCATCGCGTCGATGAGCGAATCGTAGGTGAGCAGGGCGACGGCCTTGGTCTCGGGTTCGGGTTCGAGCGCGACGGTCGCCTCGGTGACGACTGCGAGGGTTCCCTCGCTGCCGGCGAGCAGGCGGGCGAGGTTCACCGTGCCGGCCTCGCTGTCGGGGCCGGTGCCGGTGCCGTCCGCGAGCGGTCGCGTGCCTTGTGCGTCCTCGATGAGCGCATCGAGGTTGTAGCCGGAGACGTTCCGCTTCAGCCGCGGGTAGCGGCGGTCGATTTCGGCGCGTTCCTCCTCCAGTATCCTCAGCACGGACGCGTAGACGCGCTCGCGGATGTCGTCGCTCGTCGGGTCGCCCGCCTCGCGCAGCGTCTCGATGTCCACCTCCCCGAACGTCGTGACGGTGCCGTCAGCGAGCACGGCCTCGGCTTCCTCGATGTAGTAGTCGGTCTTCCCGTAGACGAGCGAGTGTGCGCCGGTGGAGTTGTTGCCGATAGCGCCCCCGAGCGCGCTCTTGTCACCCCACGCCGGGTCGGGGCCGAAGGTGAGCCCGTGGTCCGCGGCGGCCTCGTTAAGTTTCCCGAGCGTGATGCCGGCCTGGGCGGTCGCGGTCTCCGTTTCGGGGTCGACTGTCGCGTCGTCCATGTACCGCGAGAAGTCGAGGACGACGGCCTCGTTCACGGTCTGCCCGGCGAGGGAGGTGCCGCCGCCGCGCGGCAACACCGGAATCTCGTTGTCGAAGCAGTACGCCACGACGGCGGCCACGTCGTCGGTCGAGCGCGGGAGCACGACGCCGATGGGGAGCCGCTCGTACGCGCTGGCGTCGGTGGCGTACAGCTGTCGCGAGTAGTCGTCGAACCGTACGTCGCCGTCGACGAGGGGGGTGAGGTCGTCGACGAGGTCGGGTCGTTCCACCTCGCCGCCGGTGTAGTCGTACGCGTCTGTTCCGTCGGCCGGAACAGTGTCGTGGATTGCCATTACGTGGTCGTTAGCCCTGACCGATATAAACGCCGGCCTCGCGGCGATGTCTCGAAGAGCGGAACGCTTTCGCCGCTGGCTCACCGAGGTCGGCCAACTGTGGCCATCACGGACAAAATCTATCTGAAAAACCACCGCCAGATTGCCTCGCAGCTGGAAACGTCCATTCCGAAGAGCGCGTTTTCGGGGGCCACGCTCGATCTGCTGTTTCAGGGGGAGAATCTCGCCCAGCTCAACGAGACGACGCAGGAGCGCGTCCTCGATTTCGCGACCGACTTCCTCGACTGCGACTGTCAGTCGAATCCCCACTGTGGCCACCCCGAAGAGAAGTTCATCCGGTATCTGCTCGAACTCCGCGAGCAGGGGCTGGGTCCCGACGCCATCGTCGACGTGATGGGCGACGACTACATGCTGTACGCCTACTCCGGCGACATCCTCTCGTTCCTCGATGACTCGGTGCGGACGCTGGAGGCGGTGGAGTCGCTCGCCGACGTGGACGGTCACCCGGAGGCCGCAGAGCAGGCACGGACGAAACGCCACCAGCTCTCGCGGTAGATGGAGCGGCGAACCGTCCGTCTCGTCGTCGCCGCGCTCGTCGTCTGCCTGCTCGCGCCCGGCGTCGTCGCGTTCGCCACCCACGAGCCGACGAACGCGAAGCCCGGAACGATTACCGCCGACCGCGGCCAGACCGTCGTCGGCGTCCAGGGCTTCCACTTCCGCGGTGGCAGCGAGAAGACGCAGGCGCGGCTCGTCTCCGTCGACGGCGACGAGGTGGACTGGCAGTACGGCGAGCAGACGTTCGGCGAGACGTGGTTTTACGACGTGGACCCGCTCGCGAACGGAAACCTCCTGGCGACCACCGCCCGGGACGGCGACACCGTCATCTTCGAGTTGGACCCCGATACGCGCGAGCGCGTCTGGACCGAGCGGTTCGACATCGAGGACACCCACGACGCCGACCTGCTCCCGAACGGCGACCTCGTCGTCGCGAACATGCGCGCGACGACCGACGGCGTCCCCGACGACAAGGTGTTCATCTACAACCGGACGACCGACGAGCGCACCTGGGAGTGGCGGTTCCGCGACCACTACCCCGAATCGACCGACGGCGGCTACGACGCGGACTGGACCCACGTCAACGACGTGGACTACATCGGCGGCGACCGGTTCCTGCTCTCGCCGCGCAACTTCGACCAGGCCATCGTCGTGAACCGGTCGACGGACGAAATCGACATGCGACTGGGCAGCGACGGCGACTACGACACCCTCCACGAGCAGCACAACCCCGACTACCTGACGAGCGCGGACGGGACGCCGACGCTGCTCGTGGCCGACTCCGAGAACGACCGCATCGTCGAGTACGAGCGCGAGGACGACGGCTGGAACCGGACGTGGACGCTCGGGACGGACGGGAAGCTGAACTGGCCGCGCGACGCCGACCGGCTCCCGAACGGGAACACGCTCGTCACCGACTCGCTGAACCACCGCGTCATCGAGGTGACGCCGTCCGGAGAAATCGTCTGGGAGTACTACGTCACGTGGGGGCCGTACGACGCCGAGCGTGTAGGTGCGACCGAAGACGGCGACTGGACCGGCGGCTCGGCCCGCTCGCCGACCATCGCTGACCTGAACGCCACCGGAAGCTACGCCGTCTCCGGGAGCGCGAACGACCCGCCGATTCCGGGCGAAAGCGGCCCGAGCGCGTTCCTCGAATCGGTGGGTCTCGACGGCCCGTCCTCGACGTGGGACCACGTCGTCCCGTGGGTGAAGCCGGTGTGGGCGAGCGGGTGGACGTTCCTCGCGGGCGTCGTCGGGCTACTGCTGGCGCTGGCGTGGGGTGTGGTCGAACTGTGGCGACGTCGCGAGGAACTGCTAGGCTGATTCGGGTTCCCGGTCGACCCGACCCTGAATCAGGTCGCGGAGGTCGTCGGCGTCTTCCACGTCTTCGAGCTCCGAGCGCTCGATGAGCGCGGTGTCGTCGACACACTCCCGGCCGCCGGCGCGGTCGTCGACGACGTAGACGGACTGCATCCGGGTGATGGCACCGAGCGACGACATGATTTCGGCGCGCTTCTTGGCCGTCCGGGTGAACGAGGAGTGACCGGTCAGGAGCGACTCCGTCGGGTCCTCGTCCTCGGAGACGGTCTTGAACGGGGCGCGCTCGGTCGGGTGCACGTCGTAGCCGACCCGGGTGAGCACGGTGACGATGGCCTCGTCGTCGGGGTCGTGTTCGGGCGGTTCGCTGGTGTCTTCCTCCGCGAGTTCGTCCGCACCGTCGAGCACGTCGACGGGCGAGGAGAGCGGCTCGTCGAACACCTCCTCCAGCTGGGCGGCGACCTCGACGCTGGCGTTCATCCCGTCCTCGTACTTCGAGACGGTGCGTCGGGAGACGCCGAGTTCGGAGGCGAGCCGGCCGAGCGACCAGTCGCGCTCCTCGCGGGCGTCGTGGAGCACGTCGCCGTCGATGTCGACGTACAGCCCGCCGGGGGCCGCGTAGATGAGCGGCGGCACTCCCTCGACGAACATGTCGACCGCGGTGTCGGGCGAGATGGCGGGGACGCCGTGGCGGAAGTAGACGACGCCCGGCTTGAGGTCCTCGTCGCGGGTGCGGAGCGCGAGGACGAGCGGCGTGGCGTTGAGATAGTGGCCGAGCCGGCGCATCTCCATCCCCGTCGCGGCGTCGAAGGCGTCGACGTTGGCGAGCACCTTCACCAGGAGCACGTCCTCGCCGCGGCGGGCCGCGAGGTCGAAGCTCTTGGGTCGGACGGCGATGCGGTCGCTGACGGCGAAGCCAGCGTCCGACAGCATCGCGGAGATGTTTCCGACCAGTGCTTGCCGTGACATACAGAGGGTATAGTCCGTTCCGCACACAAGAGGGTTGTGGCGATTTGACAGCGAAACCGCCTTACTCGCCGGCGAACGAAGGCTGGTATGACCGTCGTGGGTATCGACGACACCGACTCCCGCGAGCGCGGGATGTGTACGACCTACGCGGCCGCCCGCCTCCGCGAGCAGGTGGGGGGCCGGTGTCTCCTCGTCCGGCTGAATCCGGCCGTCCCGTACAAGACCCGCGGCAACGCCGCCCTCGCCGTCGTCACCGACGCCGACCCCGAGACGGCATTCGATGCCGCCCGCGACCTCGTCGAGTCCGACGCCGAAACCGACGACGACCGGACGAACCCCGGCGTCGTCGTCGCGCCTGAATCGCCCGGGGACGTATCCGCCGACATCGCGGACTGGACCGACCGTGCGATGCGTGAACTGCTCTCGCCCGAGACGGCCCGCGACATCTGTGCCCGCCACGGCTACCGGACGGCCGGCTGGGAGACCGAACAGGGCCTCGTCGGCGCGCTCGCGGCCGTCGGTGCCGAACGGGCGTGGAAGCGGTCGCGAGTCGACACCAGCTACGAGACCATCAGCTACCGCGAGCGGGACCGCTGGGGCACCGACCGCCGCGTCGACGCCGAGTCGCTGTTCGCGGCGGCCGACGCCCACTACCCGACGGTGTGGGACACCGTCGACCGGACCACGGGCGACCTCGTCGCAGTCCCGCACACTCCGGGGCCGGTGCTCCACGCGATTCGCGGCGACGACCCCGACGCGACCCGCGAGTGTGCCCGTGCAATCGACTCCGAGACCATCGAGCGCCGGTGCACCTTCGAGACGAACCAGGGGACCGACGCGCATCTCGCGCCGGCCGCCCTCGGCGACGCGCGCGACGGCCGGAGCTACCGGCTCGACGCCACCGTTTCGACTGCACCCGACACCCGAGAGGGTGGCCACGTCTTCCTCGAACTCGCCGACGGCGAGGCGCGGCTCGACGCCGCCGCGTTCGCCCCGACGGGCCGCTTCCGCGACCGCGTGCGTGCGCTCCGGGTCGGTGACGACGTGACCGTCTGTGGCGAGGTGACGGACGGGACCGTGAAACTGGAGAAGGTCGCGGTGCGTTCGCTCCGGGAGACGGAGCGCGTGACGCCCGAGTGCCCCGACTGTGGTCGCCGGATGGAGTCCGCCGGCCGCGGGCAGGGGTACCGGTGTCGGGGAAACTGTGGAACGACGGCCCCCGGGAAGGTGGAGCGAGAGATGGAGCGCGATGTCGCGGTCGGCTGGTACGAGGTTCCGCCACACGCGAGACGCCACGTCGCGCGACCGCTGATTCGGGGCGGATTTGACGGCCCCGTGCATCCGGAGTCGTAGGGGTGGTGTCGACGCTGAGAGAGCAGTGTCGAAGCCCACGGCGTCGGTAGAAGGCTACGCGGCAGAACGACCCAGCATCACAGCCGCGCCGAAATCGTCGCCGCAGTCGACGGACCGACACCCTCCACGTCCCCGAGTTCCGACTCGCTCGCGGCGCGGACCCCTTCGACGCTCCCGAACCGACGGAGCAGTCGCTTCCGGAGTTGCGGGCCGACGCCCGGCAGGTCATCGAGCGTGGTCGACACCTCGTCGCGGACCTGCTGGTGGTAGGCGACGGCGAACCGGTGGGCCTCGTCGCGCACGCGTTGGAGGAGCCGCAGGTGGTCGGCGTCCGATGCCCAGTCGTAAGTGCGGTCGGGCGTGATAACGAGTTCCTCGTCCTTCGCGAGCGCGATGGCGGGCACGGCCCACCCCACCGCGTCGAGGGCCTCGCGCGCGGCGTCCAGTTGTCCCTCGCCCCCGTCGATGAGCAAGAGGTCCGGGTCGGGTCGGTCGTCGCGGCCCTCGACGGCACGCTCGGCGCGCCACCGGAGCAGTCGGCGCATGTTGGCGTAGTCGTCGTTCTCGTCGGTGAGCTTCTTGCGCCGGTAGTCGGACTTCTCGGCGTCGCCGTCGAGGAAACACACGTCCGAGCCGACGACCGCCTTCCCCTGTGCGTGGCTCACGTCGAACCCCTCGATGCGGTCGGCGGCGTCGATACCGAGCGCGTCGGCCAGTCGGGCACACTCGTCGCGGCGGCCGGTCTGTCGGCGCGCGTTCTTGAGCGCGAGGTCGACGAGCGTCGCCTCACGGCCCGCGCCCGGCACGCGCACGTCGGTGCCCTCGCGTTCCAGCCACGCGAGCACGTCCTCGTCGTCGGGGCGCTCGGGAAGCAAGAGTGCGTCGGGCAAGTCTCGCTCGGCGAAGAACTGCGGGAGAAACGCCGACAGCAGGGGCGCGACCTCGCGCACCTCGCTGGCGGCGACCCGGTGGCGCTCGCGGTCCACCAGTTTGCCCCGCTCGCTGACGAGTCGCGCGACGGTGGCGTCGCTTCCCTCGATGCTCACGCCCAATACGGCGACCCGTTCTTCCGGCGCGTCGCCCTGTATCGCCGCCGCGCCGCCCTCGTGGAACGACTCGACGACCGAGAGGCGGTCGCGGAGGTTCGCCGCGCGCTCGAACTCCTGGTCGCTCGCGGCCGTCTGCATCGCCTGCTCCATCGGGTCGGCGAGCACGCCCGTTTCGCCGTTCAGGAACCGGCGCACGGCGTCCACGTCGGTGAGATACGACTCGGCGTCGATTTCGCCCACGCAGGGGGCGGTACAGATACCGACCTCGTAGTCGAGACACGGGCGGTCGCGGCCGTCGAACTTGTAATCGGAACAGCCGCGGACGCCGAACGTCTCGCGCAGCGCCTTCACGACGGTCTCGACCCGGCCCTTGTTCGTGTAGGGGCCGAAGACGGTCGCGGCGTCGTCGGGGTCGCGCGTCACCTCGATGCGCGGGAACTCGTGGTCCGTGAGTTGGACGAGCGGGTAGGACTTGTCGTCTTTCAGCCGGACGTTGTACTTCGGCTGGAACCGCTTGATGAGATTCGCCTCCAACAGGAGCGCCTGCGTTTCCGTCTCCGTGACGGAGAAGTCGATGCGCTCGGCGCGGTCGACCATCCGGCGGATGCGCTCGCCCCGCGGGTCACCGTAGGAGCGAACGCGGTCGCGCAGGTCGACGGCCTTCCCGACGTACAGGACCGCGTCGCCGCGCTCGAACTGGTAGACGCCGGGCTTGTCGGGGAGGTCGCCCGCCCGCTCGCGCACGGCGTCGGTGTTCACAGTCGTCGTAGGGGGCTGGCGGCTTTCAGCGTGTCGCGACCGGTAGGGTGAACTGTCGGGGCGCGCGAGCGTGGGCATGGTCCAGTGTTGGCTCGTCGAACGGGACTACGGCTCGCGGAATCTCATCACGCTCGTCTACGCGACCCCGGACGGCGAGCGCGTCAACCGCAAGGAGGTGCCGATAACCGCGATTCGCAACGGTGCCCTGACCGTGACCGCCGCCAAGGACGTGGACGAGACCGACCTCTCGGCCGCGGACGACCCCGAACGCTACCGACAGGAGGTCGAGCGCGTCCGGAGCGACCACGACCCCGACGACGAGCTGTGACACGGAAGTGGATAGCTTACGCTCGATAGAGACCGTAACCCCCATAGTTGCACAACGACGCATAGCTGCATGAACCGTGCAGAGAAGGCCGCCCTGCAGCTGCAGGCGGTCGACGTGTTGCGGACACTGAAAGAGACCCGAACGTACGACGAACTCGCCGCCGAGACCGGGCTTCCGGCGGGCGATCTGAATCGCTACGTCAACGGGCACGTCCTGCCGGGCGTCGAGCGCGCCGAAGCCGTCGTGGGGAGCGTCGGCCGGGACACGCTCGAAGCCGAACTCGAAGCGCGCATCCGACACGACGACGACGGCTACATCGACAACTCCCGGGTCGTCTTCGACCAGTCGCTGCTCGAACTCGTCGCCCCCGTCGCGGGCGAGACGTTCGACTTCGAGACGCCGGACGTGGTCCTGACGGCCGCGACGGACGGAATCACGCTCGCTGCGGCGATGGCCGCCCACTTCGGGGCGACCGTCGCCTACGCGAAGAAGTCGAAAGAGACTGCCGTCGAGGAGTTCATCGAGTCGCGCCAGCGGCTCGATTCGGGTATCGAACTCACCTACTATCTCCCGTCTCGTGCCATCGACGCCGGCGACAGCGTGCTCGTCGTCGACGACCTCATCCGATCGGGCGAGACCCAGGAACTCCTGCTCGATATCACCGAGCGCGCCGGCGCTGACGTGTCGGGCGTGTTCGCGCTCATCGCGGCCGGCGAGGAGGGAATCGACCGCGCGAAGGCGCGCGTCGATGCGCCGGTCGGCGCACTCACCCACCTGTAACTCCCTGTAACGCGCTACCGCAGCTCACACCACGTTTCTGCATACTTCGGTTGTCTGGAAAGCAATTCTTAACACACTCCTGCGTGCATCTGTGGGCACATGGGTCTTACAGAGTCGTTGAGCGAGTACTTCGGCTTCGACGAACACGACACGAACCTCCGGACGGAGGTGTTGGCCGGATTCACCACGTTCCTGACGATGAGCTACATCGTCGTTGTGAACCCGTCCATCCTCTCGGACGCCATCACCATCGAGGGCGTCTCCGAGACGCGCACCTTCCAGATGATCGCGGTCGTGACGCTCATCGCGGCGGCGGTCGCGACGCTCACGATGGCGCTGTACGCGAACCGGCCCTTCGGGCAAGCGCCCGGTCTCGGCCTGAACGCCTTCTTCGCGTACACGGTCGTCCTCGGGTTGGGAATCCCGTGGGAGACGGCACTCGCGGCGGTCGTCGTCGAGGGCGTCGTCTTCATGCTCCTGACCGCGATTGGCGCACGCGAGGCCGTCATCCGGCTGTTTCCGGAGCCGGTCAAGCTCTCCGTCGGTGCGGGTATCGGGCTGTTTCTCGCCTTGCTCGGCTTAGAGGAGATGCACGTCGTCGCGGGTGACCCGGTGACGTTCCTCACGTTCAGTCCCGTGCTGGCGACCGACCCCGTGGCCGTGTTGTCGGTGCTCGGTCTGTTCTTAACGCTCGCGCTGTACGCGCGTGGCGTTCGCGGCTCCATCATCATCGGCGTCCTCGCGACCTCCGTAGCCGGCTACGCGGCGAAGGCCGCCGGGTTCACCGGCACCGCGGCCGTCGAGGCAGCGAGCGCGGCGGGCGCGTCGCTGAAGACGCCGATTCCCGTCGCGCCGAACGTCCCCATCGTCTACGAGGCGTCGAGCTACAACATCGCGCCGCTTGCCGGTGCGTTCATCGAGGGACTCCAGCAGGTCCAGCCGCTCTCGTTTGCACTCATCGTCTTCACGTTCTTCTTCGTGGACTTCTTCGACACCGCCGGCACCCTCGTCGGCGTCTCCCAGAACGCCGGCTTCCTCGACGAGGACGGCAACCTCCCGGAGATGGACAAGCCGCTGATGGCCGACGCGGTCGGCACCACCGTCGGCGGGATGCTCGGCACCTCCACCGTGACGACGTACATCGAATCCGCCACCGGCGTCGAGGAGGGCGGCCGCACCGGGATGACGGCGCTCGTCGTCGGGCTGTTGTTCCTCGCGTCGCTGGCGCTCGTCCCGCTGGCGGCGGCCGTGCCGACGTACGCCTCCCACCTCGTGCTCGTCGTCGTCGGCGTCCTGATGTTGCGCAACGTCGCCGAAATCGCGTGGGACGACATCACCTACGCGATTCCGGCCGGACTGACCGTGCTCGTGATGCCGTTCACCTTCTCCATCGCGTACGGTATCGCGGCGGGAATCGTCTCGTACCCGCTGGTGAAGCTGGCGGCCGGTCGCCGCAGCGAAGTCTCGACCGGACAGTGGATACTCGCGCTCGCCTTCTTCGCGTACTTCCTCGTCCGCACCGGCGGCATCCTCGGCAGCGTCGCCGGGTAATCCGTCGGCTATCAGTAAGTTAATGCGGGCGTGGGTCCCGATTTTCGAGCATGACGACGCTCGGAACCGCGACGGCCGCCCCCGGTGAGCGGGCCACGGGTCGGCTCACCGTCGGTGAGGCTCGCGACGGCTCCGAGGTCGCGCTCCCGGTCTGTGTCATCAACGGTGAGCGCGACGGCAAGACGCTGTACGTGCAGGCGGTCTCGGACGGCGACGAACTCAACGGCCTCGGAGTCGTCCGACGGCTGGTCCCCCGGCTCGACCCCGCCGACATCGCCGGCGAAATCCTCATCGTCGGCATCGTGAACTGGTACGGCTTCCAGGTCGCAGAACACCGCAATCCGATCGACGACACGAAGACGAACCGCGCGTACCCCGGCAACGAGACGGGAACGACGACGGAACGCATCGCACACGCCACCTTCTCGGCGGGCGTCGGTGCCGACATCGCCATCGACCTCCACCAGGGGTCGACCAGCCAGATGATAAACGAGGTGCGGGTGCGGTGCGGTCGCCGCCACCGACTCCACCGGGAGTGTCTCGACCTCGCGAAGACGTTCGACTGTGGTCACATCCTCGACCAGCGCGGGCCGAGCGGCCAACTCGCCCGAGCGCTCCCCGACGAGGGCGTCCCGACCATCGACCCCGAACTCGGCGGGGCAGTCGGCTGGGACGAGGAGTCGATTCGCTACGGCGTCCGCGGGACGATGAACGTGCTCACCGACTACGGCTTCCTCGACGGGACGGTCGAAGAGTCGGAACAGACCCGCGCCAGCGGCTTCGACCAGTACGGCTCGCCCGCGGGCGGACTCGTGGATTTCTACCCCGAACTCGGCGACGACGTGAGCCGCGGCGACACGCTGTTCGAGATCACCGACGTGTTCGGGAGCGTCAAGGAGACGATCACGGCAGACAGCAGCGGTATCTTCTGGCGTGCCCGCCGGCTCCCGCAGGTCGCACAGGGCGAGTACGTCTGCTCGGTCGGGACCGGCGTCGACTCGTACTAACTGGCCGACGACAGCGTACCGACACCACCAAACCGCTGGTGGCCCTGCCGTTCGTATGCTCGTCTGTTCCGTCTGTGGCGACCGCTACGACCGCTACGGCGCGGCGTGGCGGTGTGACTGCGGCGGTCCCCTCGACTTCGCCGACCAGCCGCTCCCGAAGTCTGGCCCCGATATCGACCCGACGCGCGGACTGTGGGCCTTCGAGTCGTTTCTCCCGACCGGTCCCGCAGTCACGCTCGGCGAAGGGTTCACCCCCCTGACCGAGAGCACGGAGTGGGACTGTGCGTTCAAGCTGGAGTACGTGTGTCCGACCGGGTCGTTCAAAGACCGGGGCGCGACGACGACGCTCTCGCTCGCGGCCGAGCAGGGCGTCGACCGCGTCGTCGAGGACTCCTCGGGGAACGCGGGCGCGGCCATCGCCACCTACGCCGCCCGCGCGGGTATCGACGCCAGCATCTACGTTCCGGCGTCGGTGAAGGCCTCGAAGCTCCGGGCTATCGAGCGTGCCGGCGCGGAGGTCGTTCGCGTCGAGGGGACGCGCGGCGACGTGACCGACGCCTGTGTCGACGCCGTCGAGTCGGGGGCAGAGTGGTACGCGAGCCACGCGTGGAATCCGGCCTTCTTCGCCGGTACCGCGACGTTCGCCTACGAGGTCGCCGCCCAGCGCGGCTGGGACGTGCCCGACGCCGTCGTCACGCCGCTGGGGCACGGGACGCTTTTCCTCGGCGCGTACCGCGGCTTCCGCGCCCTGCAGCGCGCCGGCTGGACCGATTCGATGCCCAGACTGCTGGGCGCACAGGCCGCCGGCTACGCCCCCGTCGCCGACGAGATTCACGGCCCGAGCGACGCAGAAAACGACGTGGCCGACGGCATCCAGATTCGCGACCCCGCCCGCGAGGCGCAGATTCACGAGGCCATCGAGGCGACCGACGGCGACGCGATTGCCCTCTCGAAATCGCGCGTGAGCGAGACGCTGGACTCGCTCCACGCCGCCGGCTTCTACACGGAGCCGACGTGTGCTGTCGCACCGGCGGCGCTCGAACTGTACCGTGCACGCGGCGTCGTCTCCCCCGACGACGACGTGGTCGTCCCCCTCACGGGAAGCGGGCTGAAACAGTGACCACACGAAGGACGATACGCTCGACGGTGGACGTAGCCCTTTTGCCGTTCAACACCCCAACGAAGACAATGACCGACGAGCACGACGACCATCAGTTCTCGGAAGGTGAGGGATTCGACGACCCCTACGAGGGGTTCGACCTCGACCCGCCCGAACTCAGCGTCGACCCCGGGCAGGTGGACCCGGTCGACTCACGCGTCATCGCCGACACGCTCGACCGTCGCCAGACGGTCGCCGAAGACGTCGACGCGGACGAACTCATCGACGTGGGCCTCTCGTACATGGGGATTCAGCGGTACGAGCAGGCGGTCGACACCTTCGACCGCGCGGCCCAGTTCACCGACGACGACTCGGTTCGACAGGAAGCGTGGGTGAATAAGGGGGCCGCCCACGCCGAACTCGAAGAGTGGGAGGCGGCCATCGACTCCTACCGCGAGGCGCTGTACATCGACGCCGAGGGGGAACACGCGGCGGCCGCGGAGACGAATCTCGCGTACGCGCTCTGGGAGGACGGCCGCACGGAACAGGCGCTCGAACACGCCGAAAACGCCGTCCAACTGGATTCGCGAAACCCGCAGGCGTGGTACAACCGCGGCTTCTTCCTGCTGGAACGCGGGCTGGCCGAGGAGGCGGTCAACGCCTTCGAGAACGCCCAGCGGCTCGGCTTCCGGTCGCCGGAGCTGCTCGAGGAGCTCGCGCGCGCCTACGAGAAGACCGGCCAGGAGGAGCGCGCCGAGGAGTTGGTCGACGAAGCGGAGGAGGTGCGCCAGCAGCGTGAGGAGGAGATGGTGCGGTGAGCATGTTACTCGTCGAGCGGGAGACGCCCGAAGGCGTGCTGGTGTCCGTCTGTGATGCGGAGGACCTCGGCGAGACCTTCGAGACGGGAGAGGCGTCGATCACCGTCGACCCCGACTTCTACGACGGCGAGCCGGCCGACGAGAGCGAGGTGACGGCGGCGCTCGCCCGGTGTACGGTGGCGAATCTCGTCGGCACGCGGACGGTCGAGGTGGCCATCGAGGCCGGCTACGTCGCCGAGGAGAACGTCTTGGAGTTCGAGGGGAGCCGCCACGCCCAGTATCTCCAGCTGTAGTCGGCGATTATTTGTTATCTCCGTGAGTAATCATGCCAATGGCCGCGCTCACCCCCCAGACGTATCTCGCTGCCATCATCGCGGCGTATCTCATCTCGGCCGGGGTTGCGGTACACATCACGCAGTACGCACTCCGGTACGGCGAGCGGTCGATTTCCGTCCCGTTCGGCGTCGGCACGGGAGCGCTGGCGGTGTGGGCAATCGGGAACGCGCTCCGCGTAGTCGCGTCCTCGCCGGACCTGTGGTACGTGGCGACCGCAATCGCGTACGTCGGTATCGTTACCGCACCGATTGCGTTTCTCGTCTTCGCGCTTCGATACGCCGGCTACGACATCAGTCACCGCGGAGTCGCGGTGTTGTCGCTGCCGGCCGTCGCGCTGTATCTGCTCGTCGTCACCGACCCGGTTCACGGACTCTACTACAGCGACCTCGGACTGACGCCGATGGGGCCGATAGCGGTGTACAACGCCTCTCGGGGGGCGCTGTTTTGGGTAACTGTCGCCGAGTCGTACCTGCCGCTGGCGGTCGGAAGCGGACTCATTCTGTACAACACCGCCGAGCGGTCGGAGCTGTACCACCGACAGTCGCTGTTGCTCGTCGTGGGGGTTCTCATCCCGTGGGCCGTGAACGCGCTCCATCTCGTCGGCGTGATTCCCCTCCCGGTCGACCCCACGCCCGTCTCCTTCACGGCCGGCTTGGCGCTCACCGCGGTGGGGGTCTTCCGGAGTCACCTCGTCGATATCGTCCCGGTCGCGCGCGACCGGGTCGTGGAGGCCATCACCGACCCCGTGGTCGTCGTCGACGACGGCGACCGCATCGGACTGTAACGCGGCCGCGCGGGTGTTGTTCGACGACGACCCTATCGGGACCCCAATCGAGACGGCGCTGCCCCCGTCGCTCGTCGGGGCCGGCGACGAGCCGACCCGCGTCGAACTCGACGACGGGGTCCGGTGGCTCCGGCCCGACGAGATGCCGCTCGAAGACGGGAGCCGCGTGATTCTCTTCTCGGACCTGACCGAAGAGCGGCGGGCCAACGAGCGGTTCGCAGAGCAGAATCGCCGGCTGGAGGAGTTCGCCGCCGTCGCCGCCCACGACCTCCGGAACCCGCTCAACATCCTCGAAGGGTACATCGACCTCGCGCGCGAGGAGGAGGACGTGTCGTATCTGGCCGAGACGGACGAGCCGCTCGAACGCGCCCGCCTCGTCGTGCAGGATTTGCTCGCGCTCGGGCGGAACATGGATATCGTCACCGAGCCGGAGCCGGTCGAGTTCGACCCGCTGGTGGAGTCGGTCGTCGAGCGCGTGGCCGACGATGAGACGCTGGCCCACGACCCCGTCGGGACGGTCGTCGCCTCGCCGTCTCGGCTCGAACGCCTGCTTGAGAACCTCGTCGAGAACGTCCGCGACCACGGCGGCGACCGCATCGAAATCGGTCCCCGCCCCGGCGGCTTCTACGTCGCCGACGACGGTCCCGGCATCCCCGAGTCCGACCGCGAGTCGGTGTTCGAGTACGACTACTCGACACACCGGGAGGGGCCGGGACTCGGCCTTCCGCTCGTCGCCTCCATCGCTGCGGCTCACGGCTGGGAGGTCGAAGTGCACGAGCGCGACGACGGCGGCGCACGCGTCGAGGTGACGGGCGTCGAGATGCCACAGACGGCGGTCACGCAGGCGAACTGAATCGCTCGCCGTAGCGCGCGAAGATGAGGACGCCGACCAGTCCGACGGCCGTCGCGGCCCCGAAGGCGACGGTCGGCGAACGCGCGTACAGGAGACCGCCGACGAGCGCCGACGGGATTGTCAGGGTGTTCCGGACGAGGTAGTAGCTCCCCGTCGTTCGACCGGCGGCGTCGCGCTCGGTCGGCCCCGCGATGAGTGCTTTGTGTGCCGGCAGGCCGGCGAAGCGAAGCCCGGAAAACGCAAACAGGAGGACGAACAACCCCGCCGGCGGAATCCGGGTTCCGGCGACGGCGAGTCCGTCCGTCGGCGCGAACACGAGCAGCGCCGGAAACAGCGCGTAGACGAGAAAGCCGAGCCCGACGGCCGACTTCAGCCCGGCGCGGTCGGCCAACCGGGAGGCGGGGAGCATACTCACGACCGCGACCGCCATCTCGACGGCGAGCAGGACACCGAAGAAGGCCGCCGGCGACAGCGACCCGACCACCGGTATCGCGACCGGACCGGCGAGTGCGGCCTCGACGTAGACGACAAAGAAGACGTACACCATCCCGTTGGCGAAGCGGACGAGCGTGTCGGCCGCGAGCAGCGGCGGCAGTTCCGAGGGAAGCGAGCGAAGGTCGGCGAGGACGGTCCCGACGCCGGCAAACGAGTCGCCCAGCGAGTCGGCCGACGCGTCGTACAGGAGATGCTGGACGAGCGTGCCGACGAGCGCGAACGCGGCCGCGCCGGCGAGCACGACCCGGAAGCCGCGCTCGAACTCGAAGACGGACAACGCGGCGGCGACGAGTAAGGGTCCGAGCAGGAAGGCGAGCCGGCGCAGGGTCTCGGGGGCCGCGAAGCCGGCCGCGAGCTCGCCGGGCGCGCTCGCCTGTCGGACCACGGCGAACGTCGCACCAAGCCCGAACGACTTCCAACACTGGACGAGGAACAGCCCGACGAACAGCAGGACGGGCATCGTCAGCGAGGGCACGGCGACGGGACCGAGCGCGAGGGCGGGGGTCACGAGCGGCGGAATCGCGCCGGCGACCGCCCACAGCCCGAACCCGACCGCGGAGAGCAGGCCGAACAGCGTGAGCGCGCGCCGCGAGCCGATGCGGTCGCTGACGACGCCACCCGGATACGGGTACACCGCCGAGATGAGGTTGCCGAGCGAGCCGAACAGCCCGACGACGACCGGACCGGCACCCAGCGCGTACAGATACGCGGCCATGTACTGGTTCGTCCCCTGATAGCCGAGCGAGAAGGCGAACATCGCGAGCGAGAGCACGAGCACGTCGCGTTCGAGGGCGAGAAACTGGCGGGCGGCCGCGAACACGCCCGTCTCGACCGTGACCCGGTCGTCGGTATCGCTCATACGAACCCCTCGGGCGGGGAGCTACTGGCTTTTACCCCGGAACTATGAGTGTGGCAGTCCGAATACGGGTATGGATTACGACCGGCTCATCGAACCATCACAACGGGGGATACATCTCGCCGAAATCGCCACCGCGTACATCCTGATGGGGTTGTTCATCGTCGGCGTCGGCGACCTGCTCATCCGCATCGCGGAGGCCGCCTACGACTCAATCCAGCCGGGGCCACCGGCCGGAATCGCCGACCCGGTGGTCGTCGTCGGCTTCATCGACACCGCCTTACTGCTGTTCATCATCGTCGAAATCTACCAGACGGTCGTCGCCTACACCCGCGAGGAGGATGTCGTCCGTATCGTCATCATCGCGGCGCTCATCGCCGTCTCCCGGAAGATAATCAGCTTCCGGCCCGGCGAGGTTATCGGCACCGACGATCTGATGTTCGCCGGTACGTTCTCCATCCTGCTTTTGGTACTGACGCTCGCGCTCTACGTGCTCCGGACGACCGACGACGACGGCGACAAGGAGCCACCGTAAGCGAACGTGGCAGCGTAATTCGCTGGCGTCGTCAGCTATGTCCCGGATAATCCCGCTCGAACCGGTTTTCGATCTCGTCGCGACCCACCTCGATAACGACGGGTCGGCCGTGCGGGCAAGCGTAGGGGTTCTCACAGTCGTCAAGCGCGGTAAGCAACTCCGTCACCGTCCCCTCCGTGAGGGAGGTGTTCCCCTTGATTGAGGGGTAACAGGCGAGGTCGCCGAGCAGGTCGTCGACGGCTCGCTCGACGGTGCGCTCGGGGTCGCCGTCGGCGAAGTCGTCGATGAGCGACCGGACGAGCTCTGGACCCGAGACGTCGGCCAACAGCGCGGGCACCGTCGAGACCCGCAGGGTCCGCTCGTCCGCGAGCGCCGTCGTGAATCCCAACTGCGCGAGCACGTCGCCCGCCGGCTCCGCGAGCGCCGCCTCCTTCGCCGTCAGGGAGAGTTCGACCGGCTCCGCGAGCGTCTGTGTCACCACCTCACCCGAGAACCCTTCGCGCAGGCGCTCGAAGTTCACCCGCTCGTCGGCAGCGTGTTGATCCACGAGCACGAGTCCGTCGTCGGTCTCCGCGACGACGTAGGTGTCGTGCAACTGTCCGAGCACGCGCATCGACGGAAGTCGGTCGAACTCGGGGGCGGCGTCGCTCCCGTCGACCGTCGTCTGGGTCGCCGGCTCGCGGAACCGGCGGTCGGCCGACTCGCGCGATTCGGTCGTGGGGTCTGCGCCGTCCGTCGATTCGGCGTGCCACGCCGGAGTGGCGTCGTCGGTCCTCTCCGAGGACGCCGACTCGCTCGATGGCGAGTCACTCGGACTCGGCTGTCGCGTCCCCGAATCGGGAGCCGTCGTGTCGGTGTCACCGGCAGGCGTGGTGTCGACGTCCGAGGTGTCGCGGTCGTCGCGCTCGCCCGGCGAAATCTCCGTCTGGGCGGCCTTCGACCGGCCGCGAGGGGCGCTCGTTCGGAGTAAGCCGGCATCGAGCAGGGCCGACTCCACCGCGTCGCGCACCTGCCGGGCCATTCCGTCCTCGTCGGCAAATCGGACTTCGAGCTTTCGGGGGTGGACGTTCACGTCGACGGTCGCCGGGTCCACGTCGAGGTCGATGACGGCGAATGGGTAGCGGTCGCCGGCGAGCTGGCGGTCGTACGCCTCGACGACGGCGTCCCGGACCGCGGTGGCCGTCACCCACCGCCCGTTGACGAAGACGTTGACGTACTCGCGGGTCGCGCGGTTCGTCTCCGGGTGCGAGACGAGTCCACCCACGTCGGCGAGCGGGCCGGGCTCGTCGGTGCCGTCGACGGGAACCATGTTCGCGGCCACGTCGCGGCCGTAGACGGCCATAATCGCGGAGCGGCGGTCACCCCGTCCCTCGGTGGCGAACGTCTCGCGGTCGTCGTGGGTGAGCGAGACGGCGATGTCGGCGTTCGCGAGCGCGTAGCCCGAGACGACGCTGTTGACGTGGCTGAACTCCGTCGCCTCGCTCTTGAGGTATTTCCGGCGGGCGGGGACGTTGTAGAACAACTCTTCGACCACGACGGTCGTCCCCTCCGGACAGCCGACGGGCTCCTGTCGGACGATGTCGCCCCCCTCGACGCGGAGTTCTGCGCCCTTCGTCGCGCCCGGTTCGCGCGACCGGACGGTGAGCTTCGAGACGGCGCCGATGGCGTGGAGCGCCTCCCCCCGGAAGCCGAGGCTCGCGACGCCGGCTTCGAGGTCGTCGATGTCGCGAATCTTCGAGGTGGCGTGTTCCGTGACGGCGAGTTCGAGGTCGTCGGGCGACATGCCGGAGCCGTCGTCGCGCACCTCGATGCGGTCGGTGCCGCCGGCCGCGACGGTCACGTCGATGCGGCCCGCGCCGGCGTCGACGCTGTTCTCGACCAGTTCCTTGACGACGGAGGCGGGCCGCTCGACCACCTCGCCGGCGGCGATGCGGTCCACCGTCGCGTCGTCGAGCCGGCGGATATCGGTCATACGGGATAGCTGCAGCGCGCGGATATCAATCCCGCGGGAACGCTTGCCGTGTGATAGCGAAGCTCACAGCAAACTATACGCCAGCGATCAGAGCTGAGCGTGTGGCTCGACTGACCGATCACTACGAGCAGCTACGGGGCGGGGACGGGTGTGCGCGAGTGGCGTTCGGGGCCGGAGACCGACCGGCGTCGTGGCTCGCACGGAAGTTCGTCGCCGCAGACGGCATCGCGGGCGGACTGACGGACGAGGGGACGCTGGTGACGACTGGCGTCGGAATGACCGGGCCGCCACATCTCGGCACGCTCGGACAGCTACTCACCGTCGCGCAGTTACAGCAGGCTGGCGTCGATGTTCAGTTCGTGCTCGCCGACCTCGAACCGTACCACGGCGGTCACTCGCTGGCCGATGTCCGGCGACTGGCCGAGCGGTTCCGTGCGTTCGCGCAGGACTGCGGTATCGACTCCGAGGCTGGGCGGCTTCGCACGCAGGAGGAGGCCCGGGGCGTGATGCACACCGCACAGCTGCTCGCGCCGTACTACGACGGACACCACTGGAACGAGCTGGAGCCGACAGCATGGGAGACTCGGGTGCGAGAGGCGTACGAGCACTCCGGGGTCGAACCGTCGGGCGCGACCTCCGAGGCGGCAGCGACACACGGTGTCGTGTTGCACCTGGCGGATTTCGTGCATCCACTGCGCGAGGGGTACGACCGCGTCGTGCTGGCGCTCGGTGCGGACGAGCGTGAACTGCTCCCGGCGGCGCGGTCGTTGCTGGCAGCCACACCGGTGACGGGAGCGATTGCTGGAGTTCACGCGCGGATGATTACCGGACTGGGCGAGACGCCGAAGATGGGCCGCAGCCTCCCGGGGTCGGCGATTCACCTTGGAATGGACGAGTCGCGGATTCGCACGCGGCTCACGGAGCCGGAGACGGACGCCGACGAGCCGAGCGAGTCGCTGGTGTTTCAGGCGATGTGTCTCGCCTCGACCTACGACGGCGACCAGCTCGCCGAACTGGAACGGGCGTGTCGCGAGAACACGAAGCGATGGGAGCGAGCACGGGCGCGCTACGCTGACTTCGTCTGTGACCGCGCTCGGGCGTGGCAGGCTACTGCATAGCCGCCATGTGCGCGGTCGCCTCCTCGCGGGTCATCCCGCGGACGCCACAGATACAGGAGAACAGTTCGGGCTCGGGTGGGTCGACGCGTTCGCGGGACGACTCCACGAGGTCGCCCTCCTCGTAGGCGAAGCCGATGCGGACGCTGGCCTGGACGACCGACTCGATGCGGTGGTCGTCGTTCGGGTCGGGATTTCGAATCGCGGCCTCGTGGTCGGCCTGCATCGAGTCCTTCCACTCCTCCAGCGTCGCCTCGGGGTCGCGGTCGTCGGTCATCCGAACTTCCCGGTAATGTAGTCCTCGACGCGGTCGGAGCTCGGGTTCTGGAACACCTGCTCCGTGTCGCCAAATTCGACGAGTTCGCCGCCGGTCAGGAAGACGGCCGTCTTATCCGAAATCCGGGCGGCCTGTTGCATGTTGTGGGTGACGATGACGACCGTGTACTCCTCGGCGAGGTCCGCGATGAGGTCCTCGATCTTCGAGGTGGCGACCGGGTCGAGGGCGGAGGCCGGCTCGTCCATCAGGATGACCTCGGGGTCGGGCGCGATGGCGCGGGCGATACAGAGTCGCTGCTGTTGGCCGCCCGAGAGGTCGAGTCCCGATTCGTGGAGCTGGTCTTTCACTTCGTCCCACAGCGCCGCGCGGCGAAGCGACTCCTCGACGATCTCGTCGTAGTCGCCCTCGATGTCCTGGATGTTCAGCCCGTAGGCGACGTTCTCGTAGATGGACTTCGGGAACGGGTTCGGCGTCTGGAACACCATGCCGACGCGCCGACGGAGCGCGACCGGGTCCACGTCGTCGTCGTAGACGTTCTTCCCGCGGAGCAGGAGTTCACCGTCGACGCGGGCGGCGTCGATGCGGTCGTTTATCCGGTTGATACACCGGAGGAACGTGGATTTCCCGCAGCCGGAGGGACCGACCATGGCGGTGACCCGCCGTTCGGGGATCTCCATCGAGATGTCGTCGAGCGCCTGCACGTCGTCGTAGAACACGTCGATGTTGCGCGCCTCGACGATGGTGTCCGCCGGAGCGCGAGCAGTGTCGGTGCTGGCGGCGGCGTCGGCGACGTTCGTCTCGATGACGGACTCTGCGGTCGGGTCCGGCGAGTCCGAGTAGTCTGTCGAGTCGTCCATTGGTGTGTCGTTATTGCTCATTCTGATAGCGGTTTCGCAGCACGATTGCGAGTGAGTTCATCGCGAGCAGGACGCTCACGAGGACGACCACGCCGGCGGGGACGGCCTTCTGGTAGAACTCCGGTGAGCCGTAGAGGGTCGCCCACGCGTACACCTGCAGGGGCATGGCGCTGACCTTCGCCGACAGTTCGGCGGGGAGCGAGAAGACCACGTCGGGGGCACCAATCATGATGAGCGGCGCGGTCTCACCGATTGCGCGCCCGAGTGCGAGAATCGTCCCCGTCAGGATGCCGGGGAACGCGCGGGGCAAGACGACGTTCTTCACCGTCTGCCACCGGGTCGCGCCCATCCCGTAGGAGGCCTGTCGCATCTCCTCGGGGACGCTCCGAATCGCCTCTCGCGAGGAGATGATAATAATCGGGAGGATGAGCAGCGAGAGCGTCGCGCCGCCGACGAGGACGGTCCCGGTCGGCTGACCGGCGAAGCGAACGAACACGCCGAGTCCGAGCAGGCCGTAGACGACCGACGGGACGCCGGCGAGATTCGAGATGTTCACGTCGATGAGCCGGGTGATGCGGTTGTCCGGCGCGTACTCTTCCATATAAATCGCCGCGCCGACGCCGAACGGGAACGAGAGGACGATGACAGCGCCCATCAGGAGGATGGAGCCGCCGATAGCCGGGTAGAGACCCGCGTCCTCGGCGATGCGGCTGTGCGCGCTGGTGAGGAACTGCCAGTCGACCCACGACTGCGGGCCGGCGAAGCCGAGCAGTTCGACGGCGACGGCACCGACGAACGCCCCGCCGACCACGACCGCCGGGACCGCGAGCGCGAGGCGGTCCGTCTCCCAGCTGCGCCAGACGGCGAGACCGGCCGGGACGCCGATGACGGTCGCGAGCAGCAGCGACGGACCGGCGGAGATGCCGAGACTCGGAGCCGCGAGCGACGCCGCGACGCCGAGCGCGACGGTCAGGCCGAGCGCAGCGGTGCCGCCGCGACGGTCGGTGTAGCTCGCAACGTAGCTCCCGGCGAGCAGGCCGACGGGGAGAGAAACGGAGACGGCGAGCAACATCCAGTCGACGGGCAACACGGGAATCGAGCCGACGAGCGCGATGACGCTCGGGGCGACGGGTGCGAGTCCGACGACCCCGCCGAGGGGACCGGGAACCCCGGCGAGCGAGAGATACAAGAGGAGTGCGCCGAGTCCGACCGAGGTGCCCATCCCCGGCGAGAGGGTGCGGGAGACGAGCGCGAGCACGCCGGCCGGGAGCGCGAGCGCGAGCACGAAGCCGAACCACGCGATGGGCGAGACGATATCCACGAAGATGAGGACGACGCCGCCAGCGAACATCGTGGTGACGGCGAGCAGACCGACGATTGCGCCGCCGGCACGAAGCGAGTCGGGCGCGCGCAGGTAGAGATATCCGGAGACAGCGAGGGTCGGCAGGACAAACGAGAGGAAGAAGGTGAGATGCCAGCCGGGGTCGGCGGTGAGCGGCTGGATGGCGTCGACGGCGACGAACAACAGGAGGATGCCGAGCGCGACGACGCCGACGAGCGTGGCTGCGAGCAGCGCATACCGGAAGACGGTGCCGACCGTGCGGCTGACCTGTCCGAAGTCGTGTGTGCTCATTCAGTACTCCTCCCGGTAGCGTTGTGCGATGAAATCACTGATGACGTTCATTGCGAGCGTGATGGCGAACAGCGTGATGCCGATAGCGTAGAGGCTCCGGTAGGCCAGTCCCCCGCCGGTGATATCGCTCAACAGGAGCTTAATCATCGCGGCGGTCATCGGCAGCGCGCCTTCGAGATAGGAGGCCGGGTTCAGGACGTTGAGATACTGCGCCTGCGAGCCGGCGGCGACGGTGACGGCCATCGTTTCGCCGATGGCACGCGAGAGCGCGAGGATGAACGAGGAGACGATACCCGAGAGGGCGGCGGGGACGACGACCCCCGTCGCCACGTCGAACTTCGTCGCGCCCATCCCGTAGCCCGCCTGTCTGAGGTCCTCGGGGACGGCGGACATGGCGTCCTCGCTAATCGAGGCGACCATCGGGATAATCATGATACCGACGACGATGCTCGCCGAGGCGAGGTTGAACGCGCCCGTCTGCGGAAACACGCCCTGGATGACGGGCGTGATGTAGATGACGGCGAAGAAGCCGTAGACGACCGTCGGAATCCCGGCGAGGATTTCGAGGGCGGGCTTGAGCCGCGAGCGCGCCGCGGGGGTGGCGTACTCGCTGAGGTAAATTGCCGTGCCGACCCCGAGCGGGATGGCGACGATCGCCGAGCCGACGGTGATGAGTATCGTCGCGGAGACGAGCGCGAGCACGCCGAACTGCTCGGGCGGTTGCCACGCCGTCCTCAGGAAGAAGTCGGCCGCGTCGACGGTCTCGCCGGCGAAGCCGACCAGCGGCGCGGTCACGGAGAAGAAGCGGGCCGCTTCCGTCGCCAACAGCACGACGATACTGACGGTGGTGACGACGGAGACGGCCGCACAGATGAAAAAGAAGAGCCGCGGGAGCCGCTCTTGGGTCGTCCCCTCGACGTTGCGCGTCAATTCGTCGGTGATGTCGTCGGTACTCATTTAGCTATATAGGTATCCGGTGGTGTTGGAAAAAGCGCTTCGCTCGCGAGTTAGTTGGTCGCGTCCTCGATGGCCGCTTCGAGGGTCTCCTGTTGGGCGGACTGCTGGTCTTCCGTCAGCGGGACGTAGCCCACGTCCTCGGCGACGAGCTGCTCGTCGGTCGTCTGTTCGAGGAAGAACCGGGCGAACTCGGCGATCTGGTCCTCGGAGAGGGAGCCGCGCGCCGGGTAGGTGAACAGCGGGCGCGAGAGGGGCTGGTACTCGCCGGAGCGGGCCGTGTCGATGGACGGCTCGACGGCACCGTCGCCGTTGTCGATGGCGACGGCCTGGACGCGCTCGCTGTTTTGGGTGTAGTAGGCGAAGCCGAGATAGCCGATGGCGTACTCGGAGTCCTCGACGCCGCTGATAATCTGGCGGTCCTGCTCGGTCGAGGAGTAGTCCTGTCGGTGGCTCCCCTCCTCGCCGATGACCTCCTCGATGAAGTAGTCGTAGGTGCCCGAGGCGTCGGAGGGACCGAACAGCTCGATATCCTCGTCGGGCCAGTCGCTGTTCACGTCACTCCACTGCTGGGGCTGCGTCTCGGCCGACCAGAGCTGGTCCAGCTCTTCGACGGTCAGCTCCGACGCCCAGTCGTTGTCGGGGTTGACGATGACGGTGAGCGCGTCCGTCGCGACCTGTAGCTCGATCGGCTCGACGCCGTTGTCGGCACACAGCTGCTCCTCTTCGGGCTGAATCGGGCGCGAGGCGTTGTTGAAGTCCGTCTCGCCCGTACAGAAGAAGTTCTGGAAGCCGCCGCCCGACCCGGTCGACTGCGGATTGAAGTTCACCTCGGGGTACTCGTCGGTGAACAGCTCGCCGACTGCCGTGGCGAGCGGATACACCGTCGAGGAGCCGGACATGTTAATCTGGCCGGAGAGGGACGCTTCGCCCGAACCGCCGGTGTTCTGCGTACAGCCGGCGACGCCGGCAGCGCCGGCAGCGCCGACAGCCGCGAGCAGTCGTCGCCGTGAAACCGTGGCGTCGGAATCAGTAGACATCGACTGAGAATAGACCCACTCGTAACTAAATGGATTCCTATGAGCGGCCCGTATCCCACCCAATCTCACCCGACTGCTATGTCTACTGCTGTTTGTCTATATAGAACAAGGAGAAATCGTCCCCGGAGTTCGCACGCAACGGGGTATTATCCGAACTTCCCGGTGATGTACTCCTCGACGCGCGTGCTCTGTGGGTTCTCGAACACCTGGTCGGTGTCGCCGTACTCGACGAGCTTGCCGCCGGTGAGGAAGACGGCCGTCTGGTCGGAGATGCGGGCGGCCTGTTGCATGTTGTGGGTGACGATGACGACCGTGTACTCCTCGGCGAGGTCCGCGATGAGGTCCTCGATCTTCGAGGTGGCGATGGGGTCGAGCGCGGACGCCGGCTCGTCCATCAGGATAACCTCGGGACCGACGGAGAGACAGCGGGCGAGACAGAGCCGCTGTTGTTGGCCGCCCGAAAGCCCGAGCGCGTTGTCGTCGAGGCGGTCTTTCACCTCGTCGTACAGCGCCGCGTCGCGCAGACACTGCTCGACGAGGGCGTCGAGTTCGTCACTGTCAGCCCGCCCGAGCAGGCGCGCGAGCACTCCCGTCTGGATGTCGCCGTGTTTCTTCGGGCCGTAGGCGATGTTCTCGCGGATGGATTTCGGGAACGGGTTCGGCGACTGGAACACCATGCCGACGCGTTTCCGGAGTTCGACGAGGTCGACGCCGTCCTGGTAGATCTCCTCGCCGTCGAGCCGGACGGAGCCGTCGATGCGCGCACTCGACACGCGGTCGTTCATCCGGTTGAGACACCGGAGGAACGTCGACTTCCCGCAGCCCGACGGGCCGATAAGCGCGGTGACGCTCTCTTTGGGGATGTCGAGCGAGACGTTGTCGAGGGCGTGGTCGTCGCCGTAGTGGACGTTGAGGTCCTCGACGGCGAGTTTCGGCTCGCCCTCGAAGGCGTACTCGCGCCACTCGGCTTTGAGCTGTTCGTCTGTCTCGCCGGCTGTCGTCGCGGTCGTGTCGGCGGTGGTCGTAGCTGTGTTACTCATGGGTCAGTTTCTGTCGGAAGTAGTGTCGTGTGGCGATGCCGATGGCGTAGAAGGACAAGACGACGATGAGCAGCACCAACGCCGTCGTCCAGCGGAACTGGTCGATGTCGGAGATGTTCGACGACTGCCCGACGCCCGCCGTGATGAGCGCGTACAGCTGGTACGGGAGCGCAGTCGTCGCCTGCAACAGCGCCTCGTTGGCCACGAACGGCGGCGCGGCGGTAAACCGGAAGCTCCCGAGCACGTTCAGCGCCTGATTCGCCGGGAGCGCGACCGCACCGGTCATCGTGAGCAGGATGGGGGCGGTCTCGCCGGCGATGCGCCCGACGCCGAGGATGACGCCGGTCGTGACGCCGGGAATCGCCGCCGGCAGAACCACGCTGCGGATGGTCTGCCACTTCGAGACGCCGAGGGCCGCGCTCGCGTCGCGGTACTCGTCTGGGACCGCGAGCAGCGACTCGCGGGTCGTGATGACCACCAGCGGGAGCAGCATGAAGCCGAGCGTGATGGTGCCAGCGAGTATCGACTTCTGGTTCGCGAACCGGGGGACGAGGAAGGCTGCGCCGAACAGCCCGAACACGATGCTCGGGGTCGACCACAGCCCGTTCGTCGCCACCTCGACCAGCTGGGTAAACCGGCCCCGCTCCGCGTACTCGGTGAGGAACACCGCCGCCCCGACGCCGAGTGGCACCGCGAGCAGGACCGCTCCGACGACGAGCCAGACGGTGCCGACGATGGCCGGCCAGACGCCGTTCACGTCGTTCGTCAACGAGACGCCGGCCATCACGAACGGCCACTTGACCGGGAGGTCGAACGCCAGCGAGATACCGGGCGCGAAGTCGACGAACGGGAGAAAGAGGTAGTGTTCGACGGTGACCTGGCGACCGACGCCGAGTCCGACCTCGAAGCCGCGGAACAGCCCCGGCAACCCCTTGAACACCGTGAAGCCGATGAGCACGAGCAGGACGCCGACGATGGTGCCGGCGTTGAGATACACGAGCAGGTACGCGCCCAGATGGCGGCCGCGGGCACCGAAGCCGCCGTACGCGACCGCGGCTGCCCAGCCGCCGACGAGCGAGCCGGCGAGCGTCACCGCCGGCACCGTAATCGGGGCGGTGAGCGAGGCGGGCTGTTGCTCCCAGCCGAGCGCCCACTCCCACGAGGGACCGATGGTGACGAGCACGACCAGCCCGACGAGTGCCGTGAACAGGCCCGCCGGCACCGTCGTCCCGACGTCCTCGCGCGTGAGCACGGTGAACCCGGCGGCGCCGGCACCGACCACGGCCGCACAGAGCAGCCAGCCGACCGTCCCGAGACCGAGGACGCGCGCGCCGGCGAGTCCACCGACGACGGCCCACAACAGCCCGGAGACGGCTCCGGAGAGGAGTCCGGCACTCGAACGCGGCGTCGCAGAGAGCACGCCGTACCGGGCGGCAACGCCGAGACCGACCACCGCGAGTCCGAGCGCGAGGAGTCCGGCTCCGAGGAGACCGATGAGCCGGACGCCGGCGACGGTGTCGGTGAGCGAGAGCTGCTGGAACAACACGACCATCGCGAGCGCGAACATGACGCCGGCGAGCCCGACAGCGCCCGCGGCCGTGAGGTCGCCGCCGCTTGACTCACCGCGGACGAGCGAGCGCTCGGTTGCACTCGCCATCAGACCTCACCCCCGAGCTTGCGGCGCATGCGCGCCTCGATGTACTGGGAGCCGATCGAGAGCGCGAGCACCGTAATGAACAGTATCGCGCCGGCCGCGAACAGCGCCGAGAGCTGATTGCCGCGCGCGCTCCCGTAGCTGCTCGCGATGAGCGAGGTGAGCGTCGCCTGCCCGTAGAAGACGTTGACCAGCGGCTCGGTCAGCCGCGGGGTGTTCGCCAGCATCACCGTCGCGGCCATCGTCTCGCCGATGGCGCGGCCGACCCCGAGCAGGACGGCGGCCGAGACGCCCGAAAAGGCGGCCGGAATCGTAATCGAGACCATCGTCTGCCAGTCGGTCGTCCCCATGGCGAGCGAGCCGCTTTTCATGGATTCGGGGACAGAGGACAGCGCGTCCTCCGCGACGGAGACGACCGTCGGGAGCGCCATCAGCCCGACGACCATCCCGACGAACAGGTAGGTCCCCCCGCCGTTGAGACCGAACTGTTCGACGGCCCACGGGTTGAGAATGGTGAACCCGATGAAGCCGTAGACGATGGAGGGGATGCCGGCGAGAATCTCGACGCCGGGCTTGACAACTTCACGCACGGGGCGAGGTGCGATCTCGGATAAGAACAGCGCGGCGGCGACGCCGAGGGGCGCGGCGACGGCCGTCGAGATGAGCGTCACCAGCAGCGTCCCGTGGATGAGCGGTACCATCGAGTAGCGGATGGGGTCGGAGACGGCATCCCACCGCGTCTGGACGAACATCCGAACGCCGGGCACCTCGACGCCCAACACCGTCATCGACTCGTACTGGAGGACGGGAATCGACTCTCTGAGGATGAACCCCGCGATGAGCACGAGAATCAACAGCGTGGAGACGGTCATCGTCCCGGCGAGCACCTTCGCCGTCAGCTCCTGATACCGGAGCCACCCGATGGCCGCCGCGACGACGGCGACCGCGAGGGGTATCGCCGTCAGCGACGAGACCAGCAGGAAGCCGACCAGCCCGGCCAAAAGCGACAGCGACATCACGGTCACGAGCGCGACCGCGACCGACGACTCGCCGGCGACGCCGTCACGGAGCCGCCGTGCAGTGTCGCGGGCGGCGTGGCTGTACCGTTCGATGCGACTGAACCGGCTCATCTGTATCTCTCGTGGCTCATAATCAAAGAAAACGACAGTGGCGAGTTAGGACTGGTCGGGGAGCTTCGCGAGTTCGGACTCGATGTCCGCCGTCGGCAGCGGGATGTAGTTGTTCGACTCGACGAAGACCTCCTGCCCGAACGTCGTGAGGAACATGTTCATGAACGCACCCTCGCGGCGGTCGGTGCCGCTCGGCGTCTCCTCCGTGATGGTCGTGTACTGGTGGAGGTCGCGGTTGAGCGGGTAGGCGCTGTCGAAGATGGTGTTTTCCGCGTCGCGGTCCGGCTCGTACAGCGTCCCGTCGAAGTCGATGCCGATCGGCTGGACCTCCGGGCCAGTGAAGGCGAGTGCCATGTACGCGATTGCGCCGTCGTTCTGCTGGACGGCCTGTGCGACCTGCTGGTTCTGGCCGAATCGGGTGTCGACATCCATCTCGGCGTCGGCGCTACCGAGCATGTTGAGTCGGAACGAGGTGTCCGTCCCCGAGCCTTCCGCGCGACCGATGACGTAGATGGGCTGGTCCGGCCCGCCGACCTCACTCCAGTTGGTGATGTCGCCCTGATAGATGCCGCGCACCTCCTCGCCCGTCAGCTGGGTGACGCCCGCGTCGTAGATGTTGGAGCTGACGACGACCGGCTGGCCGTCGCGGCCGAGCACGTGGTCGACGACGCGCTCGTCGGCCTCCGATTCGCTCCAGTCGAGTTCCGCCGTAATCGGTCCCGAGGAGTTGCCGATGTCGACGAGCCCGTCAACGACCGCCTCACAGCCCGTGCCGGAGTGGCTCAGGCCGACGCGCGTCGAGAACGGCGGCGTCGCGAACTGCTCTGTCGGCTCGAAGCCGTAGAGGCTCGCGAAGTAGTCGGCCAGTCGCATCCCGTCTGCGCCGTTGCTCGCGAGTTCGTCCCAGCCGGGAACCGAGCCTTCGCTGTTTTCGCCCCAGTACTCGCCGTCGTCGCTCGGCGGGTTCGAATTCCAGTAGGACGACCCCGAGTTGGCGATGGGGTACACCGTCGAGGACCCCTCGGCGGTGACCGGCTGCGGCGACGAGCCACCCGACTCCTCGGGCGCGTCGGTCGCAGTGTCCTCGGAGCCGCCGGAGCTGTCGGAGTCGTCGCCCGACCCGCCGGAGCCGTCGTTCGCCGCGTTGGAACAGCCCGCCAGTCCGGCGGCACCGACGACGCCAGACGTGACGAGGAACTTTCGACGTGATACGCCCGAGTTACCGGTATCGGCTGTCATCACCAGATATGTATCCGAGTCCGACTAAAGCGATTTATAATATTCCACCAAATCACCACACAGCGGTACGATACTGCCGGTATTCGACCCCTCGTCAACCTCCCTCGTGGGAGCGGGTTTGTCGGCTATATATCCCGCTATATCACGGGACGAAAGATACACCACCCGTCGGTGGCGAGCGACCGTATGGACGATTCGGACCTCGTCGGTGAGCCGGTCGAGTACGTCACCGAACGGGTCGCCGACCGCGGCGACCACGACCTCGACGACGTGCGCGCGGCCATCGACCCGTTCGTCGAGGACGGCCGAGTGACGCGCGAGGGCATCGACGCCACCGTCTCGGATACGGCGAAGATTATTTCGACGGCCGAATCGCGCGTCGAGTACGCGGAGGGAGCCGCCGAGACGATGCGAGAGACGCTCGTCGACGCGCCGACCGTCCCGACCGTCGAGACCCGCCGCGTCTCCTTCGAGGAGCGGCTCGACGCGGTCTGTGACCGACGCGACGCCGTGCAGGCGACGCTCGCGTCGGCCGTCGAACAGGCCGACTCTCCCTCGCTGTTCGAGCTGGGCGTCGACCTCCGGACCGCGAGCACGCACGCACAGGGTATCGTCCAGACGGCGGACGACCTCCAGAACGATATCGAGCAGTTCGAGTCGTGGCTCACCGACCCGGACCGTCGCACCCGGGAGTTGGGCGAGGACGTGGAGCTGGTCGGCGACGCCGTCGAGGAGTTGGAGACGGCGACCGAGGAGACGCCGGAGCCGGCGACGCTCGCCGACGTACACCTCCAGACCGACGTGTTCGAGCTACTGGTAGCCGACATCCGGGCCGAACTCGACGACCTCGCCGCCTTCGAGCCGCCCGGCGACCTCGATTCCCTCCACGGGGAGGTGGACGCGCTCGACGACCGACTCGCCGCGTTGCGCGCGCGACTCGACGACGCTCCGTCGTACCGCGAGCAGTTCGACGACGTGTTGGCGAGTCTCGCCGAATCGCTCGCCGACCGCGAGCCGCCGGTCGAGTGGGGCGCGATACAGGAGACGCTGGCAGACCACCGGGAGCAGGTGCGGGCCACCCGAACCGATATATAGGCGGCGGCCCCGGCTTGGGGTATGCTCACAGTCGGGGATACAGCACCGGAGATTCGCGCGAAGAACCAACACGGCGAGGACGTGACGCCGGCCTTCGAGGAGCCGACGGTCGTCTACTTCTACCCGAAGGATTTCACCGGCGGCTGTACCATCGAGGCGAACGAGTTCCAGGACGCCCTGCCGGAGTATCGCGACTCGGGCATCACCGTCTACGGGGTCTCGATGGACGATACGGAGTCGCACGCCGACTTCGCCGAGGAACACGGGCTGGAGTTCGAACTGCTCGCCGACCCGGACGGGACGGTGGCGGAAGCGTTCGGACTCGACACGAGCGAAGGATACACGGAACGGCTGACATTCGTGCTCGTTGGTGGGGAGGTCGTCGCGACGTACGACACGGAGATGGCAGACCCCGCGGGCCACGCGCGTGAAGTGCTGGACGAGACGCGCGCGCTCGCCGAGTAAGCTACTCCTCCAAGCGGGACTGCCACTCCTGGACCCGTCCGAGCAGCTCCACCGGCGAGGTCTCGGTCACGTCCACCTCGCGCACGGCATCGAGCACAGCCTCGGCGTCGGGATCGAGTGCCGGGGCGTCCTCGCCGTCCTCGTCTCCGGCGTCGAACTGACCGGACGAGAGGTCGAAGGTGACCTGCGTGGTCTCGCTCCGCCCGTCGGCCGCCTGCCCGCGCACGTCGATGGATTTGTCCTCGCGGAGGCGGTCGAGCACCTCGCGCGCACGGGACACGACCGGGCCGGGGACGCCGGCGAGGCTGGCGACGTGGATGCCGTACGAGCGGTCGGTCGCGCCCGGTTCGACCGTCCGGAGGAAGGTCACGTCGTCGCCCTCGCCGTCGGCCGCGACGTGGACGTTCTCGACGCCGGCGATGTGGTCGGCTAAGCGCGTGAGTTCGTGGTAGTGAGTCGCAAACAGCACCTTCGGCGACGGCGAGTTCGGCTGTGCCGAGGAGAGATACTCCGTCGCGGCCCACGCGATGGAGATACCGTCGTACGTGGCCGTCCCCCGCCCCACTTCATCGAGGATGACGAGCGAGTCGTCGCTCGCCGAGTGGAGGATGTTCGAGAGCTCCTGCATCTCCACCATGAACGTGGAGCGCCCCTGCGCGAGTTCGTCGAGCGCGCCGACGCGAGTGAAGACCCCGTCCACGAGACCGACGGTCGCGGCGTCGGCCGGAACGAACGAGCCAATCTGCGCGAGCAGGGTGACGAGGGCGGCCTGTCGCATGTACGTCGACTTGCCGCTCATGTTCGGCCCGGTGACGAGGAGGAATCGGCGGTCGCGGTCGAAGTGGAGGTCATTGGGGACGAACTCGACGGACTGCTCGACGACGGGGTGGCGGCCGGCCTCGACGGCCAGTACGTCCTCGTCGGTGAGTTCGGGGCGGGTCCAGTCGTTGCGGACGGCGTGGGTCGCGAGCGCGGCGTACACGTCGAGTTCGGCCAGCGTCTCGCCGACGGTCTGACACAGCGGCGCGGCCGCCGCGACCTGCTCGCGGAGTTCCTGGAACAGTTCGTACTCCAGTTCGCCCCGCTGTTCTTCCAACTGCACCACGTCGCGTTCAGTTTCCCGGAGTTCGGGCGTCGTAAACCGCTGTGAGTTCTTCAGCGTCTTCACCGGCTCGTAGTGGTCGGGCACGCCGTCGGCGCTCGATTTCCCCACCTGGATGTAGTAGCCGTCGGTCTTGTTGCGGTCGACGCTGACGTGGGAGAGTCCGTGTTCCTCGCGCTCGCGCGCGGCCAGCGAGTCAAGCCAGTCGAGGGCCTCCTCGTGGCGCTCTACGAGCGCGGCCAGTTCCTCGTCGTACTCGGGGCGAATCAGCCCGCCTTCCGTGAGCGTCGACGGCGGGTCGTCGGCGATCGCCTCCGCGAGGTCGTCGTGAAGCCGTTGGGCCGCCTCCCGGTCGAGCGAATCGAGCACGTCGGCGACGGCCGAATCGGCGAGCCGCGGACTCGACTCCACCGCGTCAACGAGGTCCGGCAGGAGCGCGAGGGTGTCGCGCACCCGAAGCATGGCCGGGGCGTCGAGACTCCCCGAGACGGCACGGGAGGCCAGCCGTTCGAGGTCGTACGCGTCGGCGAGCGCGTCGCGGAGACGCTCGCGGCCCATCGCGTCCGAGGCGAGCGCGTCGATGGCCTGCTGGCGGGCGTCGAGTTCGCCGCGCCGGCGAATCGGCCGGCCGAGCCACTCCTTCAGCAGCCGACCGCCAGCGCTCGTCTCGGTGTGGTCAAGCGTGTCGAACAGCGAGACCCCGCGGTCGGTCATCGGCTCCGTGAGTTCGAGGTTGCGCTGGGTCGTCGCGTCGAGGGTGACGTGGTCGTCGGGCGTGTAGGTGCGGAGTCGCGTGACCGACGCCAGCACGCCGGTCCCGGTGTCGTCGACGTACGCGAGGGCCGCGCCGGCCGCCTGTCTCGCCGCCTCGCTGTCGAGACCGACGGCGTCGGCGGCGTCGCCGAACTGCTCGCGCAGTCGATGGGTCGCACGGCCGGGCGCGAAGTCGTCGGTCGCGTGCAGCGTGAGCGTCGCGTCCAGTCGCTCCCGAATCTGGTCGAGGAACTCGTCGTCACCCCGGAGGTCGGGACCGGGGAGAATCTCCGTCGGCGCGAACCGGTACAGCTCCGTCAGCGCGCGCGCCTCGCTGTCGTCTCCCTCCGTGGCGGTGACGTGGAAGCGCCCGGTCGTGATATCGAGGAAGGCGAGACCGAGCCCGTCGTCGCCGCGCACGACCGTCGCGAGATACTGTGCGTCGTCGTCGGTCGGGTCGACGAGCGTGCCGGGCGTGACGACGCGGTCGATGCGGCGCTCGTGGCCGCCCTCGACTTCGTGTTGGTCGGCGACGGCGACCCGGTAGCCGCGCTCGACGAGCGCCGTCAGATACGGCGTCAGGTCGTCGACCGGGACGCCGGCCATCGCGTACGACTCCCCGCCCGAGGAGCGTTCAGACACCTTCAGGTCGAGTTCCTCGCCGACGAACTCGGCGTCCTCGCCGAAGAACTCGTAGAAGTCGCCCATCTGCATCGCCAGCACGTCGGCGTCGGCCTCGCGGCGCAAGTCGAGATACTCGCCGACGATTCCCTCCGCAGTCATACCTGTGCTGACGGGGTGGAGGGTATGAAACTGTGGATGTGCGACTGGTTACGACGTGGAGAAGCCGCCGTCGACGCGCAGGCCCTCGCCGGTGATGTAGGAGGCTTCGTCGCTGGCGAGGAAGGAGATGGCGTCGGCGATTTCTTCTGGCTCGCCGAGTCGCCCGAGCGGGTAGCGCTGGAGCATCATCTTCTTCGCCTTCTCGGGGTCGTCGCGCGTCTCGAAGAAGTGGTTGCCCAACTCGGTGTTCGTGAAGGCGGGACAGACGGCGTTACACCGGACGCCGGAGCGACCGGCTTCGGCGGCGACGGCGCGCGTGAAGTTCAACACCGCGCCCTTCGTGAGCGAGTAGACGCTCTGTTTGGGCAGCCCGTAGTAGGAGGCGAGCGAGCCGATGTTGACGATGTTACCAGAGCCCTGCTCCTTCAGGTGGGGGAGCGCGGCGTGACAGCCGTTCCAGACGCCGCGGACGTTCACGTCGAAGACGAAGTCGAAGGTGGACTGGTCCGTGTCCTCGACGTTCGAGGGCGGGTGGCCGACGCCGGCGTTGTTGACGACCACGTCGAGACCGTACTCCTCTGCGGTCGTGTCGATGGCGGCCTCGAACCCCTCGCGGTTCGTCACGTCGAGGCTCGTGAAGGTGGCCTCGCCGGGCGTCTCGTCGTTGATGTCGGCGGCGGTCGCCTCACCGGTCTCGTCGTTCACGTCCGTGACGACGACGAAGGCCCCCTCGTTGGCGAACCGTTTCGCCGCGGCTTCGCCGATACCCTGTCCCGCACCCGTGATGAACACTGTTTGCTCGTCGTGTCGCATACGCGTACAACCGAAGCCGGGCGCAAAGGTGTTGCTACCGCTGGAAGCTCAAAGTGTCGTGTCGAGGAACGTTCGCTCGCCGCCGCTGTCGGTCGGGGCGACCCAGACGACCGACACGCGCATCCCCGACTCCGCGTCGGGCGCGTAGATGCTGGTCGTGTTGCTCGCGGCGAAGGGGAACGTCGGGTCGGTCGGCTCGATACGGCGGCTGGTGACCACGGTGTTGGTGTCGCCGGTCGTGTTCGTGACGGTGACGCGGAGCGCCCCGGTGTTGCGTTCATCGAGCGTATCGCCGGACTCGTGGCCGATCGTCACCAGCTCTCCCGTCTCGGTGGCGTTCAGCTCGACGGACAGCTCCCGGCCGTCGAGGTAATCGTCGGCGGTGTAGGTGACGAGCGCGGCGGTCCCCACCGCCGCGAGCAGGATGGCGAGCGCGACAGCGACCGCGGTGGACCGCTTCATATCTCTCCCGTGTCGTGTCGCCGGCAAAAGTGTATCCGAACCCGGAGTGTTCTTCGGGCCGTCACTCGACACTCCGGTATGCTCGAACCCGGCGACGACGCACCAGCGTTCGAACTCGACAACCACGCGGGCGAGTCGGTCGCGCTTCCCGAGGAAGGGACGGCGGTCGTCTACTTCTATCCGCGGGCGGACACGCCCGGCTGTACGACCGAGGCCTGCTCGTTTCGCGACGCGTGGAGCGAGTACGAATCACGCGGTATCGACGTGTTCGGCATCAGCGACGACCCTGTCGAGGACCTCGCAGCCTTCCGCGATGAGTACTCGCTGACGGTCGAGTTGCTCTCGGACCCCGACGGCGCGGTCGCGAGCGCGTACGATTCGTACGGCGAGAAGAACGTCTTCGGCAACACCGTCGACGGCGTGTTCCGGAACACGTACGTCGTCCGCGACGGCGAAGTCGTCCTCGCGTACGAGGGGGTCGACCCCGAGGACCACGCCGCAGAACTGCTCGCCGACATCGACTCGCTGTAGCCGAAAGAGCGAGGTAGCTCCGCCGTGAGCCACGGCCATGGAGATTGGCCAATCGATAGACGGGAAGACGGCAGTGGTGACGGGCGCGAGTTCGGGAATCGGTGCCGAAACCGCACGCGAACTCGCTGATGCGGGCGCGAACGTCGTCCTCGCCGCGCGCCGTGAGGACCGACTCGACGCGCTCGCGAACGACATCGAGTCGGGGCACGACGTGACTGCCGCCGTGGTCCCGACGGACGTAACCGACGAAGCGCAGGTGGAGACGCTCATCGAAACGACGGTCGAGCAGTTCGACTCGCTCGACATCCTCGTCAACAACGCCGGCCTCGCGGCGGGCAGCGACGTGGCGTCGATGGCGAGCGAGGACTACCACACGATGATGCGCGTCAACTGCGACGGGATGTTCTTCGCGACCCGCGCGGCACTCCCCCACCTCCGGGAGGCAGACGGCACGCTCGTTTTCATCGGGAGCTTCGCCGGCCAGTATCCACGGCCGTTCAACCCGGTGTACGCGGCGACGAAGTGGTGGACGCGCGGCTTCGCGAAGTCCGTCTCCGCGCAGGTCGGCGGCGACATGGCGGTGACGGTCATCAACCCCGCCGCCGTTCGGACGGAGTTCGCCGTCGAAACCGGCGACGACGCCTTCGACGCCGCACCGTTCGAAGAGCAGTTCGAGCCGGGCGAGGCGGTCGAGCCGACGGAGGTCGCCGAGGCCGTCCGGTTCGTCGCCACCCAGTCGCCGTCGATGGTGAGCGAACTCGACTTGTACGACCGCGAGAAGCTGACCCTCTTTTAAGCGAGGTCGACGGTCACGGCCTCGGCCGGGGTCTCGTTCACCCGCTCGTAGGCCCCCTCCGCGAGCCCGAACACTCGAATCCGGACGAGCAGTCGGTCGTCGAGGGTCGCCCGGAGCAGCAGCCCCTCGCTCGTCACGACGACGTACGGCGGGGCCGCGACGGGGTCGACGGAGAGCCGTCCGCCCGCGGCTTCGACACACTCGCGCAAGACTGCCGGCGCGTCGGCGAGCACGCCCGCCCGGTCGAGAGTCGCCCGGTACGGCGACACGACGCGCTCGCTGTCGGTCGCCGTCCCGCCATCCCAGCCGCTCGCGACGGCGTCGGCACAGTCGATGGCCGTCTGGACCCACTCGCGGCGCTCGCCGAGGAGGTGGTCGCGGACCGCGACGGTGTTCACGGTTCGTGTTCGCTCGCTCCGCGCTAATTGGTTTGGGTTTCGAGAGGTCTGTGATTGCTCCGACGACGACAGCACCGCGACCACTCTCGTTGCTTGGCTTCGGGGAAACAGCACCGCGACCGCGCGCCCAACCTTTCCCCACGACGCACACGCTCGCACGGCGAGCGGTGCGTCAGGCCACCGCCTCGGGTGCTCAATCAAGCAACGCGGTGGCGTGGTCCGAGCGCGCACTGGCGCGCGAGTCAGTGCGAGGTCGTCGCGAGGGCGACGGCTTGTCAGAGCGTGCTCTGACAGTGGACGAGTGAGCACCGCGAGCGAGTCGGTTGGGGAGGCGTGTGGACGGTGCGGTCGCGGTGAGTGGGACAGAAAGGGACGGGCGTGTCGCGCGTGTTCGGTCGGTGCCGTGACCACTATCGGGAGCGAACGCAGTGAGCGACCGATATGTCACGGGGAGACCGCGACACGCCCGAGGCTTTCAAGCTGACCTTACCGACATAGCTAGAGCAAACAAGCGACACGCCCGGGGCTTTCCGGCTGTTCACGAGAAGAAATCCGTCAAGGCCCAACAAAATCAGCCCAAACACTCGGCGTTCAGTCGCCGAAGGGACCCATCCCACCGAGACCGCCGCCACCGCCACCACCGCCGCCCATCTGTTTCATCATCCGCTGCATGTCGCCGTCGCCCATACCGGAGAACTGGTCCATCATCCGGTCCATCATCTTGTGCTGTTCGAGCAGTTCCTGAATCTGCTCTTCCTCCTTGCCCGAGCCGCGGGCGATGCGCTCGATTTGTGATTTCGAAATCGAGCGGGGGTTCTGGAGTTCCTCGTCGGTCATCGAGTCCATGATGACCTCGAAGTCGCGCATCCGCTCTTGGGTCACGTCCATGGCGTCGTCCGGGAGTTGGTCCTTCAGCCCGCCGCCGAGGCCCGGAATCATGTCCATCACCTGCGAGAGCGGCCCCATGTTGTTCATCGCCTCCATCTGCTTGCGCATATCGTGGAGGGTGAACTCCCCGTCCATCATCGACTCGGGGTCCCAGTCGTCCTCGTCCTGACCGGTCTCCTCCATCGCGCGCTCGACGCGCTCGGTGAGCTGCTTCAGGTCACCCATCCCGAGCAGCCGCGAGATGAAGCCGTCCGGCTCGAACCGCTCGATGTCCTGCACCTCCTCGCCCGTTCCGAGGAACGCAATCGAGGAGTCCGTGCGGTCGACGGCCGCGAGGGCACCACCACCCTTCGCCGTCCCGTCGAGTTTCGTGATGGCGACGCCGTCGATGCCGACGGCGCCGTCGAAGCGGTCGGCCTGCTCTTTTGCGCCCTGCCCGATTGCGGCATCGAGCACGAGCAGATTCCGGTCCGGCTCGACGACGGACTCGATCTGTTCGAGTTCGTCGATGAGCGTCTCTTCGAGGGCGTGGCGACCCGCGGTGTCGACGATGAGCACGTCCACGTCAGACAGCTCTTCCATCCCGTGTTCGGCGATCTCGACGGGATTGTCGTTGTCCGGCTCGCCGTAGAACTCTACCTCGGCCCGCTCGGCCATCTGTTTCGCCTGGTCGTACGCGCCGGGACGGAACGTGTCCGTCTGGATGACGCCCGGACGCAGCCCCTTCTTCGAGAACCACCACGCCATCTTGGCGGCGGTGGTCGTCTTCCCCGACCCCTGCAGGCCGGCGAGCATGATTGTCTGGTCTTCGAGCGGGAGGTCCGTCGACTCACCGACGAGGTCGACCAGCTCCTCGTAGACGATACGGAGGACGTGGTCGCGCGCGGAGGTGCCGCCGGGCGGCTCCTCGTCGAGTGCGCGCTGGCGGATATCCTCCGAGAGATCCATCACGAGGTCGACGGAGACGTCGGCCTGGAGGAGCGACCGCTGTATCTCCTTCACGATGTCCTCGACGTCCTCCTCGTCGAGGCGGGATTTGCCGCGCAGCTGGTCTAAGCTGCCGCGGAGTGAACTCCCCAAGTCGTCAAGTACCATTTGCGTGACCTAGATTACCGACACGGTAAACCCTTTTCCGTCGGGGCGGGGCGGCGGTAGGGTTATCTGCCGGCCACGCGATAGGTTTCACTGTCAGTCGGCACGCGCCGACGCTCGAAAATTATGTCAGACGAAGTAATCCAGCTACTCCGAAAGGCGTACAGCGACGAGATGGAGACGGTCATGAACTATCTCACGAACAGCATCATCCTCGACGGTGTCCGCGCACAGGAGGTGAAGGAGGGGCTGCGACAGGACGCGACCCAAGAGGAGATTCAACACGCACAGATGATCGGCGAACGGCTCAAGCAGCTGGACGCGCGCCCGCCCGCGAGCGGTGAGTTCGTCGCCCGACAGGATAGCCTCCAGCCGCCGGAGGACCCCGCCGACGTGGTCTCCGTCATCGACGGCGTCATCGAGGCAGAAGACGACGCCATCCAGACGTATCGGTCGCTCATCAAGGCCGCAGAAGCCGCAGACGACCCCGTCACCGAGGACCTCGCGGTCGAGATTCTCGCCGACGAGGAAGCACACCGCACGGAGTTCAAGAGCTACCGCCGCGAGTACGGCGACAACTGAGCCGCGCGACGCGTCTTTTCCCGCCGAGCGCCGAGGGCGTCTAGTGGAGCCGTCACCGCGAGGTGAACTCGACGCGCACGTCGTCAACGAAGTGGGTCGCGTCCGTCTCCCAGACGACGCTCACGCCCGCAGAGACGAACAGTTGGGCCACGTCTGCCGGAACGTTCCACTCGAAGCTGTACTCGGCGGTGCATCTCCCGAACGGGCGTCACACGCGGCTAAAAAGGTTCGGCAGCTACTCCGTCAGCCGCTCGACGATGACCTCGGGGTCGAATTTCTCCAAGTCGTCGTACCCCTGTCCGGTGCCGAGAAAGAGGATTGGTTTGCCCGTGACTTCGGCAATCGAGATTGCTGCACCGCCCTGCGAGTCGGCGTCAGCCTTCGTGAGGACGACGCCGTCGATCTCCGCCGCGTCGTTGAACTGCTTGGCGCGGTGGGTCGCGTCCTGTCCGGCGACCGCCTCGTCGGCGAAGATAGTCATGTCCGGCCCGACGACGCGGTCGATCTTCTCCAACTGCGCCATCAGGTCGTCGGCGGTGTGGAGTCGACCGGCCGTGTCGCCGAGCACCACGTCGACCTCGTTGGCCTCGGCGTACTCGACGGCGTCGTAGATGACGGCCGCCGGGTCACCACCCTGCTCGTGGCTGATGAGCTTTAAGCCGAGGTTGTCGGCGTGCTCCTGGAGCTGTTCGTTCGCCCCGGCGCGGTAGGTGTCGCCGTTCGCCAACACCACGTCGTAGCCGCGGTCGTCGAGGTACTTCCCGAGCTTTGCAATCGTCGTCGTCTTCCCGACGCCGTTGACGCCGGTGAAGATGATGGTGACCGGCTTCTCGCGGGCGGCAATCTCCTCGTCGAAGTCCATCCCGCCCACGTCGATGACATCGAGCAGAGCGTTGCCGATAGCTTCCTCGACGACGATTTCACCCGTCTTCACCTGTGCGCGGGCCGTCCCGACCAGCTCCTCGCGCAGCTGCTCGACGATGTCGCGGGCGACGCTCATCTCCACGTCGCCTTCGAGCAGCGCGAACTCGAGCTGTTCGAGCGGCTCTTCGAGCTCCGCTTCGGTTATCTTCGCCTGTCCGGAGGCGAACAGCTTCGCCCGCTCGGTGAGCGAATCTCCCTTCGGGTTCACGTCCGGGTCGCCGGCGTCGTCCGGTTCCTCGGACGCGTCGGCTGCCGGCGCGTCGGCGGCATCGCCGTCGGACTCCACGGCGGCGTCTTCGGGTTCCGCGTCCGGCTCCGGCTCGTCGGCTTCCTCCTCGACGTCGTCTTTGAAGTTGCCGAGCTTCTCCTTCAGGGAGTCGAACATCGCTTACTCCTCGTCGCCGCCTTCCTCGCCGCCGAGCCCGCCCATCTGCTGTTGCATCTGCTGCATCTGCTGTTGTTGCATCTGCTGGGCCTGCTGTTCGAGGTCCTGAATCTGGGCTTCGACCTCGGAGACCTCCTCCTGCAGCTCCTCGATGCGGTCGTCGATGGAGTCGCGCTTGCGCTCGAGCGTGTCGATGGCGTCGTCCTGCTCGTGTTCGGCCGCGTAGCCGCCGCCGAGCGAGACGATTATCTCGTCCATGTCCTCGATGCTGGCGCGAACGTACGCGTCGCCGCCGAGCGGGACCTGGACCGTGTCGTCGTCCTCGAGCGTGTCGATGGCCTCGGTGGCCTCATCAATCTCGGACTGCTCGTCGCGCAGGTCCTGGATTTCGCCCTCGATGGACTCGACTTCCGCGTTCATCGCCTCGATCTGCTGTTGAATCTCCTGCATCTGGCCGCCGCCACCGCCACCACCGAGGCTCATGCGTCCACCCCGTCGATCTCGATTTGGGTCCGGTTGAGCCCGTGCTGGGAGCCGAGGTTCGCGTAGGTCCGCTCCTTCGCGACCGACTCGTTTTCCGCCTCGATTGCTGTCTCGAACGCCTGCCACCCATCGCGGGCGACGAATCGACCGCTCACTGTGTACTCACTCATACCCGGAAAAGACCGCGCGAGCGGGAAGTACCTTCCGACCTGCGACGACTACAGATAGCCCAGCGCCGACTCGATGCGACCGAGTTCCGGACCGGTGGTCGACTCGCCGCAGACGAAGCCGGCTTCGTTGGCGACGAGCCCCGAGCCGACGAGCGCGCCGCCGTAGTTGATAGTGCCGATGTCGGCGGGGACATCGAGGTGGTCCGCGAGGAAATCCAGCGTCTCGTCGCTCGTCTTCGGGTGACAGAGCACGCCGTCGTTGGTCGCGACTGCCGCCATCGAGACGGTGTTGATGTCGGCGACGGTGCCACGCTCGACGGGCACGTCGAGGGCCGTCTTGACGGCACTGACCGCCTCGCGGGTCAGGTCCGGGTGGACGTACGCGCCGGCGTCGTTACACAAGACGACGTTGCCGACGGCGTTGATGTTCCCCGGCATCTCGTGGACCGGGAGCTCCGTGACCGCGCCGATGCGGTCGAGTTCGTTCTCGGTGACGTTGCTGGAAACGAGGAGTCCGTTCTCGTTGCCGGTCGCGAGCGAGCCGACGGTGCCGGAGCCGGCGACGGTTGTCGGACACACGGGCACGTCGAGCTCCTCGCCGAGCTGCTCGCGTTGTGACTCGGCCGTGTCGGGGCGGACCAGCAGAACGTCGTCGGTGGCGCGCGCGAAGACGCCGACGGCTGACGAGCCAGAGAGGGCCGCCCGGAGCACGTTATGCGGTCTCCGCTTCGACGACCGTCTCGCCGTCCTCGTCGAATCGCGCCGCGCGAACGCGGAGCTTCGACGGGGGCTTTGCACGACCGCGCTCCCAGATTTTCTCGTTGATGGACGGGTCGAGTCGAACGTCCGCCTCGTCGACGGCGAAGTTCTTCGCGAGATGCTCGCGAACGATGCTCATCGCCTTGTCGGCGCGAGCCGTCTTCGCTTCCGCCTTCGCGTCGCGGAGCGGAACGGTGACGACACGCTCCTCGAAATCGCTCGCGCTCATTCGTCCGTGTCGTTACGCCGCCAGTTGCGTCGCTTCGGGTTGCGGACGGTGTCCTGGTCGGTCTTCATGATGACCCACGCCGGCACGCGACTGTTCTGTCGCTCCAGCTTCCCGAGTCGCTTCTTTTGCGCCTTCGACTTCTTACCCATAGTGCACGAGGATTTGACGCCCGGGCATTTATCGCTGTCCTTTCTCGCCGGAGTCACACGGCCACCAACAGCAGCCACATCCCCGCCGCGCCGAGTGCGGTTCCGCCCGCGAAGGCATCGTAGCCGTTCCGCGCGAGCGGCTTCCCCGTCTCCAGCGCCTCGGGCACGAACTCGACAACCACCAGCGCCGCCATCGCTCCCGCCGCGAACCCGAAGCCGACGGGAAGCAACGGGGCCGCGACCCTGACGAACGCGAACGCGAGCACCGCACCCAGCGGCTGTGGCAGACTCGAAAACACCGACCAGCCGACCATCCGCCACGGGGAGACCTCCATCTCGCGCAGCGGTATCGAGATGGCCACGCCCTCGGGGATGTTGTGGACGGAGATGGCGACGGTCATCGCCACCGCCAGCGGCGGCACGACGCCGGCATCGAGATTCAGTGCCGCGAACGAGACCCCGATGGCGATCCCCTCGGGGAAGGAGTGGACCGTCAACACCCCGAGAATGAGCGCGAGCTGGCGCACGTCGGCGGCCTCGTACTCGCCGGGGTCGAACTCGTGGTCGTCGAGCAGCCGGTGGGCGAGCACGACAAGGACGACGCCAGCGAGCAGCCCCGCAACGACCGCCACACAGCCACCGTGGGTCAGCCCCTCGGGAACGAGACCGAGCGCGCTCGCCGTGAGCATGATGCCCGACGCGACCCCCCAGAGTGCGACGTTGAGCCGACGGCTCACCTCCCTGACGAGGAAGAAGGGGAGCGCGCCGAGTCCCGTGGCTACCGCCGTCACGAGCCCGGCGACGAACACCAGTCCGAACGCCTGCCACGCGACCACGCCGGCGGTACGGCCCCGCGACGCCTGTACCTATCGGATTGTCTATAGGTTTAGGTGCGCCGAATCACAGCGGAACCTCGGCGACGGTCTCGTACTCCGGCCCCCCGTCGGTGGGCATCGACTGCGTGAGTTCGACGCCGTCGACCCGAACCGTCCCGACGTTCGGGTCGCGTTCGGCGACCACTTCCTGAATCACGGATTTGCTCCGCGCGTCGCGCATCCGCGCGAGCGTCGCGTGCGGCGTGAAGTTGTGCTCCGCGGCGTCGAAGCCGAGCGCCGTCGTCTCCCGTTCGACGTGCTCGTGGAGCGTGGTGAGCTGTTCGCTTCCCTCGGTGATGCCGGCCCAGATGACCGAGATGTACTCGAGGGAGGGGAAGACGCCGTAGCCGGCGACGGTGCAGTCGAAGGGCTGGACCTCGCTGGCTGCGACGGCGCGCTCGATTGCCTCGACGACGGCGTCGGGGTCGTCGGTCTCGCCCAGAAATTTGAGCGTGACGTGCGCCTGCGTCGGGTCGATCGGGTCCACACCCGACATGTCGAGTGGGGTCTGTGCGTCCGCGACCGCGTCGGAGAGCCCGCCGAGTGGAACGGAGACGAACGTTCGCATACCCTCGCTTGGAACTCACCGGCCATAGGTGTCAGCCGTGTGTGGCGTTTCGGTCGGTGTGGTTGCCCGGTTCTCGTTCGACGGTCCAGTTGGCTTGGCGTGCTGTTTGAGATGCGCTCGACAGCACCGCCACACTCTCGACGCTTGGCTTCGGGGAAACAACACCGCACCCCCGGGGCTTGCAAGCCGTGCTCACCGACGTAGTTAGAGTCGGTAAGCGACACGCCGGGGCTTGCAAGCCGGACGTGACAGGAAAATCGAAGCGACCGAAAGCAAAACCGGAGCGTCGTAACTCACCGGGCAGAGAAAACCGAGAGAAACCGCGACTCTACGAGACGAGCAGTTCCTGTCCGCGCTCGACCTTGATGCGGCACGGCGGCGTGACCTTGTTGTACGCACGGCGGAAGGCGTCTTTCAGCGTGTCGGCGTCCTCCGGGTGACACCATGCGGTGAACAGCTGGTCGCCCTTCTGGATGCGCGCGGCCGTGCCGACGATCTTGCCGAACGCCTGTCGCATCCCGTCGGAGACACGGTCTGCGCCTGCGCCCGTCGCCTGCTTGTTCTCGCGCAGGACCTGGTGTGGGAACTTGCGCAGAATCATCTTGTAATCGCCCTCCTCGCCGAGGATCTTCAGCATCCGACGGTTCGCGGAGAGGCGGGAGGCCTCGAGCGAGCCGTGGCGAATCTGGACGTCTTCCTCGACGACGAGGCTAATCTGGACTTCGTACTCGTCTTCGTCCTTGTCGGTGCGGCCCATCTTGTACTGGGCGATTTTCGAACCCGGGATGCCCGTGATGTACTCGCGTCGCGTGTACGACGGCTTGTCGATGTCACGGTACATCGAGGCAGGCTTGTCGCTCATATTATCGGAGAGAACGCCGACTACGCATTTGAAGCCTTCGAAACCCCGTCTCGGCCCCTCCGACGCCGTAACGATGCTGTTGGCTGGTGACACGCGTGTCGCCACACGCATATACGGTCTGCGTGCGAATGCGGCGTATGGTCAACATGTACGTCGACGGGGAGTGGAAGACGGACACCTACGAGTTCAGCAACGACGACGGCGAGTTCGACCGCTCGGAGACGACGTTCCGGAACGAACTCGGCACCGAGCAGTTCCCCGCCGAGTCCGGCCGCTATCACCTGTACATCTCGCGCGCGTGCCCGTGGGCACACGGCGCGGCGATGGTCCGCTCGCTGATGGGCCTGGAAGACGACATCTCGATGGATATCGTCGACCCGTACCGCGACGACCGGGGCTGGCAGTTCACGCCGCAAAAGGACGACTGCACCGCCGACTCGATCAGCGGCCACGACTATCTGGGCGAGACTTACGTCGCGGCGGACCCGAACTACACGGGTCGCGTGACCGTCCCCGTCCTCTGGGACCGCGAGGCGGAGACCATCGTCAACAACGAATCCATCGAGGTGATGCGTCAGTTCGCGACCGCCTTCGAGGGGAACGGGACGGAGCTTTACCCCGAACACCTGCGCGAGGAGATCGACGAGGTCGTCGACGACATCTACGACCCAATCAACAACGGCGTCTACCGCGCGGGCTTCGCGGGCACGCAGGAGGCCTACGAGAACGCCGTCGCGGACCTGTTCGACGCGCTCGACGCCTACGACGAGCGACTCGCCGATCAGCGATACCTCGTCGGCGACCAACTCACGCTCGCGGACCTCCGGCTGTTCGCCACGCTCGTCCGGTTCGACAACGTGTACCACACCCACTTCAAGTGCAACGTCCGGCTCATCCGCGAGTACGACAACCTCTGGCCGTACGTGCGCGACATCTACCAGACGCCGGGCATCGAGCAGACGATGAACATGGACCACATCAAGGAGCACTACTACACCACCCACACCGACATCAATCCGACCCAGTTCATCGGCGTCGGTCCCGACCTCGACTTCCACGCCGACCACGACCGGGCACGCCTCCAGAGCGAGTAGCAACGGACCCGCAGCGACCCACGGTACGCACACCCGTGGCAACCACCAACACACTTATTACCGTGTGAGGTGTTGACACGGTTGCAATGGGAGATACCAAACGCGGCCGTGAACGGAAAGGTCGAAGCAAGCGCGAGCAGCGTCGTCGAGCGGACATGGAGCGGGCGGCCTCGACGCGAGAGGAGGAGCTCGACTTCGACCAGCTCTATGACGAGGAAATCGAGCTGTAGTCACGGCATCGCGTTGGACCAGAATCATTTTTGCCGGCGGTAACCTTCTGATGGTATGGATCGCCGGCGGCTTCTCCAGACCGTAGCGGCGGGCACAGCAGTTCTCGCCGGCTGTTCGAACACCAGCACGGAGTCGACAGCCACGCCCGCGTCGACACAGACCGGAACGGACACCTCGCTTCCGGGCGGCATCTACGTCCAGTCGTTCCGCGAGTCGATGTCGATGCAGGGCGTCACAGCGGCCGGCCCCTACGAGGTCGCGTTCATGTACACCTCGCCGCACGTCTTCTGGAACATGACCGGCCGCGACCGGTCGCGGACGCCGCGGTCGGGTGATATCCACGCGATGGCGGTCGTCTGGGACCGCGACACCGGCCGTATCGTCCCCGAGACGGGACTGTCGCTCACCGTCCGGCGCGACGGCGAGCTCGTCTCCGAGGAAGTCATCTACCCGATGCTCTCACAGACGATGGGGTACCACTACGGCGGGAACTTCTCGCTTGCCGACTCGGGCGAGACGCCGACCGACGGGGAGTACACCGCGCGCATCTCGGTCGGCGGCGTCCCGGACGGCGTCGAACTCACCGGCAGCTACGCGGGCCGGTTCCGCGAGCCGGCGACCGCAGACCTCGATTTCTCCTTTACCGAGACCGACCGCGACGAGGTTCGCTCCGAGTCCATCGACCAGGCCGGCCAGCCGGGGGCGCTCCGACCGATGCAGATGGAGGGCGTTCCGCAGGCGACCGCACCAGCCGTCGACGCGCTTCCGGGCACCGTGTTCGGGACCCCCAACAGCGACGACGCGATACTCGCGACCGGGGCGGCTCCCGCCCGCGCCGACGGCGGCGACACCTACCTCTACGTCTCGGCGCGCACCCGCTACCACGGGATGGTGTTGCCCGCGATGGCGCTGTCCGTCGAGCGGGGCGGCGAGACGGTCGAGCTCACGCGGACGCTCGACCCCGAGTTGGGCTACCACTACGGCGCGAGCGTCCCCGCGCTCGATTCGGGCGAACAGCTCCGGGTCGTCACGGACGTACCGCCACAGACCGCCCGCCACGAGGGGTACGAGCGGGCGTTCAGACAGATGTCGCCGGTGACGGTGACCGTCTGAATGCGGCGGCTCGTCGTCGCCGTCGCGCTCGTGCTCGTGCTCGCGAGCGTTCCGCTCCCGGTCGCCGCACACCTGAACCACGTCACCGCGGGCACACAGCAGACGCCCGACGGAACGGTCGTCGTCGAGTCCAGCTTCGCGTCGAACGACGGCTATCTCACCGTCCAGCGCGACGACGGCGGCGAACCGGGGGAGGTCATCGGCGTCACCTCGATACGGAGCCAGCGGTACCGAATCGACGTGGGCATCACCATCGACGACGCCGTGTGGGCGGAGTGGGAGACACAACCCGTCCACGTCGTCCTGCGGCGCGACGACGGCGACGACGAGTTCGACCCCGAGGACGACCCCGTCGTCGAGTCGTTCGGCTCGGCGGCCACGGAGCGGCTGACGGTCGCGAAGGGACCGCAGGCGGTCGTCACGGCGAGCGAGACACTGAACCCGGACGCCGACGGGACGGTGACGGTCCGGCGGGCGACGCTCCCCGAAGCCGGCCATCTGGTCGTCCAGAACGCGACGACCGGCCGGACGCTCGGAACGACACCGCTCGACGCCGGCACGCACGAGTCGGTGACGCTCGCCGTGAACGCGACGGCGCGGGCTGACGCCCACGTGCTGTTGGCCGACGACGCCGCAGGGGAGTCGCCGATGCTCGCTGGCGAGAGCCCGATTGCGACGAACACCACCATCGCCGCGCCCCCGGACGCCGGCGAGAGCGCGACCCCGACGCCGCCGCTCGTCACGACGCCGAGTGAGACGGTCACGGCGACCGAGACGCCACGGCCAACCGGGACGACGACGGGGAGCCAGCCCGGATTCGGACTCTTGGCCGCGGCGGGGGCACTCGCGCTCGTACTCGCCGGGGTCGGTCGCCGATGACCGGCGACACCCTCTTTTCGGCGCGCGACCGAGGGGGTGAGGATGGCGACGGTCCTGCTCTCGCTCCTGCTCGGCGTCGGCACGGTAGCCGCGGGGCTGGTCGTCGCGGTGGCGCTGGCCGCGCTGCTCCAGCGCCGGTCGATACCGTATCTGCTCGTCACGCTCGCGCTCGCGACGGTGTTCGCGCGGGCGCTCGTGGGGGTCGCGCTCGCGCTCAGCGTCTTCCCCGACCAGACGCACCACACCCTCGAACACGCGCTCGACGCCGTGATGGTCGGCCTCGTCATCGCGGCCGTCTACACCGCCCGCCGCGGAGGTGTCGGTGAGTGACGAGCACGCGCGACCGTATCGCCGCCCGCATCCGCAGCGACCCCGGCATCCACGTCAACGCGCTCGTTCGCGACCTCGACCTCGCGCCCGGACAGGTGCAGTATCACCTCCGCCGGCTGGACGTGGTCGGCGACGAGCAGTTCGGCCGCACCCACTACTACCCGCCCGGCTACGACGCGTGGGAGCGGGCGGCGCTCGCGCTCCTGCGGCGGGAGACGGCAGCCGACATCGTCGCCGTCCTCTTGGACGAAGGGCCGCTCACCGCGACCGAAACCGCAGACCGCGTCGGCATCGCGGCCTCGACGCTCTCGTGGCACCGCGGTCGGTTGGCCGAGGCCGGCCTGCTCGCGAGCGAGGACGGGCGGCTCGTCGTCCCGGAGCCGGAGCGGACGGCCGCGCTGCTCGACCGCGCGGACCCGTCGATTCCCGAGCGGCTCGTCGACCGGTTCACCCGGCTCGTCGACGACCTGCTCGACTAGACGGTCGGACCAGAATCGGTTTTTGCCGGGAGCGCCTACCTCGCGCAATGAATCGACGCACCCTCCTGCAGGCCGGTGGCGCGCTCGGAGCCGCGGCGCTTGCCGGCTGTTCGAATCTCATCTCGACGCAGCCGGCCGGCAATCCACCCGTCATCGATGACCGCCCCGCCGCGGTCTACTATCCGACCCACGTCGAGGGGATGGACATGGTCGGGATGGGCGAGAGCGGCGACTACCGGTTCGGGCTGATGTACTCGTACCCCCACCGGTTCTGGAACGTGACCGGCACGGAGACGACGCGCACGGGTATCGGCTCCGGCGACGACGTACACATCATGGCGAGCGTCTGGGACAGCGAGACGATGCAGGTGCTCCCCGACACGGGGCTGTCGCTCACCATCCGGCGCGACGGCGACATCGTCTTCGAGGAAGTCGTCTACCCGATGCTCTCACAGCGGATGGGCACACACTACGGCGCGAACGCCGGCCTCGACGGCGACGGCACCTACGAGGTGACCGTCTCGGTCGGCGGGATGTCCACCCGTCGAACGGGGGCGTTCGAGGGCCGGTTCGGAGAGCCGGCGAGCGCGACCATCGAGTTCGACTACTCGCAGGGAGCCCGCGACGGTCTCTCACGGGAGCTAACGCCGGACCGCGCCGGCGAGCGTGCCGCGGTCGACCCGATGGACATGGAGATGATGCCCACCGGCACCGCGCCGGCGCGCGACTCCCTGCCCAACGTCCGCGGCTCCGCGACCAGCGGCGACGCCGAGTTCGTCGTCGGGACGCTCGACTCCCCGCCCGCGGGTATCGACGGGTCGGACACCTACCTCTATGTCTCCCCGCGGACACCGTACAATCAGATGACGCTTCCCGCGATGACCGTCGAGGCGGCGACGGGCGGCTTCGACGGTGAACTCACCCGGACGCTCGACTCCGAGTTGGGCTACCACTACGGCACCGTCGTCGACTCGCCGGGCGATTCGGTGACGGTAACCCCGACGGTCCCGCCACAGACCGCCCGCCACGAAGGGTACGAGACCGCCTTCCTCGCGTTCGACCCGATGGAGGTGTCGCTGTGACCGACGGTCGGAGCCGCCGGCAGGTGCTGAAGGCGGCCGTCGCGGCCGGCGGCGCGGCGAGTCTCTCGGCCTGTCTCGACGCGATAGGGGAGGAGTCGGTCGACCGTCCGACCGGGACCGACGACCTCTCTACCCTGCCGAATCGGCAGTTCGCGTGGGACGACGTGGTGCGCCACGACGAGTACGGCAACGAGCAGCTGCCGCGCCACCAGATACTGCTGTATCTCACGCTGGAGCGCGACGGCCAGCCGACCGACGCCGACAGACGACAGGTCGAGCGCGCCTTCGGCTCCCTGAATCGCGCCTTCGAGTGGAGCCACGAGGGCGTCGTCTGGTCGGTCGCCTACTCACCGGCGTACTTCGACCGCTACGACGAGTCGCTACCCGAAGACATCGACTGTCCGCCGCCACACTCGCTGTCGCCGTTCGAACAGCCCACCTTCGACGAGCAGGATATGCTCGTCCACCTCGCGAGCGACCACGCCGACGCCGTCATCGCGGCCGAGGAGGCGCTGCGGGGCAACCGCGAGAGCGCAAACGGCGTGGAGTTCGACGCCTCCCTGTCGGGCGTTGCGAGTCTCGCCAGCGACGCGGACAGACGCACCGGCTTCGTCGGCAGCGGGATGCCCGCCGACCGGCAGTCGGACCTCGAAGGGGTGCCAGACGACGGGCCGGTCCCCGACGCCAGCCCGCTGTTCATGGGATTCAAAGCCGGCTTCGCGCAGAATCAGGCCACCGAGGACCGCGTCACCATCCGATCGGGACCCTTCGCCGACGGGACGACGAAACACGTCGCGCGCATCCGCCAGCGACTGGACGACTGGTACGGCGAGCAGAACTTCGCGGAGCGGGTCGCGGAGATGTTCTCGCCCGAACACGCCGACGAGGGGTGGGTCGAGGGGATCGGCGAGAACCTGGGCGACAACTCCCGCGTGGACGAGACGCTCGATACGATTCGCGAGCAGGCCAGCGAGTCGGGCCGCGTCGGCCACGCACAGAAGGCCGCCCGCGCCAACCGCGACGAGGACGGCAGCGTCAAACTCCTGCGCCGGCACTTCGAGTCGACCGACGAGAACGTCGCCTCACTGCATTTCCCCTCGCTCCAGCGCGAGATGAGCAGCTTCGACGCCGTGCGGGCAGCGATGAACGGGACCGACCTCACCGAGGCGACGCCCGTCATCCGCCAGCGCGTCAACAACGGCATCCTGGAGTACATCTTCGTCGCGAACCGCGGGAACTGGCTCGTCCCGCCGCTATCGAAGCGCGCGCTCCCGCGACCCCGCTAAAGCAGCGGGACGAACCGGACGCCCCCGTGGTCGGTCCGGTCGCGAATCCCGCCGTCCTCGCCGACCGTCACCGCGGTGAGCCGCTGGACGCCGCGACCGACCGGAGCAACGACCGTCTCGCCTGGTCGGGTCTGGTCGAGCACCGCCTCGGGAATCTCGGACGCGGCACAGGTGAGATACGCGGCGTCGTAGGGGGCGTGCTCGGACCACCCCTCGCGGCCGTCGCCCTGCCGGACGCGCACGTCGTAGCCGAGTCGGGCGAGTCGAGCGCGCGCCTCGTCGGCGAGCGAGTCGTGATACTCGACGGAGAACACGTCGGCTCCGAGTTCGGCCATGACCGCAGCGTGATAGCCACAGCCGGTGCCGATTTCGAGGACGGCGTCGCCCGGTTCGGGGGCGAGGAGGTCACACATCACCGCCACCATGTGCGGCGCGGAGATGGTCTGGTCGTCGCCGATGGGAAGGGGCCGGTCTGCGTACGCCTCGCTCGCCCGCGCGTCGGAGACGAACTCGTGGCGCGGGACGCGCTCGACGGCGTCGAGCACGCGGTCGCTCGCGTCCGTTCGCGCGGCGAGCCGTTCCCGGAGCCGGGCGCGTTCGGTCGCGTACTCCCCCATTGTCGGCCTACCAGGCGGACCACGCCGTGGTCTTCTCGTCGCGGGCGTACACCCGCTTGAGGTCCTTCGCGAGCGCGGCGTCGCCGGTGTAGTGGTACTGTTCGCGGTCGTAGCGGTCGATGCCGTCGCGGACGACGAAGCTCGTGACCGTGAACTTCTCGTCGCCGTACTCGACCGTCTCGTCGATCATGAACTGCTCGTCGCCCGGCACCTGAAGCTCGATAGAGCGCGTCTCCTCGCGCTTGCCGTCCTTCGGATTGACCGTCACGTTCACCGTGACGTTGCCGACCGCGCGAGTCCACAGCGTCCCCACGTCTTCGAAGCGCGCTTCCTCGACGCGGCCCTCGTCGGTCTCGATGGAGGTGACACGCACCTGCATCAGCGCCTCGGGCGCGTCGAGCAGGAACTCCTGGCCGACCTCGAACTGCTCGTCTGGGTCGCCGCTGTGGCGCGCGGAGAAGGAGTCGCCCGACTGCGAGACGACGACGCGGCGTTCGATGCTCTCGTCTTCGGGGAGCGACTCTTTGTGGACGTGGCCACATTCGCCACACCGGACGGTGGCGGGGTCGGCCTGCTTCAGTATCTCGTGTGCGGTCGGCCCGTCCGGCGAACACGACGGACAGGCGAGCGCGACGCGTGACTGGCTCATTACCGGTAGTTCGTGTGTGCGCACAAAAGCGCGTGGACTAGCCTACCGTGCGCGAAGCGCCCGCACACCTTCGCTCGTCGTCGTGAAGACGATATCGTCGGTGAGGGTGAGCGGCGCGGTGAGCCCCGGCTGCCGCCACAGTCGAGAGCCACCGTCTCGCGTCAAACACACCGTAGTCTCGGTCGTCGGGACGAGCACGCACGCCGTCCCGGCGACCACCTGTCCGTCGATATCGCCGGCAAGCGAACGCCGCCAGCGCTCCGTTCCGGTCTCGGCGTCGAATGCAATCACGACCGGCCCGTCGGAACCGTTCACCGCGTAGTAGAGCGTGTCGGCGGTCGCACTAACGCTCGGGTCGGCACCGCCGGGGACACCGGCGTTCCAACTGTGGCCTGCCTCGGTCGCCGCCGTGGCGTCGATTCCACCAAAGAAGGCCTCAACGGCGTACATCGTCCCGTCGCGGAGACACAGTTCTGTAGGGAAGTCATTGCCAGGGCGTGGCGGCTCGCCGAGTCGGTCGCCGGTGGTCGCATCGAGCGTCCAGTAGCGCGAGTCGCGGGAGCCAGAAGAGATGCCGACGCGGTCGTCCGTGGCGAACAGTCGGGGCTGCCACGGGTCGGCGATGTCGGTTCGCCACCGAACTTCGCCGTCGGTGTTGAGGGCGACGACGGTCGGTGTGTCGCTATCGGCGACGTAGTAGCTCCCGCGACTCGCGGCGACGAAGCCGCTCCGAGTTGGGGTTTCGACGCGCCACCGCTCGGTGCCGTCGGGTGAGAACGCCGCGAGTTCGCCGTCGAGAGGAACGTACAGTTGGTCGCTCGCGTACCACGGCGCGGCGACGGCGTCGCCGGGGGAGGCGGTCCAGCGCTCCTCGCCGGTGGCACCGTCGAGCGCGGTGAGCGTTCCGGTCGTGGTTCCGAAGTAGAGCGTCTCGTCCACCAGTATCGGCTGGCTCGCCGCACCGTCGGTCGCTGTGGACCACAGACCCTCGACCGACTCGGTCGGTCCAGCTTCGGTCGTCGCGTTCGACAGCCCGGCGTCGTGTGCGGGCATCGGCCACTCGCCGTCGATAGTTGAGGGTGAAGTTAGTGTCGGGGACGTGGGACGGTTCGCCGTACAGCCTGCAACGGTAACCGCCGCGACGGTAGCGAGAAACGACCGCCGGCGAGACGGAGACATAGCTGTGCGTTCGCCGACACGAGTAAATGCTTTCTGTGGCTACTGCCGCGAGAGGGACTGACTCACGTTCGGCTGATACTTATATGGGTTCGCGACAGCCCGTCGGCTACGGTGACTGCGCTCACTCGCGTACGCGAGCAGTACAGTCGTGACGCACTGCGTAACGAAATCGTTTGACTCGACCAGTGGCGGTAGCTCACTCCGGCTGCGGGAGCGAAATCTCCTCGCCGTCCACGTACACCGTCGGGTCCCGGATGACGCCGTCGGAGTGAATCGGCGCGTCGGTGTCGCCGCCGATGGAGGCGTTGTCGCCGACGGCGATGTGGACCGTGCCGGCCGCCTTCTCGTCTAAGAGGACGGAGCCGACGAGGTCGGTGACGGCGACGTTCGTCCCGATTCCCAGTTCCGCGAGGTTGTAGGCGTCGCGCCCGACGTCCTCGCTGGCGCGCTCGAATTCCGCGGCCACCTCGTCGTCCGAGAAATTGGTGACGTAGCCGTCCTCGACGGTCACCTCGACGGTGTGACCCTCGTCGAGCAGGCCGTGCGGGCTGATGGTGCCGTCCACGACGTACGTGCCCGAGGCCGTCTCGGGAGCGATGAACACCTCGCCCGCCGGGAGATTCGAGAAGTCGCCCGGCTCGTGGATGATGCCGGTGTCGTCGTGCCACTCGCGCTCGCCCGGCTCGACGGTGAAGTCGGTGCCGTTGTCCGCCGTGATGCGGATCTCCTCGGCGTCGGCCACCTGTTCGAGCATGGCGGCACACTCGGCGGCGATCTCCTCGTAGTCGGCATCAAGCCCGACGGTGAACACCTCGTCGGTGATGCCGGGGAGGGTCGCGCCGCGTGCTCCGGCCTCGCAGGCGGCCGAGCGAGCGCGCGTGTGCGAGAGGGATTTCGTCGTCGGGGCGAGGAAGGTGTCGGCCTCGCGCATCGCGGCGGCGACCGGCTCGGGCGGCTCCTCGGCGTGTTGCTCGCGGGGCGGGAACTGGACGATGCTCGCGTCGTTCGCAATCTCGCTCGCGGCCTCGTACAGCGCGCGGCCGATGGGTTCACGCTCGTCGTCGGTGACGACGAGACACGTCTCGTCGGGCTGGAGGGCGAGACACTGCTCGACGGCGGTGCGGGCGGGCGCGGAGCGGTCGGTCATGGTTCTCGTTGTCACGCACGGGGTTCAACACTTTCGGAGCGGCCTCGAAACGATTAACGGCACACCACTGCGAGTAGCGCGTATGATTCAGGTCGGCGTCAACGGCTACGGAACGATTGGCAAGCGGGTCGCGGACGCGGTCGTGGCCCAGCCGGACATGGAGCTGGTCGGCGTCGCGAAGACCCGCCCGAACCACGAGGCGGAAACCGCCGTCGCGAACGGCTACGACCTCTACGCCGCCATCCCCGAGCGGCGGGAGCTGTTCGCCGAGGCGGGCATCGAGGTGGCCGGGCCGGTCGAGGACCTCGTCGCCGACGCGGATGTCGTGGTCGACGCGACACCCTCGGGCATCGGCGCGGAGAACAAGTCGCTGTACGAGGAACACGACACGCCCGCGCTGTATCAGGGCGGCGAGGACGCCGACCTCGTGGACGGGAGCTTCAACGCCCGGTCGAACTTCGAGGCGGTCGAAGGAGCCGACCACGTCCGCGTCGTCTCCTGTAACACGACCGGACTCTCGCGGCTGCTCGCACCGCTGCAGGAGGCGTACGGCGTCGAGAAGGCGCGCGTCACGCTCGTTCGCCGCGGCGGCGACCCCGCCCAGACCGGTCGCGGTCCCATCAACGACACCCTGCCGGACCCGGTGACGCTCCCCTCCCACCACGGTCCGGACGTGAACACCATCTTCCCCGAGTTGAACATCGACACACTCGGGATGAAGGTGCCCGCGACGCTGATGCACACCCACTCGGTGAACGTCCAACTCGAAACGGTGCCGACCGCCGACGAGGTTCGCGAGCTGTTAGCCGACGAATCCCGGCTCTTCCTGATTCCGCCCGAACACGACATCGACGGCGCGGGCAAACTCAAGGAGTTCGCGATGGACCGCGACCGCCCGCGGGGGGACATCTGGGAGAACGCGGTCTGGGAGCGGTCCATCTCCGTCGAGGACGACGACCTGTATCTGTTCCAGGCGATTCACCAGGAGTCTGACGTGGTGCCGGAGAACGTCGACGCGGTGCGTGCCGTCCTCGGCGAGACGGACGCCGAAACGTCCATCCAGCGGACGAACGACGCGATGGGTCTCGGCTTTTGATTGTCACTCGTTGACACGGACAGAAGGCTTTTCCACCGAACTCACCTATCCGTGTGTATGCGAAGAGACGACCGCGACGACCCGTTCGACGATATCTTCAGCGAAATCGAGCGCATGATGGAGGAGATGACGGGCGAAAACGTCGACATCTCCGCACGGTCCAGCGACGCCGGCTTCGGCGCTGACGCCCACTTTTCCGTCTACGAGGAGGGGGACACGATTCGGGTCGTCGGTGACCTTCCCGGCATCGAGAAAGACGACATCGACATCCGGTGTGACGGCCAGACGCTCACCGTCGCGGCCGACACCGCCCACCGCCAGTACGAGGAACACCTCGACCTCCCGGCGCGCGTGGACGAACACACCGCCAGCGCCTCGTTCAACAACGGCGTGCTCGACGTGACCTTGGAGCGTCTCGACACCTCGGCCGACATCGGATTAGAGTAGCTACAGTCGCCGAATCAGCGCCGCCAGCCGGTCGTAGAAGTCGGACTCGTACTTCGTCGCCGTATCCACCGTGGGTCGCGCGTTCGTCTCGTTGACCACCGCACCCTCCTCGGTGGCGAGGATGTCGACGCCGAGCCAGTCGATACCGAGCGCCCGGGCCGCCTGTTCTGCCAGCTCGCGGAGGTCGGCGTCGAGGTCCACCCCCGTCGCCTCCGCCCCCCGGTGGACGTTGTGTTTCCACCGACCCTCGGCGAGACTCCCCTCGGGGAGCCGCCGCTCGACCGCGCCGACGTAGTCGCCGTCGACGGTCATGACCCGGTAGTCGCGCGCGTCGGGGAGATACTCCTGAATCAGATACGAGCGGTCGCCCGTCGCCCGGTAGTCGTGGACCAACTCGAGATAATCCGTCACGCCGAGCAGGGAATCGAGGTCGGAGACCTTCGCGATACCCGTCCCGCGGGTCGTGGAGTTCGGCTTCACGACCACCGGCGCGTCGAACCGCTCCCAGACGGCTTCGAGGTCACCGTCGCCCACGGGGTTCGAGACGAGCACCGACTTCGGAGTGGGAACGTCGGCGGCCGAGAGGCGAGCGAGCGCGCCGGCCTTGTTGCGCGACCGGAGGATATCCTCGCGGCCGTTCACCCACGGCACGTCAAGCATGGCGTCGGCGACGCCACCCTCCATCAGCCGCGAGGGGAAGACGAAGCCGGCGTCGAACTCGCCGAGCGAGCCGTCGAGCGGGAGGGTACGCTCGGAGACCCGGACGTGTTCGGCGTAGATGTCGCGGTTGGCGAGCGGCTGGCGGATGCGGGCGAGCGTCTCGGCGTTCGTCGCGACGGCGAGACGGATGTCGGCGGACACACCCAACCGGACGGGCGCGACCGGTATGAAATCGACGGCCCGGCGAGCCGGCGGCTCGCGGGCGTGAGTGACGGCCCGCCCGACCCACACGAGCCCATCCACCGTGTACCAAACGGCGGTCGGGTCGGGGCGGCCGTACCGACTCCTACCGCGAGTGGAGCAAAAAGGTTGTGACGTTTGTGCTAAGACAAGTCAGCTTGTCCTACAGCTCGTCGGGCGTCGGGACGCCGTCGTCGGTCACGTCGAGTTCGAACTCGGCTTCCAGCCGCTGGATGCGGTCGCGGATATCGGCCGCGAGTTCGAACTCCAGGTTCGCCGCCGCGTCGTCCATCCGGGCTTCCAGCGACTCGATCAACGCCTCGGCTTCGTCCGTGGTGTCGGCCTCGAGGTTCGCCGCGCCGCCGGTGTCCGTCTTCGAGCCGGGGAGCGAGGTTTCGCCGACCTCCTTGTCGATTGTCGTCGGCGTGTAGCCGTGCTCCTCGTTGTACCGCTCCTGGATCCGACGGCGGCGCTCTGTCTCCTCGATGGCGTCGAGCATCGCGTCGGTCATCGAGTCCGCGTACAACACGACCTGTCCGTTCTCGTTTCTGGCCGCCCGCCCCATCGTCTGGACGAGCGTCGTCGTCGAGCGCAGGAATCCCTCCTGGTCGGCGTCGAGGATGGCGACCAGACTCACCTCGGGGAGGTCCAACCCCTCGCGCAGGAGATTGATGCCGACGAGCACGTCGATGTTGCCGAGCCGGAGGTCACGGATGATTTCGTGGCGTTCGAGCGTGTCCGTCTCGTCGTGCATGTACGACACCGAGACGCCGGCCTCCTCCAGATACTCGGTGAGGTCCTCGGCCATCCGCTTGGTGAGCGTCGTGACGAGTGCGCGCTCGCCGCGCTCGATGCGCTCGTCGATGCGGTCGAGGAGGTCCTCGACCTGTCCCTGCGCCTCGGTCACCTCGATTTCCGGGTCGACGAGGTGGGTGGGGCGGACGATCTGTTCGACGATTTGGCTGGAGTGCTCGCGCTCGTAGTCGCCGGGCGTCGCGGAGACGTAGAGTCTGCGGTCGGTCTTCTCGGTGAACTCCTCGAAGGTGAGCGGGCGATTGTCGTAGGCGGTCGGGAGCCGGAACCCGTTCTCGACCAGCGAGTCCTTGCGGGACTTGTCGCCCGCGAACTGGCCCTTGATCTGGGGGAGCGTCTGGTGGGACTCGTCGACGACGGTGAGGAAGTCGTCGGGGAAGTAGTCGAGGAGCGTGTACGGCGGGTCGCCGCTCTCGCGGTCGGACATGTGCAGCGAGTAGTTCTCGATGCCCGAACAGTAGCCCGACTCCCGGAGCATCTCGAGGTCGAAGGTGGTGCGCTCCTCGATGCGCTGGGCCGCGACCAAGTCGCCCTGTCGCTCGAAGTAGTTGACCCGCTGTTCCATCAGCTCCTCAATCTCGCTCGTCGCCTCCGCCAGCGTCTGCTCGGGGATGGAGTAGTGTTCCGCGGGGTGAATCATCACGGCCGGTTCCTCGCTTTTCACTTCGCCGGCGACGGTGTCCACCTTCGTCAGCCGGTCGATTTCGTCGCCCCAGAACTCCACGCGGACGGCGTAGCGGCCGTACATCGGGAAGATTTCGACCGTGTCACCCCGCACCCGGAAGGTGCCCTGCTGGAAGTCCACGTCGTTGCGCTCGTAGTTCAGGTCGACGAGCTCCGCCAGCAGTTCGTCGCGGTCGATTCGCTGGCCGCGGTCGAGTTCCAGCGACAGTTCGGTGTAGTTGCCCGGGTCACCCAGCCCGTAGATGGCGGAGACGGAGGCGACGACGATGACGTCGTCGCGGGTGAGCAGCGACCGGGTGGCGGAGTGGCGCAGCCGGTCGATTTCGTCGTTGATGGAGAGCTCCTTGTCGATGTAGGTGTTCGTCGACTCGACGTACGCCTCGGGCTGGTAGTAGTCGTAGTAGGAGACGAAGTACTCGACGGCGTTGTCCGGAAACAGGGAGCGAAACTCCTCGTACAGTTGAGCGGCGAGGGTCTTGTTGTGGGCGATGACGAGCGTCGGCTGTTGAAGCTCTTCGATGGTCCACGCGACGGTGTTCGTCTTCCCGGAGCCGGTGACGCCGAGCAAGGTCTGTTCGGTCGCGCCCGACTCGTAGCCGTCGACGAGCTGTCGGATGGCGTCGGGCTGGTCGCCGGCGGGGTCGAAGGGGGCGTCGACCCGAAACGGCTTCTCGGCGTCGGGACGGTCCGGACGCAGGGGTCCGGTCTCGGCGTCGCTCATTGTGCGAGCGTAGGCGTGGCGGCTACTTCAGGCGTGCGGCCGGGGACGCGTCCACCCTGCCGGCACGGGACGGGTGAGCGAATCGCGCCCGCGAACGCGGCGTCCGACCGCGCTTGAGGCGTAGTTTTTTCTCCCCGGCCGGAAGCTATCGGGTATGCCATCGAGACCGCTCGCGGAACTGCAAGCGCAGGTCGGGGATACCCACCGGACTGCGACCGACCTCGCCATCGAGCGCGGGAAGGTCGCGGAGTTCGCCCGCGCCATCCACGACCCCGCCGACATCTATCTGGACGAGACCGCCGCCAAGGAGGCGGGCTACGAGACGATTCCCGCGCCGCCGACGTTCACTCGGACCGCGGAGTTCCCCCGGTACGTCCCCGACGACGAGGGGTTCGACCTCGGCTTCGACCCCGCACGCGTCATCCACGGCGAACAGGCCTACGAGTACGAGCGCCCGCTGTACGTCGGTGACACGCTCACCGGCGACACTACCCTGACGGACGTGTACCAGCGCGACGGCGAGGGCGGCGGGACGATGACCTTCGCCGTGCTCGAAACCGCCTTCACCGACGAGTCGGGCGAGCTAGTGCTCACCGCGACCGGCACCTCGATCGAGACGGGCCAGGCCATCTCGGAGGGCGACGAATGAGCACCGCCTACGCCGTCGGCGATACGTTCACCGAGACGACCGGTCCCGTCGACCGGGCGGACTTCGTGAAGTACGCCGGCGCGAGCGGCGACTTCAACCGCATCCACTACGACGAGCCGTTCGTCACCGACGCCGGGTACGACTCCGTCTTCGGACAGGGGATGTTCACCGCGGGCGTCGCCTCCGGGCTGGTGCGTGAGGTGTTCGGACTCCACGCGCTCGCCGAGTTCGACACGCGGTTCGTCGCGCAGGTGTGGCCCGGCGACACCCTCACCACGACCGTCGAAATCGAGGCCATCGACGAAGGAGACGACGAGAGGCGAATCGAGGCGTCCGTGACAGTGGTGAATCAGGACGACGAGCCGGTCATCACGGGGAACGCGGTCGCGGTCCAGTAAGCGGAACACCGAACACGCAGGCGTCCGTAGTGGGAGTATGAGCAGCAGCGACCGACGCATCGCGACCCTGCTTCCCTCGGCGACGGAAATCGTCTACGCGCTGGGAGCGGAGCCGGTCGCCACCTCACACGAGTGTGACCACCCGCCGGCAGCCGCGGGCAAGCCGAACGCCAACCGGGCGCGGGTCGACCCGACGGCCGAGGCCGGCGAAATCGACGCGCAGGTACAGGAGGCCGACGACTCCGGCGGTGTCTACGAGATTCGCGGCGACGTACTCGCGGAGGCCGCGCCGGATATCGTCGTCTCGCAGGGCATCTGTGACGTGTGTGCCGTCGACGAGGTGCTCGTGCGCGATGCCATCGAGGAGTACGACCTCGACTGTGAGCTGTTGACGACGGACCCACACTCGCTCGCGGACCTGTATCGCGACATCGAGCAGGTGGGCGAGGCGCTGGGCCGCGAGGAGCGCGCCCGCGAACTCGTGGACCGCCTCCGGTCGCGCGTGGCGGCCATCGAGTCACGCGTCCCGGACCGGGAGCCGAAGCGCGTCGCCGTCTTCGACTGGACCGACCCCGTGATGGTCGCCGGCCACTGGATACCGGGGATGGTGGAGCGACTCGGCGGCGAGTTCGGGTTACAGGAGCAGGAGGCAGCCTCCCGCCCGCTGGAGTGGGACACCGTCCGCGAGTACGACCCCGAGGTCGTCGTCGTCGCACCCTGTGGCTTCGACTTGGAGCAGACCCACGAGAATCTGGGCGACGTGACCGGGCGCGACGGCTGGAACGAGTTAACCGCGGTCCAGAACGACCGCGTCTACGCCGTCGACGGCCACAGCCTGATGAACCGGCCCGGCCCGCGACTGGTGGAATCGCTGGAGGCGCTGGCGTGGTGTCTCTATCCCGAGGAGTTCGACCGACCAGCCGGCGACGTTGCAGAACAGCTCTGAACAGCGGATGCGACTCACCGACGAGGCCCGTGGGGCGCTTTTCACACACGCTCGCGACGGACGACCCGAGGAGGTGGCTGGCGTGTTGGCCGGGCCGGATTCGGAGACGGTGACGCGCGTCGAGCGGGCCGAGAACGTCGCCGACGACCCCCGGCGACGGTACGAACTCGACCCCGTGGAGCAGGCCGAGATTCTCGACGCAGTGGAAACGCGGGGGGAGACGGTCGTCGGCTTCTACCACTCACACCCGCGTGACCCGCCGGTGCCGAGCGCGACCGACGAGCGGCTGGCGACGTGGGACGGCTACGTGTACCTCATCGTCTCCCCGGACGAATCGTCGCTCGCCGCGTACCGCTGGACGGGCGAGCGGTTCGAGTCGGTCCGACTCGACTAACTGTCTCGGGGGTCTACAGCGGGCGTGAGCGAGCCAGCCCCCGTCCGCGCGGAGGTCATCCACGTCGTTGCGCCCGACGAGTTCGACGAGTACGAGCTCCAGCCGGAACTGACCGAGCGCGCGACCGGCAAGTACCTGCTCGTCTGCCGAAAAGGTGGGTCGCCCTCGTGGTTCGAGCGCGTGAAGATGTTCTTCCGGCGGGAGGCCATCGAGGCCATCACGCTCATCAGCGAGGAGCCGCGCGAGGAGGGAATCGACATCGACGTGACCGTGAGAGAGACCGACCTCCACGGCGTGTACGAGGTCGTCTCGGAGCGTTAAATCGCACAGCTGTCGGTGTACTCCACCTCGTGGACGGAGTCGATACCGTCGCCACAGACCGGACAGTCGGGCCGGCGCTGGATGGGTACCTCGTCGAAGCTGGTGTCGCCGGCGTCGTAAAAGAGCAGTCGGCCGTCGAGGGTGTCACCGTACTCGAGCGCGAGCTTCAGCGTCTCCGTCGCCTGAATCGAGCCGACGACGCCCGGCAGGACACCGAGGACCCCGACCTCGGCGCAGTTCGGAACGGTCCCGGGTTCGGGCGCTTCGGGAAACAGACACCGGTAGCAGGGACCGTCCCCGCCCTCGAAGGTGGTCACCTGTCCCTCGAATCGGAGAATCGCGCCGTGCGTGAAGGGAATCCCGGCGAGCGTACAGGCGTCGTTGACGAGATACCGGGTCGCGAAGTTGTCGGAGCCGTCGACGACGATGTCGTAGTCGGCGATGAGCGACTCGACGTTCTCGCTGGTGACGCGCACCTCGTGGGGGTCGACGGTCACGTCGGGGTTGAGTCGCTCGACGTAGCCGCGTGCGGAGTCCACCTTCGGGGTTCCGACGTCGGCGTCGGCGTGGATGATCTGCCGCTGGAGGTTCGACCGCTCCACGACGTCGTCGTCGGCGATACCGAGCGTGCCGACGCCCGCGGCGGCGAGGTACTGGATGACCGGCGAACCGAGCCCGCCCGCACCGATACACAGCACCCGCGAGTCGAGGAGAGTCGACTGTCCCTCGGGCCCGATTTCGTCCATGATGATGTGTCTGGAGTAGCGGTCGAGCTGGGTGGCGTCGAGCGAGAGTGACATACCTCGACTCGGGGCGACGACCACCTAAACGCGTCCCCCGACACCCCGACGACGGGACCGTCTCCCGGCACTCACAGAGCAGTGTCCCACAGAGAGAATTCGTATTCCCATATAACTTTTTTGGCGTGTTATTATGGGCCACCCGGTATTAGTACGAAGTGGATTATGGTCCAACCAACGGATACGCAGTCGCTAATCCTGTGGGTCGGAACGGCCCTCATGGCACTCGGTACCGTCGCGTTCATCGCGATGGGCTGGGGGGAGAAGAACGAACGAAAACAGGAGTTCTACATCATCACGATCTTCATCACGGCCATCGCGTCCGTGTCGTACTTCAGTATGGCAACGGGCTATGGCCTGATCGAGGTGCCGGTGGGTGGTGAGACGCTCGATATCTACTGGGCACGCTACGCTGACTGGCTGTTCACCACGCCGCTGCTCCTGCTCGACATCGCACTCCTTGCGGGCGCAGACCGCAACACCATCGCGACGCTCGTCGGTCTCGACGTTGCGATGATTCTGACGGGTCTCGCAGGTGCACTCGCGCGCTCCAGCGCGCTGAACCGTATGCTCTGGTGGGGAATCAGCACTGCCTTCATGATTGCTGTGCTGTTCTTCCTCGTCCGCACGCTGAGTGGACAGGCGGCACGCAAGTCCAGCGCCGTCGCGGCGACGTTCTCGAAGCTCCGCACGATGATTCTGGTGTTGTGGTCGCTGTACCCCGTCGTCTGGGTGCTCGGCACCGAATCCACCATCGGCGCACTGACGCTCACACAGGAGACCATCGCCTTCGCCATCCTCGACGTGACTGCGAAGGTCGGCTTCGGCTTCGTCCTGCTGCGCAGCCGTGACGCACTGGAAGACGCGTCCACGTCCGCACAGGCCGCCGACTGACGAGTCACCGCAGACAGCCGTCTTTTTATTTCTTCCACGACGACCAGCCGTATGGCCGTTCCCTCGTATCTGGGGTTTCACCTCGTCTTTCTGGCCCCGTTCCTGTTCATCCTCCTCTTGTCGGTGTGGGTGCGCCAATTCCGACTCCCTCGCGCTCGGGTCCAGTGGGCTGGTATCGTCATCCTCGCGACCATCGCGCTCACCTACACCATCCCGTGGGAGATTCTCCTCATCGGGAAGGGCGTCTGGTCGTACGGCGAAGGGGTCGTCCTCGCGCGGTTCGTCAACATCCCCGTCGAGGAGTTGCTCTTCATCCTCGTCCAGCCGTTCATCACGGCGCTGTGGCTGTACCAGTTCGTCGAGACGACCGACCGGCCGCTCGCGGTGTCGCTGTCGAACCGACTGATCGGTGCGCTCGCCGGCTTCACGATTAGTGGCGTCGGCATCTGGCTGTATCTCGGCGGCGGCCAGACGACGTATCTGGGTGCGCTACTCGGGTGGGCCGGCCCGGTGCTCGCGATTCAGTGGGCGTTCGGCTGGCCGTATCTGTACGAGCACGCCAAGACGGTCGTCATCGGCGTCGGACTCCCGACGGTGTATCTGTGTGCGGCCGACATGGTCGCCATTACGCTCGGCATCTGGAAGCTGTCGCCGACCTACACGACCGGCGTGACCCTCGCCGGTCTCCCCATCGAGGAGGCGCTGTTTTTCTTCTTCACGAATCTGTTCGTCGTCCAGGGGCTCGTCCTCTGGCTGTGGGTGACCGACCAACTCGGCATCGACACCGTACCATGACGCTGTTTCCGCCTGCCGGTGGTGAGGAGACGGTCCGTCGGCTCACCTTGTGGCCCGGCTGGGCCTGCTGTGGCCTGCTCGCGCTCGCGTTCGTCTTCGACCCGCAGGTCCCCCAGTCGCTTCAGCTGGTGCCGCTCGTCGTCTCCGTCGTGCTCGTCGGACTTCCCCACGGCGCAATCGACCACCTCGTTCCCGGACGGCTGGGGTCCGTCTCGACCCTGCGCGGTGCCCTCGTCGTCGGTGGCGTGTATCTCCTCCTCGGGGTCGGCTACACCGTGGTGTGGTTTCTCGCGCCGACCGTCGGGTTCGTCTCGTTCATCCTCCTGACGCTGGCCCACTGGGGACAGGGTGATATGCACGCGCTCGTCGCCTTTGCCGGGGCGAATCACCTGTGTTCGGTGCCACAACGCGCGCTGGCCGCGGTCGTTCGCGGGGGCTTCCCGATGCTGGTCCCGCTTGTCGCGTTCCCGACCCAGTACGAGCGCGTGGCGCAACTCCTCGTCGCTCCCTTCGCCGGCGACGCATCGCTGCTCGCACCCGTGTTCACACCCGAGAGCCGGCTCGCGGTCGGCGTGGGATTCGGTGCGCTCGTAGCCGTTCATTTGGGCGTCGGCTACTGGCGGCGGGCGGGCGACGGGTGGCGGCGCGACGCCGGCGAGACGCTGCTGCTCGGGGCGTTTTTCACGACGGTGCCACCGCTGTTTGCCGTCGGGCTCTACTTCTGTCTGTGGCACGCGCTCAGACACGTGGGCCGGCTAGCACTGGCCGACGAGCCGTCGGTCGCGGCGTTTGCGACCGGCGACCTGTGGACGCCACTCCGGCGGTTCGCGTGGCAAGCTGCACCCCTGACGGCCGTTTCGCTCGCCTTCCTCGGCGTGTTCTACCTGCTGGTGCCGGAGCCGCCGACGACCGCCGCCGGCGTCGTCGGGCTGTATCTCGTCTTGATTGCGGCGCTGACGCTTCCACACGTCGGCGTCGTGGCGTGGATGGACGCGAAACAGGGGGTCTGGACGCGGCCCGTATCGGAACGCGCTTGAGGCGGACGGGAAAACCGTCGGTGTGAACGACGACCGGCTCCAGTTTCTGAGTCTGTATCTCGTCCGCTTTGCCGGCGGCTTCGGGCTGGCCGCCCTCACGACGCTGCTGCCGACGTACATCAATCTCTACGACCCGTCCGCGCTGTTGCTTGGGTTGTTCACGTCGGGGTATACGCTCGCCTCAACGCTCGCCATCGTCCCGTTCGCGTGGGGCGGTGACGCCGGCGACAAGCGGACGGCACTCGTCGTCGCCATCGGTATCGCGGCGCTCGCGTACACGGCCTTCGCCTTCGTCTCCGGGTCGTGGCAGTTCGTCGGCGCGCGGGCGATGCAGGGCTTTGCCGCGACGGGCGCGTCGCTGCTCTCACTCTCACTCGTGGGCGAACTCGCGCCGACGGGAGAACGCGCCAACCACATCGGGAAGGCGAACGCAGCGCGGCTCGCCTCGGGTATCGTCGGCGCGCTCTCGGTCGGAGCGTTGTACGAGGTGTACGGCTTCCAGACGGTGTACGCGCTGCTCGTCGCGCTGTTGGTGGTCTCGATGGTCGCCGTCGTCCTGTTCGTTCGGCCCGACCCCGTCCGTATCGAGGGGTTCCCGTTCACGTCGCTGTCGGTGAACGAACGACTCCGGACGCTGACGACGTTCCGCGGCCAGTACGCGGTCGCCGTCACGCTCGTCCGGACGTGGGTCCCTATCTACGCCGGCGTCGAGGTCGCACAGGGTGGGCTGGCCTATGCACCCTTCGCCGTCGGCGTCGTCATCACGGCCGAGCGGGGAGCGAACATGCTGTTTCAGCCGTACACCGGGCAACTCTCGGACAGATTCGGTCGGTCGGCGTTCATCGCACTCGGTGGCGCGGGCTACGGGGCCATCGCACTCGGAGTACCGTTCACGCCCGGCGTCGGCACCGCGCTCGCGCTCCCACCCGGGATTCCGGGGATGGAGTGGCTGGCCTCGACCGCACCCGTGCAGTGGGTCGGTGTCGAGAGTGCGGTCGCGGGGCTCGGCAATCTCTCGCCCGCATTTCTCCCCCTCATCGCGTGTAACGCGCTGTTGGGTGTCGCCGACGCCTTCCGCGAGCCGGCGAGCATGGCGCTGTTCGCGGACGAAGGCGAGAACACGGAAGGAGGCGGCGTCGCGTCGTCGTTTGGGATTCGGGAGTTCGTTTGGCGACCCGGCTCCATCGGCGCGCCGTTCGTCGGCGGCTGGCTCCAGACCAACGTCGGCATCGACTGGGTGTTTTATCTCGGCGGCGGGGCGGCCTTCTCTGCGGTCGCCGTCTTCGTGCTCGTGTTGGCGAGCCAGCACGGCGCGGGCGCGCTCCGGCGGTGGTAGCTACTCGTCGTCGAAGTCGATGGCCGTGGAGTTGATACAGTAGCGTTTGCCCGTCGGCTCGGGGCCATCCTCGAAGACATGACCGAGGTGCCCGCCACACTCTGCACACACCGTCTCGGTTCGGGTCATCCCGAGCGAGTCGTCCTCGCGGAACTCGATTGCGCCCTCGACGGCGTCGTAGAAGGAGGGCCACCCCGAGCCCTCCTCGTCGAACTTCGTGTCCGAATCGAACAGCAGCGCGCCACAGCCGGCACACCGGTAGGCTCCGTCGTCGTCCTTGCCGATGTACTCGCCGGAGAACTTCGGGTCGGTCCCCTGCTCGCGGAGAATCTCATACTCCTCCTCGGTGAGTTGGTCACGCCACTCCTCGTCGCTTTGCGGAATGTTGCTCATACCCCGTGTACGTGTTCGAGTTGCTTGGGTTCCGGGGGTGAGACGTGGTAGCAAGCGGTACGCTGAATACTCCCGGTGTACACGAGCGAGTATGCGAACAGAGGAGACGATTCGCGAGCGAATCGCCGCACTCGAAGCCGAGTACGACCGTCACGACCCGCCCGTCTCGCAGCTGGAAGACGAAACGGAGGTGGCGCTGTTGCGCGCCATCGAAGAACTGGAGTGGGTCCTCGAAGAGTTCGACGACGAGGATTTTACTCGGTAGATTACTCGATGTGGCCTTCTTCGCGCAGTTGCTGGGCGTCCTGCTCGTCGTAGCGCCACTCGATGTCGCCCTTCCCGTCCTGCCAGTCCCACGGCTCGATGAGCACCACGTCGCCCTCGTTAATCCACGTCCGGAAGCGCATCCGACCGGGGATGCGACCCATCCGTTCTTTTCCGTCTGCACACCGAACCTCGACGCGCCCGCCGCCCAGCATGTTCGTCACGACGGCGAACTGCTGGTTCTCGTCGGGCATCCGTAGGGGCTTGCGCCCGCCACTATCGTCACTCATTGTCGGTTGTACAGTGTCCAGCCTGATAAAGCGGTTGTCTCTGGCGCGAGCGCCGTCCCGCGACACGCCGCGGCTACCCGACCACGAACGGCGCGACGGCGAGCGTCAACAGCAGCGTCGTGAGCAGTGCGCTCACCGCGGCCGCGGCGAGCACGGTCACGGCCATGGACGCCTCGCGGTCGTCGTCGGGAGTCTCGACGTTCATCGACACGTATCTCACAAGTCCGGGTCGATAAGGAATAAAATTGCGTGGCCGACAGGCACGGCTGGTCGGTGGTGAAAGAAAGCCGGAAAACGGGTTAGTTTGCCGGGTTACGGGGTCTGGCTGGTCGCAAGCGTCTGGGAGGTGTCACCGCTTGGCGGTTGCCAGATGACACGGACCTCGTCACCGCCGTAGGTGAAGGTCGCGGAGTTTCCGGAAGCCACATCGGTAACATCCGTAGCGGTGCCAGTATTCCATCCTTCATTGGTACCGGCAGCATTGACGAAGAGCGCATCTGCGTCAATCGTGTCACCGCCGTCATGGGTGACGGTTACTTCAGTGGCACCAGTGTCGTAGTCGAAACTGAATTGCGTTGTTGGCGCGCTCTGGACGTTGCTACCGAGTCCGAGCACGAACGTGCCGATGACGGCTGCCAGAATCACTGTGATGGCAACCATCAGGATCACGCCGATGACCGGCGAAACGGCCGAGTCATCGTCGAATAGGTTTTTGATGTTCATTGTTGTGTCCAGCGACGCCGCCGTCGGAGAGGGGCTGCCGCTTACATTATACAATGCAGTACTGAGATATAAATATAGGTGAGTATGTTCACATTTTGATAAGCGGAATCAAGAAATAACGGCCTGAGCGGCGTTTATGCTGTACACTATGTTGACACTACACGTGGGAGCGTCGAATAAAAAAGAATCGAGAGACGGGGCAGGTCGCCGCGTTACGGGACCTGGCTCGTCGTCAGCGTCTGGGAGGTGTCACTGTCTTCCGGTGCCCAGATGACGCGGACATCGTCACCAGAAGAGGGAGTGCCACTGACAGCGCCGTAGTTGCTTGCACTCGGGCTACCAGGTGCACCGCCGGTGTAGACGACGAAGGATTTGCCACTCGTAATGGAACTCTCAGAGCCGTATCCGTTGGTACCATCAAAGTCAGCGGTCCCAACGGACCCGACGCTCACACTTAGTGCACTCGCCGGAATGGTGTCACCACCGTCGTGCGTGACGGTGATTTGTCCATTACTGGTCGTTGCATCCTCGTAGTCGACGGAGAACTGCGTTGTTGGCGCGCTCTCGACGTTACTGCCGAGTCCGAGCACGAACGTTCCGATGACGGCCGCAAGAATAACCGTAATAGCGACCATCAGAATGACGCCTATAACTGGCGACACAGCCGAATCGTCGTCAAATAGGTTCTTGATATTCATTGGTATCACCAGCGACGCCACCTCACTGGCGGGGGGGTTCTACAAACGGCCGACGGCTACGGCAACTGCCACCGCCGTCACGGGTGGGTCGCATACCGCGGAGTACACAGGAATCGTATATAAAAAGCAGTGTGTCAGCGACCCTGAAAGCCGACGAGACGGGCCGAGACACTGGTACGCGGGCGCACGTCGAATTGACGGTCGGACGACCCCCTCACCGGTTCGGTTTTCGAAACGCTGCATATCCTGTCGGAGTCGGTCGCGAAAACCGGATGGGCCCTGTCGGATTGTGAACCACGGGCAGACGTGCTCACTCCGCTGCGCGCGACTGCCCCGTTTCAAATCGACAGACGACCAGTTCACTCGTCGCGTTCGCTCCCCGAGAAACTGCATGGGCCCTGTCGGATTTGAACCAACGACCGCTCCGTTATGAGCGGAGTGCTATACCAGACTAAGCTAAGGGCCCTTATCTGTCGTCGGCAGGCGTCGAACTTCAGCGTACCGAATGACCGAGAACGCCACCTCCAGGGCTCGAACCTGGGACAACCACGTTAACAGCGTGGTGCTCTACCAACTGAGCTAAGGCGGCTCACTCCCACGTAGCGCGATTTGCAAGATAGGGCTTTCGCTTCGGAACGGACACCGACACGGGTTTTACAGCCGCCGCCGAAGCCGGGATATGACAGACGCGTCGGTCGAGACGGTCGTCGAGCGCATCCACGACCGCGTGACCCCAACCGACGAGGAGCGCGAGCGGCTCCACGCCGTCGCCGACCGACTCCGCGAGCGTGCCCGCGACGCCATCGCCGACCTCGGTGTCGACGCCGACGTGCAGCTCGTCGGCTCCACCGCACGCGGGACGTGGCTCGCTGGCGACCGCGACATCGACCTCTTCGTCCGGTTTCCGCCGGACCTCCCGCGGGCCGACCTCGAACGCTACGGCCTGCAGGTGGGCCACGCCGTCGTCCCCGACGGTCACGAGGAGTTCGCCGAACACCCCTACGTCAAGGGGGAGGTCGAGGGCTTTGCCGTCGACTGCGTCCCCTGTTTCGCCGTCGAGTCCGCCGGCGACATCCAGTCGGCCGTCGACCGGACGCCGTTCCACACGGAGTATCTGGAGGCCCGATTGGACGACGACCTCCGGGGCGACGCCCGCGTCACGAAGGCGTTCCTGAAGGGAATCGGCGCGTACGGCTCTGACCTCCGGACCCGCGGCTTCGCGGGGTATCTCGCGGAGCTACTCGTCTTGGAACACGGCGGCTTCGTCCCGCTCGTGCACGCGGCGGCAGACTGGGACCCACCCGTCGGCTTCGACCCCGAGTCCCACGCGACCAGCGATTTCGAGGACGGGCTCGTCGTCATCGACCCGACGGACCCCGACCGCAACGTCGCCGCCTCGCTCTCGGCGGAGAATCTCGCCCGGCTCATCCACTACAGCCGCGACCTGCTCGGCGAGCCGCGAGAGTCGCTGTTCGAGCCGCGCAGCGTCGACCCGATGTCAGCCGACGCGGTCGGGGCGGCCGTCGAGGAGCGCGGTACCCACCCCGTCGCCGTCCGGTTCGACGCCCCCGACATCGTGGACGACCAGCTCTACCCGCAGTTGGAGAAGTCGCTGTCGGGACTGGAGTCGGAACTCGGCCGCCGGGGGTTCGACCCGCTGCGGTCGACCTGCGTCGCCGACGAGACGGCGGCGCTGCTCGTCGAGTGTCAGATTGCGCGGCTGCCGGCAATCGAACGCCACGAGGGGCCGCCGGTCGGGGTGCGCGACCACGCCGAAGGGTTCTACGACGCCTACGCCGACGGCCCGGAGACCGGCCCGTATCTCGACGGCGACCGGTACGTCGTCGAGCGCGAGCGCGACTACCGGACGCCCGAGGCGTTCGCCGAGGACGCGCTGTTTTCCGTCGCGCTCGGGCCGGCTATCGAGCGTTCGCTGGACGACGGCTACACCGTCCTGGCTGGAGAGGAAATCGCCACGCTCGCCGCGGAGTTCGGCCCGGAGCTTCGGGCGTACTTCTATCCGTCCGTCTGGGGGTAGTATCTTATTACCGTCGGTGACAACACAGTGGTGTATGGCTACGCCGGTCGAACAGTTCCGCGACCTCTTGGACGTGGAGCCGCCGGAGCGGACGGTGCTGGTTCGCGACTCGGACGAGCCGGCACCGCTGATGCGGCTGTTGGAGGGAGCGTTCGCGGGGCAGCCGGTCGACATCGAGACGGACACCACCGTCGACGGCGAACCGCAGGTGCTCGTCGTGGAGGCGGGTGATATCGTCGCCCGCTCCTCGCTCGACGCGCTGATGGACGCGTTCCTGCTCGTCAACAGCGACAGCTACCGGACGGGGATGGCGGGTATCGACACCCAACAGGCCCCGGACGTGCTGACGGCGCTCGCCGACACGAAGTTCCGGATGCGCGGCTTTCCCGCCTCGAACAAGGAGAAGCTGCTGCTCATCGTGCTCTCGCGATACATCGAACAGACGGCACTCGATGACGACGCCGGCACCCTCCGAACGTCCTTCCAGCGGCTCTCGCGGCTCAACGACGAGCGCGGCACCCGCGCGGTGTACGAACGGCTCGCAGACAGCAACGTCGACACCCACGTCTACGGGATGCCGACGGACGGGACGCTGCCGAACCTGACCGTTCACGACGGCCGGACCCCGGCCTACCGCGATTCGTGGTTCGTCATCCACACCGGCACCGACAGCCCGGCCGCTCTCCTCTGTCTCCAGACGAATGAAAACGAGTGGGACGGGCTGTGGACGTTTGACCGAGAGCGGGTCGACGCCATCGAGTCCGTCGCCGCGACGCTCTAGAGGTCGTGAACGTCCCGCACGTCGTCGATTGTCGAGCGACCGCGCGCGGCGACCTCCTCCTCGTTTGCCGCCGGCGTGTAGCCGTCGAAGACACTGTTCACCTTCCGAATCGACTCGGAAAGCGCCTCTAACCCGTAGCCGCCTTCGAGGACGAACGCCAGTCCCGCGCCACACCGGTCCGCGAGGTCGACCATCCGGTCGGTGAGTAGTCCGTACCCCTCGGTCGAGACGCGCTGGCGGGAAATCGGGTCTTTCCGGTGGGCGTCAAAGCCCGCGGAGACGAACAGCAGGTCCGGGTCGTACTGCTCGAAGGCCGGCGCGATGGCCTCGTCGACCGCGGCGAGATACTCGGCGTCGCCACACCCACCGGGGAACGGGATATTCATCGTCGTCCCCTGTCCCTCTCCGGTTCCGGTCTCCCGGAGGTCACCGGTTCCGGGGAACAGTCCGCGCTCGTGGGTCGAGGCGTAGAACACCTCCGGGTCGTCCTCGAAGATGTGTTGGGTGCCGTTGCCGTGGTGGACGTCCCAGTCGAAGACGGCGACGCGGTCCACGTCGTCGCGGTCGAGCGCGCCCGCGGCCGCGACGGCGACGTTGTTGAACAGGCAAAACCCCATGGCGTCGTCGGCCTCGGCGTGGTGGCCGGGAGGGCGACCGATCGCGAAGGGCGTCTCGCGGCCGCCGTCGCCGTCGAGGGCGGCGTCGCCGGCCCACAGCGAGAGACCGGCAGCGGCGCGGGCCGCCTCCCAGCTCGCCTCGACGGCGACGGTGTCCGCGTCCCAGGTGCCGCCGCCGTCGGCACAGAACTGTTCGAGTTCGTCGACGTACGCCGACTCGTGGACGGCGAGAATCTCTTCTGGCGAGGCGAGGCGTCCCTCCTCGTAGGCGACGCCGTGCTCCTTCGAGAGGCCGCGCTTGATGGCCCGGAGTCGGTCCGCGCTCTCGGGGTGGCGGGAGCCGGTGTCGTGGCGGAGACACACCTCGCGGTAGCCGAATCTCATTCGTAGTACGGCTGGAGTTCGAAGTACGCGGCCACGTCGGCCTCCTTGACGGTCCGGCGTGCGGCGTGGCGAGTAAGTATCGCGGCCGCCGCCGCGACGGTGTCGGCGAACGACTCCAGTTCGGCCGCGAGCGCGATGCGGGCGTCCTTCGAGACGCGATACCGGTCGTCGATATCGAGTCGGGCGATGCGGTCGACGGGGGCGATGGGGAGTTCGAGTTCGGGGTCCGGCGACGCCTCGAACGCGAAGTCCTCGACCATCAGGGTCTTGCGTCCGTCGGCGGTGGCGTGCTCGGCGGCAGTCGTCGCCAGCGCCGCGCCGCGGTCCTGAATACGGGCGGCAAGTTCCGCTGCCGCCTCGGCGCTCACGCGAAGCTCTCCCGCGTTCCGACGGATGATAGTATCTACCGGGGCGAACGGTAGCTCGACGCTCATACTATCCAAGAGTGAGCGAGAGTGTCTTAAAATCCCGCTTTTTGGGGTTACTCCCCTGCTTCGATGCGGTTGGCATCGCGCTGTTGGGCGCGCTCGATGAACTCGTCGGGGAGCTCGTCGATTTCGCCCGCCTGGACGCCCCACAGGTGCGCGTACAGCCCGTCCTCGGCGATGAGGTCGTCGTGGGTTCCGCGCTCGACGATTTTGCCGTCCTCGAGCACGATGATCTTGTCCGCGTCCTTGATGGTCGAGAGCCGGTGGGCGATGGAGAAGGTCGTCCGGTCGGCCGTCAGCCGGTCGAGCGACCGCTGAATCAGCATCTCCGTCTCCGTGTCCACGTCGGAGGTCGCCTCGTCGAGGATGAGAATCTCGGGGTCTTTCAGAATCGCGCGGGCGATGGAGATGCGCTGGCGCTGGCCGCCCGACAGCTTCACGCCCCGCTCGCCGACCTCGGTGTCGTACCCCTCCGGCAGGTTCGTGATGAACTCGTGGGCCTCCGCTGCCTTCGCCGCCTCGACGACGGACTCTCGGTCGGAGTCGAAGGTGCCGTAGGAGATGTTCTCCTCGACCGTCCCGTAGAACATGAACGTGTCCTGGCTGACGTAGCCCACCTGCCGGCGCAGGCTCGGAATCGTCACGTCACGCAGGTCCTGTCCGTCGATGGTAATCGAGCCTTCGTCCACGTCGTACATGCGGAGCAGAAGCTTGAGCACCGTCGACTTTCCCGCACCGGTGGGACCGACGAGCGCGAGCGTGTCGCCGCCGTCGACCTCGAAGCTCACGTCCTCGACAATCGTCTCGGTGTCGTCGTATCCGAAGCGCACGTCGTCGTAGACGACCTCGCCGTCGGAGACGGTCAGTTCGTCCGCGTCGGGGTCCTCGACGATACGCGACGGCTCGTCCATCAGCCCGAAGATGCGCGCAGAGGAGGCGTACGCGCGCTGGTACATGTTGATAATCTGTCCGAACTGGGCCATCGGCCAGATGAACCGCTGTGACAGCAGGATGAAGGTGACGAACTCACCGGCCTGGAGGTCGCTCGTGAACGGGCCGACGCCGTCGCCGAGCACCATCAGCCCGCCGATGAAGAAGGTGAGCACGAAGCCGACGCCCGCGAGCATCCGCAGTCCGGGGAAGAACTTGATTCGCGTGCTGATGGCGTCCCAGTTGGCGTCGAAGTAGCCCTGTGACACGTCGTCGACGCGGTCGGACTCGAACGTCTCCGTGTTGGAGGTCTTGATGACCTGAATCCCGCCGAGGTTGTTCTCCAGCCGGGAGTTCACCTTCCCGACCGACGAGCGCACGTCGGCGTACTTCGGCTGGATGGTCTTGATGAAGTAGTAGGTGAACACGCCGATGAGCGGCACGATGACGAGGGTAATCATCGCGAGCTGCCAGTTGACCGCGAGCAGGATGATGGCGATACCGATGACCATCACGCCCAGCCGGAACGCGGAGTTCATCCCGTCGTTCAAGAATCGCTCCAGCCGGTTCACGTCGTTCGAGAGGATGGACATCATCTCGCCGGTCTGCTTGTCGGCGAAGAAGTCCATGTTGAGCCGCTGCATCTTGTCGTAGGTGTCCGTCCGAATCTGGTGTTGGATATGCTGCGAGAAGGCGTTCCACCCCCAGTTGCGCGAGTAGTGGAACGCCGCGCCGCCGAAGAACGCAAACGCGATGATACCGACGGTGAAGTAGAGTTGGCCCTGTTCGGTCGCCGGAATCCACGCGTCGGGGACGAGAAACAGCGAGTACTCCTGGTCTGCTGCGCCTTGCGCCTCGAAGATGGCGTCGACGGCCACGCCCAGCAGAATCGGCGGCAGGAGGTCGAGCGCCCGGGCGACGATGCTGGAGAACACGCCGACCACGAACGCGACCTTCTTTTCTGCACCGTACTGCAAGAAGAGCCGCCGCATCGGATTCTCGGCCTTCTCCCGTTGCTCCTCGAACGGGTCGTCGTCGTCTTCGACAGCAGAAACTCCCATTGTACGTTCGTGGCTACTCGCGCGCAAAAGCGTTCGCCAAAACCAGATTCGGTAAGGAAGCTGACAGAGAGACGTTACCACTCACCGATGTCGACGCTGTCGCCTTCCTCCACGTCGTGGCGCGTCGTCCACTCGTAGTTCACTTCGAGGACGTACTGGCCGTAGCCGGGGTACTCGTACTGCTCGCCGTCCTCGCCCTCGGGGGGTTCGGGCGCGTGGTGGATTGTCGTGATTCGCCCGTCGCTGTCGATGTAGATGATGTCGATACCGAAGTCCATCCCGCGCATGACGTAGGTGCGGTCAGCGGGGGCGTCGTACGGGAACAACATACCCCGGTCTTCGGGGAGTGATGCTGTTTTTGATAGCCCGGTGATCTTTTCATCGCGTGTCTCCGCGACTGCGACCCTGACCGACCCGAGCGTCTCGTTCGTCTCGCTGTCGCGGACGGTGACGGACGTGCGCGCGTACCCGTCCGCGTACGGGGTGCTCGTCGCCGTCGGGTCGTCCGCCGGCGTGGCGGTCGGGCCGGCGACGGGCTGGTAGCCGCCGGTCGTCAGGAGCGGGGTGAACAGCCCGGCGGCGTAGCCGACGACGGCCAGCGCGAGGAGGAGACCGAGCGCGGGGAGAATCTGTCGGCGGTTCATATCCGGAGGTGGGAACGAGGGAGGCTAAGCGTTCCGCCGCCGGTGAACGCAAGGCCTATTCGCGCGGGTCGATTGCCGTCAGATAGCGGGTTCGTGGTCTAGTGGTATGACGCCTCCCTTACAAGGAGGAGATCGGTGGTTCAATTCCGCCCGGACCCATACGATTCTGCGAGGAACGGACGTGACGAGCGAATCGTTTGCCGGACGGAATTGAATCCTACACGACGAGCGAAGCGAGCACGTCTTCTCGTGGTTCACATTCCGCCCAGACCCCGTTGTCTTCGACAACACCACTCTCGTTACTTGGCCCAAGACACAACACCGCACTATTTGCTCTGGTTTCAACAGCGACAGCACCACGCTCGTTGCTTGGCTCCGGATACAGCACCGCAACCGCGCCAACCCTCCCCCGGACCGCACACGCGCTGGCGCGCGGTGCGGTAGGCCACCGCCTCGGCTGCCCGGTCGACCGGCTTGCCCACAGCGATTCTATCTCGGATAGAAACGCTTTTTCACGCCCGTCGTGTCGTTCGAGTTGAGCCGCCTTAGCTCAGACTGGGAGAGCACTCGACTGAAGATCGAGCTGTCCCCCGTTCAAATCGGGGAGGCGGCATATTCTACGACTCCGAGCAACAGCGAGGAGTCGCAGAAACGACGCCGAGCCGATTTGAGCCTGCAAGTCACAGCCCGCACAGCGAAGCGAGCAGGACTGTCTTGCTCTGTTCAAATCGGGGAGGCGGCATACTTTTGCAGTGAGTTACGCTCGGGATTTCTGACGGTGCTGGCGAGCACCATGAGCCCGTGAGAGAGCAATACTCATGGGTCAGAGCTGCGACCACAGCGTATGCAACTCACGCGCGCGAAACGCCCGCTCCGGTACGTCATGGGACTCGTCTACGTCGTCGCAGGTATCGCACACTTTCTCGCGCCGAAATCGTTCGCTCGGGCGGTACCGCCACAGCTTTCGCGCCCGGTCGGACTCGTGTATCTATCGGGCGTCGCCGAACTCGTGCTCGGCGTCGGCGTGTTATTCGACCGAACGCGGCGACCGTCGGCGTGGGGCATCATCGCGCTGTTGGCCGCGGTCTTCCCGGCGAACGTCCATCTCGCGCGCAGCGACGCGCTCAACGAGTTCGTACCCGAGGGGTACGCCGGCGTCGCGCGGGTGGCCGCGTGGCTCCGACTCCCGTTTCAGCCCGCGCTGATGGCGTGGGCGTGGTGGTACACGCGGGAGTGAGCCGAGGGCTACTGTCCGGAAGAAACGGCCCTGCACGCTTTTTTCTGAAGCCATCGTCGCAGGGAGACACGATGACACCAGCCGACAGCGACGAGGGGTCCACCTCGCGGCGGCGACTGCTCCAGGCGGGCGGGATAGCCGCGCTCGCACTCGGAGCGGCGGGACTCGGCGGGTCGCCGGGGTCGATTCCCGGCGGGTCGAACACGAGCGAAGCCGAGACGGCGACGCCGACACCCGTGCCGGCCGACCAGCGCGCCATCGAGTACGGCGAGACGGTACAGGGGACCGTCGACGCCGGCGACGAGCGCGACCCCGAGCACGACGGACTCGCAGAACCGGTCTCAGTCGCCGGGAGTGCAGGCGACCGAATCGCAGTCGAGGCCGCGAGTCAGGCGTTCGACGCGCGACTCGTCGTCACCGGCCCCGACGGGAAACTCGTCGGCCAGAGCGCGACCGACGAGCGCGCACGGCTGGAACTCCGACTGCCGACCGACGGCGAGTACACCATCTGGGTCGGGTCACGGGACGGCTCCGCGACGGGCGAGTACACGCTGAGTCTCCGGCAGACCGGCGAGCGCGTCGAGGGCGAGGCGATTGGCTACGGAACGCGCACCACGGGCACGGTGACCGGTCAACACACCGACCCGGTGTTCGGGAACGTCGCGACGCCCCGCGACTTCGACGGGAGCGAGGGCGACGAGATTCTCGCGCTCGTCGTCTCGGACGACCTCAACCCGTTCCTCCTGCTCGTCGGTCCCGACGGGAGCACCGTCGACGTGACCGAGAACGACGACACGAACACCACCCGCATCGAGACCGTGCTCCCGGCGGACGGCGAGTACCGGCTCTGGGTCGGCACGCACGACTCGGCGCGGCTCGGCGACTACGAACTCACGCTGGAACAGACCGGGAGCTACGCGGGCGGCGAGAACCTCCACACCATCGCGTACGGACAGACCCGCGAGGGTGAAATCGACCGGAGCGACCGCCGCGACCCCGTCCGGTACGGCGTCGCCGAGCCGGTCACCTTCGAGGGGAACCGAAACGACTGGATACGGCTCGACCTCACCTCGGAGGCCGTCGACACATATCTCGTGCTCGTCGACGAGCAGGGGACGGCGGTCGCGACCGACGACGACTCCGGCGCGGGGACGAACAGCCGCATCGAGACGGTGTTGCCCGACGACGGCGTCTACACGGCGTGGGCGGGAACGTACAGCGGCGACGACACCGGCGCGTACGAGCTCTCGCTCGCGAAACACGGCGCGGTACCGGGCTCGACGCGCGACCTCCGGTCAATCGAGCCGGGGACGTGGGCGGTCGGCTACGTCGACGCAGACGACCCGTCGGACCCGGTTCGTGACGGGTTGGCCGAGCCGGTCACACTCACCGGGAAGGCGGACGATGGGGTTCGTGTGGTGATGGGGACAGACGTGTTCGATTCGTTCCTCGTGCTCGTCGGTCCCGACGGTTCCGTCGTGGGGAGCGACGACAGCCCCGCCGCCGAGGCGAGTGAACTCACGGCGACGCTCCCGAGCGACGGCGCGTACACCGTCTGGGCGGGCAGCTACACCGGGAGCGCGACGGGCGTCTACACGCTCGCCGTCGAAGAACGGTAGCTCACGACTCGCCGAGCGTCGCGGCGAGAATTCCGGCGGTCTGTCCGACGGCGACGAGGACAATTCCACCACTGGTGACTGCTTCCCACGCGAATCCAGCAAGCACGGCGATGTCGGCGGCGGCGAGAAAGGCGACCGTCCCAGCGCCGGCGAGGAACCCACCGAGCGTATGCGCACGCGCGTAGGGCACGTCGAACCGACCGGTGAAGACCAGTCCCATCGCGGGCAGGAGCATCCAGCCGGCGACGGCGAACCGCGCGACCTGTGGCTGTGCCGTCGTGACGGCGTACAGCCCCGCTGCGGTCAGGAAGAAGCCACCGACGACGACGGCGAGCCACGCCCGGAGCACGCGAGAGTGGGCCATCTCGCGAGCCGACAGGACGGCAAACACCGCGAGCAGCGTCGCCATCACGCCGAGCCCGATGGCGACGGTTCGGGTCGAAATCCACCCGCGGGCGGCAGCAAGGGTGAACAGCCACGCGAGCGGGACGAGACCGGCGGGGGCGGTAGCGCGGAGCCGACGGAGCATGCGCCATACTCCGAGAGGGAGGGTCAAGAGAATACCTCACACGGTTTGGGGCGTGAATCCGCAGCCTTATCTGTGGGAAGACAGAGACTGGTGTATGGCACAAGGTAAGGTTGATTTCTTCAACGACACCGGCGGCTACGGCTTTATCGACACCGAGGACGCAGACGAGGACGTGTTCTTCCACATGGAGGACGTCGGCGGTCCGGACCTCGAAGAGGGACAGGAAGTGGAGTTCGACATCGAGCAGGCCGAGAAGGGCCCGCGCGCGACGAACGTCACCCGACTGTAAACTGACGACTTTCTTCGTTTTTTCACGCCGACCAGCCGCGGCTCACGCCAACGGGTCGGTCCCGCGATAGTAGTGACACAGTTCCAACCCCGTCGCGTCCGTCGCTGGCTCCGCCGGAAGCGTCCGGAGCGGGTCGTCCCCGGGGCGGGCGGTGTACCCGAGCGCGAGCGCATCCAACACCGCCTCGATACGAACAGGGTGGCCGGCGACGGCCTCCGCGGCCGACTGCACCGTCGGCGGCGCGTCGTGGTCGAACTCCGCGAGCGCGCGCATCCGCTCGGCGTAGCCGCCGGCGTGGCGACGGTCGTACTCCAGCGGCTCGCCGGCGAACGCGCGAAAGCAGAGTTCGGGATGTGACTCGCCGAACACCGCACGCGTCTCGGGGACCTCCTGCAGTAGTTCATCGACCGCGGCAATCGGTTCACTGGCGGCGAAGGCCGCCTCCGAGAGCGACTGGCCGGTTTTCCGCTCCATTACCCTCGTCGCGGCCGGATACCGTCGCTTGCGCGTCGCCTCCCGAACGGGCGGGGTCCGGACCTCGTCGGCCTGTGGACCGACGACGCGTCTGGTGAGTTCATCCGGCTCCCGGGTCGGGTCCCCCTCCTCGATGAGTCCGATCGGCACGTCGACGAGGATGCGCTCTGCCGTCTCTTCGAGGTCACCCCACAGTTGTCCAATCTCGGCGTACACCGTCGTGGACTCGTAGCCGTCGGCGAAGGCGACCGCCACCCAGCCCTCGCGCGTCCAGTGTGCCCCGACGAACCGTGTCATACCCCTACTCGCGCCCCGGCGGACAAAAAATCGAGTCGGACGTGCGTCTGACTACCCGAGCCGCGCCATCTCGTCGGCCGAGAGGTCGATGTCGCCGGCCGCGACGTTGGCTTCGAGGTGGTCGACGCTCGACGTGCCCGGGATCGGGAGCATCACGTCAGACCGGTGGAGCGTCCACGCCAGCGCCACCTGATACCGGGAGGCGTCGTGTGCGTCGGCGATCTCGTCGATACCCTCCACCTCGTCGAGGTCGCCCGCCGCGAGCGGGAACCACGGGATGAAGCCAACGTCGTACTCCTCGCAGGCGTCGAGGACGCGCTCGTCCTCGTCGGGCTGGTGCGCGACGTTGTACTGGTTTTGCACCGTCGCGATGTCGACGATGTCGCGGGCCGTCTCCAGCTGCTCGACGGTCACGTTCGAGAGGCCGACGTGGTCGATGAAGCCGTCGTCTTTCAGCTCCGCGAACGTCTCGACGGACGCCTCGAAGTCGGTGTCCGGGTCGGGCCGGTGGAACTGATACAGGTCGATGGTGTCGACGCCGAGTCGGTCGCGGGAGACGAGCACCTGATTCCGGATGTAGTCGGGGTCGCCGTGGGGTATCCAGTCGCCGCCCGACTCGCGCAGGAGTCCGGCTTTCGTCGCGACGACGGCATCCTCGGGCGCGCCCGCCTCCCGGAGGATGCGCTCGCTCGTCCCCGGCCCGTAGGAGTCTGCGGTGTCGATGAAGTCGACGCCGAGTTCGAGTGCGCGCTCGACGACCGCGCGGGCGTTCGCCTCGTCGTCCGGCCGGCCGATGATGTCCGCACCGCAGAGCCGCATCGCACCGAAGCCGAGTCTGTTCACCGTCAGGTCGCCGCCAATATCGAAGGTGTCCACGCGTGAAACTCACCCGCGAGCGGCAAAGGTGACTCGCCCGGCGAAGCTAACACACCAGCTGCGTCACGTAGATGTGGCCGTTCGCCCGCACCAGCCCGATACCCTGTCGGGTGGCGCCGGAATCGAGCAGCGTCTCGCGGTGTGGCGGCGAGTCGAGCCACTCCTGGACCGTGCGCTCTGCGTAGGTCCCCTCGGTGACGAGCAGTCCCCCCTGCTCGGTGTAGTAGATGTTCTCTGCCGCGTAGCAGTCGACGCCGAAGCGGTCGAGCCGGTCGGCCGGCGTCGAGCCGTTCGGCGCGACGTGGCCCACGTACTCCTGTCGGGCCATATCCGCGCTGTGTGCCCGTGCGACCCGTGCAAGCGAGGCGTTTCCGGCCAGCGGCCCCAGCCCGCGCTCGCTTCGCACCTCGTTCGTCTCGGCGACGATGCGCGATTCGGCTTGTGATTCATCGAACGCGAGCGGGCCGGTCGTCGCAGCCAGGAGTGCGGTTCCGACGAGCGCGACGGCGACGACGGCGAGGACGCTGACCGCCACCCGTCGCGGGTTCGAGAGGTCGGCTCCCCTCGCTCCCGCCCCGGTCGACTCGCCGGACCCGGCTCCGACGCGGCCGGCGTCGGGGTCCGTGTACCACCGGTCGCTGTCGCTCTCGACGCCGGGACAGTCGTGGGCGGCGGGGTCGCGGTGGGTTGCACACACCGGCGCGCCACAGTGGACGCAGGCGTCGCTCACCGAGACGGAATCGCCGCAGACGACGCACTCGCTCACGGGTCGAACAGGCCCGCAACGTCGTCCTCGCGGGCCTGTCTGCGGGTGACGTGCTGGTCGAGTCGGTGGACGATGACGCCCCGCCGTTCCCCGTGGAGGAAATCGAGCACGAGCGTGACGAAGGGGCTGCTCGGCTCGTCGGGGAGGTCGGCGAGGGCGAACTCGGCTCCCGCGTCGAGCAGGTCGGCGTCGTAGCCGGTCGCCCCGGCGACGAGGGGCGCAGCCACCGCCACGGCGGGATACTGGAGGTCGCGCACGTCGAGTCGCTCGCCCGCATACGAGAGGTCCGGCGGGCGCGTGCCGTCGACGCGGTCGTAGTCGTCGCGACAGGCGGTGAGCCAGGCGCGGACGGGCGCGAGGTCGATTTCACCCTCGTGGCCGTCGAGGTATTCGAGCGCGCTGTCGGCGAGTCCCTGTGCCCCCTCGCGGTTGCCGGTCGTGACGTGGTGGGCGGCGGCGGCAAACTGGATGAGCCCCTGCAGATACGCGCGCCGGTCGCCGGTCGCCTCGCGGTAGGGCGGTTCCCACGCGTCGTGGGCGGCGTGGTAGTGGCCGGCGTTGAACACGGCGACCCCGGCGCGGAGTCGGTCGGCGAGCGGAACGTCCATATCGACCCGTCGGGCCGGAGGCTGAAAACGTCGGTCGTCGCTAGCTCGCGAGCGCGAGCCGACGCTCGACGGTCTGCCGGCAGTCGCGCAGTCGGGCGGCGATGTCGGTCGTCGCGGCGAGGACGGGGTAATCGACACCGAGCGGGGCGTACAGATACTCCTGGAGGTTCGGGTAGGCGTCAGGGAGACCGAGGTCGACGCGGCAGGCACGAACCGCCCGCTGGCGCTCGCCGGCGAGGTCGTCACAGTCGGCTTCGAGGGTGAGACACCGGGTACGGAGCGCGTCGAGCGTGCCGTAGTCCGCACAGTCGCGCGCCTCGTCGGCGATATCGAGACACTCCTCGGCGATGGCGAGACAGCGCTCTCGGTGATTCGCGAGTGCAACGGCCTCCCCGTCGAGGGCGTCGACGAACCGGTCGCGGTCGGCGTGAGCGTCGCGGGCCGCGGCGTGGACGGCCTGTTTCGTCCGGGCGTCGAAGCCGGAATCGAGGGCGGCAGCCACGTCGGGACCGAACTCGATGGCGAGACTCTCCCGGTAGCTGTCGCCGTAGTCGCTGTCGTAGTGGGGGACCGACATCACGGTCGACCGGTAGTGGTCGCGGACGGCACGCGCGCCGGCCGACGCACCCCCGTCGACGAGGAGCGCGCGCGACCCGGTGTCTGCGGTCGGCGTCTCGGCTTCGACGCCGGCCAGCAGGTGGGCGAAGCGGTCGAACGCCTCGCGCTCGTCGGCGACCCGACGGCGCTCCTCCCGGAGGGTCTCGCGGGCGTCGTCCAGCGACTCGATGGCGGTCTGTGCCATACGTGCGTCTCGACAGTCGCCTCACAAGAGTCGTGATATGTGGCCACTGTTCGGATAGCGGTCGCTACTGTGACAAATAGACGCACACCGAAACGGAGTCCAGCGGCTCGGCGTGTAACAGTACGTCCGGTCAGCGATTTGAACGCTGGTCCCTGGCTCCGCAAGCCAAGAGGATAGTCCACTACCCTAACCGGACTTACCTATCAATTCGCGGTTTCGGCTAAAGGGCTTGCGATTCCCCGACCGGAGGTTGATACGGGAGGCCGCGCCACACCCCGCGTGACCGTCAACCAACGACAATCCTTAATCGCGACCCTCACATGGAATCTGTAACTATGAGCGACATCGAGGAGGTCTACGAGGACCTCGATGCCGAGGACGTTTCCCTCGAAGAGTTCGAGGAGGCGGTGGAGGCGAAGGTCGAGCAGATGGGCGGGCTCGCCGACGAGGAGACCGCGGCCATGCTGCTCGCACACGAACTCACCGAGGGGGAAGTCGAGGGCATCGCCGACATCGAACCCGGCATGGAGGAGGTGAAGTTCTTAGCAAAGGTGTTGTCCGTCGGCGACATCCGCACCTTCGAGCGCGACGAGGGCGAGGACGGACAGGTGTGTAACATCGAGGTGGCAGACGAGACGGGCCGCGTCCGCGTCGCGCTGTGGGACGAGGACGCCACCGCCGCGGAGGAGAAACTCGAAGCCGGCCAGGTGCTCCGCATCAGCGGCCGCCCGAAGGAAGGGTACAACGGCCTCGAGGTCAGCGCCAACCGCGTCGAGGGGGACGCCGAGGCCACTATCGACGTGGACGTGGGCGACGATTCGGCCATCGAGGCGCTCACCATCGGCCAGTCGGACGTGAACCTGCTCGGGCGCGTCCTCTCGACCGACACCGTCCGCACCTTCGACCGCGACGACGGCAGCGAGGGCCGCGTGTCGAATCTCACCCTCGGCGACGAGACGGGCCGCGTCCGCGTCACCCTCTGGGACGACCAAGCCGCCCGCGCCGAGGAGCTCGAACCCGGCACGACCGTCGAGGTCATCGACGGCTACGTCCGGGAGCGGGACGGCTCGCTCGAACTCCACGTCGGGGACCGCGGCGCGGTCGAGGAGACCGACGACGACGTGCAGTACGTCCCCGAGACGACCGACATCGCCGACGTGGAGATGGACGAGACCGTCGATATCGCCGGCGTCGTTCGCTCCGCGGACCCGAAACGCACCTTCGACCGCGACGACGGCAGCGAGGGACAGGTCCGGAACATCCGCGTGCAGGACGGGACGGGCGACATCCGGGTCGCACTCTGGGGCGAGAAGGCCGACCTCGATATCGCGCCCGGCGACGAGGTCTCCTGTACCGACGTGGAGATTCAGGACGGCTGGCAGGACGACCTCGAAGCCTCCGCCGGCTGGCAGTCGACCGTCTCGCTGCTCGAAGACGGGGCGACCGCCGCGTCGGGAGCCGTCGAGAAAGAGGAACAGGAAGCGAGCGAGACCGGTCTCGGCGCGTTCGCCGGCGATTCCGACGAAGCGTCCGACTCCGAGCCGTCGGCGGGCGACGAATCGACCACGGAGGACGCGACCGGAGACGACGGCTCGGCCGCGGCGGCCGGCGACACCGTCGAGTTCACCGGCACGGTCGTCCAGACGGGCGACCCCGTGATGCTCGACAACGGCGAGGAGGCCCGGACGGTCGTGACGAGCGAGGAGGTCCGGCTGGGACAGGAGGTGACCGTCCGCGGGAGCGACGAGGACGGGACGATTCACGCCGACGAACTCTTCTGAGGAATCGTCGGCTTCTTGCTCGCAGTGGTCGGGAATACGGTATGAAGCTGAGCGAGCAGTCGTGGACGGACGCGCGGGACAGCGACGCCGACGTGGCCCTCCTTCCGGTCGGGAGCACCGAACAGCACGGTCCCCACGCACCGCTGGGCGTTGACCACCTCTCGGCTGAAGCCATCGCGGAGGCGGGCGCGGACGCCTACGACGGCGAGGCGGTCGTCGGGCCGACGATACCGGTCGGCGTCGCGGAGGAACACCGCGCCTTCGACGGAACGATGTGGGTGACGGAAGACAGCTTTCGGGCCTACGTCGGCGACAGCGTCCGGTCGCTGGCCGACAGCTTCGACCGCGTGGTCGTCGTCAACGGCCACGGCGGCAACACCGACGCGCTGCGTGAACTCTGCGGTCGCGTCACCCGCGACGGAGACGGCTACGCGGTCCCGTTCACGTGGTTCGACGTGGTCGCGCCGGACGTGCCGCTCGGTCACGGCGGCGGCGTCGAAACCTCTCTCATGCTGCATCTGTACCCCGAACTCGTGCGCGAGGAGCGGTTCGACGAGGCGGCCGAGGGGATGGGTGAGAACTTCGGCGTCTTCGTCGACGGGACGAACATCGCCTACGACTTCGAGGCGTTCACCGAGTCGGGCAACATCGGGGACCCGAACGACGCGAGCGCGGCGCTGGGCGAAGAGCTACTGGACGAGTCGGCGGCGGCGCTGGCGAACGTGATGGCCGCCGTCGTCGCGCGCTGATTACTCGCTGTCGTCGTCGACGGCGTCGTCGAGTGCGCCGCGAAGCCCCGGCAGGGTCGAGGCGAGGTCCGACGCTTCCTCGTGGGCGGTCTCGATGTCGCCGAGGAGGGCTTCCAGCTCCTCGATTTCGGCTTCGAGGTCGTCGCCGTCCTCGAAGGCGTCGGCGCGCTGGCCGATGACGAACTGCTTTTTCGCCTCGCGCAGATGCTCAGTCGCGTCGCCGGTGTCGAGGGCGCCTTTCAGCGCGTTCAGCACCCCGAGCGTGTTGTCGGCGTCCACGTCCCACACGTCGTCGGGGTCGGGGAGCGCGCGCCACGCCTCGGCGAGGGCGTCCTCCACCTCGGCGCGCATCTCCGTGGCCGCCTCACCGAACAGCTCGTCGTCGTCGAAGCTCGTCTGGCTCATACGCCACAGTTGTCACGCGTTACCATATAAACGCGCCCGAAAGTGAAAGTGGAACTCACCGCGGCGCGGCGATGTTGGTCGCCTCGCGGGTCGCTTCCAGCAGGTCGACGCCGGCGAGGTCCGAAAGCACCAACAGCGCGTAGTAGCGCATCCCGACGACGACCGGCACCCGGAGAGCCGCCGAGACGACGGCGAGCGAGAGGAGACCCAGCAGGACGACCGGCACGACGACCACCAGTCCGAGCGGGCCGAGGAGACCGAGCGCGGCGATGCTCACGATCGCGACCGGGACGACGACCACGAGTCCGACGATGCCGGCGACGGTCCCGACCATCGCCAGCGCCGCCCCCGACAGAAACGTCGCCAGCAGAACGAAGCCGACCGTCTCGAACGGATGGTCGGTGAGGTCGCTCCAGAGGTGTCGCCAGCAGGCGAGCACACCCCGGTCGGTCGCGTACATCGTCGGGACGACGAACATCGTCGTCAGGGTATGAACCGTCCCGGCGACGATAGCCACGACGAGCAGCGTCGCGACGATGCCGAGCACGCCGAGGACGGTGACCGCACCCGGCCGAACGTCGAGCGAGAAGTCGAACATGGCGGCGACCGGGAGCAGAACGGTCGCGGCGGCGAGCACGAAGAGGACGAGTCGGAACCCGAACAGCCGGGCGGCCTGGCCGGCGTACCGGCGCACGTTCGCCCGTATCGCCACCTCTCGGGTCGCCAGTCCGTCCACGAGCGCGAACTCGAAACAGCAGGCCAGATAGCCGACGACAAGCCCAATCAGGAGGAGTATTCCGACGACCGCGGCGACGAGCACGAGCACGTCGACGTCGGGGAGTTGGTCGGGGACGTTGGTGTAGCCGGGGACGTTTCCGGCGGTCGCGCTTGCACCCCCGCCGACGGAGCTGCCGCCGCCGACGAGCAGGGCAAGCACCGTCAGCCGGAGCCAGCGGCCGGAATCGAACGGGAGCAGCAGCGACCGCGCCGCCGCGACCGCGTCGTCCAGCCGGTCGAAAATACTGAGTGACATATCGGCCACTCAACGTGAAACGGCTTAGTCGTTGTTTGACACGTCGACCACCCGCATCCGGGGGTAGCCGTCCTCCATCTCCATCGCCGTCGCCACGTCGATTCCCTCGTACCGTATCTGCATCTGTACGTCCATCAGGGAGCCGGTGAGTTCGGTGTAGTCTTCGACGTGGTCGATGGCCTCGCGTACGCGTGACTCGTAGATGGTGACGGTGACCGACTCACAGAACGGTTGGTTCTCGATTGCCTCCTCCATCGCGCGTTCGAGCGACTCGGTGGAGTCGGGTGCGACGGGCGTGCCCGCGAACTGGTGGTACAGCGTGCCGAACTTGATGCCGGCTTCGAAGCAGGCGGTCTCGGCGTCGGTGGCGTCCATACCCGACACACGGGCGCGGGCGTCTTGGTCGTCCCGGCTCAGGGCGAAAACTCACTCGCGCGCTCGCGGGCGAACTGCTCGCTGCCCGACAGCTGTTCCCGGCGGGCGTGGCGCAGTACCTCCGTGTACTCGCGAATCTGGCCGTGAGCGGCGTCCCGCGTTGCGACCGTCGCCGCCATCTCCCGCACCGTCGCGTCCACCTCGTCGGGGTCGACGACGCGGTTCGCGAAGCCGAGCCGTCGGGCCTCGTCGGCCGACAGCGCCGCGTCCTCGCCGAGCAACATCAGTTCGGTCGCCTTCGGAAGCCCGACGGCGGCAGCGAGATTCACCGTCTCGTGGTACGCGCGCAGGCCGAGTCGGACCTCGGGCCACCAGAGCCGCGTCCCCTCGCCGAGCACGCGGATGTCGGTGTGGGCGATGAGCACCGCACCGGCCCCAGGCGCGGCTCCGGTCGCCCCGACGATGACGGGAACGGGAGCCGACGCCAGCCAGCGCCGGACGGCGTCGAGTCGGTCGAGCAGCGCGTGGACGGCGTCCTCGTCTTCACCCGTCACGACATCCAAATCGAGTCCGGCACAGAACACGTCGCCGGCGGCCGTCAGGACGAGCGCGGCGACCGACTCGTCGTCCTCGACGGCGAGCAGGTGTGTCATGATATCCTCGCCGAGCCCGGGCGAGAAGACGTTCTTCCGGTCGGGGTTGTCGAGTCGAAGCTCCGCGACGCCGTCCTCGACCGTGAGCGTCGCGAGTCCGTTCGGGCCGTCGGTGGTGGACATACCCGTGGATTCGACGGCGCGCCGATAAGGGTATCCTCCCCGGGCGAGCGGTCGAACCGGACGTTTCTTGTCTCGGTCACTCCACCTTCGGGTATGAACGACCCCGTCCTGTTGACCGGCGCGGGTGGGCGCGTCGGCGGGGCAATCCTCGACGGTATCGGCGACGAGTACGACTGGACGCTGTTGTACCACAGCCAGCCGGCCGAGGAGCCGGACGCGGAGTACTTCGTCGGCGACGTGACCGACGCCGAGCTGATGGCCGAGGCCTGTGCCGGCGTCGACTCCGTCGTCCACCTCGCGGGCGACCCCCGCCGCGACGCCCCGTGGGAGTCGGTGCTCCAGAACAACATCCACGGGACGAAAGTCCTCTACGACGCGGCCATCGACGCCGGCGTCGAGAGGCTCGTTTACGCCTCCTCGAACCACGCCGTCGGCCACTTCGAGACCGAGCGCAAGCCCGACCTCTACCGGACGGACGACGACTTCAAACTCGACGGGACTGAGCTTCCCCGTCCCGGGAACTTCTACGGCGTCTCGAAGGTCGCCGGCGAGACCCTCGGGCGCTACTACCACGACGAACACGGCGTGGCGGTCTGTAACATCCGCATCGGCAATCTGACGAAGGCGCATCCACCCATCGACTACGAGCGCGGGCAGGCGATGTGGCTGTCTCACCGCGACTGTGCCCACCTCCACCAGCGTGCACTGGAGGCAGAATACGAGTACGAGATCGTGTACGGGATTTCGGACAACGACCGGAAGTACTACTCGCTGGAGCGCGCCAAGGAGGCGTTGGGCTACGAGCCGAAGGACAACTCGGCGCACTTCAGCGGCGAGGACCGGGTCGAAGAGCCCGAGAACTGAACTGGCTGTTCTGGCGGAGTTGCGCGTGGGGTTGTCGGGAGGGGTGGTGCTTCGCTCGGCTTCAACAGCACCGACACCGCCCTGATTGCGTAGCCCCGGAGACAGCACCGCGACAGCACCACGAGCCTCCCCAGGGTGCGGTCGCGGGGCTGTTTCCCCGAAGCCAAGCAACGAGCGTGGTCGCGGTGGTGTCGAACGCAGAGCAGACAACGGAACACCAATCAAAAACAGCTCCTCCGGTCAAACGTCCAAAACAAACAGAAACAGAGCCAGCCTATCGATCTTCGAGCAACTCCGAGGCGGTGACGAGCGCCTCCATCTCAACGTCGTGCTCGGCCAGGTTCTCGCGGCCGCCTTCCTCCCTATCGACGACCACGAGCACGCGATTCACGACCGCGCCGGCATCCCGCAGGGCCTCGACTGCATCGACGGCGGATTGGCCGGTCGTCGCGATATCTTCGAGGACGACGACCTCCTCACCGTCCTCGAAGCGGCCTTCGATTTGGTTCCCGGTGCCGTACTCCTTGGCCTTCTTGCGGACGATGACGTACGGGGTGTCGGTCTCGACGCTGGTGGCGGCGACGAGCGGGACCGCACCGAGCGCGACGCCGGCGAGGCGCGTCCCGTCGAGTCGCTCGGCGAACGCCTCCGCGATGAGCCGCAGACAGTGAGGGTCCGTCTCGAAGAGGTACTTGTCGACGTAGTACTCCGAGGTGCCGCCGTGTGAGAGTTCGAACTCGCCGTACTGGACGGCGTCGGCGGCTCGCAGCGCCGCGATGAGGTCGTCGGTCATACCCGAGTATGCGAGCACCGGGAGAAAAGCGCGCCGGCTTCAGCCCGCGTCGACGTAGCGTTCGGCCAACAGCAGGCCGACCGTGTCGTTGAGCGCGTGGGCGGCCATCACGACCGGAAGCGACCCCGTGGCGAGATAGACGGCGGTGAGGATGATAGTCGGCTGGGCCATCCGGGCGGCAGCGGCCGGACTCCACACCTCGCCGACGTGGCCCGCGAGGAAGGCGACGCCACCGACGACCGCGCCGAGAATCGGGAAGCCGGTCAGTTCGCCGATGCGCTCGATTGGGTAGCCGCGGAACGGGGGTTCCTCCGTCACGCCCGCCGTCACCGAGACGAACACCTTCTCACCCACCGAAAGGCCGGCGAACTCGGCGATTCCGGTCTCCATCGCGCGCTCGCCGGGGAGTCGGGCCCACAGCGGTTCGAACACGACGTTCGCGGCGAGCAGCGCGACCGTCGTTCCGAGCGCCCACCAGACCGACTCGACGGGCGTGCCGGCGAGTCGCCAGCCGATGCTCGCGAGCGTGCGCTGTTCGACGCCGAGGACCCACGCGACGAGCGCGAGCAGAACGACCCACTTGCCGAGGTGTGTGGCGCGGTCGCTCTCGGCACCGACCGCGTCAAGCAGTCGGCTCATCCCCTCGAAGCCGAGAAAACAAAGACAGAGTCCGCCGAGCACGAGGAGGAGAGTCACACGCGCCGACAGCGACGGACGCTCGAAAAGTGTACCGGCGGCCTCAGACCGCGTCGGTGCCGGTCTTCCCCGTGCGAATCTGGTGGGCACCCTCGACGGGAAGGATGAACACCTTGCCGTCGCCCTTCTCGCCGGTGTGGGCCGCATCGGAGATAGCCGCCGCCACCTCGTCGGCGGGAGTATCGGCGACGACACACTCCACCTTCACCTTCTGGTGGAGGTCGACCGTGTACTCCTCGCCGCGCCACTGGCCCGTCTTCGCCGGCTGCGAGCCGCGGCCCGACACGTTCGTGACGGTAATCGAGGGCGCGCCGACCTCGGCGAGCCCCTGCTTCACGTCGCTCAGCTTGTCCGGGCGGATGAACCCCATGACGAGCTTGATACCGCCGTCGTTCGGATTGCCGCCGTCGGGGCGGACGACGCCGTTCGACTCGACCCAGCCGCCGTCGGCGACCGTCTCGGGCTTGCCGAACTCGGGGTAGGTGTCGACGCCGTGTTCGGAGATGTCGAGCCCTTCGAGTTCGTGCTCGCGGGAGACGCGAATCTCACCCAGCAGCTTGAACACGCCGAAGACGCCCGCCGTGGCGAGGACGGTCCAGCCGCCGATGACGAGTACGCCGGTCACCTGTGCGACGGGGTCGACAGTCGCTGAGGAAACAGTCATCCCGGGGACGGCGACGAGCAGCGTGCCGAGCACGCCCGCGCTCCCGTGAACCGGGAAGACCGCACACACGTCGTCGATTTTGAGCCGCTTCTCGACGAACGAGAAGACGATCGGAAGCTGTGCGCCGGCCAGCCCGCCGATGAGGAGCGCGGCCGGCCAGACGATGATGTCCGTGTTCGAGGTGATGCCGACCAGCCCGGCGAGCATCCCGTTGGCGACGTACAGCGTGTCGACCTTACCGGTGCGGTACAGCGCGACCAGTCCGGCACCCATCGCGCCGGCGGCCATCCCGAGCGTGGTGGTGAGCGCGACGCGGCCGACACCGGCGAAGGCACCCAGCGCGGCACCGTCACCGGCGAGCGGGGTCGCTGCCGTGCCGACGTTGAAGCCGTACCAGCCGAAGGCGAGAATCAGCGTGCCGAGCACGGCGAAGCTGACCGAGTGGCCCGGAATCACGTTCACGGAGCCGTCGGTGTTGTAGCGGTCGAGCCGCGGCCCGACGATGTACGCCGCGGTCAGCCCGGCGAGTCCGCCCATCCCGTGGACGATCATCCCGCCGGCGAAGTCGGTGAAGCCGAGCTGGTAGAGGAACCCTTCACCCCACGTGAAGCCGAGGACGACGGGGTAGATGACGGCCGCGAGGGTGATGGTGTAGGTGACGTACGCGCGGAGCTTCATGCGGCCGGCGACGGCCCCCGAGACGATTGTCGCCGCGGTCATCGCGAACACCGCACCGAAGAGCCAGTTCACCCAGCCGCTCCCGTCGGCGACGGCGTTGGAGGCGTCGAACACCGAAAACAGGGTGAACGAGGGACCGCCGGTGAGACCGGCGACGACCTCCGAGACCGTGACGCCGAGGATGAAGAAGACGGTGACACCGACACTCCACGTGAGCATGTTCTTCGTGAGCTGGTTCGCGACGTTCTTCGAGCGGACCTGCCCCGCTTCGAGCATCGCAAAGCCGGCGTGCATGAAGAAGATGAGGAAGGTGACGGTGAGCACCCAGACGGCGTTGACGGCGTTCACCACCGCACCGGGGTCGAGCGACGCCTGGGCCAGCGCAGTCATACCCATCCCCCGAACGGTTCGTGATTGTCCGAATTTCGACTCGATTCTGCAACGATTGTCCCGTGCATCTCGTCCGGCCGTGATGGAAGAGAGCTACATAAGCGTGTGGTAGACAACCGCACGGTTTTTCGACTGCTCGCGAACGGTCGTCCAGAATACGGTAGAACATTACGTGTTTAAGGTCGTTGAGTACCCAGAAATCAGGAGTTCTGGCCACTCGTTCTGGACGAACGTACACCGAAAAACGACTGCGTCCCTCGATCGAGAGGGGTGCGCGCGTCAATTGTTGCCGCGACTACAGCAGACTGGTCGCGTCCCCCTCGACGACCGTCCGCAGCGCCGGGTTCGTCTGTACGTCGCGCACGCAGTCGTCGCCGGCCAGCGTCGCGAGGAACGCGTCGCGGCGGTCGTCGGTCGGGAACCGACAGATTGCGAAGACGTTCAGCCGGCCGGTGGTCTCGAAGACCGTGACCGCGTGGTCGGCGAGCGTCTCGACGACGCCGTCGAGCGCGGTCGGGGCGACCTGCAGCCGGACGACGACCGTCCGGGCGTCGAGCGCATCGAAGTCGATGAGCGGGGCGTATCCCTCGACGTAGCCCGCGCGTTCAGCCCGTCTCGCCCCGTCGATAGCGGCCCGGCCGACCGGGTCGGTCTCGGACCGGGGAGACGGCTCCGACACGGTCAGACGGCCTCTGGCCCCGTCTTCCCCGTGCGAATCTGGTACGCCTCGTCCACCGGAAGGACGAACACCTTGCCGTCGCCCTTCTCGTCGGTTTTCGCCGCCGCACAGATGGCCTCGGCCACCTCGTCGGCGGGGATGTCGGCGACGACACACTCCACCTTCACCTTCTGGTGGAGGTCGACGGAGTACTCCTCGCCGCGCCACTGGCCCGTCTTCGCCGGCTGCGAGCCGCGACCCGACACGTTCGTCACCGTCAGCGACGGTGCGCCGACCTCGGCGAGTCCTTCTTTCACGTCACTCAGCTTGTCGGGTCGAATGTACGCCATTACGAGTTTGATATCGCTCATTCGTTGTCACCTCCGTCTGTTTCGACACCGCCGTCCGTCTCCACGCGGCCGCCGTCGACCGAAACTGCGCTACTAGGGCTGCCGGCACCGCTGTCGCCAACGAACTCGGGGTACGCCGAGATACCGTGTTCGGAGCTGTCGAGTCCTTCCTCCTCTTCGGCGTCGGAGACGCGCAGTCCGAACAGCGCGTCGGCGATGCCGAAGACCACGATGGACGCGAGCACGGTCCAGATGCCGATGACGGCGACACCGATGACCTGCATCGCGAGGTGGGTGCCGACGCCGGCAGAGAGCACGCCGGGGGCGGCGAAGACCGGGATGAGGATGGTGCCGATGGCACCGGAACTCCCGTGGACGACGAACACACCACACACGTCGTCAATCTTCAGCGAGTCGACGACCCAGCGGAAGGTCGGGAGGACGAGCGCGCCGGTGATGAGACCCAGCAGGATACCACCCCACCACGTGACGTGGGGGACGGCACCGGTCACGGCGACGAGGCCGGCGAGCAGTCCGTTTGCGGTCCACAGCGGGTCCGGCTTCCCCTGCCACGCGGCAGAGACGACCATCGCAGCGACGCCGCCTGCACCCATTCCGAGGGTGGTGTTGAGCACGACACGGCCGAGCGCAGCGCCCATGAACTCACCTTCCGCGGTGAGGACGGTCGCCTGCGTGCCGACGTTGAAGCCGTACCAGCCGAACGCGAGGAACAGCGTCCCGAGCACGGCAAGCAGCATCGAGTGGCCCGGAATGGCCTGACTGTCCCCGTTGCTGTCGAAGCGGCCGGCGCGTGCACCGACCATCTTCGCACCGACGAGTCCTGCAAGGCCACCGCACATGTGGACGACCGTCGCACCGGCGAAGTCGAAGTAGCCGACGCCGAGTGCGTCACCGATGAAGCCGTTCGACGAGAGTAGCCCCGTGCCGCCCCACGCGATGCCCGGCATCGCGGGGTAGATGACCGCCGTCATCGCCACGGCGACGAAGACGTAGGCGGTGAAGTTCATGCGTTCTGCCACGGCACCGGAGACGATCGTCGCCGCGGTCATCGCGAACACCGCGCCGAAGAACCAGTCAATCCAGCCGGTCGTCCCGGGGTCGGTGATGTAGCCGAACGCCCCTGCGGGGTCGAATGCCAGCCCCGGCGTGGTCAGCTGTCCGATCATCGCCGAGAAGGCCGCCCCGAAGAGGAAGAACACGAGCACGCCGACCACCCAGTCGGTCATGTTCTTCATCAGGACGTTGCCCACGTTCTTCGCACGCACCTGTCCTGCCTCAAGCAGCGCGAACCCCGGCTGCATGAAGAAGATCAGGAAACACACTACGAGAATCCACACGTAGTTCACGCCCGACGAGATGGCTTCGATGCCAGCCTGAAGCGGAAGTGCTACCGACATCAGCTACCACCCTCGAATTTTGCTGCCCAAACGTTCACGTTCGAACGCGTTTCACCCAGTTTCGTCATGTTATACACAGACGAGTGGCATGGGAGAGAGGTATATAATCCCTTGGTTGAAACGGTCAAATTTCGGGTTCGATAAGAGGACGTATGCCCAAAATAACACAGAGTATAGTGTGTATAAGGTTGTTCTCTGGCCGAAAAGCTGGACGGTTTTCGCCCTGGTTCTGGACGGTCGTCAACCCCGCCGTGGGCGCTATCGGGGTGATTTACCCCCGGCGCGCGACAATACTTGCCACACTCAGAGCCGTTCGGCGACCGTTTCGCCGAAGTAGGTGACGATGAGGTCAGCGCCGGCACGCTTGATAGAAAGCAGAGATTCGTGGGCGACCTCCTCGATGTCGAGCCAGCCCTTCTCGGCGGCGGCGTGCAGCATGGCGTACTCGCCGGAGACGTTGTAGGCGGCGACGGGGCGGTCGAAGTGCTCGCGCACGTCGGCGACGATGTCCAGATACGGGAGCGCGGGCTTCACGAGCAGGGCGTCGGCTCCCTGTTGTGCGTCGAGGCTCACTTCCCGGTTGGCCTCCCGGCGGTTGGCGGGGTCCATCTGGTAGTGGCGACGGTTACCGAACGCCGGCGCACCGTCGGCCGCGTCGCGGAACGGGCCGTAGAAGGCGGACTCGTACTTCGCGGCGTAGGCCATGATGGGAACCTCGGCGTACCCCTCGGCGTCGAGCGCCGACCGAATCGTCTCGACTTGGCCGTCCATCATCCCGGAGGGAGCGATCATGTCCGCGCCGGCGTCGGCGTACGACTGCGCGATGGACGCGTACCGGTCGAGCGTGGCGTCGTTGCGCACCGTCAGGTGGGCGTCGGACTCGGCGTCGGCTTCGAGGATGCCACAGTGACCGTGGTCGGTGTACTCACACAGACAGAGGTCGGCGATGACGTAGGCGTCGGTCTCGGCGTCGAGCCGGCGGAGGGCGCGCTGGACGACGCCGTCCTCGGCGTCGGCGCGCGAGCCGACCTCGTCTTTCGACTCGGGGATACCGAACAGCATGACCGACTCGATACCCGTTGCGAGTATCTCCTCGACGCGGTCGACGACCTCGTCGACGGGGACGCGCTCGTGGCCGGGCATGGACTCGATTGGCACGCGCTCGTCGGTCGTCGCGTCCACGAAGACGGGGACGACGAAATCCGACGGGGAGAGTCTGGTCTCGGCGACGATATCGCGGATGCCGTCCGCGCGGAGTCGGCGCGGCCGGTCGGTCGGATGCATACCGACAGTCGGTGGTCGCGGGCCAAAACCGCGTCGTTCGACACGAAAAGGGATTTACCATCACCCCCGAAATCGTGGCTGTGGTCCCCCTCCAAGTCGACATCGTCGGGTATCTCTCCGCGCGCCTCGAGGAGGCGCTGCCGGTGCTCAGAGAGATCCTCTCCTCGGAGTTCGGCCTCGCCATCGTCCTCGGCATCTTCGTTCTCGAAGGGGCGATGTTGCTGTATTTCATCCCGAGTGAGGGTATCATCCCGGCGGCGGTGTTTCTCACCGACGGCAGCCCGCTCGACGTGTTCGTCCTGTTGACGGTCGCGGTGGTCGGCGCGACGGCCGGGCAGTTCGCCCTCTTTACCGCCGCCAAACGGCTCGGTCGTGAACGCTTACTCGACTCGCGGTGGGTCCGAATCGGGGACGAGCGGCTCGGCCGCTTCGATAGCTGGTTCGAGAACTGGGGGCCGATTGTCGTTCCCGTCTCGAACTCGCTGCTGTTCACGCGCGGGATGCTCACGATTCCGGCGGGGCTGGCCGAACTCGACGACCGCGAGTTCCTTCTGCTGTCCGCCATCGGCACGCTCTCGTTCGAGAGCCTCCTCGCCGGCGCGACGCTGTTCCTGTTGAGCGTCTAACCGCACGCGAACGCTCTTTGTGGTCCGAGCCACAGCGGGTGTATGTCTACGGACGAGTCGGATGAGTCGGACGACCAAATCCCGACGCGGGTGTCGTGGCTGTTCGGCGGGATGTCGGTCGCGCTCGGTGTCGGCGTCTCGGATTACCTCGACGCCGGGAGTCTCGTCGCCATCGTCACGACGGTCGTCTCGCTGCTGGCCTTGGGGCTCACGTATCAAGCCGTCACGTCGTGACTGTCTCACCACCGGAAAGCTGAGAGCGTACGCCGAGCGAATCGAGGCGTTTCACCGCGCCGGAGGCGCGGTTGCGTTGCGGTTTTTGCTGCAGATGTTTGCAAGGGGCGGTGCGCGAAGCGCACCCGACGCAGCGAAACGGTGCGCGTCAATATGGCTCGTTTTTCAGCCCCAACAGATACGCAATTCCGTTCGTCACCAGATGGAGCACGGGCGTCACGACGACGATAGCGAGGATGACCGGGAGCGTGAACACGGCACTCGCCCACGCGGGAGCAAGTAGGAAGGCGAGCAACAGGGACGTGACGACGAAGTCCAGTTGGTCGAGGCCCGGAAACGACGCGCCACGGGCGCGGCCGCTCCGGCGCTTGATGAGCGACGCGAGGATGTCACCGAGCATCGCGCCGAAGGCGAGCGCGACGGCGGCAAGCAGCGGGAACGTCGGGAGGTCGATACCGGTGGCGGCAGCGACGGGGCCGTTGACGGCGTTCAATCCGAGGGCGACGGCGATGCCGGCGAGGGTGCCGGCGGCGGTGCCGCGCCACGTCTTCCCGTCGCCGAGGATGCGCGTGCCGCCGTAGGTGCGGCCGCCGTCGATGGGTGGGCCACCGCCGAAGAGGACGGCCGCGTTGTTCGGGATGTACGCGGGCAGCATCGTCCAGAGGGCGACGGCGACGGTCTCGGCGAGCATACAGGCGGGTTGGCGGGGAGCGATAAAAGTCGCCGTGGTCCGTCGGTGACCATGGGAGGGATACTGGCTTAACGTGGGCTGTCCTATATGTGGTATGCTTCCGCCCATTGCAGACCGGTTCGTCGCGGGCGAGGATATCTCGACCGCGCTGGACCACACCCGTGCGCTCAACGACGACGGCGTCGGCGCGATACTGAATCTCCTCGGCGAACACTACGACGACCCCGAGAAGGCCACACAGGACACGGAGACGTACATCGAACTCGTCGAAGCGATTGCGGCGGCGGACCTCGATGCCCGCATCTCCGTGAAGCCGAGTCAGGTGGGGCTGGACATCAGCGACGAGACCTTCGCCGACAACCTCGCGCGCATCGTCGATACGGCCGCCGATGTCGGCGTCTTCGTCTGGGTAGACATGGAAGACCACACGACCATCGACGCGACCCTCGACGCCGTCATCGACTGTGCCGAGGACCACCCCGACATGGGACTGTGCGTGCAGGCGAACATGAAGCGGACGCGCGACGACCTCCGGCGACTCGTCGAGACGCCCGTGACCGTCCGGCTCGTGAAGGGGGCCTACGACCCGCCGAAGCGACTCGCCTACACGGACAAGGCCGACGTGAACCGCGCCTACCGCGAGAATCTGGCCTACCTGTTCGAGCACGCAGACCACGTCGCCGTCGGGAGCCACGACCCCGAGATGATAGAGCGGGCGAAGGAGCTCCACGACGCGTACGGCACCGGCTTCGAGATTCAGATGCTGATGGGCGTCCGCGAGGACGAACAGCGGGACATCGCGAGTGCGGGCTACGAGAGCTACCAGTACGTTCCGTTCGGCGACAAGTGGCTGTCGTACTTCTACCGTCGCGTGCGCGAGCGCAAGGAGAACGCGCTGTTTGCGGTGCGGGCGCTCCTCTCTTAGTTGCGCAGCATCTCGTCTGGGATATCCGGCTCGTTCTCGCCGAAGCCCGCAGACAACACGCGGGTGAGCGCGTCCTCGACGCTCTCGTCCGTCTGCTCGTACTCGTGTGGCTCGACCTCGATGACGAAGCCGGTGGTGATGTTCGGCGAGGTGGGCAAAAACAGCACGTCACGGCCGTCCTCAGTCGTTTTTCCGGTCTTGAACGCGGTCATCCGGAGCCCGTCCCACACTTCGAGTTTGACGGGCGACTGGAGGTCGCCGGTGCCCGAAAAGGCGGTTTCTGCGGCCATCTTCGAGGCGTTGTAGACGATACGGAGGCCGGGAATCGCGTTGAACACGTCATCAAGCACGCGCTCGATGATGTCACCGACCGTCGTGCGCATCAGGTAGCCGACCGCGAGCACGAGCAGGAGGAAAAATGCCAGCGCGAGCGGCACGTACGCCGCGGTCGGAATCGTGGGGTAGTTGTCGAGAATCCCGGTTCGAGTGATGACACCGAAGACCAGGTCGTACAGATACGCGATGACGAAGACGGTGGCGAGAACCGGCACGAGGACCACGAGACCGCTGGCGAAGTCTCGTTTCCACGACGAGGGGAGCATCTGTCTCCACGTTAGGTGCGCGTGTAATCAGCGTGTCGGAGGCGACGAGAAACTACTAACAGCCGTCCGGCCGAACCTGCGTGTATGCACGACGAGTCACGCGACATCTACGACCGGGCGCTGTCCGTGTTGCCCGGGGGCGTCAACTCCGCGGTCCGGGCCGCCCCGCAGCCGTACCCCGTGTTCGCACAGCGGGGCGACGGCGGCCACGTCATCGACGCCGACGGCAACCGCTACATCGACTGGATTCAGGGACTCGGTCCGCTGCTGTACGGTCACGACCTCCCCGAACCGGTGACGGCCGCCGTGCAGCGTCGCGTCTCGGAGGGTCCGATCTTCGGGATGCCGACCGAACTCGAGGTGGAACACGCCGAGTTCGTCACCCGCCACGTCCCCTCCGTCGAGATGCTCCGGTTCGTCAACAGCGGGACCGAGGCGACCGTCTCCGCGGTCCGATTGGCGCGTGCCGTCACGGAGCGCAACAAAATCGTCATCATGCAGGGTGGCTACCACGGCGCACAGGAGTCCACGCTCGTCGAGGGGGGTCCCGACCACCCGAAACCCTCCACCCACGGCATCCCCCAGTCGTTCGCACAGGAGACGATTCCCGTCCCGTTCAACGACATCGAGACCGCCAAGGAGGTGTTCGAGGAACACGGCGACGAGATCGCGGGCGTCCTCGTCGAGCCGATTCAGGCCAACTCCGGTATCGCCTACCCCAAGGACGGCTACCACGAGACGCTCGCCCAGCTGTGTGAGGATTCGGGCGCGCTCCTGATCTGGGACGAGGTCATCACCGGCTTCCGCATTGGCGGGCTCGGCTGTGCCCAGTCGGCGTTCGGTATCGACCCCGACATCACGACGTTCGGGAAGATTATCGGCGGCGGCTTCCCGGTCGGCGCAATCGGCGGGAAGACGGAGTACATCGAGCAGTTCACTCCTTCCGGCGAGGTGTTCCAGGCCGGCACCTTCTCCGGACACCCGGCGACGATGGCCGCCGGCCTGGAGGGGCTGAAGTACGCCGCCGAGAACGACGTGTACGAGCACGTCAACGACCTCGGTCGCCAGCTCCGGGAGGGGTTGACCGAGATTCTGGCCGAACGCGCGCCCGAGTACACCGTCGTCGGAGCCGGCTCCATCTTCAAAGTCGCCTTCACCCGCGCCGACGCGCCGCCACAGAGCGACTGCTGCGTGAACGGCTGTCGGCAGAACCCGGAGTGTGCGCGCTTCAGCGCGTGTCCGAAACGCGGCACCGACGCCCAGCGCATGGAAACCGACCGCTACGCTCGCTTGTTCCGCCCGGCGATGCGGGATGCAGGCGTCCTCGTCTCACAGAACCAGTTCGAGGCGAACTTCGTCTCCTATGCCCACACCGAGGAAGACGTCGAGGAGACGCTCGACGCCTACCGCGACTGTCTCTGAGGGCGGCCACTGTCCGCCGGCCAGTCGCGACGCTGGCGTCGCTCGCGAGTGACCGTCCGGTCGGGTCGAAGAAAGCGAAATGAGGAGGCGGCCAGTTCAGGCGACTGCCGCCTCACGAGTCCCGCTCGCATTCATCCAGAGGACTACTCGGTGTTAATGCTTGGGGTGGCCGGAGTGGGAGTTCGGCCGACTACCGGCTCAGGCCCCGGCGTTCGCACCGTACGTCTTCTCCAGATACGCGACGATGTCGTCGCTTTCCGGCATCCCCTCGACGTCGTGTTCGGGGTCGACGAGCACCGGCACGCCCGTCTGGCCGCTGACCTCTTTCACCTCGGTGCGCTCGTCGTGCGAGCGCGGCACCATGTGGGACTCGTACTCCAAGTCGAGTTCGTCCAGCTTGTCGATTACCTTCGCGCAGTACGGACAGCCTTCCAGTTCGTACAGTTCGAGCGTCATAGAGCCGGATAGGAGCCACAGGTCAAAAAGCGCTCCCGTGGCGGCGACCACGGCCGCCGACGTGGTCGTCACCGTCGACACCCTCCCGGACGGCTTCTGCGTCGACGACGACGGACCCGGAATTCCCGAGCAGTCGCGAGAGCGCGTCACCGAACAGGGGTTCTCGACGAGCGACGACGGCACCGGTTTCGGGCTCGCCATCGTCGACTCCATCGCCGAGGCACACGGCTGGTCGCTCACCGCCACCGAGAGCGCGACCGGCGGCGCACGCTTCGAGTTCACCGGCGTCGAGACGCGGTAATCGGCCCGAGACGCCCAGTTACAGCGACCGAGACGGCAGCCGTTTGCCGATACCACGTATTCGATATCGCGGCATGCGATTTATCGTCCGAGAGCCGAAGGGGGTTTGAGCGTCGGCCACCCATGCCGGGTATGGACATACGGCTCGCCACTCGCGGCTCCGAGTTGGCGGTACGACAGGCGGGGACGGTGAAAGACCGGCTCTCGAACCGGCGGCGGTCGGTCGAGTTGGTCGAGGTGGAGACCAAAGGCGACCAGATTCAGGACGAACTGCTCCACCGACTCGGCAAGACGGGCGCGTTCGTGCGCGCGCTCGACGAGCAGGTGCTCGCGGGGGAACTCGACGCGGCCGTCCACTCGATGAAGGACATGCCGACGGAGTTTCCCGAGAACCTCGTCGTCGGGGCCGTCCTCGAACGGGGACCGGCGGGCGACGTGCTCGTGACGCCCGACGGGTCGAGCTTCGAGGAACTGCCCGCGGGCGCGACGATTGGCACCGGGAGTCTGCGACGGACCGCCCAGCTGAACGCACAGCGCGACGACGTGAACGTGGAGCCGATTCGCGGCAACGTCGACACGCGCATCGAGAAGCTGCTCGCTCCGTCGCTCCAGCGCGAACACGAGCGCCGGGTCGAGAAGGTGGAAAACGGCGAACTGGGACAGGGCGCGGTCGACGAGTGGTTCGAAGGTCTCTCGCCGATCGAACAGCGGGCGCTCGAACGCGATGTCGACACCGAGTACGACGCGCTGGTGATGGCGGAGGCGGGACTCGAACGCTCCGGACTGCTCCACCACGTCCCCTTCGAGCGGTTCGACCCCGAGACGTTCGTTCCCGCAGCGGGCCAGGGCGCGATTGCCGTGACCGCTCCCGACGGCGAGATGGCCGAACTCCTCACCGATATCGACCACCCGCGGACGCGGGTGGAGACGACCGTCGAGCGGACGATTCTGGCAGAGCTGAACGGCGGCTGTATCGCCCCGATTGGCGTCTACGCCGTCGTTCGCGGTCAGTACGTCCACACCGTGGTGCGGGTGCTCTCGGTCGACGGCACCGAGTCGATACAGACGAGCCGCGACATCCCCATCGCGACCCACGGGCGCGGTGCCGTCCGGCTGGCGGAGGAACTCATCGACCGCGGCGCGGACGAACTGGTCGAGACGGCCCGCGAGAACCATGAGTAAGGTGTATCTCGTCGGGAGCGGCCCGGGCGACCCGGAGCTGCTCACCCGGAAGGCGTACCGGCTGCTTCAGGAGGCCGACGTGGTGCTCCACGACAAGCTTCCGGGGCCGTCACTCGAACTCGTCGACGACGAGCGGGCCGAAGACGTCGGCAAACGCGCCGGCGGCGAACGCACCTCCCAGCAGTACACGAACGAGCGGCTGGTCGAACTCGCGAAGGAGGGGAAGACCGTCGTCCGACTGAAGGGCGGTGACCCGTTCGTCTTCGGCAGGGGCGGCGAAGAGATGGAGTATCTCGCCGACCACGGCGTCGAGTTCGAGATCGTACCGGGCGTGACGGCAGGAGTCGCGGGACCGGGCGTCGCCGGGATACCGGTCACCCACCGCGACCACACCTCCAGCGTTTCTTTCGTCACGGGCCACGAGGACCCGACGAAGGAGGAATCGGCCGTCGACTGGCCGGCGCTTGCAGCGACCGGTGGCACCATCGTCGTCTACATGGGCGTCGGCAAACTGCCCGACTACACCGCGGTGTTGCGGGAGGCAGGGATGGACCCCGAGACGCCGGTCGCGCTCGTCGAGGAAGGCACCTGGCCCGACCAGCGGGTCGCGGTCGGCACCCTCGACACCATCGTCGACGTGCGCGACGCGGAAGGTATCGAACCCCCAGCGGTGACCGTTATCGGTCCCGTGGCGAAGACACGCGAGACGGTGCGGGCGTTTCTCGACAGCCCGTACGAGCAGTAAACCACATACTACGATATGAAACCGAAAGTTGCGGTGTTTCGGCCGGCCGGCGAGCGAATCGAGACGGCGAGCGCGCTGTTGGCGGAGCTGGGCGTCGAGCCGGTCGCGGACCCGATGTTGACGACGGAAGCGACGGGGGCGGTCGCGCGCACGGACGGCGACTACACGGTCGTCACCTCCACGACGGGCGTCGGAATCCTCGCGGACCACGACTGGCAGGCCGAGACGACGCTGTGTGCAATCGGCTCGACCACCGCCGACGCCCTGCGCGAGACGGGCTATACGGTCGATATCGTCCCGGAAGAGTTCTCCTCGGCCGGACTGGTCGAGCGGCTGACGGACGAGGTAGACGGGAAGCGCGTCGAGATTGCCCGCTCCGACCACGGGAGCGAGGTGTTGCCCGACGGGCTGACCGACGCCGGGGGGTATGTCCACGAGACGACGCTGTACCGGCTGACCCGTCCCACAGAGAGCGGGCGCTCCGCACGGTTGGCCGCCGACGGCGAACTCGCGGGCGTCGCGTTCACCTCGCCGCTCACGGTGGAGTTCTTCCTCGATGCGGCCGCCGAGACCGCGAGCCGCGAGGCCGTCCGCGCGGCACTCGACGAGGCGGTCGTCGGCTGTATCGGCGAGCCGACCCGCGAGGCCGCCCGCGAGGCCGGCTTCGGGGTCGACGTGGTGCCGGCGAGCGCAAGCTTCGACGCGCTCGCGCGCGACGTGGTCGAAGCGGTCGAGGAGTAGCCTGCCGCCGTCGCTTGATTTTAACGCGGGTGTCGTGAACGTGTCGTAGTGACAACCCGGAGTTGGCGAACCGTCGCCGTCGTCGCCGGCTGGCAGGCGGCCGTATCGCTGTGTTACTACGCGCTCTTCTCGGCGACGACGTACTTCCGGGGTGAGTTCGGGCTCTCGCGCACGCTCATCGGCGTGTTGACCGCGGTGGCGACGCTCGGCTACACGCTGAACCTCTTTCCCAGCGGGGCGGCCGTCGACGGGTTCGGCGAGCGACGGGTGATGCTGGTCGCGGTCGGCGGGCTGGCGGTTTCGGCCGCGCTCATCGGACTCGCCCCCACGCCGCTCGTGTTGTTCGCCGCGGCCTTCCTCTTGGGCGTCTCGTACGCGCCGGGGATGCCCGCCTCGAACCGCGCGATTCTGTCGAGCGCGCCGTCCGGGAAGGGCAGTTCGGCGATGGGACTCAAGCAGGTCGGCGTGACCGCCGGGTCGGGAGCAGCCTCGTTACTCGTCGCCGGCGTCGCCGCGGTCGCGACGTGGCGGTGGGGCTTCGGCGCGATTGCCGCGCTCGCGGGCGGGTACGCACTGGTCTTCGCGGTCAGCTACGAGGGGACGAGCGGGAGCGGCGAGTGGACACTCCCCGACGTGCGGGCGTTCAGCCAGAATCGCGCGTACGTGCTCGTCGTCCTCGCCGGCCTGTTCGTCGGCGCGACCATCTTCACGACGGTCGGCTACACCCTGTTGTACGCCGACGAGCTACTGAATTTCTCGCCGGTCGCGGCGGGCGTCGTCCTCGCGGCGGTGCAGGCGGCCGGCAGCGCGGGCCGGCTCGGTGCCGGGTCGCTCGCCGACCGACTGGGCGGCGGGGCACGGGCCGCGGCGACCGTCACCGGCGGACAGGCGGCCGTCGCGACGGGTGCGTTCACCCTCCTCGGTGTCGGGGCGATACCGCGGCCGGTCGCGCTCGCGGCGCTGTTGGTGCTTGGCGTCTCCATCCTCGGCTCCACGGGCGTCTACTACTCCTGTCTCACCGCGCTCGTTCCCCGAGAGGAGGTGGGGGCGGCGAGCGCCGGCGGCCAGACCGCCATCAACGTCGGCGGGCTGTTCTTCCCGCCGGCGTTCGGCTATCTCGCGGACACCGTCGGCTACGGCGCGGGGTGGCTGCTGCTGGCGGGCTGTGCCGGGCTGTTAGTAGTCGTGTTGGCGGCGGTCAGACGCTCAGTTGGTCGTGGGGTGTGACTGCCCCTCGGTGACGCCCTCGTCGCCGGTGGCCTGTTCCTCCGGCGTCTCGACCCCCTCGGCGGCCTCGGCCACCTCGGTCACCTTCTCGGTGTCGACGTGCCAGCGGTCGACCGACTGCTCGTAGTCGGCCAGCTTGTTCGAAACCCGAATCTTCAGGTCGTCGTCGTTGATGTTGATTTCGAGCGCGTAGTCGGCGTTGTCGTGGCGCGTGACGTTCGCGCTCACGAGACCGTTGTCGAAGTAGTAGGGCGCAATCTGTGTCATGACGTTCTTGTACACTGCTCCCTCCACCTTGCGCAGCGCCTTCCGGCCCGCCGAGTCGGCCGCCCGCGCGAGGTGGCCGACTGACTCGCGCCACCGTTCGAGCGCGTCGTCCGGCTCGTCGAGTTTCTCGTATGAATCCGCCAGCTTGTCGCCGGCGGCCTTCACGTCCTCGTCGGGCCCGACCCCTTCGCGCTCGCCGGCTCCCTCGCCAACGCTCGCCTGCTGTGCCGTCTTCTCGTTGACGTCCTCGTCGAGCCGTTCGTGCTGTTTGGGTCGCCACTCGTTCCACTCCTCCAAGGCGTCGTTGTCCTCGTCGAGAAGCTCTCGCAGCGCGCGCGTCACGCGCTCACCGTGTTCGACGATATCGCCCCACGTGCCGCGCTGTTTGAAACCAGCGACACTCTCCTCCATTATCAGTGTTACAGGGTCCGCAGAGATAACCTTTCGCGCTTACCGGCCGTATGTGACGCGGGTCGCCCACGCGTCGAGCCGGTCCTTGACGCCTTCGAGCCACGCCGCCGGCGACACTCGCCGGGCGTCCTGTTCGTCGACCTCGATGCCCCCCTCGTACGGGTCGGCTGGGTCATCGAGCAGGTCGCTCGTCGTGCTCATCGCGCACCGACCGCACGATTCTACCTTCTTTCCTCCCATGCCGCTATGATTCGCCTCCAGTTAGTTAGGTCTTGTCGTGGGTGTTTTGACCATGCACCACACAGCGAGCGTATGGGATACCACCACGTCGCCGTCGGCGAACTCGACCCCGAACCGGACCGCCCGTCCACGCAACGCTCTATCAGTGGCGCGGTGGGACTTGAACGGCTGGCGGCACACGTGTACGAGGTCGCGCCCGGCGAGGAGATTCCGCTGGCGTACCACTACCACGACGAACAGGAGGAGGTGTTCTACGTCACCGAGGGGGAGCTTCACGTCGAGACGCCCGAGGGCGAGTTCGCCGTCCCCGCCGGCGACGCGTTCGTCTGTGAGCCGGAGAGCCCGCAGTTCGCCTTCGTCCCCAAGGACGGCGAGGCGACGACCGCCTTCGTCGTCGGCGCGCCCGCCGTCGACGACGTTCACCCGTACGACGACACATGAGCGACGAGCCAGAGCGGCCGACGTTCGACGACGAGTATCTCGACGACGTCGCTGCCCGACTCGTCTACAACTACGACCTCGACCGCGACAAGCGGGCCGGCGGCCAGCGGTTCGAGTTGTACGGCCGACTCCGTATCCAGAGCCGCAAGCAGTTCCTCCACGAGTCAATCAACTACGCCAACCAGAACGTCAACGAACACCTGTTTGCCACCCGGCGCGAGTCGGTGTCGGTCGGCGATATCGAGTCGGCAGTCGAGTTGGGCCACGAGCTCGCGGAGACGGGCGACTGGATTACGGCCGACGAGACACACCGGAGCACGGACTTCACGTTCGTGTTCGTCGTGCCGGCGGTACCCGAGCCGGTTCGTGAGTTCGTCCACCAGTTCCGCGACCGGACGCTGCTCCGGTACGGCTACAACGGCCACTACGAGGTGAATCTGGTCGTCGTCGCGCCCGAGGAAGACGCCTACGTCGCAAGCGAGGAGGCGGACGTGTGGCGGGCGTTCGCGCCGTGGGCGGACTCCGACCCGGACCCGGAGCCGCGGCTCATCGAGCGGATTCGCGGGCTGTTGACGCGAAAATAAAAGACCGGGTCGTCAGTCGTCGGCGGGCGCGCCGGTGTAGCTGTCACGGACGCGGTTGATGTTCTTGTATCCCATGTAGGCGAGCGAGCCGGCGAGTCCGGCGAGCACTAACGCGAGGACGCTCTGGAGCCCGTACGAGATGACGTCGAATATCGTCGACGCGTTCTCGCCGGTGGCCCCGAGGTTCTGAATCGCGTCCAGCGTCGCCAGCGGGTTGCGGTACAGCCCGAGGGTGAGCAGCGCCGTCATCGTGACGCCGATCATCAGCACCATCGGGAGACCGGTCGAGAGGAGCTGCTTGGAGTCGTTCCAGTTGGCGAGCCACAGCGTCGCGGCCAGCAGTGCCAGCGCGGCGAGCGTCTGGTTCGCCGCACCGAAGAGCGGCCACAGACTCTCCCACGCGCCAGAGCCGACGAGCAGGTACGCCGGGAGACAAAGCAGCACGCCGGAGGTGACGTACCGGTTCACCGCCAGCTCCTGCGTTCGCGTCTCCGGCACTTCGACGATTTCTTCCATCATGTATCGACCCAGTCGCACGGCCGTATCCGTCGAGGTCAACAGGAAGCTGACGAAGACCAGCCCGATGAACGCCGAGCCGGCCGCGACCGGCAGGCCGAACATCGACAACATCGCTGCCCCGCCGGCCGGGAAGTTCGCGAGTGCGCCGGCCGCACCGGCAGAGAAGTCGGTGAAGCCGATGACGGCGAAGGCACCGACCGCGGTCGTCGCGAGCAGGCCTTCACCGAGCATCGCACCGTAACCGATGTCGCGAGCGTCCGACTCCTTGTCCAGCTGCTTTGCGGTCGTCCCCGAGGAGACGAGCGCGTGGAACCCTGAGATGGTCCCGCAGGCGATGGTGACGAACAGGAACGGGAAGATCGGCCCGAGTGAACTCGTCAAGCCACGGAACGCCGGGTAGCTGGTTTCGAGTGAGGTAATCGTCTGTGTGTTACCGAGGACCGACACGTCGACCGCGGTGAAACCGAGGACGGGTGCGAGAATCGCGCCGAGCAGCATCCCCCCGACACCGGTGTAGAGGAGACTCGACGTGAGGAAGTCACGCGGCTGGAGCAGCACCCACACCGGGAGCACGCTCGCGATGAAGCCGTAGAGGACGACGACCGGCACCCACGCCGCGACGTTGACACCACTGCCTGCGAGCGGGAGCCAGTCCCACGCCGAGGCCTGTCCGAGCAGGACGATGGTGTCTGCGGCGGTCGACTCCGTGCCGACGAGCGCAATCGGGTACTGAAGTCCCACCCAGACCCCGCCGAACACCATCGCGACGAACGCGACGGCTCCCGGCAGGAACGGGAGATTCAGCTGGTACAAGTAGACGCCGAACACGACGGCGAGCGCGAGATAGATGAAGCTCGCGGTCGCCGCCGACGGGAACGCGTTGAACACGATTGCGACCACGAACGCGAACACCGCGATGACGAGGATGATGGTCAGGAACGCGAACCACAGGAGCATGTCCTTCCCGCGGTCGCCGACGTACTCCCCGATGATGGAGCCAATCGACTTGCCGTCGTGGCGCACACTCGAGGAGAGCGCCATGAAGTCGTGTGCGGCCCCGAGCAGCGGGTTCCCGATGGCAATCCAGAGAATTGCGGGGAGCCACCCGAAGGCTGCACCCGCCGTAATCGGACCGACGATGGGTGCGCCCCCGGCGATGCTGGAGTAGTGGTGTCCCAACAGCACTGGTTTCTTCGAGGGGACGTACTCCTGTCCGTCCTCGTACTTGTGTGCGGGCGTCTCCTGTTCGTCGTCGAGTTCGACGAACTGAGCGAGATATCTGGAGTAGCCGAGATATCCCACCGAGAACGTTATCAGACTGGCAACGACCAGTACGGCAATTTGTACCATGGGCTACCGTATATCATGGAAATGCACAACATAAACCTTCGGCTTTGAGGTACAGTAACAGACACATCGAAAACCGGGGGACAGCGCCCGTTTGTAGTGTGAAATACATATCCGAGCCGAACAGAAAGCCTATACCGTCTGCTCGAACGCCAGTTCGCTCGCCACCTCGTCGAGGAACGACCCCTTCACCTCGGAGACGCGGGTCTCGATTTCGGCGACAATCGGCGGCTCGAATCCGCGGAGTTCGGCGAGTCGCTTCTGTTCGGTCTCGATGCGCTGTCTGAGGAACTTCGCCCCTCGGCCGTTCTCGTCGTCGTCGGGTGCGGGCGTGAGCCGGTTCACGATGATGCCCTCGACCGGGAGGTCGCGCTCGCGGAGACTCTCGATGGCTCGCTCGCTCTCGCGGACGGACAGGGCGTCGGGGTTCGCCACGAGGACGAAGGAAGCGTCCTCGCGCAGTGTTTCGCGGGCGAACTCGAACCGCTCTTTCCGGTCGCGCAGGCGGGCGAGAATCGGGTCGCCCAGGCTGGTCCGGCGCGGCTCTCGGCTCCCGATTGCCGCCTTCTCGTAGAGGTCGATACTCGCTTCTCGCTTCTCGACGAGCCGGTCGATCCAGCTGCCGAGATACTCCGGGAGCGAGAGGAGCCGGAGGGTCCCGCCCGTCGGGGAGGTGTCGAAGACGACGCGGTCGTGGTCGGCCTCGCGCATGAGTTCGATGAATCGGTCGAACAGCGCCGACTCGTGTGCGCCGGGGGTCTGGTGTGCGAGTTCGATCTGGCGGTCGATTTCGTTGACGATGCCGGCGCTGACCTGGTCGCCGAGCGCGCGTTTCGTCTCCATCAGGTGGTCGGTCACCTCCTGTTCGGGGTCGATTTCGATGGCGTCGAGCGAGTCGTAGCCGTCGACGGGAGTCGGTTCGTCGCCGAAGGGCTGGTCGAACACGTCGGCCGTCGAGTGGGCCGGGTCGGTGGAGACGATGAGTACGTCCTCGCCGGCGCGGGCGCGCTTGTGTGCGAAGGCGGCCGACATCGAGGTCTTGCCGACGCCGCCCTTCCCGCCGAAGAATGTGAACCGTGCCATCAGAAGTGGTACTGCTGGCCTTTGCGTTCGAGCACCGACTCGCGGTCCCACATCCGGCGCTCCCACTGGGCGAACTCCTCGGCGAGATACGGGAGCAGTTCGGCCGTGTAGTAGGAGACCGGACTCGGGATGCCGAAGGCGTCGGGGAAACACGCGAGCAGGAAGGCGTCCTCTTGATCTTCGGCCTCCTTCTCGATGAGTTCGTACGCCGGGTGTGACACCATCCCGTGGTAGAGCCCGCGGGCCCACGCTTCGAGCCACTCGCGGAACTGCCTGATACGCGTCTCGATATCCATGTCACAACGACTCGGGTACGACGACTTAACCCTGACCCGCGTGGTTGCTAAGTGCCCCCGTGTCGAACGCCACCCATGGACGGGATACCGGTAACGATACTCAGCGGTGCGTTGGGCGCGGGCAAGACCACGACGCTGAATCACCTGCTCGAAAACGCCGGCGGGCGCGAAATCGCCGTCCTCGTCAACGACATGGGCGAGGTGAACGTCGACGCGCAGTTGGTCGAAAATCAGGAAGACGGGGTCGCGGAGCTGTCCAACGGCTGTATCTGCTGTGACCTGCGAGACGACCTCGAGGTCGAGGTGAGCCGGCTGGCACGCGAACGCGAGTTCGAGGCGCTGGTCGTGGAGTCGTCGGGCATCTCCGAGCCGGCCCCCGTCGCGCGGCTGTTCACCACCGGCGCGGCGTCGGCCCCGTATGACCTCGACACGCTCGCGACGGTGGTCAACGCCGAGACGTTCCGCGAGACCCTCAGCTCAGACGAGACGGCCGCCGTCGAGGACGTGCGCCGCACCCGGACCGGCCAGGCCGACCGGAAGACCGACCGCCGGCCGCTCTCTGACCTGCTCGTCGGTCAGGTGGAGTGTGCGAACGTCATCCTCCTCAACAAGTGCGACCTCGTGGACGAACAGACGCTCGGCGAGACGGAGACGCTGCTCGAATCGCTGAACCCCGAAGCCCGCATCGTCCGAACGGAGGAGGGGGCCGTCGACCCCGGCGAGATACTCGCCACCGGGCTGTTCGACCTCGAGACGACCAGCGAGACGGCGGCGTGGCAGCGGGCGGCAGAACACGCAGATCACGATCACGACCACTCGCCCCAGTCGGAGTACGGCATCGACTCCTTCGTCATCCGGGCCGAGCGACCCGTCGACGGCGAGGCGTTCGAGGCGTTCGTCGACTCGCTGCCCGAGTCGGTCGTCCGGTCGAAAGGACAGGTGTGGGTCGCCGGCAACGACGAGCACCGCCATCAGTTCAGTCAGGCCGGCCCGTCGGCGCGGCTCACCCCCGGCGAGCAGTGGGTGGCCGCGATGTCGGAGACCAGACAGGAGATGCAACGCCGGATGCACCCGGACCTCGCGTGGGGCGACCACGGCGACCGTCGAACCGAGCTCGTCGTCATCGGCCGCGAGATGGACGAAACACAGATACGAGAGTCGTTCGAGGCGTGTCTCGTCGACGCCGACGGCGAGTACGAAAATCGGTTTCCGGTGGACGCGACGTACGACTTCTAGCAGGCACACCCCGTCGTCGAGGCGCTCCGCTCGAACTCCATGTCGTCGCCACACGACGGACACGCCGGCGTCTCCTCACCGTCGTGGTCGACGTCACGGATGCGCTCGCTGCAGTCGTAACACCAGTAGGAGCCGTCGGAGACCTCCTCGCTCGACTCCCCGCGGTTCGGTGACTGGGTGGACGCTTCGAGGACCTCCTTGGCCGTGCTCAACAGTCCCATACCCCATGTGTGGTACACGGACACATAGTTCTGGCGCGGCTCAGAGTTCGCGCGTGAGCGTCGCGATGGCGCGTTTGAGTTCGCCCTTGCGTTTCCACGCGGCGACTCTGTCGACGATGCCGGGACCGCCGGTGGCGACAGTGGAGTCGAGCGTGAGCGTCGTCCCTTCGTCGTCCGGCTCGTAGGAGACCGTCGTTGCGAGGTGTGCGAGCGGGCCGCGCACCTGCTCGTAGCTGAGACGGCGCTCGCCGGCCTCGAAGACGAAGGTGAGTTCGAGTCCGGCGCGGCCGGCCGTGACGACCGTCTGGCCGTCGCGTTCGGTCGTGTCGCGGACGGTGAAACTCCCCTCGGCTTCGATGAGTCGGGCCGGCGTGAGCAGCCGCTCGACTTCCTCGGGGGGAGCGGGGACGAACCGGCTGACGGAGACCTCGCGCATAGCCGGCGTACGCTGGGGGGATTCATCAGTGTGGTGTCGGGCGAGGGAACTAAGTGGACCAGCGGGGAGTGACAACCAATGGCCAGTGATGGGGACATTCGCGTGTTGCTCGTGCTTGACGTGCTCCTGTCTGCCGTGTTCAGCTACGTCGTCCTGTGGGGGTTGGAGTTCGCCGACATCGCACAGCTGACGACCCAGAACTTCGTCACCGCGACCGCCGTCATCACCGTCTTAACGTATCTGGTCGTGTTGCGACAATAAACGGAGGAATTTATCCGCTCGGGCGTTGGGCCTTCGTGTATGCCAATCGAGGACCGCGACGACGCATACGTCGTCGGCCACGCGCTCGCGAAACACACGCTCTCGCGGCTTCGCTCCGTCGAGACGGAACAGGTGGGCTTCCGCAAGGGGCTCGTAAAGTTGGGTCGCATCTGTGGCTACGAAATCATCGACGGCGCGATGGAGACGGAGTTCGTCTCCATCACCACGCCGCTTTCCGAGACGACCGGCGAGCGCGTGAAGGGACTCGACGACGTGGTCATCATCAACGTCCTCCGGGCCGCGACGCCGTTCGTCGAAGGCTTACTGAAGGCGTTCCCCCGCGCGAAGCAGGGCGTCATCTCGGCGGGCCGCGACGAGGAGGCGGGCATGAACGAGGACGGCGAGTTCCCCATCACCGTCGACTACGTGAAGCTGCCCGACATCTCCGAGGACGACACGGTCATCATCGCCGACCCGATGCTCGCGACCGGCTCCACGATGGTGACGGTACTCGACCACGTGCTCGAGGACGCGAACCCGGAGCGCACGCTCGTGCTCTCGGCCGTGGCCGGCCCGCCGGGACTCGTCCGCGTCAACGAGGCGTTCCCGGAGACGGACCTGTTGACCGTCGCTATCGACGAGCGGCTCGACGAGGACGGCTTCATCGTGCCCGGACTCGGTGACGCGGGCGACCGCGCCTTCCGCACGACCTGACGGCACAACGGCTTTGCCGACGACAAGCGTACGGGAGGTGTGAGCGAGACAGACCAGCCGGAGGCCCCGGACCGTCCGGGCGTCGCGCGGTTCATCGCCGCCCTCCACGTCCGCCGGAACGCGGCCATCGGCTTCGCTATCAGCATCCTCGTCGCCGCCGTGTTCACGCACGGCACCATCGTCGGAGCCGACGGCCCGCGTCCCGACGCGGCGTATCTCGCGCTCGGCTTCGTGCTCGCGGTCGGACTCGGCTTGCTGCTCGCGGCCATCTTCACGCTCGGCTCGGCGATTCGGCTCGCGCGCGCGGAGTAGCTACGCGGTTAGCTCGACCATCCGCTCGGCCCCGGTCCGCGTCCCCTTCGCGATGAGTACGTCGCCGGCGTCGAGTTTCGTCTCCGGGCCGGGCGAGACGACCCAACCGGTCTGCTTGCCGGTCGGCGCACGCGACTCGTCGCCCCGTCTGACGGCGATGACGCGCATCCCGGTTTCGGTCTTGACGGCCACCTCACCGAGGGTGCGACCCGCGAGCGGGCTTCCCTCGCCGACCACGTAGCGGGCGATGATTTCGTCGGATTCGAGCACGGCCTCGCGGATGACCGGGTGACTGTCCAACCCCCGGAGCACGCCCTCGCTGATTTCGAGCGCCGCGTCGGAGATGACCTCCGTCGCGGCCGCGAGGTGGACCAGTCCGCGCAGCGAGACCGGGTCGTCGACCTCGGCGGCCGCCTGCAGGGTCCACGCCTCGAACCGCGACTGGAGCGCGTCCACCTCGGCTTCCAAGTCGAGCACCTCCTCGGCGAGCGCGTCGTCGTCGAACAACACCGCACCGTACGCCAAGTCGACGGCCAGTTCGGACACGTCTTTCATGAGGACGACGGAGTCCATCGCGCGTTCGAGGTCGGCGGACGATTCGGCCGGCGGTTCGGGCGGCTCGTACTGTTGGCCCGAGAGCTTCTCGTAGACGCCCGTGATGCCGAGTTCGGGCCCGCGGAGCAGCGCCACGTCGCCACCCCGAAGCACTGTCTCGGCGTCGGGGTCGGTGAGCCAGTCGCCCGCTCGCCGGACGGCGATGACGCGCACGCCCGTCTCGGTCTCCAGGTTCGACTCGCCGAGCGACTGCCCCACGAGCGGGGAGTCGGCGCTGATTTCCGTGCGAACCAGCGTCTCGACCGACTCGGGGAGCGCGGCGCGCATCGCCTCCGGCAGCCCCACGTCCTCGAGGATGACCTTCGCGATGTCGCCCGCGGCGTCGGACACCTTCTCGGCCGCGCCGACGATACCGAGGACGGGGGCGAGCGCTTCGGCGTCGTCGGGGCTGCGTGCGGCCATCAGCAGGCTCATCCGGGCGCGAAGCTGGAGCACGTCCATCCGGGATTCGAGTTCCAGCACCTCCTCGGCGACGGCGTTCGACCGCAACAGGATGGCGGAGTACGAGAGGTCGATGAGCAGTTCGGCGGTGTCTTTCATCTCCGCCAGTAGCTCCTTCACGCTGACCGGTTCGTACTCGACTTCCTGTGGCATACCCCGCCTTCGCCGGGAGATGACAAAAGCGTCCGTCCCGGACTGTCATGGATGTGCCTGAACGACAATCCTTTTTGTAGCGCCCTCAGAATCCGGGGTATGTCAGACGAACTCAGGAAGGGGCTCGAAGGTGTGCTCGTCGCGGAGTCGGAACTCAGTTTCATCGACGGGGACGCCGGAAAGCTGGTCTACTGCGGCTACGCCATCGAAGACCTCGCGACGGAAGCGAGCTTCGAGGAGGTGCTGTATCTGCTCTGGAACGGCGAGCTACCGACCGAATCCGAACTCGCGGCCTTCGCTGACTCCATCGCCGAGGAGCGGGGCGTCGAAGACGCCGTCCTCGAGACCGCAGAGGCGCTCGCGGCGGCCGACGAAGAGCCGATGGCCGCGCTCCGGACGCTCGTCTCGTATCTCTCCGCAGAAGACGACGAGGCCGACGTGCCGGCCGCGGACCAGGCCGCCTCGCGCCGGAAGGGTCGCCGGCTGACGGCGAAGATTCCGACCGTGCTAGCGGCGTTCGACCGCTACCGACGCGGCGAGGAGCCGGTCGACCCGGACCCCGAACTCGGCTACGCCGCGAACTTCCTCTACATGCTCACCGGCGAGGAGCCGGACGAGGTGGCAGAGGAGACGTTCGACCAGGCGCTCACGCTTCACGCCGACCACGGGCTGAACGCCTCCACGTTCACCTCGATGGTCATCGGCTCCACGATGGCCGACATGTACTCGGCCGTGACCGGCGGCATCGGCGCGCTCTCCGGGCCGCTCCACGGCGGGGCAAATCAGGACGTGATGGAGATGCTGCTCGACATCGACGAGCAGGGTGCCGACCCCGTCGAGTACGTCGAGAAGAAGGGCGAGCAGGAAGACTGGCGCGTCCCCGGCATGGGCCACCGCGTCTACGGCGTGAAGGACCCGCGTGCGGTCATCCTAGAGAAGAAGTCCGAGGAGCTGAACGCGACGGCCGAGGGGACCAACTGGTACGAGCTGGCCGACGCCATCGAACAGCACTTCGAGGAGCAGGGACTCGTCTCGAAGGGCATCGCGCCGAACGTCGACTTCTACTCCGGCACCGTCTACTACCAGCTCGGAATCCCGGTCGACATGTTCACGCCCATCTTCGCGATGGCCCGCGCCGGCGGCTGGGTCGGCCACACGCTGGAGTACCAGGCGGAAAACCGACTCATCCGTCCGCGCGCTCGCTACACCGGCGAGAAGGACCGCGAGTTCGTCCCGCTCGAAGAGCGCTAGACGCTTTCTGCACGCTCGGACATCATCTCGGCGGCGCGGGGTGCCCACGCCGTCCGCTCGAAGCCCCACCAGACGACGAGTGCCATCCACAGATACGACAGTCCCATCCCGACGTAGACGCCGACGGGACCGTAGCCGAGCGTGAGCGCGAGCAGCCACGAGAGCCCGACGAACAGGCCGAACCGGGCGGTCGTCCGGGCGAGAAGGGGGATTCGCGTCTCGCTTGCGCCCTGTAGTCCACCCGACAGCGCCGAGAAGGCCGCGAGTGCCACGCCGGCGAGTCCGTAGACGCGCGCGAAGGCGACGCCGTACTCGACGACCACGGGGTCGCTCGCGAAGACGCCGACGGCGAACGGTGCCGCGAGCGCGAGCGCGAGACCGAGCAGTCCGACGAGCGCGACGCTGAGGCCGGCCACGGCCCGGCCCTCGAAGTGGGCGCGGTCGGCGTCACCCTCACCGAGCGCCTGCCCGACGAGGACGGACGCCGCGACGTTGAAGCTGCGCGAAATCGGCGCGGTCACCTGCTGGTAGAGCCGACGCGCAATCTGGAAGCCGGCGGTGACCGAGTCCCCGGCGGGAAACGAGAGCAGCAGGGCGTTGAACGGGAACTGCGCCGCTTCGGAGATGAGTCCCTCCAGCGTCCGGGGGACCGACACCTGCAACAGCTGTTTCGTGACGGTGAAACTGCGCGGGCGGACGAAGGTCGGTGCGGTGCGGGCGGAGGCGAGCGCCCCGAGAAACAGGGTCGCGGCGGTGACGTTGGCAGTAGCGGTGGCGTAGCCGACGCCGGCCACCCGGAGGTCGGGCGCGCCGAACAGGCCGAGCCCGAGCACGACGGAGCCGACGATGTTGATGAGATTCACGAAGATGTTGATGTACATCGGGGTGCGGGTGTCGCCGGTCCCCTGGAGCGAGCGCGCCGCGACGAGGGTGACGAGCCGGGCGGGGGCGGTGACGAGGACGATGCCCAGATACGTCGCGCCGAGTCGGACCGCCTCTGCGCTCGGGTCGAACAGCCGGATGGCGGGCTCTGCAAACAGGAGTGCACCGACGGCGAAGGGGAGTCCGACGAGGAACCCGATGAGCAGCGCCTGCGTGATGGCCTCGTCGCGGCTGGCTGTCTCACCGGCTCCCGTGTCCTGCGAGGAGAGTGCAATCGCACCGCCGCCGAGTCCGAGACCGATACGCAGCGGGAACCGGGCGTAGAGGTCACCCAGCGTGACGGCGACGACGGCCGCAGGCGAAAACAGCGCCGTGACGAGTACGTCGGTCGTGCGCATCGCCGTCCGGACGACGGTCTCGGCCGCGATGGGCGCAGACAGCGAGAGCGTCCGCTTCCAGACGCTTCGCAGTCGAGCCCACTCCATACCCAGCCGACGGCACCGTCGCCGTTGAGTCTATCGACCGCGGAAGTGGCGAACAGACGGTCCACCGGTCGGTAGCGGGTGGACCGTACAACCGCCGTGGCCCGCCACCGCAACGCTCAGACGATGGGCCC